>NZ_JAHOPC010000013.1:0-145102 GCF_019038615.1 Paenarthrobacter aromaticivorans
AATACCCACACCGATTCCGACAACGCCCCACAACACCAGCACCGCAAACCTACGTAGGAATCAACCTCCCCGAACCAAACAAACAACCAACCCACTGACTCCACACAGCTTGACAGCCTGCGCTTTAGGGCGGTTCCTCTCTCACATCCCATCGCCTTTTCGGCGGTTCCTCTATCACATCACTGCGGACGAATGTGCTTAGCTGGCTCCTATGGATGGGACAGCTCCGCAGTTAGGCGTCCACTGGGATGGCGCTGTGAACGCTTGGCGGATCGCGGGGGACGTGTACAGGATGGGTCGCCACGAGTGGGTTACCGAAGTCGGCTGGCGCCAAATGTACGACGACGGCGTCCGCACTGTCATCGATCTGCGCGCCTCGGGCGAGCGGCGGCAACGCGACACCGATCCCGAGGTGCCGGACGACGTGAAGGCTCGGATCGACGTCGTACATTGCCCCACGGAGGACCCTGGCCATAGCCATTTCGGCGAGCTCTTCGGCCCGTATCTGAAGGATCCGGCACAGTATGGCGACTATGTGAGGCTGTTTGCGGGAAAGATTGCGGCGGTCTTCAAAGCCATCGCGGCCGCGCCTGGCAAGGTTGTGATTCACTGCTCGGCCGGCAGGGATCGCAGCGGGGTGATCGCACTCATGTTGCAACGTTTAGCCGGTATAGGTGATGACGAAATCCTGCGCGGCTACGAACTTGCGGCCCGGGGGATTAATGAACGGCACCGAACTCACGGGGCACCGCATGCGCACGATCCCTATCTTTCGGGCGAGGAATTTGAGGCCTGGTTGGAGCACAAACGTGCGGGCGTGCGGACATTCTTGGGTTCGCTGGATGTCGAATCGTTCCTGGCGCGGAATGGAGTCACGGACGCAGAAGTGACGGCGATCCGCGCCAAGCTGCGGTGATGTGAGAGAAGGATGGCCCGAACCGGGCGGTATGTGAGAGAACGATGGCCCAAATGGGGCGGTATGTGAGAGAGCGTCGCGAAAATTGCTGCTGTACTCCTCCGGGCATTCATGTACCCTGTATATATTACCGAACGGCCGGTCAGTAATGTTTGCGGTCCCGCAGACCCAATGACCGAGCCGATTTCACGTGCCTTGGAAGGACCCGTCGACGATGACCACTACCGCAGTCGCCCCGGAAACCACAGCCGTTGCAACCGTCCCCAGCTATGTCCAGGATGCCTGGTGGACGCCCGCTCCTGATGCCAAAACCGTCCCGGTCCGTGATGCCAGCACCGGAGAAGTCCTGGCCAACGTCAGCACCGACGGACTGGACTTTGCCGCCGTCGTAAATCATGGCCGCACCACGGGCCAAGCGGAACTTGGCAAGCTGACTTTCCACCAGCGCGCGCTCAAGCTCAAAGAGCTTGCCATGTACCTCAACGGCCGGCGTGAAGAGCTGTATGAGTCCTCGTCGCAGTCCGGCGCGACCAAGATCGACAACATGATCGACATCGACGGCGGCATTGGCGTTCTCTTCACTTTCGGATCCAAGGGGCGCCGTGAACTGCCCAACTCGCAGGTTGTGGTGGACGGCCCGATGGAGGTGCTGTCCAAGGACGGTTCGTTCGCCGGCGAGCACATCTACACGCGTATTCCTGGTGTTGCGGTGCAGATCAACGCCTTCAATTTCCCTGTCTGGGGCATGTTGGAGAAGTTCGCGCCCGCCTTCCTGGCCGGCGTTCCAACCATCGTCAAGCCGGCCACGCCAACGGGTTACGTTGCAGCTGCCGCCGTCAAGGCGATCGTCGAGTCCGGCATCCTGCCCGCGGGCTCCCTTCAGCTGATTTCCGGGTCTGCCCGGACCATCCTGGACGAACTGGATTACCGCGACCTCGTCTCCTTCACGGGCTCGGCGTCTACTGCCAACTCCTTGAAGGGCCATCGCAACGTGGTCCAGGGCGGCGTCCGTTTCACGTGCGAAACCGACTCGCTGAACGCCGCGATCCTTGGCCCCGACGCCGTTCCCGGCACTCCGGAGTTCGACGCGTTTGTCCGGGCTGTCGTCACTGAAATGACCGTCAAAGCCGGCCAGAAGTGCACCGCCATCCGCCGCGTGATCGTCCCCAAGGAACTCACCTCCGAGGTCGCCGCAGCCATCGGAGCCCGTATCAACGAGCGCGTGGTGGTTGGTGATCCTCGTGCCGAGGGTGTCACCATGGGCGCGTTGGCTTCGCTGGAGCAGCTCGCGGACGTCCGCGCGGCCGTTCAGTCAATGCTCGACGCCGGTGGTGAGCTTGCGTACGGATCCCTCGATTCGCCGTCGGTCACCTCGGTTGGCGGTGCCGTGGGGGTCGTGGAAGACGGGGCGTTCATGTCTCCAGTGCTCCTCAACTGGGCCAACGCCGAAGCCGAAGAAGTCCACTCGCTTGAAGCTTTCGGCCCCGTCTCCTCTGTGATCGGATACTCGGATCTCGCTGACGCCATCCGCCTCGCTGCCAAGGGCTCGGGCTCGTTGGTGGTGTCCGTGTGCACCAACGATCCTTCCGTGGCACAGCAACTGGTACTCGGAATCGCAGCGCACCACGGCCGCGTCCACATGCTTAACCGCGAGGACGCCCGGTCCTCCACCGGCCACGGCTCGCCCGTACCGCACCTGGTCCACGGCGGTCCCGGCCGCGCAGGTGGCGGCGAAGAACTGGGCGGTATCCGCTCCGTCCTGCACCACATGCAGCGCACCGCGATCCAGGGCTCGCCGAACATGCTCACCGCCGTCACCGGTCAATGGCACACGGGTGCTGACCGCAACTTCACGGTGGAAACCGAAGGCGAGCACCCTTTCCGGAAGCACCTCTCGACGCTGAGGATCGGCGACGCCGTTCGTTCCGATCTGCGCCAGGTGACCCTCGAGGACATCACGGCCTTCGCCAACTCCACGGGCGATACGTTCTACGCCCACACCAACCAGGAAGCCGCCGAGGCGAACCCGTTCTTCCCGGGCATCGTCGCGCATGGCTACCTGCTCCTGAGCTGGGCTGCCGGGTTGTTCGTTGAGCCCGCGCCGGGTCCCGTTCTGGCCAACTACGGCCTGGAGAACCTGCGCTTCATAACCCCAGTGGCTGCCGGCGACTCCATCCGCGTCACGTTGACCGCGAAGAAGATCACTCCCCGCGAGACTGACGAATACGGCGAGGTTGCCTGGGACGCCGTGCTCACCAACCAGAACGATGAAATCGTAGCAACGTACGACGTCCTGACCCTCGTGGAAAAGTAACCCCAACGTAGAAGCAACGCGGGGTCACTTGCGGCCCATGTTCACAGCAAACATGGGCCCTAAGTGACCCCGCGTTGCTATTTACCGGGCGCTGGATTCCCGGAGATTCAACTGGGGCACCCAATCCTGGCTCTCGGCGGAATTGCCCTGGATGGCATCGATCAACGCGTCCGCCATTGCAGCGCCCTGAAGATCGAGTTTGGTCCCCACAGTCGTCAGCCTGGGCCGCAATTGCTCGGCCAACAGGACTTCTTCGCAGGCCACCAAGCCAATTTGCCCCGGGGCTCCCAAACCGGCGTCGGCCAGTGCGGACATTGCCCCCAAAGCTACGGATACGCTGGAGGCCACAATGCCTTCCGGGCGGACGGGGCCGGAGAGCAAGCCCTGTGTCGCTGCGCGGGCGGCGTCCGTGCTGTACTCCGTCACGGCGAGCATGGCGTCGGCCGCTGAGTGCCCGGCTTCTGAACAGGCCCGCAGATAGCCCTGCTTCAGGAGCGGAGAAAGGACCGACGACGCACCCCCGCCCAGCAGGGCAACCGGCCATCGTTCCTGGTCCAGCAGGTGCTTGGTGGCTTGATAGGCCACGGATTCGTAATCCGTGGTCATGACCAAGGTCGCGATCCCTGCCAGCTGGGGAGTGCCGAGCAGGACCTTCGTATCGCGCTCTTCGGCTTCGCGGATCGCAGCCCGCACGGCGTCGGTATCGATGTCGTCACCCGTTGCCAGAATGACCCCGTCAACACCCTGCAGAGGCAGGGATTCGAGAAGCCGCTCCAGACGCGTGATGCTGTGGTCCAGGTCGCAGAGAAGGACGCTGTATCCGCGCCCTTCAGCGGCGTGGGCAACGGCCTTGGCGAGCTGGCTGTGGAACGGCTGGGCGATGTCGCCCACCAACAGCGCGATGGTGTTGGAACGACCGCTGCGCAGGCTGCGGGCCGCGCTGTTCAGCACATAGTTCAACTGCGCGACGGCGTCCATCACCTTGGTGCGCGTCTCCTCTGCAACAGAAGATGGCGCTGTAAAAACACGCGAAACCGTAGCGCGGGAGACGCCGGCCGCCCGCGCCACATCGAGCATGGTTGCTGGTGCCGCGCTACTTACCGTCATGGGATCTGATGGTATCGAGAAACAGCGATGCGTAGCGACGTCCGTCAACACCGAGAGCGACGTCAATGCTGTCCCGGCTTAGGTAGCCGTGCGCGAGCGTTGCCTCCGAGGCCTTCGTCCTGCGGTCCACCACGGTCTGCCCCCGGGTCAGGGGGTTCGAAAGGCTGACCTCAACCCGGTGGCGATGGGTCACCAGGCCTTCCGGATCAATCACGGCGCACACAGCACCAGCGTCGCCGATGCCCGCCGATCCGGGCGAGGTCAGCCGGAAGTCATCCGCATTGACCTTCGCCAGATGGGTCAGAAGGTGACCGCTTAGCCGGCATCCGGCGTCGTCCGATTCCCTCAGCAGCTCAATGTCGGGTGCCTCGATCGCCACGGAATAGAACACATCCAGTCCATACATGGTGATCGGCAGGCCGCTGCTGATCACGATTTGGGCAGCCTCGGGATCGTGCCACACGTTGAACTCGGCCACCGGCGAGGCATTGCCAACGGCCGCCGAACCGCCCATGAAAACGATCTGCCCGATGTTCGCCGCGACTTCAGGATACGTCCGCAGCAACAGCGCGATGTTCGTCATCGGGGCCAGCGGCACCAAGACAACAGGCTCAGGACTCGCCAGGATCTCGCGGCGTAAAAGCTCGACGGCGTGAATCGCCTCGGGCTTTCTGGCCGACGGTACCCAGCCAAGATCGGCCAGCCCGTCCCCGCCGTGGACGTGGCCGGCGTCGCGGGGTTCTTCGAGCAGGGGCCTGGCGGCCCCTGCTGCCACTGGAACACTGGTTGCGCCGACGGCTTCGAGGACCGTCAGGGTGTTGCGGACCACGCCTTCCAGGCTGGTGTTTCCCGCCACGCAGGTGACGGCCCGGAGGTTCCAGCCGGGGTGACGAGCGGCCAGCATCAGGGCGAGGGCGTCGTCCACCCCGGTGTCCACATCAAGAATCAGTTGTCGCATATTTCTACTCCGTGGATTCAATGAGCTCGGCGAGGTCCTCAAGGTCCGGGGTGTCCCTGAACCGCAACACTACGCGGTCCATCGCTGCCTCGGGGAAGGCGAACGGTGCCTCGTACTCCGCGGAAACCGTACTGACCGGGTCTGCGCCGATGTCCATTCCCCAGAACGACAGGTGGCTTGATGTGGCGCTGATGGTTGTAGCCGCAACCACCTCGTCCTGATGAAGCAACTCCGCCAGCGCGGCTTTGTCGTCTCTTGGAGTGAGGCGTAGGCCCACGGTCTGCGGTCCGGTGGGCAGCACGACGTCCGACTTCACTACATCGCGGACGCCCAAGGCATGGTGCTCGAAGATCAGGACATCGTTGCGAACGTAGAGGACGTAGCCGCCTTGCTGATTGCCGCTGGAAACCAGGACTCCCTCCATGCCCGGGCTGAAGTCCTCCAGGTGGACCGTGAACTCAAGGGCGCGGTCGCTGCCCGTGATCGCGCTGGCCAGGGGAATGTGGCTCTGCCCCGGCCGGAAGACGATCTCCTTGCGATTGACCAAGCCAGCGGGACCCCGGGCGGTGAGCAGTTCCACCAAGGTACGGTCATCCAAGGGGAAGGCCCCCACCCGCTCCGCTTGCTGCCACCACAGTTCCTGCAAGGCCTGCAGCTGTTCCAGTTCAGTGGCTGCGAGGTCGTGCGCCTCGGCGAAGTCTTCCCGGGTGTTGTACAGGCGCCAGTCGTCCCGGCTGTAGTCCTCGCCATGAACGTGGGCTGTGACGGCTTTCCAGTTGCCTTGGCGGATGGCCCGGTGGCCGAGCATCTCCCAGAATTGCGTTTCGCGGGGTTCCTTCGCCTTGGCGTCGACGAACGTCGCAACTGCCGATCCGCCGTCGAACGTTGTATCCGTTTCTATGCCCGCGGCCTCCAGCAAGGTGGGCATGATGTCAATGGCGTGCAGGAACTGGCCTCTGACTTCTCCGGCTTTCTTGATCCCCGCGGGCCAGGAAACGACAAGCGGCGAACGAACGCCACCAAGGTCAACGAACTGCTTGTAGCGGCGGAACGGCGTGTTGCCAGCCATGGCCCATCCTTCGGGATAGTGCGCGCCACCCAGGGGACCGCCGAGCTTCGGCAGCAGGCTGACCTGCTCGACGGCGGGCCTGCGGACACCCGAGTACGGCGCGTTGCAATCGACGTCGCCTGTGGGGCCGCCTTCGCGGGAAGCTCCGTTGTCCGACATCACCAGGACGATGGTGTTCTGGTAAAGGTCCATGGCCTTCAGCGCCTCAACAACGCGCCCAATCTGGGCATCAGCGTGCTCCAGGAAGCCAGCGAAAGCCGCCTGTAAGTGGGTGAAGACGTCCTGTTCGGTGCTGTCCAAGTCCTCCCATGCCCGGACCTCTGCCAAGCGTTCCGTCAGCGCTGTACCGTCCGGAACCACGCCCAGTTCCACTTGCCGCTTCAGCCGATCGCTGCGGGTGGCGTCCCAGCCCTTGGTGAAAACGTCGATGTACTTTTCGATGTACTCCCTGGGCGCCTGGAAAGGAGCGTGTGTGGCCCCCAGCGCGAGCTGCAGGTAGAAGGGAGCGTGTGGACGGTAGGTGGTGTGGTCCTTGAGGAAGCGGATTGATTGCTCGGCCAGGTCTTCGCTGAGGTGGTAACCGTCCCGGTCCGGCGGCTGGATGCTGTGGTTGTCGGCAATCAGTTCGGGGGAGTACTGGTCAGTGCAGCCGTCGAGGAACCCGTAGAAGCGGTCGAATCCGCGGCTCAGGGGCCAGTTGTGGAAAGGGCCCGCGGGGGTGAGCTCGTTCAGGGGCGCCAGGTGCCACTTACCGGCAAGGAAGGTGCCGTAGCCGTTGCTTCGGAGCAGCTCCGGGAGCATCGGCACGTCCGGACGAACGCAGCCGCGGGAGTTGGGGAAGCCAGTATCCGCGTCGGCCAGGAAGCGCATGCCCACGGAGTGGTTGTTGCGGCCCGTGAGCAGGCTGGCCCTTGTGGGGGAGCAGAGCGGGGTCACGTGGAAATTAGTGTACCTGAGTCCCTGCCCGGCCAGTCCATCGATTGCGGGAGTGTTGATTTCCGAGCCGAAGCAGCCAAAATCGGACCATCCCGTGTCATCAAGGATGACCATGAGAATGTTGGGTTGTGAGCCGTTGGCTCCGTGCTGCTCGGGCCACCAAGCCTCGGATTCGGCAACTGTGGTGCCGATGCGGCCGAGAAATTCGTGCTGCATTACTGCGGTTCCGTTCTGTTTCGGGACGAGATGGCTTTAGAGCTGGGAAGCAGCCACGGACTCGGGGGAGGGCTGGGAAACGTTGGCCAGCCGGGTCTTGCGGGATGTCAGGTACAGCGCACAACCGAGGGCGATCAGCGCCACGAGCATGAGATATCCGGAGATGCTCCAGGTGGCGCCGCCAGCGTTGTTCTGGAGGGCTTGGGCGATCAGCGGACCAAAGCCGCCGCCGATCACAGTGGCTACCTGGAATCCAATGGACATGCCCGTGTAGCGGACCTTCGGATCCAGCACCGCGGCAAAGAGCGTGGCCTGCTGGCTAAAGAGCATTCCAACGATCAGGCCGTTGGCGGACATCACCAGGAACAGTGCCAGGACGCTCTTGGTCTCCATGAGCCAGAACATGGGGAAGGCCCAGAGTGCCAAGGCCGCGGTGGCGGTGACCAGGACCCGTCGTGGGCCGAAACGGTCGGAAATGATGCCTGAAATTGGCGTGATGATCAGATTGGTAATGGAGGACGCAATGTTGGCCATCAAGGCCACGGTGGGACTGATGCCCAGGGTAGTTGTGGCGAAACCGATGATGAAGACGCCCTGCATGAAGCCGAGTGTTGTATCGCTGACGTGCACGCCGATCATGGCGAGGATCTGCTTGGGATACCGGCGCAGCGCCACAATCAGTGGCAGCTTTTCCTTGGCGGCGGGAACCGCCACGGTCTTCTCAAAGTCCGGGGTCTCCGTGATCTTCAGACGCAGGATGAGTCCAAAAATCACCAGAACGACGCTCAGCAGGAACGGGATGCGCCAGCCCCAGGCGAGCAGGTCTGCCCGGGATAGTGTGCCCGTGAGGATGGCTACGACGCCGCTGGAGAGAATGACGCCAATGGGAGCACCCGCCTGGACGAGGCTGCCAAAGAAGCCGCGCTTGGCTTCGGGTGCATGCTCGACGGCGAGCAGTGCTGCACCGCCCCACTCACCGCCGAGGCCAATTCCTTGGAGGAAACGGAGCGAGACCAGCATGATCGGTGCCCACACGCCCACTTGCGCGTAAGTGGGCAGGAACCCGATGCCTACAGTAACCAGGCCGGTGAGGAAGAAGGTGAAGAGGAGCATCTTCTTACGACCAACGCGATCGCCCAGGTGGCCGATGACGATGCCGCCAAGCGGCCTTGCAACGAATCCGACGGCGAACGTGCTCAGTGAGAGGACTGAGGCAAGGCCGGGATCGCCACTGGGGAAGAAGACTGCTCCGAAGACGAGCGCAGCCATAGGGCCGTAGACGAAAAAGTCGTAGTACTCCAGCACCGAACCGATAGTGCTGGCGGTGGCGGCGGTCCACGGCGATGTCTTGCGTGGAGCCGTGGACGGGCGCTTCGAATGTGGGGCGTTCATGTTAGTCCTCGTCGATTAACAGTATCTTTGGGATCGATCTCATTCATGTCCCCAACGAAAGCAATGTATGGATGGGATCGATCTCATAAAGGTAGGTGATGCCCGTCACGCGTGTCAAGGGGTGTGCGTGAGGCTCAAAACCGGTCCTCTCTCACATCCTGCGGGTTTTTCCCGGTTCCTCTATCATCTCCCGACGCGTTTTGGCGCTTCTTCTCTCACATCCCGGTTCTGTAAGGTCCCGGGGGTCCTTCCGGGCGTAAAATTTTCTGCGTAGGAGGTGGCCCAAATGCATCTAGCCCTCAACACAGCCACTACTGTCCTGCCCGTCGATGACATGAGCCGTGCCCGCATGTTCTATGCGGAGAAGCTCGGCTTGCCGCACCGCGGCAGAACCTGGGATGGAAATGATTTGTTCGGCTACGACGGCGGTCCCATGCTGCAGTTGTTGCCAGTTACGGACGGTAAGCACTCCGGTCACACCGCCCTCAGTTTCGAGGTACACGACATCGAGCGTCTGGTTCAGGAGATGGAAGGAAAAGGCGTAGTTTTCCAGGACTACGACGAAGCCGACATCAAAACGGAGAACCATATCTGCACCACGGACGCCGAAAAGTGTGCCTGGTTCATGGATACCGAGAACAACGTGCTCTGCATCCATGAAACTCTTGGCCAGCAGGCCGAATACCAGCTCTGAACGTCAAGTCAACAAACGCGAAACGCTTTCCCGCATCGCGCGGGGAAGCGTTTCGCGTCTATGGGCGTGGATGTGAGAGAAGAACCGGGAAAAGACGTCGGGACGTGCGAGAGGAACCGGGAAAAGACCCGCGGGATGTGAGAGAAGAACCGGGAAAGGACGTCGGGGTGTGAGAGAGGAACCGGGAAAAGACGTCGGGGTGTGAGAGAGGAACCGGGAAAAGGCGTCGGGATGTGAGAGAGCGTCAGGCGGCGGTGTGGAGGCCGTCGAATGCCATGCTGATGACGTCGTCGGCTAGTTTCTCGGGGGAGAGTGACCCGCCTGGCTTGTACCACTCCACGATCGAGTTGATCGTGCCGAACAAGAGCCGGGTGACCGTGCGGGGATCGATGTCCTGTCGCAGGGAGCCGTCTTGCCGGGCAGCGGCGATGAGTGCGGCAACCTTGTGGTCGAAGGCGCGCCGGCGTTCAAGGGCGTCGCGTTCGATCTCGGTATTTCCCCGCAAGCGCAGCAGCAAGGTGACGAACGGCAGCCTGTCAACCAGCACCGCGATGGTCTGCCGGAGCACGAACTCGAGCCTCGCATCGGCCGGCCCGGAGGTGGCGGCGGGCTCGTCGAGGATCGCCTCCAAACCTCCCAGTGCGTGGTCTAGGGCGAGCTTCAGCAGATCGCCCTTGGACGGCACGTGGTGGTAGATGGCTGACTTGGAGATCCCGAGGTTCTCCGCCAGGATGCCCATGGACGTTGCATCGTACCCGTGGCGGTTGAAGACGTCGACGGCGACGCGGAGCACCGACTGCTGGTCGTAACCGGGCCGTCCGCGCTTGGTGGTTGTCTCAGTAGGCATGGTGGCATTTTCTCACGATCTCTAGACGGGCTGCCGTTCAGCGACGCCGCATGTCAGCCCTTTGGCCGCAGGTCGTAGATCCGGCGGAGCTTCCCGTTGGAACGCTCAAGGGAGCCGGGGTCTACAACTTCAACTACGCAAGAAGACCCCACGTGAATCTTGATCTGTTCGCGCAAGGTGCGGGCCGCCGTCGTGCTTGTCTCTGCGGGGACGTTCTCGCGCCTCTCGATTTTCACGGTCAGCGAATCCATGCGCTTGCCCTCGGGACGGGTGATTTCGAGCTGGAAGTGCGGGCTAAGCTCGGGGATGCGCAGGGCGATTTCCTCGATCTGGGAGGGGAAAAGGTTCACGCCGCGCAGGATGATCATGTCGTCGCTGCGGCCGGTGATGCGGCCCATCCGACGGTGGGCCGGGCGGGCGGTTCCGGGGAGCAGGCGTGTGAGGTCCTTGGTGCGGTAGCGGATGATCGGCAGCGCTTCTTTGGTGAGGGACGTGAAGACCAATTCGCCGGGTTCGCCATCGCCCAGGACCGTGGAGTGATCGAACGGATCGATGATTTCGGGTCGGAAATGGTCCTCCCAGATGTGGCAACCGTCCTGCGTTTCAACAGCTTCGCCAGCCACTCCCGGGCCCATGACTTCGGAGAGCCCGTAGATGTCCGAGGCCTTGATGTTCATGGTGGTTTCGAGTTCGTGGCGCATCTCTTCGGTCCACGGCTCGGCGCCCAGCACGGCGAATTTGAGTGAGGTGGACGTGGGGTCGATGCCCTGGTGCGCCATCGCGTCGGCGATGGTCAGCAGGTACGTGGGGGTGGCCAGGATGGCGTCAGGCTTGAAGTCCTGGATGAGCTGGATCTGGCGTTCGGTCTGGCCGCCGGACATCGGGATGACCGTGCAACCGAGCGCTTCAGCTCCAGCGTGTGCCCCGAGGCCGCCGGTGAAGAGGCCGTAACCGTAGGCGTTGTGGACCTTCATGCCCGGACGAACCCCGGAGGCGCGCAGGGAACGGGCCACCAGGGTTGCCCAGTTGGCGAGGTCGTTCTTGGTGTAGCCCACCACGGTGGGACGCCCGGTGGTGCCGGAGCTCGCGTGGATGCGTGCCACCTGGTCCTGCGGGACGGCGAACATGCCAAACGGGTACTCCAGGCGGAGGTCTTCTTTGGTGGTGTACGGGAACTTGCCGAGGTCGCTCAGCTCGCGGAGGTCGGTGGGGTGCACGCCGGCTTCATCGAACTTGCGCTTGTACAGCGGCACGCGATCGTAGGCGTAGGCCACCGTGTGCTGCAGGCGGCTGAGCTGTAGTGCTTCAAGTTCGTCGCGGGACATCGTTTCTTCGCGGTCCAAGATGGGGGCGGCGGGAGCGGCGACGGTGTTCTGGGTCATCTGGAGTTCCTACTTCTTGGAGATGGTGCGGCTGCGGCCCCGGAACTCTGCAATGAGTTCTCCGGGATCTTGATCGGGGGTGGCGCCCGCGGCGCCGGGTGAAGCCGCGTAGATCTGGATGTCGTAGAGGCCGCTGCGGCCGGTACTCGCGCGACGGTTTGCGACGGCGGTAATCACCTGGCCTTCGAACGCGGGCTTGATGAAGTTGATGTCGACGCCGGACGCCACCGTGATGTTGGCGGCTTGCTTCGGCGTGGGGTTGGCCGGGTTGCAGGCCAGTGCGAAGGCTGTGTCCGCGAAGGCGAAGATCATTCCGCCGTGGGCCATTCCGAATCCATTGAGCATTTCCTGGCGGAGGTGCATGCGGATGGTGGCATGGCCGTCGTCGATCTTGAGGACCTCAATGCCCATCCATTCAGACGCGTAGTCGTTCGTCAGGATGTGGTGCGTTGCACCGGAGAGGGTTGTTTCAACCATGCGTCATTGCCTCCAGCTTTTTTTACCGAATGTTCATTAGGTAATCCCAGTTCGGCCCAACTGTCAAGGCTGGACAAGCTCGGGGCGAGGATTTGGACGAGGCTAGTAGCCTCGTAGACATGCCCGAAATTGAGCTTCCGATCACGACCGAACGACTCATTCTGCGGCGTTTCGAGGCCGAGGACCTTGAGCGGTTCCACGCCTATCAGTCGCTGCCGGAAACCGCCCGGTACCTGTTCCGAAACGAACTGAGCAAGACGCAATCCATGGAGGTCCTGGGCCGCTACGCGAATGCAAAGTTCATGCATGAAGGCGACTGGGCCTGCCTCGCCATCGAACGCCAGGACCGCCCGGGACTCATGGGCGAGATCGTGCTGAAATGGCTGGAGGGAACAGGCCAGGCTGAGCTTGGCTGGATCCTCCACCCCGAGGGCAGGGGGCAGGGAATCGCCACGGAGGCGGCGGAGGCCGTCATGAAGTTGGCGTTCGGCCAGTTGAACTTCCACCGCATAGACGCGAAACTCGACGCGCTAAATACGGGGTCCGCCGGAATATGCAAACGCTTGGGGATGCGGCTGGAGGCCACGCTTGTGGACAACTGGCACTACAAAGGCCAGTGGGCCACCGAGAACATTTATGCGATCCTCGACTCCGAATGGCGGGCGCGCCAAAAGGGCGCCTGACACGGCCGAAACAGCCACCAGGCCGCAGACCCAAGCCAGCCCACCGCCGTCGTGCGTTAATCCTGGATCGGCCAGGTCTTGTGGTGCTTCAGCTGTTCGGTAAGTTGTGCTTCCGGTAACGGCCGGCTGAAGTAGTAGCCCTGCCCGCTGGTGCACCCGATGCTGAGCAGGAAGTCTGCCTGCTCGGCCGTTTCGATTCCCTCCCACACGGCACCGAGGCCGCACGCCCGAATGAGTTGCAGGACTGCCGCGAGGAGGGCGGGCTGCGCGGGGTCGCTACCGAGTGCCGAGAGGAGCGTTCGGTCCACCTTGACGGCGTGCACGGGCAAGCGGCGGAGGTAGTCAATGGAGGAGTAGCCGGTGCCGAAGTCGTCGATCTCCATCTCGATGCCCAGCCGTCGGAGGCTGTTCAGCGTGTAGCGGTCAAGGTCGTTGCCTTGAATGACAGCGCTTTCTGTCAGCTCCAGAACCAGCAGCGAGGGGTCCAGCCCGGCCGAGGTCAGGGCTTCGCGGACGTCCTCCACGAACTCCAGCCGCTGGAGGTCTGCGGCGGACACGTTGATGCGCATGTTGAAGTCGTGGCGCCCCGTCAGGGGGTCGCTGCGCCACCGCTGCAACTGCTCGACGGCGGTGCGCAGCACCCAACCGCCGAGATCGGAAATCATCCCCGTTTCCTCGGCAATGGGGATGAATTCATCGGGCATGATCATGCCGCGAGTGGGGTGGTTCCAACGGACCAGGGCCTCGACGCCTTCAATTCCCCGGGTGTCCAAGCGGATGATTGGCTGGTAGTAGAGCACCAGCTGCGAACCGGCGATCGCTTCCTTGAGCTCACCCACGAGTTGGTTGCGCAGTTGCCGGGCAAGGAGCATGTCCGCGTCAAAAACCTTCAGTTTTCCGCGCCCATCCGCCTTGGATTCATACATGGCGATGTCCGCTTCCATCATCAGTTCCTCGGCGCTCTTGCCGGGATCTGCCATCCGAAGGCCCATGCTGGCGCCGCATCGTACGTGCTGGCCGTCGATCTCCATCGGATCGTCCATGGCAGCGAGGATCCGATTACCGATGGAAGCCGCCTTGGCCGGGGTAACGTCCTGCAGCAGGACCGCGAATTCGTCGCCGCCCATGCGGGCCACCATGTCCTCCTCGCGGACGGCAGCGCTGATGCGGGCTGCCACCGTTTCCAGCACTTTGTCTCCGATGCTGTGGCCAAGGGAGTCATTGACGCCCTTGAAGCCGTTCATGTCCATCAGCAAGATGCCTGGCCGTTGGTTGCCATTGGGGTCCCGGTCGAGGGATTCGGCTAGCGCGGCGGCGAAGGCGGAGCGGTTGTGAAGGCCTGTGAGGGGATCGGTCATGGCCATATGCTGCATTTCGCGGTGGGCCTCGTGCAGCTGCCGGGTGCGGGCTGCCACCCGCTGCTCCAGCTCTTCATAGACAATCTGGAGGTCCTCGGCAAGGAGGTTGGTACCCATGATCACGGCGTCGATCTCGTCGCGGGCATCAGAAATTTCAATCCTGGTGTTCAGGTCTCCCGCGGCAAGCCTGACGATGCCATCAAGCAGCCACCCCAGGCGTGGATCTGATGCGGCATTCGAGTTTTCCTCGGACATGGTCACTCCCCGTGCGGTTCGCCTCGCTGATCAACCATATCCCGGAGGTACTCGCGAACGGCCGAGCTTCGATCAGGCAGCGCTGCCTGATCGAAAAGGCTTGCGGTTTCGCTGAAGGTCGCCACGGCTTCTTCCCTACGGCCCAAGGCAAGCAAGGTTCTGGCCAGAAGGAAGTGCGACTCCGCGGAGGTTTGGGTGGCGAGGATGGAAGACCGCGCGCACAAGGGCTCAAGGATGGTGAGGGCTTCATGCATGTCGCCGTTGAGATAGTTCCAGTGGGCGCGGACCAGGGACATTTCCAAATGGTCCCGCTCGGAACCGCCCACGATGTCTGTGGCGAGCTCGGCCCGCTCAATGCATCGGAGCGTGGCGGCATCACTCAGCCGGGCCTGAAGACGCATTTCCGCCGAGGCGCGATTGAAGCGGGCCCACAAGTCCACGTCCTTGGATGGAGACAGCCGTTCGGAGGCAAGATCGTGGTACCGGCTGCCATCCTCAACCCGGTTTGCCAGGAAGGCGACATTGCCGATCACCCAGTAGCCCTTGCCCGCGGTGTCTTCGTCAATGTCTTCGGTCAGTAGGGATTCCAGCTCCAAGCACTCACGCCAGGCATCGTCCAGCAAGCGGCTTTCGGCAAGGGAGGCAATGAGTGCACGCTGTGCGAGGATCTGCACGTACACCAGGTCCGCGTCCCGGGCCGCCAGTTTGGCAGCGTCCGCGGCCATGGCAGCGGCCTCCGCCAGACGCCCCAGCCCCTGCAGGGCGACTGCAACCATGGTCCCGGCTTTGGCCCCAAGCTCAGGTGAGGACGCCGTGAGCTCGTGCTCGTTCAGTTCCAGTGCCAATGCCAGGTATTCATCGATCCGGCCTTGGTCCCGGAGGCATTCCGCCTGCAGGTAACGCATGTTCCACCAGGACACTTCATCCCCGGCATCAGCGGCAAGCTGTGCAGCTTCACCGGCTAAGCGAAAGGCCTCGTCAAAGTGCCGTTCTTTCCATTTTGTGCGCGCATTGAGTCCGGCTACAAGATGGGGTGTTAATTGTGGACTCTGCATGTGCCCATTATCCATGTCCTTGAAGAAGAAAAGCTCGTATAGTTTGTCTCGTGACTTTATTCAAGTCACACCGGTAATTCGCATCAGTATGAAAGGGCACAGCGGATGAAGAAATTTGCGGCAACACTGCTCATGGCAGCAGTCCTGGCAGTAACGGGGCTCGCTGCTCCGGCTAATGCCGAGCCTTCGCAGGACAGCAACAGCACGGCAATCGGCTGGTGGCCGAACAGCACTACCACCAAGACGGAAACCACCACCATAGGTTGGTGGCCGAACTAAATTGGGGGAGCGCCTTTCAAGGCCACATGACTCAAACTGATGCCTCGGGCCATTGCTCGGGGCATCAGTTTTGTTGCGGACTGTGTCGCGGATTAGTGACTTTGCGGGTCAGGTTCCGGCCAACGGTTGACCGGCCTGTCATGGCAGGGTTCATGGCGTCACGAGGCCGTCAAGTGGCAAGGAATGCGCAGTCAACTGGTAATTTGAGGGCGTCAACGGGCCCTTCGGGGACCGTTCAGGGCCCCTAGGGACCGCCTACCGGCAACTCGACCGACACCGTAGTCCCGGAGCCCAAGGTTGAGTCGAAGACCATCCGCCCCATATGCCGGCTGATGATGTCCTGGGCGATCGCCAGCCCCAGGCCACTTCCGGGAACAGCAGCTGCCGTGGCGTTGGAGGCGCGGTAGAACCGCGTGAAGATGTGGGGAAGATCGTGTTCGGGGATGCCCAAACCTGTGTCTGCCACTTTGACCAGCGCTGCACGGCCACCATCTGCCGAGGCAAACATCGAACTCGTGATGCCTACCCGTCCACCTGCCGGGGTGAACTTGATGGCATTGGCCACGATGTTGGTGAAGACCTGTTCCAGCTTGGCTTCATCGGCGGTGACCTCCACGTCCTCGGTTCCCTCAGTGAAGGACACAGCCACGTGCCGGGACTCTGCCAGAGGCCGCAGGGTGGCCACCACCACCTGGAGGAGCTTGGCAATGTCCACAGGTTTGAGGTCCAGGTTGCTGCCGTCCTGCATGGACACCGTCAACATGTCCTCGATGAGCCGGCGGAGCCTGTCGGAGTTCCTGGCGATCACATCCAGCATCTTGCTGATGCCCTCAGGAACAGGGCCGCCCGAACCGTCCCTGATCATGTCCAGATAGGCCGTGATCGAGGTCAGGGGCGTCCGGAGTTCATGGTTCACCGTCGCCAGGAAGTCCGTCTTGGCCTTGTCCAACTGCCTGAGCTGGTGCAGCACGCGTTGCTGGGCGCTGATGAGGTGACCCTGAATGAGTCCGTGCGCCACATTGCCGGCGACGTGCTGCATCAATGCGATCTCAGGCCGGGTCCACTCGTGCCGTTCCTCCACCGTGGTGAGAAGGATGATTCCCAAAGCTGCCCCACCTTCGCCCACAGGTAGGAGCACGGACGAGACCGGGTTGAGCTCGCAGGACCATTCCTTCAGCGCCTGGGTGATCCTGGATTCCGGCTGGGTTCGGTGGTCGGTCACAGCAAGAACGTCAGCTTCGGCCCATAGCCTGTTGGCTGCCTCGACGATCAGCTTCTCGCTGTCGCCCAATCTGGCGGGGAGCATCGGCGTGCCGGGGCGGTTCCATTGGGCGCGGATCGAGGGAACGCGTTCGTCCCGGAAGGTCGCAAACCAGACGTGGTCCACGCCGAGGGCTTCGCCGAAACCCCTCACCACGTGGTCAGCAATGAGCTGGGGATCGTTGGTTTGCCGGATGGCGGATGACACGTTCCGGAGGCTTTCGCGGAGTGCTTCTACTTCTCCCCGGGACCGGGCACGCTCCCGGGATCTGCCAATCAAGGTTTCTACGCGGTAGACAAGTTCATCGGCACGCACCGGGTTGATCACATAGTCCACGACGCCCCACGCCTGGGCTTCTTCGAGGTCCAGGGATTCGCCGGCATCGAGGAGCAGCAGCACTGGAACGCCAGGACTGCGAAGGCCATGTGCCAGGGAGTTCTCCAGCACCAGTACAGCGGGACTGCCGGTTTCCAGCCGTGCGGCCATAGACGCGGCATCTGCAGCGGTGAAAACTTTGAACCCTGCGGCCTTGAGCGCAACCGTCGTTAAGGCCAAGCGATCAGCGTCTGAATCCGCCACGACGGCGGAGCGGGAAACGTGCTGCACATCGGCCCCGTTCTTACCCACTGAGCCCCCTCCGTTACAACGTTCGTTCACCGTAATTCCAGATTTGGCAACACACTATCAGCGCCACCGCGGGCTGCGGCCCAGTAGGGGCAATTCGTGCTCATTTACGTCGCCGCATGGGGTATTGCGTCGGGGAAGAGAGCCTTTACATTCGGAGCCGGATTCGGCAGCCTAGAGGGTGAAAGCCCAGGGGGAGGCTTCGTCCTCCTGCCGTCCGCGAGGAAACGCCAAGGAGATCAGTGAGCCAGCCAGCAGCACCGCAAGACCACCAAGAGGTGACGTTCGAGCTGGAACTCGAAGACTCAGGAATCCTCCGGCTAACGTGGCCACGCGGTTCCAGGATCCAGCAGGCGGACGCGCAACGGGCGATGGACCGGGTCAACGAGATCTGCGGTGAGGCGCGCCACCCGATGATTGTGGACATGGCCACAACGGCAGACGTCACCAGGGGCGCCCGTTCCGTGTTCGCCAAACCCTGCCAGGCCTCACGGATCGCCCTCTGGGGTTCGTCTCCCGTGGACAGGGTCATCGCCAATTTCTTCATTGGGATCATGAAACCGCCGTGCCCCACCAGATTCTTCACGTCCGAAACAGAAGCCCTGCTTTGGTTGAAAGAGCAGTAGCGCCACCTATATTTGGAGCATGCTCTCCGCGCTCCGGAAATACCTGCTTATTCCTCGCCTGATCAGGCTTTCCTCGGCCGCGCCCAAGGACCCACTCACAGCATGGGATCGCTATTGGGGCAACGTCCGGTCCACCGGGGCAACCGGGGATGTGTTGTGGGACTCCGGCAGCTCTCATGAACTTGAGGGTTACCTGCCCAAATTTGCCCGGATGGATCAGTCCCTCCCGATGGTGGACGTGGGGTGTGGCAACGGCAGCTTCACACGCCTCCTGGCCCAGCATTTCCCCCACGCCCTTGGGCTCGATTACTCCGCGAACGCCGTAGACCGTGCACGTCAAGAGTCAGGGGACATCACGACGGCGTCATTCGCTGTGCGCGATATGACGGCACCTGACGCTGGGCGGACGGTCGTGACGGCCCTGGAAGCTGCGGGCTGGACGGGCGATGCCAACGTGTTCATCCGGGGCGTACTGCACGTCCTGGACTCCAAAGGAAGGGCGGCCCTGGCCGCAAACCTGCTGCCCGTCGTCGGATCCCGCGGCAGCGTGTTCCTGGCAGAAACCAACTTTCCCGGCACCCCCGTGGATTACGTTAGCCACCTCGGCGCGACGCGCGACTCCATTCCTGCCCCCTTGGAGTGGGCCATCAAGGGCTTGCCGATGCCGGGCCGCTTCGGCGCCGCCCAGCGCGCCAAGGCGTTCCCGACGGCGGACTGGAACCTTCTGGAGGAGGGCGCGACGAGCATCGAGACCCGGCCGCTGAGCAATCCTTCAGACCCGGACCTCATTCCGGGATACTTCGCCTTGCTCCGCGCCCGGTAACACCGCGCGCTTGGGCACCACTCCCGCTAACAACGCGCCCGCGAGCATCGCGCGCCACCGCAAGGAGCGGCACTGGGGTCATCAGGGATGTTGAACTGGAATAAGATCCGAGTGCCGGTGAACGATCCGCCAGGCGCCGTCCTCGCGGCGGTAAACGTGCGTCGTTCGCATCGTGTAGTCGGCCGGGACGCCATCAACAACGGCGTGGCTGTGCTCCAACCCAACGGTGTAGGCGAGGCTACCGCTGGTACCGGCCGCGACAACCTCAAACTCGAACCCGGTGGCGCCGGCGAACCGGGTGGCCTCCCGGCGGAACTTGGGCTCCAGATCGATCCAGCCCACTCCGGAGACGTGCGCACCGAACAGGGTGGTTGGGTCAGTGTGCGACCACAGAGCGATGCGTGCTGTTACGTCGCCCTTGTGCAGGGCAACCGTCATGTCCCGCTGCTTCGGCAGGATCTCGGCCAGGAAGGCCTTGGTCTCCTTTCCCATGGCCTGCCGCTCGCCCATCATGGGGCCAGTCCGGCCAGAGGACAACGGAACGCGGGCCTCTTCAGCCGGAAAATCCGCGTGACGATGCACAATCCGCCAAGTGCCGTCTTCACGACGATAGACGTGGGTCACCCGCAAGTTGTACTTCCTCGGTGTGCCATCGACAGTGGTGGTGGTGTGCTCGTAGCCGACCGTGTAGGCGAGGTCCGCGCTAGCACCGGCTGCGATGATCTCAAGATCGAACGAATCCGAGTGCGAGAACCACGAGGCGACGTTGTGGAACATGGGCTCAAGCTCTGCCCGGCCGCTACCGCTGAGGCTCGCACCGAAGAGCGTGAGCGGATCGTTCTGCGACCACAGCGCGAGACGCGGGCCGGCGTCGCCATCGTGGATTGCGCCGTCCGCGGCTCGCTGCTTCGGAACCATTTCAGCGAGGAAAACATCGGTCTCAGTAGACATGACCAACTCCATTACAGTGAGACTGTTTTGAATACTGTTAGAATGCATCCAATGGGCGCAAAAATCAAGAGGCCGTACGATTCCACCCGCCGCCAGCAGCAGGCTGCGGAGACTCGGCGAAGCATCATCACGGCGGCGAACGAGCTGTTTATCTCGCAGGGATACGGGCAGACCACTATGAAGCAGGTGGCTGAGCGGGCGGGTGTCGCCGTCGAAACCGTCTACGCGGCGTTTCGCACGAAAGCTGCGCTGCTCCGGCACGTTTGGTACGTCGATTTCCGCGGCGACGAGGCCGAGGTGACCCTATACGACAGGGCGGAGATGCAGGCCATCCTGGCCGAGCCGGACCTGCGCGCCCGGATCCGACGCCACGCCGCATTCGTGACAGCGAGCAATCGGCGGATTGCCCCGCTCCTTGAAGCCCTCACGGGAGCAGCTGCGAGCGAGCCCGACGCCGTCGCCATGCTCACCGAATGGGCCGACCGCCGCTTGGATGTGGCGACGCGTTACGCACACGCCGCGGCCGCCACCGGGCAGCTTGGCGTTGCGGAAGAGGAATGCCGCGATGTCCTGTTCGCGACCATGGACGGCACGCTCTGGAGCCGGTTCGTAGGGCAGCGCGGCTGGACCGATGAACGGTTCGCGGACTGGCTTGCTGCGATGTGGATCAGCATGCTCCTCCGGGAGTAGCAACTAATGCCCAGGTGTGGGCGAGGGACTGCTTCCTTCCCGGGCGTCACTCGCTGGCTCGGGGATCGTCGACGGCTTCGGACTCGTCCAGCCAGTCAAGCTGGTCATCGGGCGTGTATCCGGAAGCGACAGCCTCAGCCGTTGACCTCCACTCAGCCAGAACGACGAACAACCTTTCAAAGCTCGAAATAGCAGCACAGGCGCGAGCTACTTCCACAATTTCAGCTGCAAATTGCTCTCGCTGGCTATGCGGCAGGAAACCCAGCCAAGGGAACGGAACGAGGAGCCTTTCAGCGAAACTCAAAGCGCCAGGGGCAAGGGAGGCGGCAACGAGGCTCGCTGCCAAGCGCAGCGCCTCATGTTCCCGTTCCACTGCTACTTGAGCCCCGCTCCAGAAAGAAGTTCCGTGGCGCCCAGTGAGTCGGCAACGAACGCGTAGTCCCACGCCCGCTCCCGCCACTGAACGTACCGGCCCGACGCTCCGCCGTGGCCGCCGTCCATTTCGATCTTCATGACGATCGGTTCCGAGCCAGTGGATGCCGAACGCAGTGCCTGCACCCACTTGGCCGGTTCCACGTACAGCACGCGGGTGTCGTTGAAGGACGTCACGGCTGCGATCTTGGGGTAGGGCACGCTGCGAACGTTCTCGTACGGTGCATAGGACTTCATGTAGGCATAGGCTTCGGGATCGGTAATCGGGTTGCCCCACTCCTCCCATTCCAAGGCGGACAGGGGAAGCTCTGGATCCAGGATGCTGGTCAGTGGGTCCACGAAGGGAACCTGGGCCACCACCGCCGCATACTTTTCCGGAGCCATGTTGGCAATGGCACCCATGAGCAGGCCGCCAGCAGAACCACCCATGGCAGCAATCCGGGAAGGTTCCACCCAGCCCGAGCCGGCCAGCCAGTCGGTGGCTGCGATGAAGTCGGTGAAGGTGTTCTTCTTGGTGAGCTTCTTCCCATCCTCGTACCAATGGCGGCCCAGCTCCCCGCCACCGCGAATGTGCGCAATGACCATGACGATGCCGCGGTCCAGCAGCGACAACCGCGCAACCCCGAAGCTCGGGTCCATGCTCAACTCGTACGAGCCATAGCCGTACACCAAGCCAGCGGCCGTGCCGTCCTGCTGTACCGAAGCGTGGCGCAGCACGGACAGCGGAATCCGGGTGCCGTCGTCGGCGATTGCCCACTCACGGGCCGCCACATAATCCTGTGGGGAGTAGCCGCCCAAGACCGGGCTTTCCTTGCGCAGCAGTAGCTGGCCCGCGGGCTGCCCGGCAGTGGGCAGAACGAAGTCGTAGACGCGGGACGGTGTGAAGTAGGAGGTGTAGCCCATGCGAATCACGGGGGCCTCGTAATCGGAACTGGAAACACCGGCCGTGTAGAGCTCTTCGTCGAAGGCCGGCTCCACTGGCGAGGCCTGCTCCGGCGTGCCCACGCCCGCGAGCGGCAGCACCTGAACACGCTCGATGGTGTCCTTCCGGACGGACAGCACCAAGTGCGTGGACGTGACACCCGCGCCATTGACCCTCACGTCGTCGGAATGCTCGACGACGGTCCGCCACTGCTGCTCTGTCAGCGGCTTTGTTAGCTCGGACGGGTCGACCAGGCTCACCATTGAATTGATGGCGTCCTTGTTGTGGGTCAGGAGCAGGGTTTCCTGGCCATCCAGGAGGAAAGGCTCGGCCTCGTAAAGAATGTGCTCCTCGCGAGGAATGACTGTGCTGAGACCGGCGTCGTAATCGTCAAAGCGGAGCAGCCGGGTTTCGCTGAACTCCGAGCAGCCGATGCTGAGCACAAGGTGCCGGCGGTCCGAGGCGAGATCGAAGCCCAGCCACATTGCGACGTCGTCCTCCTGGTAAAGAACCTCATCCTCGGCAACCGGCGTGCCTAATACGTGGGCCTTGACCTGGTAAGGGCGCCAGGAATCGTCCACCACGGTGTAGAAGAGGCGGGTGCCGTCCGGGGAGAACGCCACGCCATAGAAGATGTTCTCGATGACGTCCGGCAGCAGTTCGCCCGTCCGGAGGTCCTTGATGCGCAGGGTGAAGCGTTCGTCGCCGGAGTTATCCACCGCGTATGCGTAGAGGTTGCCGTCGATGGTCACGGCAGCGCCACCGACGCTGAAGAACGGCTGGCCCTCGGCTTCCACGTTTCCGTCCAGAAGCACCTGCTCACCCGGGATCTCCACGCCCGGCTCAACGGACGGCGGAGTCCAGTCGGCTACGGGGTCACCCGTATTCTGTGCCACCACGCGGCAGTGGATGCTGTATTCCTTGCCCTCCACCGAACGGCTGTAATACCACCATCCATCCTTGCGGTTGGGTACTGACAGGTCGGTTTCCTGGGTACGGCCCTTGATCTCTTGGAAGATTGCTTCGCGGAGAGGTTCCTGGTGGGCCGTCACAGCTTCCTGATAGGCGTTCTCTGCCTTGAGATGGTCCACTACCTCTGCGGATTCCTTGTCCCGGAGCCACTCGTAGTTGTCCACGAAGACATCGCCGTGGTGTTCGCGGCGGCTGGGGACATGTTTGGCAACGGGCGGCCGGGGTGCTGAACCGTTGGCAGGGGCAGCGGCAGGCGCGGAGGAAGTGTGGCTCATATGGCAACTCTATAGACGGGCTCTGACACGGAACCAGCGATTTCGCTCAGAGCGCCCAGACGCTCAGTCCACGCCCTGCGAAAGCGTGCTGGCCAGCGTCACACGGTTCCGGCCCGAAGCCTTTGCCGCGTACAGGGCCAGGTCCGCTTCGCGCAGCAACTGCTCCGTCCCCGCGCGGTGCCCATCGGCGAAAGCAGACACGCCGGCGCTGATCGTGAGTATGCCATCGGGGTCGCCGGAGTGCTCGATCTGCAGCGCATGCACAGCTGCCCGGACCCGTTCCATGACAACTTCGGCCCCGGCAGCTGTTTGCTCCCGAAGGACCAGGAGGAACTCCTCGCCACCGAACCTGTACACGCCGTCGGACTGACGGACCTCACCGGCAAGGGTCGAGGCGATGGCCACCAAGGCGGCGTCTCCCGCCTGGTGGCCGTAAATGTCGTTGTACCTCTTGAAGTTGTCCACATCCACCATCGCCAGACAGTAATCCCGCGAGTAGCGGTCACTCCTGCTGTGCAGCTGGCCCAGGTCTTCCGTCAGCTTAAGCCTGTTGTGCAGCTTGGTCAGGGGATCTGTGCGGGCCTGCTTGGTCAGCGCTGTCCGGTACTTTGCGAGGTCAGCGTGCAGCGAAGTGATGCGTTGCGCGGCCAGCAATCGGATGTGCAGGTTGAAGGGGTCCAACGGTTTAGTGACGTAATCGTCCGCGCCCGCCTCCATGCCCGCCAGGACGTCCTTACGCGAACCGTGGGAGGTCACCAGGATGACGTACGTATAGGTGTCCTGCTCGCGCTCGCGGATGGCCCGGCAAAGATCCAAGCCGTTCAGGCCCGGCATCATCAGGTCCGTCACCACCGCTGCGGGGGCATGTTCCTGGTATAGATCCCAGGCCGAATCGCCATCCACTGCCACGATGCAATCATGACCGGATTGCTCGACGGCGGCCTTGGTGATCATGCGTGAGATCTGGTCGTCGTCGGCGATGAGTACTTTCATGGGGCTCCCATTAGTGTGCGCTCGAGTGCCCCATCCACCCGTGCGAGTTCCGAATTTAGTTGATCGAGTACATGCGTTCCATGCGCTGCAACGCCCGGGCCCGCCTCGCGGCCCAGCCGTTCCAAGTCCTTGGCCAGGGCTGCGGCACCCGTAGCGCCGATGTTGGCTGCGGCGCCCGCGAGTTTGTGCGCGGCCGCCGCCACTTCGTTGGCCTGCCCGCTCTCCAGGGCCGAACGCAGCTTCTCCTGGGCGCGCTGGGCTTCCTCACGGAACGCCCTGACGGCGTCAGGCAACAGGCCCATACCGTCCGCCGGTCCAAGGTCGCGCAGGACCTGCAGCCTGTCCTCATCGAGGACGGTGGCGCCAGGGTCAGCAGCGTCAGCGTCGTCGGGACTGGCAGCGTCCATAACAACAACGTTCGACGGCGGTGCTTCCGCCCGCTGCTCCTGCGGCACCCACCGGGCCAGGATGTCACGGAGCTTGTCCAGATCCACCGGCTTGCTGATGTAGTCGTCCATGCCAGCTGCGAAACAGCGCTCGCGGTCCTCGTTCAGGGCCCCGGCTGTCATGGCAATGATGGGGATCCTCACGGTCTTGGAGTCACGCGACCGAATGGTTTTCGTCGCCTCAAAACCGTCCATCACCGGCATGTGGCAGTCCATAAGAACGGCAGCATAGTTTCCGGTGAGTGTCGCAGCAACGGCTTGCGCGCCGTCGTCGACGATGTCCACTTCGTAGCCGAGCCTGTTCGCCATCCCTCGCGCCACCAGCTGGTTGACTTCGTTGTCTTCAGCCACCAGAAGCTTGCCCAGCAGGAGTTCCGGGTCCCGGGACGGCAGCTCGGGCTGGGATCCAAGGGGCGTCGGCTTACCCATCGTTTTCGTGGCCATGAGCCGTAGGAGCCGGTTATAGAACTCAGAGCTTCGGACGGGCTTGGTAAGGTACTCGCGGATTCCTGCGGAGGCGAGATCGGCCTTGTCCACTTGCATGGTGGAGGTCAGGAGAATGATCCCCGGGCCGCCCGAGCCGTTGCTCTCTTCCTTGATTTGGCGGGCCAATTCCAGGCCGTCGACGTCGGGCATGCACATGTCCACCACAGCGATGTCGTAGGGGTGGTGGTCGGAAAGGGCCAAACGGTACTCGTCCATGGCGGTGTGCGCATCGGCGACTGCCAGCGGCTGCATTCCCCAGCTTGCAAGCTGCGTCTCCAGCACCAAGCGGTTGGTGGCGTTGTCGTCCACCACGAGGACTTTGCGGCCCGCGAGCGAGGCAGGCAGGATTCCGGTGTCCGTGGCTGGAGGGCCGACCGGAAGTTCCAGGACGAACCAAAATTTGCTGCCCACACCCACTTCGCTGTCGAGTCCGATTTCGCCGCCCATGACTTCGGTCAGGCGCCTTGAGATGGCCAGGCCCAGGCCTGTTCCGCCGTAACGGCGGGTGGTGGAAGCGTCTGCCTGGGCGAAGGATTCGAAGAGTCGGTGATGGTCTTCGGTGCTGATGCCGATTCCGGTGTCACGGACTTCAAACCGCAAGGAAGCTTTGTTCGAATCCTGGCTGACCACTGAAACCTGAATCTCCACCTCGCCGGATGGAGTGAACTTGACCGCGTTGGATGAAAGGTTCAGCAGGATCTGGCGAATCCGCCCGGAGTCGCCCATGAGTCGTTCAGGCACGTTCGGGTGGCAGTAGGAGATCAGCTCCAGTTCCTTGCTTTGGGCTTGCTCGGCTACCAGCCCAGCTACCTCTTCCACGAGCACCCGGGGATCGAACGCTGTGATGTCCAGGTCCACCTTGCCGGCTTCCAGCTTGGAGAAGTCCAGGATGTCGTTGATCAGCGTCAGGAGGACCTCACCGGCGCCCCTGACTCCTTGGGCGTACTGCCGTTGGACCTCGTTCAGGCGTGTGTCCAACATGAGCGACGTCAGGCCGATCACTGCGTTGAGGGGCGTCCGGATCTCGTGGCTCATGGTCGCCAGGAACTCGGACTTGAGCCTGCTCGATTCCAAGGCTGCTTCCCGGGCAGCCAGGAGTTCGGCTTCTGCAGCTTTTCGTTCCGTGATGTCGCGGGAAATCGTTGCCACTCCCCAGGTGCCCGATTCATTGCGGACGGGGGAAAGCGTTACGGAGACCGGAATGGTGGCGCCGTCTCCTCGTTTGCGAAGGGTTTCAAAGTTCTGAACGGCCCCACTTTCAGCGGTTATTCGGAGGGCTTCGTGTTCGTCCTCCTGCAATTCCTCGGGGACAAAGAAATCGCTGTTCCGGCCGATGGCCTCCGCCGCCGTATAACCAAAAATCCGCTCTGCCCCCGGATTCCAGCTGACGATCTCTCCCTCAGGCGTCTTGCCAATGATTGCGTCGCCGGAGGAGTTCACGATTGCTCCCAAACCCTCCAGCTCCACCGTGCGGGCCGCCACCTTGGACTCGAGGTCCCGCGTAAGCGTCACATTCTCGACGACGATCAGCACCTGCCGCACGATCACGAAGACCAGCACAGTCAGGCCCGTGACCAGCAGGATCGGGTCTGACATGTTGATGGCTCGGCTGCGGTTGAACAGGACTGCGCCGAAGACGGGAATGTATGGAAGGAGCTCCAGTGCGGCAGCATACGTACGTCCGTCTTTCTTGCTGCTGCTGCTCTCCGGAGCGAGGGGGCTGAGTCCAACCAGCAGGAAAGCTGCCACCCAGCCGAGCGCCAAGGGGGACCCCGTCACACCCGTAATGCCTTCGGTGGTGAGCCGTACGTAGGTAAGGTCAGTCAACGCCAGCACCAGGAAGCCGAGGCCAAGGCACAGCCAGGGAAGGCGCCGGCCGCGGGTAGCCCGCATGGTCAGGACGATGAGGAGAGAGACCATCACTACGTCCACGAACGGGTAAGCAAGCGTGGTCAGGAAGGCAAGGGCGTCATCGTTGCCTGCCGCGATCACTGGTCCCAGGACCGCGCCCCACGCGATGAAAAGGACGGCGCTGGCCACTGTTCCGACGTCCAGGACAGTCCGGACAACTGGCATGCGGACGCTGCCGCCCTTGGAAAGCAGGACAAGTCCGACGGCGACCGGCAGCGCATAGCCGACGAATCCGATGTCGGAAGCCGATGGGTAAGGGTATGCGTGGTCCAGCACCACGCCGTTGAAGGTCCAAAATGCCATGCCGGCGGACCAGAGGGCCAACCCTCCGACCACGAACCATCGGGCCGTTGTGTTGCCGTGGCCCCGCAAGGCCGCGCTGGTATGTGTCATCAGCGCAGTCAGGGCGGCAATAAGTATCGCAAAGTCGCCTGCCAGTTGCGCTGTGGGTGTGCCGGAACCGCTTCCGAGCCCGGCGGCCAACAGGACCGCGCAGATGCCGACTGCTACAAGGAAAAGCGGCATACCCTGCCGCGACCACGAGCGCACCGGAAGAACCTCGTGCTTCACTCCTGCCACTGAACCCCTGCCTTCAAAAGTGGCCCCACCAAAAGCGAACAACGCATCCTGCCTTTGCGCTGAGGAGAGCATACGCCGAAAGCGCGCTTAAGTGACCGGCAACACACAAAGGTGACGCCCCGTGAAACCCCATCGTCCCGTGAAACCCCATCTGACTGGCAGTAGTGGTTGTTCTGAGGGCTTCGAGAACCACTACTGCGAGTCAGTTGGGCTCAGCGCTCCGGGGTGAGGGGCTTCGAGAACAGCACTGCCCCGTTGGTGTTGCGGAGGCTCACAGTAAAGGTGCCGTCCGGGGCGAGGTCCACGTGCCCGAAATATTGGTTCTCGCCATCCCTCGGGGACTCACCCGGGAAGCGCCCGGCCTTTGAGAACACCACTTCGGGTCCAAACGTTCCGTCCATATCATTCGGACCGAACGAGCCCGCGTTGATAGGGCCAGCCACGAACTCCCAGAAGGGATTGAAATCAGTGAAGGATGCACGTTCGGGGGAGTAGTGATGGGCGGCGCAGTAGTGCACGTCCGCCGTCAGCCACACCGTGTTTTTCACGCCGTACCGTTTGAAGGCGCTCAATACGCCCGCGATTTCCAGTTCGCGGCCAAGGGGAGCACCGTTGTCCCGGTTGGAGAGGCTTTCTTGGTTCACCGGCCCATCCGGAACGATGATGCCCAGCGGCAGATCGGCTGCGATCACCTTCCACGTTGCCTTGGATTGGCGGACTTCCTTGATGAGCCAGTCCACCTGCTCCTGGCCCAGGATGTTGGTTGCATAGAGCTCTTTGCCATCGGTGTTGGGGGACTTGAACGACCTCATGTCCAGGCAGAAGATGTCCAGTTGCGGGCCGCGTGAAATCTTCCTGTAGATGCGCGCAGGTTGGTACTGCCCGGCGTCGAACGTTCCTGGACGCCATAGCGCCGCCGAGTCCGCGATCGGCATGTTCTCCTGCCAGGCCTGCCGGCCGCGGGCGGCCAGGACGTTGACGTTGCGTTCGGTGTAGCGGGCGTCGTCCAGGATCTGGCCGGGGTACCAGTTGTTGTGTGTCTCGTGGTCATCCCACTGGGCGATTACGGGGACGTCGGCGAACATGGCGCGCATATTCGCGTCCAGCGAGTTGTAACGGTGACGACCCCGGTATTCGGCGAGTGTCTCGGCGACCTTGGAGACTTTCTCGGTGACGATGTTCCGCCACACCTGGCCATCCTTCTCGGTGACCGTGGCGGCAATGGGGCCGTCGGCGTAGATAGTGTCCCCGGAATGGATGAAGAAATCCGGGCGCGCTGCGTGCATTGCCTTGTAGCCACGCATGCCGCCGATCTCCTCGTTGATGCCCCAGCCCTGCCCTGCAGTGTCGCCTGTCCACACGAAGGACTGGGAGGACGACGACGGCCTGCCGCCTCCGCGCGCGTCTTCAGGGCCGCCGTTCCCGGATGAGTCCGGCGCCGTTGTGAACGTCCCCTTGACTGGATCGCCTAGGCCGTTCGCGTCCTCGAAGTTAAGTTCAAGGGCGAAGCGGGTCCCCGCAGGAAGTTCCTTGGCGTGGATCTTGGCGGTGAAGTCGCTGGCTTCGGTGGCGAGAGGGCCTTGGATGGTGCGGCTGAAGCCGTAGCGTCCCCTCAGGATTTCGCCCTCGCTATCCACTGCCTGCAGCCGGGCGCTCAAGCGGCCCGGGCCCGAAGCACGTGACCAGAGGACAGCGGAATCGGTGGTGACATCCCCGGTGGCGATTCCAGTCGGGAGTGTGAGACGTTTGCGGACCAAGGGGATGGCGGCGGGGGCAGGTGCGGCGGTACCGGTCGCCAGGCCAGCCAATGCCAAGCCGGTTAAGGATGTTTTGACGAGGGTGCGGCGTGAGAGATCAGTCATGGTTCCACTCTTCCGGGCCGCCGTGAACAGAGAGTGAGCCTCAGGTGAAGCCGAAAAGCTTGACTGAAAACGTCCGCTCCGCATATTCTGAACGAACGGTCGGTAATTTATTAGGAGCAACCATGGCATCGCAGAATCTGCAATCAGTGCCCGCTGAGCTGTCCCCGGAAGAGCAGGAGCGGGAGGCAGCCGGGAAGGCGTACTTTGATCGCATCATTTCGGAAGACTCGCGCATCGAACCGCGCGACTGGATGCCGGAGGCTTACCGCAAGACTTTGCTGCGTCAGATCTCGCAGCACGCGCACTCGGAAATCATCGGCATGCAGCCGGAAGCCAACTGGATCACCCGCGCTCCCAGCCTGAAGCGCAAGTCCATCCTTATGGCCAAGGTCCAGGACGAGGCAGGCCACGGTCTGTATCTCTACTCGGCAGCTGAGACTCTGGGCCAGACCCGGGACAAGATGATGGAAGACCTCATTGCCGGCAAGGCCCGGTACTCGTCGATCTTCAACTACCCGGCGATTTCCTGGGCGGACATGGGAGCCATCGGTTGGCTCGTGGATGGCGCAGCGATTTGCAACCAGGTACCACTGTGCCGGGCCTCGTTCGGTCCTTATGGACGCGCAATGGTGCGCATCTGCAAGGAAGAATCCTTCCACCAGCGCCAGGGTTTCGAGATCTTGCTGGAACTGTCCAACGGCACGCCTGAGCAGAAGCAGATGGCCCAGGAGGCCGTAAACCGCTGGTACGCGCCGTCGCTGATGATGTTTGGCCCGCCGGATGATGACTCACCCAACTCCAAGCAGTCCATGGCTTGGAACATCAAGCGTTTCAGCAACGATGAACTGCGCAGCCGGTTCGTCGGCATGATGGTGGAGCAGGTCAAGGTCCTCGGCCTGACCCTGCCTGACAAGGACATCCGTTTCAACGAAGAAACCAAGAAGTGGGAGCACGGACCCCTGGACTGGAACGAGTTCAAGGAAGTCCTGGCCGGCCGCGGCCCCTGCAACTCGCAGCGCATCGAGCGCCGCCGTGAGGCACACGAAAACGGTGCCTGGGTTCGCGAAGCCGCCGTTGCCTACGCCCGCAAGCAAGCACAGAAGGAACACGCAGCATGAGTCCTCACGGTAACCCGGAAGAACCCGCAAGCTCGGCCAGCGAGATCAAGCGCGAGGCCCCCAAGGTCGCGGCGACGACGCCGACGGAACAGCAGCACCACGAGACCCCGTGGTCCCTGTGGGAGGTCTTCGTACGCTCCAGCCGTGGCTTGTCCCACGTGCACGCCGGGTCCCTGCACGCTCCTGACGCCGCGATGGCCCTCAGGAATGCCCGCGACCTTTACACGCGTCGCAATGAAGGCGTCTCTATCTGGGTTGTCCCGGCCGAGGCTATCTCCTCCAGCGATCCCGATTCCAAGGGTGCCTTCTTCGAGTCGCCGCAGGGCAAGGACTACCGCCACGCGACGTACTACACCAAGAGCGAAGGCGTGAAGCACCTGTGATGACTGACAAAGACACTGACTTCGCCATCGAAGGCCACGGAGACATCTCCGTGGGCGTCCAGGGAGCGGGAGCTTCCGGTGACGGTTCAGCCAGCGCTACCCGCATCACGCCGGGCAATGCCCTCCGCCCGGAGGATATCGCCCTCGAAGTACGGCGCGGACAGGTCAAGCCGAGCGAGGACGTGGCGGAATTTGCCCTGAGGATCGGCGACGACGGACTGATCCTGGCGCAGCGCCTGGGCCACTGGATTTCCCGTGCTCCTGAGCTTGAGGAAGACATCGCGCTCGGCAACATCGCGCTGGACCAGTTGGGCCACGCGCGCTCGTTCCTGACCTATGCGGGTGCCGCTTGGGACAAGTCCGAGGACGATCTGGCGTACTTCCGCCGTGAGCACGAATTCCGTTCCGCGCACCTGTTCGAGCAGCCGAACGGGGACTTCGCGGTGACCATCGCCCGCCAGTTCATAGTGAGCTACTACCAGTACGAGCTCTACACGGCCCTCACCGCATCCAAGGACGCCACCCTGGCAGCCATCTCCGCGAAGGCCGTGAAGGAAGTGGATTACCACCGCGACCACAGTGCCCAGTGGGTACTGCGCCTGGCTGGCGGCACGGACGAATCCCGCGCCCGCATCATCCAAGGCTTCAAGCTCGTATGGCCGTACGTGGACGAACTCTTCGAAGACGATGAGCTCACCACCCGCCTGGCCGAGGCGGGCGTTACTGTCCAGCCCTCAAGCCTTCGCGCTGGGTTTGACCGGCTCACCGGCGAGATCATGGCCGAAGCCGAACTGGACATCCCTGCCGTTCCCCAAGCACTGGGAGGCGGCCGTCGCGGCAAGCATTCCGAATTCCTGGGTTACATCCTTGCTGAGATGCAGGTCCTGGCCCGCGAGCACCCTGGCGCGAGCTGGTGACCATCATGGCAACGCAGGTAAGGACACAAGAGCAGCGGGCCTGGGACATTGCGTCCACGGTCTGCGATCCGGAGATCCCGGTCCTCACCATCGAGGACCTCGGCATCCTCCGCGGCGTTCACGTCGTCGAGGCGACGGACGCGCAGCAGCTCACGGACAAAACGGACGACGGCGGCACCTCACGTACCGCCGTCGATGTCACCATCACGCCCACGTACTCGGGGTGCCCGGCCATGGATGCGATTGGTGACGACCTGCGGAGGGCCTTCGAGGCGGAGGGCTACGCGAGCGTGCACATTAACCTCGTGCTCTCCCCGGCCTGGACCACCGACTGGATGACGGAGTCCGGCAAGGCCAAGCTGCAGGAGTACGGCATTGCGCCGCCGTCGGGCCGGTCCGCCGCCGGTGGCCATTCCGGTCCCGTTCGTTTGAGCCTGGCCGTGAAATGCCCGCAGTGTTCTTCGCTGAACACCAAGGAGCTCACCCGCTTTGGTTCCACGTCCTGCAAGGCATTGTTCGTCTGCCAGGACTGCAAGGAACCGTTCGACTACTTCAAAGTCCTCTAAGGAATTCCATGACCACCGAAACCCAGACGGCCAGCCGCCGTCGTGCGTCTTTCCATACCCTGACCGTCTCGGACGTCCGGCGCCTTACGGACGACGCAATCGAGGTGACGTTCGCTGTTCCCGCGGAGCTGGCCGGTCAGTATGACTACCTCCCTGGCCAGTACGTCGCGCTGCGCACCACACTGCCCGATGAGCAAGGTCAGCCGCACGAGGTCCGCCGCAGCTACTCGATCTGCGCAGAGCCGCGCACTTTCGCGGATGGCAGCAGCGAGATCCGGGTGGCCGTCAAGAAGGACCTTGGCGGTGTCTTCTCCACATGGGCCAATGCCGAGCTGAAGGCTGGCGACGTCCTGGACGTCATGAGCCCGCAGGGCGCGTTTATCTCACGGCACGGCAAGGACGGCTCGTCGGTCCAGCACAACGTCATGAACTCCATGAACCACCCGGAGGAGTTGGCGGGAGAGCCCGGGAACTTCGTTGCGATCGCTGCGGGTTCGGGCATCACGCCTGTCATGGCGATTGCGCGGACGCTGCTGGCCGCCAATCCGGAGACCACGTTTGACCTGATCTATGCCAACAAGGCGGCAATGGACGTCATGTTCCTTGAGGAGCTGGCGGACCTGAAGGACAAGTACCCGTCGCGCCTGGCGCTGCACCACGTTTTGTCCCGCGAGCAGCGGATCGCCCCGTTGATGACCGGCCGCATCGATTCCGAGAAGCTGCAGGCCTTGCTGAGCAGCGCCATCCATGCCGAGGATGTGGACGAATGGTTCCTCTGCGGACCGTTCGAGTTGGTCCAACTCTGCCGCGACACGCTCGCTGCCCGCGGTGTGAAGCCCGAGCACGTGCGCTTCGAGCTGTTCACCACTGGTCGTCCGGACCGCCCTGAGGGTAATGCCGGCCGTCCGGTTGTGGAGGACGAGTCGAAGGAAACCTACAAGATCACGTTCAAGCTGGATGGTTTGACCGGCGATGTCGCCAGTCCCACGCACGCCCGCGAGTCCATCCTCAACGCTGCCCTGCGTGCCCGCCCAGACGTTCCGTTCGCATGTGCAGGCGGGGTCTGCGGCACCTGCCGCGCCAAGCTTGTGAGCGGTACGGTTTCCATGGATGAGAACTACGCCCTTGAGCAGGACGAGCTGGACAAGGGCTACGTCCTCACCTGCCAGTCACACCCCACCAGCGAAGAAGTTACCGTCGACTTCGACGTCTAAGGAGTCCCATGATCGAGCTCTCCATTGCCAACGGCATTGCCGAAATTGTCCTCAATGCCCCCGAAAAGCTGAACTCGCTCAACGAGGACGCGCTTGCCGAACTGGACAAGGCGTACGACGACGCTGCTGCCGCCGCCTCGCGCGGTGAGGTGCGGGCGCTGCTGCTTCGCGGAGAGGGACGGGCCTTCTGCGCCGGCCGCGACATTGCTGGCGTTACCCCCGAAACCGACGACGCGCAGGCGTACCTCGGCGGGCTGGTGGAACCGCTGTTGAAGAAGATGGCGGCGTTCCCGGCACCTACTTTTGCTGCCGCACACGGAGCTTGCCTGGGTGTTGGTTTAGGGCTCTTGCTGGCCACTGACGTGGTGTACGTGGCGGAGAATGCCAAGTTCGGTTCGCCCTTTGCCAAGCTCGGCGCAACCTTGGACTCCGGTGGGCACTGGTACTTTACCGAGCGTCTGGGCATGCACCGGACACTGGACCTGATCTATACGGCCGATCTAATCTCTGGTTCGGAGGCCGTGGAGCGCGGAATGTTCAGCCGGGCGATGCCGGATGATGCGCTGCTTGCCATGACCCGGGCGATCGTCGAACGCGTGGCTACCGGTGCCACCGGTGCTTTCGTTGCCTCCAAGGAACTTGTGGCCCACATCCGCGATCAGCGCCTGGGCCTCTGGGCATCGATGGCCGAGGAAAACACTGAGCAGGCCCGTCTCTGCAAGACCGACGACTACGCCGAGGGCTTCCGGGCCTTCCAAGAGAAACGGGCGCCGGTTTTCAAGGGGTAATAGCGAGCCCCTGCCAAGGATCCCGCTCTTGTTCGCCCTACTCAGCCTTGTACGGGGAGTAGGGCGAACAAGGGCACCATCGATCAGCCCCGTATCCTTGAATGATGAGCGAAATTGCGCATCCCACCGTCGCGCTTGAGGGCTATTTCGCCCGGGACTTCCCGGAGATGGCTATTCCTTGGCGGGCGGAGGCGGCTCCTGAGCCGCAGCTTTTGGCACTCAACGAGCCCCTCGCCGTCGAACTCGGTTTTGACCTTGGTTTTCTCCGCAGCCCGGAGGGCGTTCGGCTGCTGATCGGGAATGCGCTCCCGGAAGGGACAAGCCCGGTGGCCCAGGCATATTCGGGCCACCAGTTCGGCTGGTACTCACCCCGTTTGGGGGATGGCCGTGCCCTCTTGCTGGGCGAGATCGCCGGCGCTGACGGGACGCTCCGCGACGTCCACCTTAAGGGCTCGGGGCGGACGCCCTTTGCCCGCAATGGTGATGGCCAGGCAGTGCTGGGTCCCATGCTTCGCGAGTACATCGTGAGCGAAGCGATGCATGCGTTGAACATTCCCACCACAAGGTCCCTGGCAGTCGTCGCGACGGGCCGTCCGGTTCAGCGTGAGACTCTCCTGCCGGGCGCCGTTCTGACCCGGGTTGCCAGCAGTCACCTGCGAGTGGGCAGTTTCCAATACGCCAGGGCCACCAATGACATGGATCTGTTGCGCCGTCTTGCCGATCACGCGATCGAACGCCACCACCCGTCCGCGGCGGAGGACGTCAACCGCTACCTCGGGCTTCTAAAAGGCGTCATTGCCGTCCAAGCGAAACTGGTGGCCCAGTGGATGCTCGTCGGTTTCGTGCATGGTGTCATGAATACCGACAACATGACCGTGTCTGGCGAAACCATCGATTACGGGCCGTGCGCCTTCATGGATGGCTTCGATCCGGGAGCGGTATACAGCTCCATCGATGAAACCGGACGCTATGCCTATCGCAACCAGCCGCTGGTCGCGGAGTGGAATCTTGCCCGTTTCGCCGAATCACTCGCCCCTCTTATCCACGAGGATGAAGAGCAGGCGGTGGCCCTTGCCGTCGAGGCACTCAACGGGTTCCGCCAGCAATACAGCGCTACTTGGTTCAGCGGTATGAAGGCCAAACTTGGGCTACCTGAGGGAATCAACGACGACGTTGCCTCACCTTTGGTGGATGACCTGCTTGAGCTGGTTCAAGAGTCACGTGCGGATTACACCTCGTTTTTCCGGAGCCTCGGCAAGGCAGCCCGTGGGGAGGTTGAACCCGCGCGCGGCCAGATCCTGGATTCGGCAGCGTTCGATGCCTGGCTGGAACGCTGGCGCGCTGTGACGCCGGATGCTGATGCCATGGACCGGGTCAACCCGATTTACATCCCTCGCAACCACTTGGTGGAAGAAGCTCTTTCGGCCGCCACGGAGGGGGATACGGGGCCAGTCGAACGTTTGCTTGAAGCATTGGGTTCTCCGTACAGGGAAAGGCCGGGGCTGGAACTCTATGCATCGCCGGCACCGGAGAGCTTCGGGCCCTACCGGACGTTCTGCGGCACTTAGGTCTGTATTCATCTCCTACTAACCGGACGTGTCAGTGACGGATGGTTTCTAGGGCCGTTGACCAGGCAACGATTTGCTCAATGAGGACGTCCAGGTTTTCTTCCGCCGTTGCACTCGGGGTGAACGTCGTGAAACCTTCAAATTCTGTAGCAAAGGGCAGCGCCACTTGCGCCCGGACGTCGGCCATTTGGAGCTCGCCGGATATCAGGCGGAGGTTTTCCACCGCGCGCACCCCACCGGCACTTCCGTAGGAGACAAAGCCGGCCGCCTTGTTGTTCCATTCGGCGTAGAGGAAGTCGAGTGCATTCTTCAATGCCCCGGGAACGGAGTGGTTGTATTCGGCCGTGACAAAGATATAGCCATCGAATTCGGCTACGGCCCGTGCCCATGTCTTGGTGTGCTCGTGTTGATAATTCCCCATTGATGGAGGCATTGGCTCATCAAGCAGCGGCAGTTTGTAATCGGCCACGTCAAGCAGTTCGTATTCGGCACCGCCTTTGGCCGCCGCACGTTCAAGCACCCAATCGGCCACCTGCTTGCTTCGCCGTCCCGGACGGGTGCTCCCAACAACAACCGCGATCTTGACCATTTCGATCACATCCTTCAAAAGGGACTTTGAATGGACTTTTAAGTTCTCAACAATGGGGCAGGCCTCTTTCATCCATCGGAGCCGCAGTTGGAAACCTGCTCCGGAGTGAACTGAAAATTGCTGCCGAAGAAGGGACTTCTGCCTCCGCGCGCCAGGCCTCGTCGGGTCCTTGCCCCGCAACATATCGAGGTCTAGCCTAAAAGCGGGAGCACGGTCCAGAGGTGGGCAGCAGCCTCCCTTTCTTGAGGAAACAGTCGATGTCGATCATCTCTGATCCCTACCTCCCCGGCGATTTTCCATCGCCGGACGAAGTCCATCCGACTATCCTCAGGCGCTCCACTTCCCGGAGATCAAAGCCATTCAGTACCGCCGCGTACTCCAGCGCGCCTCGGAGGCCTACTGCTGTCCGCTGTTTGCGGGCCGCTCCAACAAATAGGAGGAAAAATGCAAACCGTTGAAGAAACCATCGATGTCGCTGTCCCAGTGCACACTGCCTATAACCAATGGACCCAGTTTGAGTCCTTTCCCCAGTTCATGTCCGGTGTGGAGGCCGTGACCCAGCTGAGTGACACCACCAATCACTGGGTCACCAAAATCGCTGGCGTAGAGCGCGAATTCGATACGGAAATCGTGGACCAAGAGCCTGATGACCGGATCGCCTGGCGCAGTACCGACGGGAAGTCCCATGCCGGCGTCGTGCGGTTCACCCGGATGGATGATAACCACACCAAAGTTAACGTCCATTTCGAGTGGGCACCGGAAACGTTCACGGAGAAGGCAGGCGCTGCCCTGAAGATCGACGAGATGCAGGTTAAAGCGGATCTGCGGAAATTCAAGGACTTTATCGAGTCCCGGGGAACGGAAACAGGTGCCTGGCGCGGTGAAGTGGAGGACAGCGGTCCGGGCGGACAGATTTAGAAATGCCCTTCCAAAGCCGAGGAAGGCAGTATCTGATGCGAAGAGTTCCAGCGCTTGCAGTATTTGCAGTTGCCACAGTGGCTTTGGCGGGGTGTAGCGGTGGCGGGGGCAGTGCAGCAAGCCCTTCATCTGCCACTACCTCGTCGGCCTCCGCCTCGACGCCGGCCCAGGAGAAGGTCTACAGCGAGGATCAGTTGCGCGAGCTAATCTCCGGTATGAGGGATGGGGATGGCAACGAGTTCAAGCTCTATTCCAAGGAGCAGGTAGACCAGGGTGGCAAGATCGCAGATCTCCTTTTGAGCACGGCCAGCGTGGATCCTGGGGATTGCAAGGACATCGCCACGGCGGGGCTGGTAGACAAGGTTGAACACGGAGATGTTGCTGTGGCCCTGTCTGACAGTGATCAGCCCAGGTCCCTGTCCGCGCAATCCGGTAGCGAAGGTCCGGACGCAGAGAAAGTTCTCAAGGACATCAGCGGCAAAATGGACAAATGCGCAAAGTTCACTGTGAAGGCCGTGGGCCAGGCATATGAAGTCTCCAGTGAGGAATTAGACGCGAAGACGAAGGCAAAGGAAACGTTCGGGACAATCAGCACCCGTTCCGGTGAGAGCCAGAAGAAGCTCATGCAGGTCTCCGCGGCCGACGGGAGGTTGCTGGTGGTCGCCACTAAGAGCGGGCCAAGCCTGGGCGATCCTGACCAGAAGGAACTCGAAGACTTGATCAACAAGGTGCTTGAGAAAGCCGAGGGTGGTAGCGAAACTCCCAGTGAAATGATGACCAGTTCGTCCAGCAGCATGACCAGTACGGCCACTTCGTCCAGCAGCATGACGGGTTCGCCGTCGACATCGACACCAACCATGAACACCTCGGAGGGCAGCGTTACTTCCTCATCTTCGCCAAGCACATCTCGTTAGACCGTCCAGAGTTAGGATTCGTTCGCAAGCGCTTGCGTTTATCTTGCGTCGCGGCTACCGTCGTTCCCATGTCGTCAACAGTGGATGCGGTTGCGGAACGCGCGAATGTCTCAGTATCAACAGTCTCGCGTGCCTTGCGGGATATGCCAGGTGTTTCGCAAGAGACGCGCAAGCGCGTGCAAAATATCGCAAGGGAACTGGGTTATGTTCCCTCGCTGGCTGGTTCCCGCTTGGCAACTGGCCGCACGGGAGCCATCGCGATTGTCACTCCCAACCTCTCCAAATGGTTCTTTGGGCAGGTGCTGGCTTCAGCGGGGCGGGTGCTTCGCCAAGCAGGCTTTGACGTCCTGTTGTACGAACTCGCGGATACTGCCGCGCGGGAGCGCTTCTTCGCCGGGTCGAGCCTTGCTGGGCGAGCCGATGGCGTGTTGATCTTTGCCTTGCAGCCAACTCCGGAGGAGCTGGCTACCCTTGAAGCCCAGAATTTGCCGATCGCGTTTTTGGGATCGGGAACTCCTGGCAGGTCTGGTGTCCGGGTAGACGACCACGGGGCGGGGCGGGCAGCAGCCCGGCACCTTATCAATCTAGGGCACGAACGCATCGCCTTCATCGGAATTCGCGAGGCTGCGGACAGCACCTTGGGTGGCGTCCCGCCGGCAAACCGTTTGAAGGGCTACCGCGAGGCCCTGGCTGAAGCTGGGCTGGAGCCCGGCCAGGATCTTGAGGTCCACGAAGAGAATTCAACGGCTGGCGGATCAAGGGCCATGTCCCGGTTGTTGTGCGCGGAAGTCGCCCCTACCGCAGTCTTCGTGGCGTCGGACGAAATGGCTTTCGGCGTGCTGCGCACTCTCAAAGCAGGAGGAATCGATGTTCCGGGCGACATGTCGGTCATTGGCTTCGATAACCACGAACTCTCCGAGATTCTCGACCTGACTACCATGGACCACTCCGTCGCCCTGCAGGGGTCCGAAACCGCGCGTCGCTTGCTGGCTTTGATAACGCCCGACGCCGGTGCGGAGCCGGATTTGGTGCTGTCCGCCCAACTGATTGTTCGCGGCACTACAGCGCCGCCATTTCCCTTGCGAGGCCGGCGCACTGCCACACCTGCCTAAATCACACCACAATCACACTTTTTGAAAGGGACCTACCCCATGGAATATCGCAAGCTCGGCGCCTCCGGCATGTACATCAGCGAACTGGCCTACGGCAACTGGGTCACCCACGGCGAACAGATCGACCAGGAAGCGGCAACATCCTGCGTACGGCAGGCACTGGATCTTGGTATCACCACGTTCGATACTGCGGACGCTTACGCGGGAACCCGTGCAGAATCGGCCTTGGGCGAAGCCCTGAAGGGGGTCCGCCGTGAAGGCTTGGAAATCTTCACCAAGGTCTACTTTCCCACTGGTGAGGGAAAGAACGATCGTGGGCTCTCGCGTAAACACATGGTGGAGTCAATCAACGGCTCGTTGCGCAGGCTCGGTACGGATTACGTTGACCTCTACCAAGCCCACCGCTACGACTATGAAACGCCGCTTGAGGAGACGATGCAGGCATTTGCGGACATCGTCCGGGCCGGCAAAGCACTTTACATCGGAGTTTCCGAATGGACGCCGGACGAGATCCGGGCCGGCGCCAGACTCGCCAAAGACCTTGGTATCGGCCTGATTTCCAACCAGCCCCAATACTCAATGCTGTGGCGGGTCATCGAGGAGGAAGTCGTTCCCACCAGCGAGGAGCTGGGCTTGGGACAGATTTGCTGGTCCCCCTTGGCCCAAGGCGTCCTTACAGGCAAGTACATTCCCGGCAAGGGTGCGCCCACAGATTCGCGCTTCACCTCCGAGGACGGGACCCTGAAAGACGACCACAAGTTCATGCGTCCGGAGGTGCTGGAGAAGGTCCAGGAATTGCAGCCCATTGCCAAGGAAGCAGGACTATCCATGGCAGCCTTGGCGGTGGCCTGGGTGTTGCAGAACAGCAACGTCTCGGCAGCGATCGTCGGGGCATCCAAGCCAGAGCAACTGGTGGACAACGCCACGGCGTCGGGCGTGAAGCTTGATGCTGAACTGCTCCACAGGATTGACCAGGTATTGGAGCCGGTCATCGAGCGGGATCCGGGCAAAGTCGAGTCGTTCCTGACTCGGCCCTAAGCTACCTGCCCTTCAGCTTTTCTTGAATCGCCGTTCGGAGCGATTCCAGATCCGGCAAGCTTCGGGGGCCGTCGGGGGCTGGATAGATCCGGCAGCTCAGCGCGGGGTCGCCGAGGGCCGGAAAGAGGTCCTGTCCGTCGATCTGGAATGTGGGGGAGCCGTGGAAACCGAGCGAGGCTGCTTCCTCCTCGGAGTCCACCACTAAGTGCACCATGCCGGAAATCCCGGCCAGCCTCAGTGCCCGCTCGAAGAGTTGCTGAGCGGCCGCAGCATGGGGACATTCAGGAATTGTCAGCAGCTCAGCGCCCATACTCGATTATCCAACGCGCGGTCCGCACGGGAGCCTGCGGATCAGGAGCAAGTCTGCAGCTAGCGCGGAACGGTGACCGTCACGGTGGTGCCGGCCCCTGGCCGGCTGTTCAACCCGATCGTTCCACCGTGGGCTTCGATGATTGCTTTGCTGAGGGGCAACCCCAGGCCGGCCCCGGGTATTGCTGATTCCATTGCCTGATCGGCCCTGAAAAACTTGGTGAAGGCCTCGTCTTGTTCTTCTTCGGTCATGCCGATTCCGTGATCCATGACAGAGAGTTCTACCTCGCCGTTATTTCCCCGCAGACCGATGACCACCTGGGTGCCTTCGGGAGAGAACTTGATGGCGTTGGATAGCAATTGGTCAATGGCTTTGGAGAACTGGCCAGGGTCAACATCTGCCGCTACGTTTCCGTGGATTCTCATAGCAATGGTGATGCCCCTTGCAGCAGCTGCTGGCTTGGCGTTCCTCACCGCCTCCTGGAGCAATTCGGAAACGTTGGTGGGCCGGCGACGCAGTTCGAGGTCTTCGGAGGCGACAAGCAGAAGATCGTTGACAAGTGTTAGTAAACGTTCTGCGTTCCGTTCGATGATGCCCATGAACGCAGGATTTGGCTGGCTGTCGAGTATTTCCAGGTAACCAAGAATGGACGTTAGTGGCGTTCGAAGCTCATGGGAGATCGTGGCAACGAACTTGTCGCGTGCTGTTTGCGCCTTCACCAGCGCCGTGACGTCAGTGAAAGCAATGATGGAACCCTTCAACTGGCCCGCGTCGCCGAGAAGGGGACGTGAGGCGGCCGAAAAGGTCCGTTGCTTCTCCCCATCGCCTACCCGGACAAGTCTGTTGGTGAAGCTGGCCCCTCGAACGGCCAGATCCGCAGGATTGTTCCGTTCTTCGTCGGACGGCTCAGTCACTACAGTGAACGGGTTCGCGGCGTTCGTCGACTCTTGAACCCACGAACGGTCGGCCCGAAGGCGACGGTTGGTAAGAATGTCGGCACCATTTGCGTCCATCGCCCAGACACCAACGTTGACCGTTTCCAGGACTGTATCCAGGAGTTGGGCGTGTTCTTTGGTAGCACCATGGAGACGCACCAGTTCGCGATCCTTACGGTCCAGCCTCTCGCCATGTTTGATCAGCCCGCGGGCAACAGCATGCCCGGAGAGGGCCAGACCGGCCATGATGGCGGGGAAGATAATCATGCGGATCAGCTCTGACCGTTCAACCTCGTGCCCCAGCACGAATGGTGAAGCAACGGTCGCGCAAAGGGGGGCCAGGATAGCCACGGCTACGCGGATCTTGCTGGCACTGACTGACAGCCAGATCACAGGGAAAGCCATGGCAAGCCCCACCACGCTGAGCACCGGACCGCCGACCTCGCGCAGGAGGCCCACCGCGAGACAATCCAGCACCGGGATGAAAACGAAGCTCCACATGGGAAGACGGTTCCATGGAAGAACGACGCATGCCCCCAGGATCACGACCTGCAGGAGAAGGACCGGGAAGAAGGCCGGGTGTAAGAGGCTTGCGGGATTAAAGAGAACCGCCAGAAAAACAATGAAGGCCACCGTGGCCACCAATGGCAGCTGGCATAAGACAATCGCCTTGCGCGCTCCGATTCTGCTGAAATAATCCTCCAGCGGTAAGAAAACGCTATCCCCCATAGCCAAGCACCTTCCATCCCCCGGGATCTGAAAAAACAAGCTCTGCTGCCAGCATAGTGATTTACAGATGAGCTGAGACAAGGCGGCGGCACGTAAGCACAGGAATTTGTGGAAAGTCCTGCCCTCCAAGACCAAGTACCCGGCAAGCAACCGAGTAGTCGGGCCTGCCGGAAACGAGTACTCACTACTCGTGACGGGTACCTCCTGCAGCCGATTCAATGGAGCACAGAGGATCTGAAATGACGTTTTTGTTGGAGGGGATTACGTTGAGTACAGGAATGGAATCGGCAGCAATGTTCGCGGGGTCGCTGCCCGGGCTTCTCCTTATGTCCGTGGGCCAAATAATGGTGGTGGTGTGCCTGTGCTTCGATATGGTGCGTGCGATGTCCATACCCAGTTCACGACCCCGGTACGTGGCGAATACCATTTTCAGGACCTTGGCGGTGCCTTCCATCATGGTCATGGGGATCAGCGCGCTCGCTGAAGCGGTCACGTGGTCATGGCTTCAGGTGGCCATGTGTATGGCCGTGCTGGTGATGATCATCTTCCGCTGGCACTCCGACAAGGATGAAGACAACTGGTGGAAGGGCAAGGGCAAGAAGTTGGCCCGGTGGGCGCGTAAGCAGCTCTCGCCACCACCCGTGGTTGCCCCTGCAATGGGCTGACAAATCTCAACGATAAGGCCGTGCCAATGGTGGCGCGGCCTTATTTTTGTGTGGGCAAAGCGAGGGAATTCCTAGGTTTAGCGCAGGAAATGCGCAGGTTCCAGAGGCTTTCCACAGGAAGTCCCAAGGACTCCGAAATGGAGTTCACTCCGTTGCTACGTTGTTAGGGAGCTGGTATCGGGCCAGCCCACATCTCCCCAACTCGCTCAGGAGTTTTCAAAATGTTTGCTACCTTCCGCACCATCGCATCCCGTGCCCGTCGTGAAGAGAACGGCGCTACCGCCGTCGAATACGGCATCATGGTTGCGCTCATCGCCGTGGTCATCATCGTCGCTGTAACCCTGCTCGGCGGGAACCTCGTCGAGACCTTCAACAGCTCAGCCTGTGCCGTCAAGGGCGGCACCTGGACGGCCTCAGCACCAGCTTCGGGTTCAACCCCGGCCGTTGTTGGCAGCTGCTCAAAGTAGACCGGACTCACGGCGGGTACCCGGGTGGGTGGGTCGGTGGCCCCACCCGCCCGTTCCTCTTTCCATTTGCGATAAGAAGGCAGATTCACATGCACAGGACATCAGAACGGGGTGCGGTAGCGGTCGAGTTCGCGTTGCTCGCACCCGTCCTGATCCTCCTGGTTCTGGGGATCATGGAATTCGGGCGGGCCTACAATGCGCAGGTCTCGCTCACGAACGCTGCCCGCGAGGGCGTGCGTGTGATGTCGATCGCGAATGATCAATCGGCTGCTAGGACCGCGGCGAAAAACGCCGCTGTAACCCTGAATCCCAAGCTGGCAGACGCGAACTTCACCTTCAGTGCCACCAGCTGCACGTCCGGCGCGCAGATGTCCGTAACCGTCAAGTACACACTCAGCACCCTCACGGGAATAGCAGGACCATTCCCGATGCAAGGCGTAGGGGTGATGGTATGTGGCGGATAAAGGGCAATGACGACGGCGAACGCGGGGCGGTTGCGGTCCTCATAGCTCTGATTCTGGTTGCGTTACTTGGCTTCGCCGCCCTGGCTGTGGACGCTGGAATGCTCTACTCGGAAAAGGCGCAAGCGCAGAACGGATCCGATGCCGCGGCCCTGGCCGTGGCGGAGAAGTGTGCCGCCAGCACCAGCGACCCGAATTGCTCGAGTACGTCCCAGATCGCCAAGGACATGGCCAACAAGAACGCTGTGGACGGCCTTGGAAACATCAACTCGGTTAACCTCGATCTGACTAACCGGAAGGTAACCGTGTCCGCCGGCTCCCAGCAGGCCGGTGGGGCTCCAAATGCCGTTTCACTTGTCTTCGGCCGTGTCCTGGGCATGAATTCCGCCGACGTTGTGACCTCATCCACCGTTCAGTGGGGCAGTCCTCGTGCTGGAACTACTCCATTTCCCCTGGCGTTTTCGATCTGCCAGGTGCAAGGGTACGTTGGCGGTGTCCAGCAGCTTTTGCAGGCTCACGGCACCGGCGCCAACCCCAGCTGCAACTACGGGCCTTCAGGTGCGGCAGTAGAGGGCGGGTTCGGATGGACTGTCCAGGATCCTGGCGTGTGCGGTGGCACCATTGACCTGGCGCTGAGCGAAGGTGGCAGCGCCCCCGGGAACAGTGTGCCGCCAAATTGTGCAACTACCCTCAACAAATGGGCAGCCACCATCAACGCCGGAAAAGACATCATTGTGCTGCTTCCTGTCTTCAATTCCGTAACCGGCACAGGCAGCGGAGCCATTTACCACTTGGTCTCGTTTGCCGCCTTCAAAGTGACGGGATGGAAGTTCAGCGGCGGCAGCAGCCTCCCGGACGCTTTCCATAACGAGAGTCCCTATGTTTCTTCCTCGCTGTCCTGCACGGGAAATTGCCGGGGGATCGTGGGGAGATTCGTCAAGTATGTCTCGCTGGCAGACGGCTATTCCTTGGGTCCTGTGGATGCCAATGGAGTCACTGTAGTGCGCCTGACCAACTAGTCTTTCCAATTTTTGAGCACAGGAGTGTTAAGTGAAATCACGCTTATTGGCAGGATCGGCAGCAGCGCTGCTGGCGGTCATAGGGGTGATCCTCGTGTTCGTCTACGCGCAGGGCGCGGATCAACGGGCTGTCCAGAATCTTGCCCCTGTTGACGTCTTGATGGTCAAGGCTCCGATTCCCGCCGGCACACCGGTAGAGGCCATGAAGGCTTCCCTGGCCGCGCAGCAGCTTCCGGAGTCTTCTGTCCCCGCATCAGCGCTGAAGACGTTGGGCGATTCGGCGGGCAAGGTGGCCGCTGTGGACCTCGTTCCGGGCGAACCATTGGTGGCGGAGCGTCTGGTAGCTCCGGAGGCACTGAAGACTCCGGGAAACGTTGCAGTGCCTCCCGGAATGCAAGAGGTCTCGTTCCAGCTGGACCCGGTGCGCGTGGTGGGGGGACGGGTGGTTCCTGGTGACCATATCGGGATTTTCATTTCCATGGAGAACGGTGGAATTGAGTCCAAGCCGGAGAAGGAAACTACCCAATTGTCCATTCACAAGGTGCTTGTGACCGCAGTGCAGCGGGCCCCCGAGCCAGCAGCCACGGCCCAGCCCAGCCCTGCACCAAGTCCCGGGACCACAGGACCTGATCCCAAGGAAAGCGCCCTTCCCACCGGTTCCCTGCTCCTGACCGTTGCAGTGGGCGACTCGGACGCAGCCAAGATCGTTTTCGCCAACGAGTTCGCCAAAATCTGGCTGAGTAAGGAGCCGGTGGACGCCCAAGAGAGCGGACCCAGAATCATCCAAAGGAGCGAGGTGTACAAGTGAGCCGGTTTGCCCTGATAACCCCCAGCCCGGAATTTGATCAGCGGTTGCGTCAAGCCGTTGCCGGCGGCCTCCCGGGATCTGTGCAGACGTTCTTCACTAACGTCCTGCCTGTTGACCCCGCTGAGCTCTTCGGCGCTTTGGACCAGGGACAACTCGAGGTGCTGATCCTGGGTCCGGAGGTCCCAGTGGAGGATGCGATGCGCCTGGCCACTGTCCTTAATGTTCAAGTGCCTGAGCTCAGCGTGCTTCTTGTAGCCGAGCCGCAGCCAGACTTCATCCTCCAGGCGATGCGATCCGGCATCCGCGACATCATGAGCCCAACTGCGGACATGGCGGAGATCAGGATTACGTTGGAGCGGGCGTGCCAGTCCTTCGCCACCCGCCAGCGGACTTCGGAACCGAAGCCATCCGGTGCACCCAAGGGCATGGTGATCGGCGTCTTTTCTCCCAAAGGCGGTGTGGGTAAGACAACCATCGCCACGAACATCGCCGTGGGGCTGGGCAAGATAGCGCCCATGAGTGTGGTTATCGTGGATCTGGATTTGCAGTTCGGGGATGTCGCCTCGGGACTCTACCTCAATCCGGAACACACTGTTACGGACGCTGTCACACCGTCGGCCAGCCAGGATTCGCTGGTACTCAAGGCGTTTCTTACGGTCCATCCTGCGAGCATTTATGCTTTGTGCGCACCTAAAACCCCCGAAGAGGCGGATGAAGTTACTCCGGACCAAGTTGCTCGGCTGCTTGAGCAACTTGCCGAAGAGTTCCAGTACGTGGTGGTCGATACGGCCCCTGGATTGCCGGAAATTGGCCTCGCAGCCCTGGAGCGGTGCACGGATGCGGTGTGGGTGTCAGCGATGGATGTGCCAAGCGTGCGAGGCCTGCGCTCCGGCCTGGACATCCTCCGCCGGCTGAATCTTCTCCCGGAAACCCGCCATGTGGTGCTCAACATGGCCGATTCCAAGTCCGGGTTGTCCGTCCAGGACGTTGAATCGACTGTTGGTGCCCCCGTTGATGTCAGCATCCCCCGGTCAAAAGCAGTAGCGCTCTCCACCAACCGGGGAATTCCGGTGCTGCAGGAGGGGGCGAAGGATCCAGCAATCAAGGGATTGAACCATCTCGTTGAACGCTTCAACCCCGCATGGCGCGCCTCGTCCCAGCGAAAGCTGCACAGAAGGGTGGTAGTTCAGTGAAGCTGTCCGAACGCCTGCATGACGCCGAGGAAAAGTCCGCGGGTCCAGGGGCTGCGCTTGGGCAAGGACCAAAGCCACTCTCGACGACGAACCCCACCTTTGCGCAGGCAGCGCAGCAGGTTAAGCCAAATCTCCAAGCGAAAGCTACGGTTGCGGCGAACCCTCACACTTCAGTGAAGCTGGCTGATCATCCGGACGCTCCTCGGCCGAAGGCCCAGCAGCCGGTGGATGCCTTCGCTGCGCTCAAACGACGGGCCGCGACGGCGTTGTTCGAGCGGCTGGGTGCGAGGTTCAATGACTCATCGTTAAGTGAGCAGGAACTACGGACTGCTGCCCGCGAAGAGCTCACCAGGATCATCGACTCTGAACAGGTGCCGCTCTCTCCTGAGGAGCGCAGCCGGCTTGTGGCGGACGTGGCCGATGATGTCCTGGGCTACGGGCCACTGCAGCGCCTGCTGGATGACCCGGAAGTTACGGAGATCATGGTCAACAGAATGGATCAGATTTACGTCGAACGGCGCGGCAAGCTGATCCTTACTGATTCGGGATTTAGCTCCGAAGACCATCTAAGAAGAGTCATCGAACGCATCGTCTCCAAGGTGGGACGCCGGATCGATGAATCGTCTCCGCTGGTCGACGCACGGTTGGAGGATGGCTCACGCGTTAACGCCGTGATTCCGCCGCTTGCTGTTGGAGGTTCGTCTCTCACGATCCGAAAATTCAGCAAGGTGCCCTTGACCATCAGGAATTTGATCGACTTTGGCACGCTGACTCCTGAAATCGCCGAACTCCTGAATGCCTGCGTCAAAGCGAAACTGAACATTATTGTTTCCGGCGGTACCGGAACCGGCAAAACCACGCTGTTAAATGTCCTGTCTTCATTCATTCCTGAGGACAACCGGATTGTCACCATTGAGGACGCAGTGGAGCTGCAGATCCAGCAGCAGCACGTGGTCAGGCTTGAGAGCCGGCCGCCGAACACTGAGGGCAAGGGCGAAGTCACTATCCGGGAACTGCTCCGGAACTCCCTACGTATGCGCCCGGACAGGATCGTGGTGGGCGAGGTGCGCGGGGGAGAGTCGCTGGACATGCTGCAAGCCATGAACACTGGGCACGACGGGTCCCTCTCGACGGTGCACTCGAATTCTCCCCGTGATGCCGTGGCCAGGCTTGAAACGCTGGTACTTATGGCTGGAATGGACCTCCCCTTGCGGGCAATCCGTGAGCAGCTGGCGTCCGCCGTGAATCTCATCATTCAAATTTCGCGTCTCCGCGACGGCACGCGCCGCATTACCCATGTGACTGAGGTTCAAGGGATGGAAGGCGATATCGTCACGCTCCAGGACGCTTTTGTTTTCGACTACTCGGCCGGCGTCGACGCTCACGGTATGTTCCTCGGCAGACCAGTATCGACCGGTATCCGGCCCCGGTTCATCGATCGCTTCACGGACTTGGGCATTCATGTATCTCCCGAGCTTTTCGCGGCTCCACTGACATCGACGCCGAGGACGTGAGCGCGCCATGATTCTTTTCGTCGGACTGGCCCTCATGCTGTCAGCCATCCTGCTGTTCGGGGTGGCCGTCATTCTGCCAAAGACCCCCGAGGTTCCGCTGGACCGGAGGCGGCCGTACCAGGTAGGTCCCGGTTCCCATCTGACGCGATTCACAGGGTCAACAACTGACGTACTTCATCGTGTGCTGACGCAGCGCAACGTTCGGCTTTTCAACCGCGAACAACTCGATGACGCGGGTGTGCGAATGAGCCAAGCGGACTTCGTCGTCCTGGTGATCGCAGGCGCTGTGGTGGGAGCTTTGATCGGGCTGGTTGTTGGGGGCATCATCGGTGCCATTCTGCTCGCTGTTTTGGCACCCTTCGTGGCCCGCCTGGTCCTGAGGTTCCGCGCGGGGAAAAGGCGCGACAGGTTCGATGATCAGCTTGGGGATACCCTTCAGCTTCTTTCCGGTGGCCTACGGGCTGGCCACAGCATCCTGCGCGCCATCGACGCGGCTGCCACGGAATCAATCAGCCCCACATCCGAGGAAATGCGCAGGGTCATCACCGAGACAAGTCTGGGACGCGACCTGCAAGCTTCCCTGAACGATACGGCGGAGAGAATGCGAAACGAGGACTTCGTCTGGATAGCCCAAGCGATCCAGATCAACCGCGAGGTGGGCGGGAACCTCGCAGACGTGTTGGACCAGGTGAACGACACCATTCGCGAACGTAGCGAAATCAAAGGACACATCAAGTCCCTGGCTGCTGAGGGAAAGTTCTCGGCCTACATTCTGATGGCTCTTCCGGTGGGAATCGTCATTATGCTCATGATCGTCAACCCCGGCTATATGAACGTCATGTTTACCAATCCGCTGGGTTGGGGCATGATTGTCGGCTCGGCCGTCCTTATGACCATCGGCGGTCTCTGGATGCGCAAGATCATCGATTTGAAATTTTGAGGTGAACCTTGCACCCTTTCCTGCTTTTATCCTTGTTTCTCGTTCCGCTGCCGAGCGCGTATTTCGCGTGGTCTCTCCTTTCAGCTGACCGGAGGACCCCGCGGGCAGTCCGCGAGCTGCTCTCCCGGGGTCAGATCGCGATGGAGGTGGAGCAACAGAGCAGGAGCGGTGCCTTGGAGCGCCTCGGCTACAGGCTTACGCCCGGAAGTTACGTCCAGAAACTGGACAGACTACTGGCTTTGGCTGGCCGTCCCACCTCACTCCCTCTGGGACGTGTCCTCGCGGCCAAGCCTGCGCTTGGCCTTCTCGGTGCGATTTTCGGTTTGTTTATAACTACCAGCAGCCAGAGTGGACTCATCAAGCTTGTGGGGATCTTTGTGGTCCTGCTGGGATATTTCATTCCGGACCTGATGCTTTATAGCAAGGGGCAGGAGCGGCAAAAGAAGATCCAGTTGGAACTTGCCAACACCATGGACCAAATGCTCATCTCAGTGGAGGCCGGCCTCGGCTTCGAAGGAGCCATGGCCCGCGCGGGAGAAAACGGCAAGGGACCGCTGGCGGAAGAAATTGTAAGGACACTCCAGGACATGCAGGTTGGCAGGAGCCGCCGCGAGTCCTATCTCGCGTTGGCCCAACGGACCAACATTCCTGAACTGAGAAGCTTCGTGCAGGCCGTTATCCAGGCGGACACGTACGGGATTGCCATTAGTCGCGTGTTGAAAGTTCAGGCGAAGGTCATGAGGGTTAAGCGCAGGCAACGCGCCGAGGAGAAAGCCATGAAGCTTCCGGTAACAATTCTCTTTCCCCTGCTATTCTTCATCTTTCCGGTCTTGTTTATTGCGATTTTGGGACCAGCAGTCATCAACACCATAACGACGCTCAGTGGTGGATAAGCGGAATAGCTAAATGTCGCAATAAAGAGAAACTCAAGAAATCAGGAGGATCTAAGGATTTGCTCAAGATCAGCGCAAGATCGGTTTAAATCTGAGTTCAGGAAGTAGCATCGAGTTATGTTCAGTTCAGATTTCAGTGAGGTCGACGAGCGTGGGGACTCCGACCGTATCGGCCCAGCGAAGGGTTCCACGTGGAAGCCCGACGCCGATGGGCGGCCGATACTTGACCTCGCGGAATTCCAACTCTTGGAAGATCAGGTGGGCGATCCTGGCATAGCGCGCATTTTTGCAAGCGACTTCGCGAGGCTCTGGCCGACACGGTACGAAAGCCTCGCGGCCGCCATCGAACGTAGTGACGAAGCGGCTGCCCTGGACACCATCCTGAGCCTGAGAACATCTTCTGCCATGGTGGGGGGCATTCGCCTTTCGGTTCTCGCAGCCAGGCTTGAGGAACACATTCTGGACGGGGAATTACGCAATTCCCAGCCTCTCCTAGATGAGATTGCAGAGTGTGGTCAGCGCACTGTCAAGGAGCTCAGGGAAAGCTACGTTCTGAGGAATGAAAGTCCTGACCCCGATCCCATCTCCTAATCGGGTCTTTTCGGGGCGAGTCGATAACCGACCCCCCGGATGGTCTGCAAAAACCGGGGAGACTGTGAATCTTCGCGCAGCTTTCGGCGAAGATTTCCAATGTGGGTTTCAACAGCCCGTTCGTCGGCCTCGCTGATGTAAGCGTCGTCGTCGTAATAGTCACCGCGGGCAGCTCGAACCAGGTCAGCCCGTGTACGCACTTCCTCCGGGTTGCGAAGCAAATCCAGCAGTAGATCGAATTCGCTTCTGGTCAAGGTCAGGGGAGAACCATCAAGGGCAACTGCCCGGGATTTGTAATTCAACGACAATCCGTTGTGTTCAATGACCGCATCATGACGTCCGTTCGAACGGACCAAGCCGTTGTCGCCGGCATCCTCAGGCAAGGACAACCCGGCGCTGACACGGGGCCGCCGCATCATCGCTGTGACTCTTGCCCTTAGCTCGCGTGGCAGGAACGGCTTTTTCACGTAGTCGTCCGCACCCGTCAGGAAAGCGGTCAAGGTGTCCGGCTCGTCCCGGCGTGCGGTGAGCATGACAACGTAGGCATCGCTGAATTGTCTGATTCGCCGCAAAACCTCGTGACCATCCATGTCTGGAAGCCCGACGTCCAGTGTCACCGCCACGGCTTGATGATGTCGGACAACTTCGACGCCTTCGCGTCCCGTGGCGGCGGAATGGACCACAAAACCCGCCTCTTTTAGGATGGCGCCCACCAAGTTCCGGACGTCTTCATCATCCTCAATGACTACAGCAACCCCAGGCTCGCTCATTGATTCCCTCGAGTCGGCGCACATCCCCGCAAGCCCAGCGCAGAGCGGGAAGTGTCACCCAATACGTACGATACAAGCATTCACGTTTTATAGCACCTAATATGTGCAATATGCGCCGTCCCAACTTCCGGTTTTACGCTCCGCCCCCGCTCTTCCCGGAATCGGCGCGAAACGATATTTGGTCCGTGTCCCCCCAAACGAAGGATTCTGCCTTGACTGAGCAGCCTTTGCTTCGCACAGCCGCCCGCATCTTTAGAAAACTGACGCCCAGAGCCAGGGTGGCCGTCTGCGAATTGCCTTTGACGCTGGTAGTCGGAGGATTGTTCGTCTCTGCCCCTGCCCTTTGGCCAAATCTCATGCAGAACGGGTTGTTTGTCACCGGAATCCTCATGCACGGGATCCTTTTCCTGAGTTGCTTCCTGGTACCGTGGGAGCGCCTTGCGCCGGGCGCAAGCCTGGCCATTCCGGTCCTGGATCTGGTTGCCCTTGCCTTCACGCGAAGTGGTGCGTATGGCTCGCTGCCGGGCCTCGTCGTCCTCGCACTTTTTCCTGTGATCTGGTTGTCCGCCTCAGGTATGCGAACCAGGTCTAGCCTTATCATCAGCTTTCTGGGTCCCCTCATTATTGCCCTCCCGCCGTTCATTTCGCACTTGCCAAAGCCCCCATCCTCCGACATGTTCTCGGTTATCGTCTTGCCTCTGGTGATGTTTGCCGTTGCAGTCACCATTCGGCTATCCGGCTCGAATGCCAGGATTCAGCAACAGCGTGTCAGGCAGCGTGACCAGGCTTTGCGGCAATTGCTGGCGGCGAGCAGGGATCGCGAAATGCTGCTTGGGACGATCCTGGACACAATCGACGTCGGAATTGTCGCCGTCGATTCCAAGGGCGAGACGCTTTTGACCAACAACCAGCAAAAAGAATTCCATCGGGTGGCAACTCCATCACGCTCTGGAGCTGCTCCCACACGGGACGAGCTTTTGATCTTTGGTCAGGATCGGCTGACACCGCTTCCGCCCGAAAAGAGCCCCACTCAAAGGGCAGTGCAGGGGGAGACGTATTCGGATTACCTTGTGTGGTTCGGTGCCGGAGCAGAACAGCGGGCCATTTCCACCGCCGCGCGCAGCATGAAATACGGCGTGGACGAAGGGTTCGGCGGAGCTGTGATCGTGTTTCGCGACGTGACTGACGTTGTCCAGGCCCTCGCGGCCAAGGATGAACTGGTGGCCAACGTCTCTCACGAGTTCGGGTCCCCACTGACCTCGATCCTGGGCAACCTGGACTTGGTGCTCAGCGGGGATGAAAAGCTCTCCGACAGAGCGAGGACCCGGTTGGAAGTCGCAGAGCGCAACGCCGAGCGGCTCCGTGCTCTGGTGGATGATCTGCTCATGTCAGCGGCCGCAGTGGAGAGCATCCACCTACGGCGTACAGACGTCGCAGGCCTGGTTGAAAACAGTTTGGTCTCAGCCCACGCGCAGGCCGATTTTGCCAATGTGGGCCTCGTGGCCGATGTACCTTCACCGCTATGGGCAGATGCGGATCCTCTGAGGTTGGGGCAAGCCTTGGATAACCTCGTGTCCAATGCCATCAAGTACTCCCCGGGTGGCGGACGAGTGACTGTGAGGGCCGCCCGGAACGACGGGTGGATCCAGCTGGAAGTTCAGGATACCGGTATGGGTATGACCACGGAGGAGACCGAAAAGATCTTCACGCGCTTCTTCCGGACGGGTGCTGCCCGCCAGGCAGCCATTCCGGGTGTGGGCCTGGGTCTGTCCATCACCAAGTCCATCGTGGAACGGCATGGCGGCAGCATCACCTGCACAAGCAAACCCGGAAGGGGCAGCACCTTTACGGTTTCGCTTCCGGCCACGCCACCCCAGGAGAACGTGAAGGCATAGGCCCGTTCAGTGCATAAAGCCGCTACCGTCCCAGTCGCGGTCGTACTTACCGCACCGGGTGCATCGCCTGTAACGGCCGCTGCCATCTTCTGCCGATTCCACGTGCCAGGCGTGACTCAGGTTCAGTTTGCACATCAGCATCTTGAGCATGGCGCTCTCCGTTCCTTAAACACCGGCAACCCCGCAAGCCGCGATTGCTTGGTGTCCCCTCAGTTTAGGCGGCGCGCCTTTTCCGTCGTTAGGCCAAATTGTGTTCAGGCGTGCCCGGAAGATGTCCTGAAAAGCCCATGATGTTCGGACCCAGTGTCGTAGTGTGATGCGTAGTCGGGCCAGTTGCTGAGGAACGCGCCATGCCGGTTACTTTCATGTGGGGGAATCAATGACGAATGACACGGATGGTCCCGCATACGGTCAGACGGACGTGCCGGGGATGCTGGGCAACAGCCGCAGCCGTTTGCGCCACCGGGCGTGCCTCCCTACGGGTCGCCGCAGCCTTTTGCAGCACCGGCTGCAGTGCCGGCGCTGCACCACTACCAGCAGCCACCATTCCAGCAGTCACATTTGCCGTACCAGCCCTACTATCAGCAGCAGCCATTTCAACATCCGGGCTTCGGACCTCCACCTTTCCCGCAGAGTCCTCCGCGGGAAAATCCCTCCAGCGGTTCCAAGAAGCGCTTCGGCCCATCGTTTTGGATCGTGGGCGCAGTGCTTGCCGTACTTGCCCTGGCCAATGCTGCTACAGGGAATGGTGAATCGATCCTGATCTTCATCGGCCTGGCAGCGTCGCTCACCGGTCTCTATTCGCTCATTTTCAAAAGGTCCTCGTGGGCAGCCTTACCAAGCAAACAGGCGGCGATAATGGTTGCCGTCGCGGGAGCGGCAGCGCTTTTCCTGGGCGTGGTTGCTGCCGGGACTGAAGCCGCTCGTGATTCGGCCGTTGCCGCTGCTCGGCAAGCTCCGAGCACCACCCAAGACGGGACCATCCAAGATGGGACAATCCAAGACGGGACGCGGATTGTTGGGAGGGATATCGCCCCGGGAACGTACCGAACCACGCATGAAGTCTCACGCTCCTGCTCCTGGCAAATCACGCGCCCGGGCAGCATTGACAGTTCCGAGGGAGCTGTCACTGGCGGATTCCCAGTGGTGAAACTGGTCCGGGGCCAGAGGTTCATCACCGAAGGCTGCGGAGGCTGGGCGAAGCAATAAGCTCTGCCCACCAACCGCCTGTCCGCGGACTGCTCGACCCCAGGGCTGCTATGCGTCCGCCTCGAGCCGCTCCTTGAGCCGCCTGTGGCTCGCTGGGGCACCCCGTGCCGCGAGTTGACGTACGGCGGGCACGAGGGCCTTGCCGAGGCCGTGCCCTTCGAAATCGAGCTCGAACGTCACCCGGGACCGTGCGCCGTCGCCGAGCGGTTCGACGTCGATGCTCGCGTGAGGGCGGATGGGACCCCCAACCCCATGTGCGGCGAACCGATGGGGCGGCTGGTCCTCTGTGATCTCCTGGGTCATCGTGCGCTCGTTGGGTCCGATCCGGCGGGTGGTGGTGAACCGCGATCCGACCTTCCGGCCGCCCGCGCCCTCGAAGTGCACCTCCAGGACGTCAGCCTGCCACTCCGGGAAGTGCAGCGGGTCGCTCGCGTACGCAAAAACCTCATCTGGTGGGCGGTCGATTTCTATGGTGTGCGTGAGTGCTGACATGGCTCCTCCTTCCTCCATCGTCTCTCAGCCCAACCGAATTCGATCCGGCGAATGTCACTCAACTCTTGTTATGGACATACCCAAGACGTGATCCCCGCTGCAAATCAGCCGCGCTTTTTCGCAGCCATCTCTTCCGGCCCGGGTAGCGCCTTGGTGGTGCGCCACGTGTCCAAGGCAATGACCGCGGCCAGCACTATGAGTGACAAAGAGACGGAAGCAAGGACATCCGTCAGCCAGTGGTAGCCGAGGTAGAGCCTGCTGATGGCTTGGGTGGCGATCCCTGCGACGGCGGCGCTGAAGCCGGCAATGACAGCACCTATTTTGCGGCGACGCGAAAAAACGAGGAACGCGCCGACCAGAAGGAAGTCGGATGCGCCGAGTACGTGGCCCGACGGAAAAGAGTAGGTGCTGTCAGCGCCAAGTACCATCAGATCCACGGGCGGCCTTGGCCGTTCGACCAAACGTGTAATGACCTGGGCGAGGATCACTCCGGTCAGCATGGCCCCGGCAAGCAAGAGGGGTCGCCAAAGCTTTCGCGCCCTGAGTATCCAGATCCCGGTCACGGCCGCCACGATGATGGGCATGACTATTGGCCCAAAAATGGTGGCAAGGACACCCATCACGGTTGTCGCCGTCGGTGAGCGTTGGCTCACGAACCACGAGCTGACTGAGCTATCCACCGTGGCCAGATCTATTTTTTGCTGTACTTCGGCGAGGATGAGGAAGAAGGTTCCGGCGCCAACCACCGCGAGGACAACCGCGATGACGTAGAGGACCTTTTGACTCCGCGGTGCAACGTATCGTTCCGGGATGGTGAGCTTGTCGTGAAGGACCCCGGATGTGTCTCCAGGGTCTCCGGGTGCGTTCGACGGCGGTGTGTCCGGGATGGGCATAACAAAGGATATCCGTTGCAGCGGCCAAGGGATGGTCTCGCTGGGATCCAGTGACGGCCTTAGAGGTAATCCCCAACGTGGTCCCGGGCGATTTCCAACAGTGTTGTGTGGAATGCGACCTCGGCCGGGGCGTAGACCTTGTCCTGGCGCTGGGCCAGGAGAACCCGCCGCAGCGGGGCAGCAGCGCCGAGGCTCAGTACCCGAACGTCCGGATGTTGAAGAGCGACGGCGGTTTTGGGCACCAAGGCGACGCCCATTCCGACGCTGACCATGGCCTGAGCTTCCTGGTAGTCGTTGGCCAGGAATCCGATGGTCGGCTCGAAGCCGGCTTCGTTGGCGGAGCGCCGGAGCACTTCCACCACGGGATGGGCATCCGCACGCACGATCCAGGATTCCTTTTTCAGGTCCTCCATCTTTACTTCATCGAGCTCCGCGAGGCGGTGTCCCTTGGCCACAAGGATGACGGTGCTTTCCTGGAAGACTTCGGTTGTCCGGATGGCGTCGTCATGGAAGCGATTCCAAGGGTAGTCCCAGAGCAGGCAGAGGCCGGTCTCCCCGGATTCGAGGTCTGATACCAGTTCCTCAAAGCGCGCGCTTCGGACTGACAGGCTGATGGCCGGGTATCGCTTCTTGAAGGCGCGGATCACCAGCGGCAAGAACGATCCTGCGAGGGTGGGAAACGTGCCCACCGTCAGGGAGCCGCGGCGGAGGCCCGCGATCTGGTCCAGATCGTTCCGGGCGGCGCGCATCTGTCCCACCATTTTGCGGGCGTGCCCGGCGAGAACTTGGCCGGCTTCTGTCGGCACCACACCACGCGAGCGGCGGGTGAGGAGGGGCTGCCCTACTTCCTGTTCGAGCTTCCGCAATTGTTGGGAAACCGCCGATGGCGTGTACAGCATCAGATCGGCCGCAGCGGTGATGGATCCCTGCTCCACAACCTCAACCAGCAGAGCCAACCGCCGAATGTCGAATAATTCCTGGCCATGCTCATTAAGCATCAGTTAACTCTCCTCTGATTTTGGTTCATTCTATGCAATCCTGCGGGATTTCACCTAGCTATTGCCCTATCCAGACCCAAAATCGGAACACCAGACGAGCCTCAACTGCTAGAACGACACTGAATGAAGCATCTCTACATCCCCCATAAAATATCCAACATTGTCTTCATTTGTGATCCGGATCATTCTCTTTATAGGCCCCTGAAACCCAGCGCGGCATGAGGAGATGGACGGATTGCCATGAAGATTGAAGCGGAATGGATGCGTGGAGGCACCAGCAAGTGCTGGGTCTTCGAAGGTGAACACCTGGACGAAACCAACAAGGACCTGGACTCTTTGCTGCCCCGGCTTTTCGGAAGCCCGGACCACCGCCAGATTGACGGCGTCGGAGGATCAACCTCCACTACCAGCAAGGCCATGATTCTGCGCCGTCCGGCCGACCCGAATGTCGACGTCGAGTTCACCTTCGCTCAGGTGGGTATCGAGGAAGCGGCCGTGGACTGGGGGAGTAACTGCGGAAACTGCTCTGCGGTTGTTGGCCTTTACGCGATCGAGAAGGGCTGGGTGACTCCCAACGGCGACAACACCCGGATCGTCACGCGCAACACCAACACCGGCCAGATCATCATCCAGCGCGTTGGTACCCCAGCGGGCGCTTTGCCGATCGTTCCGGATGCGCAGATGCCCGGCGTCGTATTTCCCGGCTACCGGGTGGGCCTGGGTTTCGAGGATCCCGCCGGAAAGACCACCGGGAAGTTGCTGCCCACCGGTGAACCAGCGGACACGATAAGTGCCGGCGGTACGCGGTGGACCGTTTCAATGGTCGACGCCGGAGCTCCAGTTGTGATCGTCAAGGCTGAGGAACTGGGCCTGGACACCGCACGATTCGAAAGCTGGCAGGCCGGAGTGATGCTGCAGTTGGACACCATGGACCAGATCCGGCGGCAGTCCGCAGTCCGCATGGGCCTGGCGTCAACAGTCCAAGATGCTGCCCGCGCTATCCCCAAGCTCGCAATAGTCGGAGCCCCGAAAGCAGGAGACGCCGGCACAGGGGACACCGGCGATGTAAACGTCATGATGCTCTCCATGGGCAAGCCCCACCCGGCCCTGGCAATTACCGGAAGCATCGCCCTGACGCTTGCAGCAAGCACCCCAGGAACTGTCCTCAACAGCATCACGGGCAGCGAACCGCGTTCCACCCTGCGGCTTCGGACTCCTGCGGGCGTGATCGAGACCTGGAGCGAAGAGCGCGACGGGTCCCTGTTGGTCGGGGTGGACCGGACGGCACGCACTATCGCCACCAGCACCCTGCATCTCCCGGAACTCCTCGGCAGCGCCGTCGAGCCTTCCTTCGTATCAGCGCCCAGTGACATCAGCCCACTCAACGAGGAGTAAAGATCATGACTAAGACCGATTTCCAAGCCCCCTCAACAACAGTGGATGATCTCCAGGAGGCTGGTTCCAAACTTCCCAACCGCGGCCGCCGTATCCTGCTGATAACAGCAGCCGTGATTGCTGTCCTGGGTCTGGTCGCTCTGATGTTCGGAGGCGCCGTCTTCAACCCGGCGGCCACCTCGGGAACGGAGTCGACCTTGACCGCTACCCAGATCATTCCCTTGGTCGTCCTCGTGGTCATGTTCGTTGTCGCTACCAAGTGGCCCCTGAACATCGGTGTGATGGGGCTGGTAGCCTCCTTCGGCGTCGGGTATTTCATGCTTGGAATGTCCGATAAGGAGATCCTGGAGGACTTCCCGGCCAGCATCGTCCTGACGATCATCGGCGTGACGTACTTCTTCAGCATGGCCAACCGCAATGGAACCATCGACATCATCGTGCAGAATTGCGTGCGCCTCGTCAGGGGTAAGACGATGTTGCTGCCGTGGGTCTTCTTCCTCATTGCAGCCGCGCTGACCTCGCTGGGCACGTTCTCGCCTGCCGCCGTCGCACTTCTTGCACCTGCCGCAATGGGGTTCGCCTATGAGTCGCGTATCCACCCCGTCCTCATGGGCGCCTTCGTCATCAATGGCGCACACGCAGGTGGGTTCTCGCCGCTGTCGGTTGCCGGCGTCCTGGTCCACAACATCGCCCACGACAATGGTTTCCCCATTTCCCAGGGTGGACTCTTCGCTGCGAGCTTCGCCATCAACCTGCTTCTCTCGGCGCTCTCCCTGGCTTTGTTCGCCGTCTTCGGAAAGCTGAAGGACGGCGCAGGGGTCCAGAACGTGGACCTCGAAACTCCCCGCACTACCAGGCCTCACGGCCAGCAGATCCTGACGCTCGTACTGATCGCTGTAATGCTCGTCTGCACCTTGGGCTTCCGGATGCCGATTGGCTTTGTTGCTCTTTCCGCTGGCCTGCTGCTGGCGCTCATCAACATCAAGGAACACCGGACCTTCATCGGCGGCGTTTCATGGTCCACCGTCCTCCTGGTGGCCGGCATGATCACCTACGTCTCCCTGCTGCAGCACGTGGGCGTTATCGACACCCTTGCAGAGATGGCTTTGGCTCTCGGCGCACCGCTGCTGATCGCGTTGGTTCTCTGCTACGTCATCGGGGTCGGATCAGCATTCGCCTCGTCCACCGCGCTGCTGACTGCGTTCATCCCGCTCGCCGGGCCGCTGCTGGCCTCCAGCACGTTGAGCGCATCAGGGACGGTCGCAGCTCTTGCAATCGCAGCAACTGTGGTGGATGTTTCGCCCTTCTCCACCGACGGCGCACTGATCGTGGCCAACGCACAGGAATCAGACCGTCAGCGCGTCTACAAGCAGCTGATGATGTACGCCGGTGGAGTGGTCCTGGTGGCGCCTGCAATGGCTTGGGCCCTCCTGGTTCCGACAGGCATCCTCTAAACCGCAACTTTTCACATGACTGCCGGCAACTCCAGGTCGGCACGCGGAGGGACCCGCCCTGCATACCAACGCAACAGGTAACCCGAAAGACGGGCGCAGGACTGGATAATCCCAACGCACCAGAGGCGGGGCCACCTAACACGGTGGCTCCGCCTCTGCCATGTCGGCAAAGCGTACGACGGCGGAGCTGCCGCCGCTGCGTGCGTCCTTCCTCCGAAGACGCGGGATGCTGCGGGGAAGGCCAGGCCCCGGGGGATCCTGCCAAGACGGTCGTGCAGTAGCCAGCACCGGCGTACGCTGACCGCATGAAGTCCGAGGTCAGGACCGTCGCTTTGCGGACAGGGATTAGCGTGCCCTGCTTCGTGCAGGGGCACCTTGGTGAAGCGAACGACGACGACGCCACGGCCTTGGTCTTGTTGCATGCGTGGGGTGAATCCTGGCGGAGTTTTGAGCGGCTCATTGCCTCGCTACCATCCTTTACTCTGGTGGCGCCAGACCTACGCGGCCATGGTGGGGCCGACAAACCTGAAGACGGGTACTCACTCAAAGCGGTTGTGGAAGATGTTGTGGCCGTGCTGGATGCTTTGGGCGTGGCGAGGGCTCATGTATTGGGTTCATCCAGTGGCGGATACGTGGCCGAACAACTCGCTGTGATGCATCCGGAACTCGTGGCATCGCTGATTCTGGTGGGATCTCCCTTGAGTCTGCAGGGGAAACCACCTTTTGCGAGCGAGGTGGAGGCGCTCACTGATCCAATTTCGGCGGACTGGGTTCGGGAATCCCTGTCCTGGTACCGGCTGCTGCACACCGTTCCCGTTGCCTACATCGAGGACAGGGTGCAGGACGGCTTGGCCATGCCGGCAGCCGTTTGGAAGGCGTCCTTGCGCGGCTACTACGATGCTGTTCCGCCAACCGAAGCCGGAACCATCTCAGCCCCGACGCTCATCCTGTGGGGCGCACACGACCACCTGGTGCCGCGGCACCATCAGGTAACCCTGGCCAGACGTATTCACGGTGCTCGGTTCGAGATCTACGAGAAGACGGGGCACCTGGTGTTGTGGGAGTGCCCGGAACGGGTTGCTGAGGATGTGGAAACTTTTCTGTCTGGTGTAGCGGGGTAGGAACCCGCCACCTGGAGCTTCCGTCCGGGTTACAAGTTCTTGAACTATGGCCCGCGTCTCAAGGTAGCGCTACCTTCGCCGGGCTTTCGTGACAGCGCTCGTCATTTACCGACCCAGCCGGTGCTCCCGTTTCCACTCTGTTTGACGTAGAACGTCGTTCCAGCGCCACCTCCGTAATTTTGGTAGGTCGAACCGACCGGCGCCATTTCGCGTTTCTCGGGACTGCCGGAGCCAACTAGTTGAAGCGGGCTGAGTGCCACGCCTCCAGTGACGTATGGGTTGGCGAATTGAGTTGTGGCAGCACCTGTAACGCTGGCCAGGGTAACGAAGAACTGGAACCAGTTCTGCGATTTGTGGACCGCCACGAGTTTTCCGGATCCAAGAGATGTAAGCGTGAAGGTTCCGCCCGTGAGGCGTGCTCTCAACGTCGAACCGGAGTTGTTCAAAGCTCTAAAGTCCACGAATGGTGGTGTCGTCACATTTGGCAGATAGGCATTGAGATCCGTAGCAACCAAAGCAGCGGCATTAACACCAGTTGCCGCCACGCCCTTGAAGAGTGAAAACTCGTTCAGACTGCTGGTCACGTAACAATCACGAAAATGTATGGTACCGACCGAGACAGGACCACCCGGTCGGTTGAATCTAACGCCGGCCTTGACGCCTTCAACGTAAGTCACGCCGCTCACGACCAAGTGCGCGACGCCTGTACCTTCCACGGAAACGATGCTGTCGAGGAGGTAAAAGTTACCGTCGTGCAGCCCGGCCGTGCCTAGGTAACCCAGGGTCCTGATACCGATTGGGGTCCGAGCGAGTTGAAGACGTGTCGAATGGAACAGGCTTGTGTCGGTGGTTTCGATTGCGGCAAGGACGGCTTGGTGAACTCTGACGTTGACCATGCCCATTTCTTCGGACTTGCGTATTCGCAAAGGGGTCTGGGCTATATTGAACCCATCGATGACTAGGTTCTGTATCAGGTTCTGGTAGATGAAATCCGTTCCATTCCCCACATCGATACCCCCGCTTGGGTGAGTAAACCTGAGCACGGACGAACCGGAGGGATCGCCAACAAGGGACGAGTAACTCGTCAACATCTGGAGTCGCGTCGCAGACGGAATCAAATAGGTCCCGGCTGGTAAGACAACAGAACCTCCTCCCGCAGCGCGAAGTGCTGCGCTAATGGCAGCCGAATCGTCGGCAATGCCGTTTCCGACGGCACCATAGTCTTTGGCATTGACGGGTTCGTTTGCGCGAAGTGCGTACTGGACCGAAGGATCAGTCGCGGCTGAGACTGTTGAGCCGACTCCGGCAGCATGAGCTGAGCCTGCGTTAAGAACCAACAAACCTTCGCTCGCGGCTGCGGCCGTTGCCAAAGGGAGGAATTTAAAAATCCCTCGACGTCCTATGCCGGTATTGCGTTCGGTTACCGAGCCATCCAGATTCTCTTTGCTATTACTCATGAAGACACCCCTATTCACTGGTTCCCGTGAGGTAGCTATCTCGGGCGGCTGTTTGGAGGAAACAACATGGGCCGATGAACCTGGCGGACTGGGAAGAAAGGTCTTACTCGCCAACTCATTAATTAGTGGCGGACATCCCGGGCAAGAATTGAACTTCATTCTTGAAACGGTATTCCATCACAATTTGAAAATAGTGTGTAATGTGGTCCTTAACAACAGTATTAAGTACTCGAGTTAGTTGCGCATGATGCGCGTTTACTACTTGGCGTACTTGCATCTATTCATCGGAGAATACTTGTACTACTTGCATTGGCTACTCGGATCATTCGCGTCACCTACTCGTGCGGAGCTCCGGGTCGTGCCAGGGCGGTAAGTGGCACACTTCGCTTGAGGGAGTGCAGGCTGTGGGGCTGTGAATCCCTGCCCTCGTCAAGAAGTCCCGCAATGAGGTCGGTCGGGTTACGGAGTCGCGGCAGAAGTGCAACGCTACTCGAGCCGGCCCTTCCTGACGTGGGCGGGACCTGCTTAGGTTTCTCAGTACACTTCCGGTGGCGCACCCCGATTCGCTGGCGCGGGGAGCCCACTGCTCGGCCAGTCTGAAAATCTGTACTAGGAGAGGGTGTCCTGCCGGTTGTGGTTACTTCAAAATGTGCCGTCAACACTAGGTGTCCCGGCTGATAATTCTCCGTTTCTCCCGAAGATCTGCCATCATGTGCCCGGTAAATTTGAAATCAGCGCCCATTTCTCATCCGAATAAATTGGGAACTTACCTGCGGCACGTGGTAGTTTGGGCATCCGGTGTCGGGGCTCCTAATATGAAAGTTTCACAGGAATTCGCTTGCCCATGGAAGCGCGGCCTCAATTCGAGGGATGAGATTGAATATCAAGAGATCCAGTAGTTGCCCGTGGAGCGTGGCAGAGACTGACGTGCACACATTTCTTGCCCAGCCGCGAATTAGTCTGAAGCGTGGGTGCATTGCCTTGCGAAGTGTAGAAGAGTCGCACGACTGGCTTCCCTTTGCAGGTTTCAGATGAGAAGTGCACGCCAAAACGGAGCGAGCGTGGGTTCGTTTACAGGGCAAGTATGACGATATCGGGGAACTGTTTGAGTGCTCGCAGTGAATGGGTCAGGACCGCGGGTCGCTCTGGAGCTATACAGGGACCTGGGAAGTCCCTGGCTACCCATTGCCGGGGAAACACTGCAGGTGGTCGACCGAGCGCTGCATTCGAGCCCGTCCTTATTGCCTAGCTCCGGAGGCGAGGAAGATCCACTTCCAGCAAGTTTGTCAACCCTTTTTAGTTGAATACTTAGTACCTGCCGACAGGATGCTTTAAACCTGCCTAAATGATGCATGATAGCGTCAAAATAGCCGAGCGTAATCATATGACTAGCCGAGTCTACATGTGTTGCAACATCGGTTATACGGCATGATCTAATAACGGTGAGCGAACCGATCGCCTCGGCTCGCCCTCTGTTGGATAATCGCTCACGAAAATATTGGGGAACCCCGTGGAGTTGCGTACCTACCTGCACGTCATCCGCAAGCGCTGGATTTCCATACTGCTTGTCACGGCCTTGGCCGTTCTCGTGGCATTGGGACAAACGTTAACCCAGACGCCCACCTATGACGCACATTCACAATTGTTCGTCTCCGTCAAGGGCGGCAATTCGGCAACTGATGTGACGCAGGGAAACATGTTCGCGCAGAACCGCGTAACGTCTTATGTAAGTCTCGCTACGAGCCCCCGCGTCCTCCAAGCCGTCGCGGATGACTTAAACCTGCCAGGTGGATCAAGGAAACTGGCAGGTCGCGTTGCGGCCTCGGCGCCCCCACAAACAGTACTCATCGACATCACGGCTTCCGACGCAGACCCCGAATTGGCAGCCAGGATAGCCAACTCCACGGCGGACGAACTCATCAAAGGCGTGGCATCCGTAGAGGATGTTTCGTTGGTGAAATTGAGCGTCTTTGAACGGGCAGAGCCACCCGTCAGTCCTTCTTCACCTCGGCCCATGATGAACCTGATTCTTGGCTTGGTTGCGGGGTTGCTCCTTGGCCTTGGCTTGGCGTTCATACGTGAAGTTCTCAATACACGACTGCGGACACAGGATGACATCGAGCGAGTCGTCAGCGCAGGTATTCTAGGCACTTTCGTCGGCGATCCTTCTTTGGAAAAGACCCCTGTCCTTACTCAGGGAGACCCATACAGTCCTCGGGCAGAGGGCTTTCGTCAGCTGCGAACTCACTTGTCATTCACGAACCTCGGTGGCGGGCACCAAAGCGTCGTTGTTTCTTCGTCGATCCCAGGTGAAGGGAAAACGTCCACCGCTGTCAATTTGGCGATTATGCTCGCTGAAAGCGGTACGCGAGTTCTTCTCATCGATGCCGATTTGCGGCGGCCGCGTGTGGCCAACTACCTGGGCTTAGAAGGTTCCGTGGGGCTTACTGGCGTCCTTACGGGAAGCGTGGCGCTCGAGGATGCAATTCAGACATGGGGCCCGGCTGGCCAGCTTCACGTTTTGGCGTCGGGGCGTTTGGCGCCGAACCCAAGCGAGTTGCTTGGGTCTTCGACCATGGACAAGCTACTTACTCATTTGGAATCTGAGTATGAAGTGGTCATTATCGACGCCCCTCCTTTACTCCCGGTCACGGACCCTGCTGTTCTTGCGGCGAACGCCAGTGGCATCCTGCTGGTTGTGAGTGTTGACGGTCGAACCAAGAAGGCCGATTTGGCCAGGGCTGTCACAAATATTGAAGCGGTTCGTGCCCGCATGTTGGGCGTGGTGATCAACCGCCTCCCGGCAACCAAAGGTGATCACAACTACTACGACTACAAGCCTCAGGTCGACAAAGGCAAGAGGCGTTCGACTGAAGGCAGGAACCGGCAGGAAATGCGCCACGGCAGTCTAAGGCCGTAGCCGTTTCCTGTACGCTTCGTTGCCCTCGCATCCAGTCCACAATGCATGGCGCATCGAACCCCGACGCAGACTTCAATCGTCAGTGTCGGATTCACCAAGCTTTCAGCGCTCACGATTCTACGGACCAGGTCAGTCCGGACTTGCACAACATTGGGGATAGTCGATGAAACACAACAACCGGATCAACACCGTTAGTGACTTTATGGGGACCCCCTCGACGGACCTCGCTCCCCAAAGCAGTTCGCATTTGACCTCGTTCAGCCACCGCCTTCAATTTGGCTTGGATGCTGTGTCTTGGGTTATCGGGCTAATTGTCGGTGTTTTCTTCCGGTACGAGTTTGATGGAAGCCAGATGAGCCTCCCTCCGTTGCTGGCCGTTAGCGTGGCTCTGGTCATCGCCCAACTCCTCATCGGCTGGCTATTTTGGCTTTACCGGGGTCGGTACACGTCGGCAAGTTTTGAAGAAGCTGCGGCCCTGCTTGTAACCGTTATTTCCGTTGCCATGCTCGTTGGCATTCCCGTAGTCTTCCTCGGCGAGAGCCTGGGGATTCCCCGCAGCGCAACGCTCATGGCACTGCCCTTGGCTTTCCTCCTCATGGGTTCCTCGCGCTACCTTCGCCGCCTGAACTCGGACCGCCTACTCAAGCCCCAAACGGACGCAAAGCGCACGCTCATCTACGGAGCAGGTCACATGGGCCAACTGTTGATCCGGAATATGTACGCTGACGCGCATTCCGGTTTCCAGCCTGTCGGTCTCATCGACGACGACCCTTCGAAGCGCAACCTTAGGCTCGTGGGTGTCCCCGTCCTGGGTGACAGCAGCCGGCTTTCGCAGATCGTCAATGAATCCGAGGTTGAAGTCCTGATCGTCTCGATAGCCAGGGCTGATTCGGAACTCCTCCGATCTATTTCCGATGCGGCAGCGGCCTGCGGCATCCAAGTCAAGGTACTGCCGACTTTAAGCGAGATCATGGAAGGTAGAGCCGCGCCTGCGGACGTCCGTGACATAGCCATTGAAGACCTCATTGGACGGCACCCCGTGGACACCGAGGTCGCCTCTATTGCCGGCTACCTTAAGGGCAAGCGTGTTCTCGTGACTGGGGCTGGCGGTTCCATCGGGTCTGAGCTCTGCCGCCAGATCGTCAGATTCGAACCGGCCGAATTGATGATGCTTGACCGCGATGAGTCCGGACTTCAAAGCGCGCAGATATCCATTGCCGGGCACGGACTCCTGGATACCAAAGACGTCGTCCTTGCCGATATTCGTGATCCGCTGGCATTGGACGAAATTTTCCGGGAGCGACAGCCGGAGGTTGTGTTTCATGCGGCTGCGCTCAAGCATTTGCCGATGTTGGAGCAATACCCGGGTGAGGCCTGGAAGACCAACGTCCTCGGCACCCTCAACGTACTGAACGCAGCTCGTGAAGCTGGTGTTTCGACCTTCGTCAACATCTCGACTGACAAGGCCGCCGATCCGACTAGTGTGCTTGGGCATTCCAAGCGACTTGCTGAGCAGCTTACCGCTTGGGCTGCAGCCAATTGTGGCGGAAGATACCTTTCGGTGCGCTTCGGAAACGTCATCGGAAGCAGGGGATCCATGCTTCCGACGTTCCAGACACTCATCGCCGCTGGCGGGCCGCTAACCATCACTCATCCTGAAGTTACCAGGTTCTTCATGACGATTCCCGAGGCATGTCAGCTTGTCGTGCAGGCGGGCGGCATCGGTAGCCCGGGAGAGGTGTTGATCCTGGACATGGGGGAGCCGGTTCGGATCCAGGACGTCGCTGAGCGGATGATTGCAGCCAGCGGCAAAAACATTGAGATCGTCTACACCGGCCTGCGTGAAGGCGAGAAGCTTCACGAAGTCCTTGTCAGCCACAACGAATCAGATGTGCGTCCCATCCATCCCAAGATCTCCCATACGATGGCCGCCCAGTTGAAGCCCGAAGATCTCGACGTCGAAGAGTGGTATCAGCTTTTTGCGGATGACCTGGAAACAGGACCGAATAAACTCGTTTCGAAGGGGCCAGCGTGAGGCTTGAGTTCGCGGCGGCGGCTCTGGGGCTGGTGGCCAGCCTTCTAGCGCCCTACGCGGTCCTGCCCCTGCTACGGCGATTGGGTGTCGTTGACATCCCATCAGCCCGTTCCTCGCATTCGTCCCCGGCTATCCGTGGGGCTGGTCTAGCAACCCTTGTTGGCTTCATAAGCGGTGGTCTGGTCATCTTGGCGGGAGGTCGTACGCCGGAGCTAGTCATTTGTGTTCTTCTTGCATCCGTGGCAGCGGCGGGCGCTGGCTGGCTGGAGGACTTCAAAGGGATTTCCATTAGATATCGGGTGGCGAGCCAACTGGTGATCGGGCTTTCCGCCGCGGGGGCCGTGGTTGCCGTTTCCGGCGCGGAATCGTGGATCATCCCGCTCGGAGGGCTGTTCATAACCGGGTTCATAAATGTCGCAAATTTCATGGATGGAGTCGACGGAATCTCGGGCCTCAACGGTGCCGTTTTCGGTGTGGCTTACGCGGTGACTGGAATGCTGACGTCGCAGCCCTGGCTGACTGCGGCAGGATTGGTACTTGCTGCCGTATATGCCGCCTTTTTGCCTTGGAATCTTGGGCGTAATCGGATATTCCTTGGCGACAGCGGCAGCTACTTGCTCGGCGCAGCAGTTTCTGTCATGGCATTTGCAGCGTTCTGCTCGGGAGCGCCGCTCCTCGCAATCCTTGGGCCAATAGCCATCTACCTGGCAGACGCGTCGTACACGTTGCTGTCCAGAATTGCCGGGGGCAAGCGTTGGTATGAATCCCACCGTAGCCATATCTACCATCAGCTCGAAGACCTCGGCCTGTCTCACCTCCAAGTCGCCGGCATCGTTGCTGCTGGTAGCTCCGCCACAGGTGCACTGGGAATACTTGCCGCCCGGGCTGCGCCTTGGACAGCGATGGTATATCTGGGCATCGGTGGGGTGCTGATCGCAGGCTATCTCATGACCCCGGCAGCGATCCGACATTGGACAGGCAATCGTCATGCCGACGTGGGAAGGAGCCGTCTCGATGGCTGACTGGATTGTCGTCGGGGGCAGCGGATTTGTTGGCGGCGGTATCGTCGACATCCTGGCGTCTTCGGGCCACGGCGTCTTGAAGCAAGTCGCCCCACGTGTGCTGGCTGATCCGAAGTGGTCTGCTCAGGAGGTTCTAGCGGAAGCTTCGAAGCACGTCGAGGAGATCGCGGCGCTGGCAGCCTCATTTGCGGACAAGGATGTTGTGGTTAACGCAGCTGGACTTGCTACCCCAGGTGGCGGCCGGAGCCTGGAGCTTTTTGGCGCCAACGCGGTCTTGCCAGTCCTCATCTGGCTGGCGGCAAAGCAGGCCGGTGTCCGGACGTACGTCCACATAAGTAGTGCTGCTGTGCAGGGACGGCGGCCCGTGCTTGACGGTTCGTGGGATCATCAACCCTTCTCACCTTATTCAGTTTCCAAAGCCCTAGGCGAACGAGCCCTGCGATTGCTCATGGATCAGACCCTCACGAGGCCGTTGACAGTCCGGATCGTCCGGGCCACGTCGATTCAGGACCCTAGCCGAAGCACTACGCGGAGTCTGATCAGGTTCGCGCGTTCACCGCTTGCCAGCGTGGCCGCGCCTGGTTCCGCACCGTCACCGGTGTCCAGCCTTGGCGGTCTAGCGGAGTACGTGCTCGCCGTAGGCGACGCGCCGGAACGTGTGCCGACTGTCAGTGTGCAACCGTGGGAGGGACTGACCGTTCGCGATGTTGTACTCCAGCACGGGCACAAAGAACCCCTCCAGCTGCCTCCTGCGTTGTGCCGTTTGATGCTCAAGGTTGGTTATTGGCTTGCGAAATTCGGCTCACCCAAAGTGGATAGCGTCGTCCGCAGGGCGGAGGTGCTGTGGTTTGGCCAGCGGATCAGCCAAGCGTCCGCCAGCCAATCCATTGGCATTGGGGAATGTACTTCGGCGGCAGGGGAGCGGGCTCAGGAATGAAATCCACGATGGACATTTTTTTCATTCAGACTACTGACATATCGGTTAGCTCCCAGTTAAGCGGCCAGATGGGTTACCTGCAGCGTCGGGGATTGCGCGTTGCCGTTGCATCAAGCGATACCGGTCTTCTGAGTTCCCTCGCCGAGCGGGACAACGTGTCGTCTCACGTCTTGCCGATTGAACGTGACCCGTCGGTGTTGTCTGATCTGCGCGCACTTTGGCGGATTTTTAGTCTCATCCGAAAGCTCCAACCTGATGTCATTGTGTACGGCACACCGAAGGCCTCGCTGCTGGGTGCAATCGCTTCCTGGGTGCTGCAGAAGCCTCGGCGCATTTACTGTGTCTACGGTCTTCGGTCCGAGACCATGACCGGCGCCAGCAAACAGATGATGCTTCTCATTGAGAAAACAATCATTAGGCTTTCCACGGACGTCGTGGCTGTCGGCCACGCTCTGAGGGAGCAGATGATCCAGGCAGGGCTCACGGCTGACGTCACAGTTTTCGGCAAGGGCTCTGCCAACAGCATCGATCTGGAGAGCTATAAGCTAAAGGGGACAGACCCCGAACTGCGCTCGTCATTCCGCGCGGACCAGGATATCCCTGGCGATGCCAAAGTTGTAGGCTTCGTCGGCCGCATAACAGCGGACAAGGGCATCGACGCGCTTATGGACGCAATGCAGGCTCTTAGGCAGCATCTGGATGACGTCCACCTCGTACTGGTTGGACCGGACGACGGGATCGAATCGCTACGCCCAGAGACAGTAACTGCGTTCGATGAGCCCTGGGTACACAGGACGGGCAACTTGGACGATACTGCGACGGTGTACGCGGCATTGGATCTGCTGTGCCTTCCGTCCCGCCGTGAAGGCCTTCCGACCGTACTTCTGGAAGCAGCGGCTTCCGGGACCCCAATCGTGGCAACCGATGCCACGGGGGTACGTGATGTGATTCCGCATCCGGGATGCGGGAAGGTTGTGGCCATCGATGACACGTCGGCACTTGAAACCGCACTACGCATGGTCTTGACAAACCCTGAGGAGGCCACGGCAATGGCTCTCAATGCCCAGGCTGTAGTGTTCCGCGACTTTGACCGGGAGCGGCTTTGGAACCGCCAGTACCACTTTTACACCGGCGACCAGAACACTCGGACCAGCAGTTTGATGACCAGAAAGCAAAGATAGGCCATGATTTCCTCACTCATCACTTTTGCAGCTGAGATCGGACCCACCCCATGACTGCCAGTCAGCGTAGGGTCTTCTATGCCACGGAAGCGCGTTTGCACCGCGGCTTGGATGGCCGTGTTTACTCGGATGCTTCGCAGGACTGGTACGAGAACCATCTGCTGTGGCTGAACAGCTTCGACGAAGTCATCGTTGTCGCCAGGGTCGAAGACATTCCTCGGAACAGTGGCCGCCTCGTTGAAGGCGACGGTGTCAAGGTCCTTGCAGTCCCCTCGTATCAGGGAGCAAGGGGCATGGTGACCCGATTCATGCAGATACGCAAACTTGTGCGCCGGTTGTCCACGGACCCCGGTGCTGTTTACGGAGGCCGGTTTCCCGGTGTAATCGGTGGAATCACCGTTAGCGCCGGTCGCCGACTGGGAGCCCGGACGTTCGCACACGTGGTGGGCGACCCCTATGACGTCCTCAAGGCCGGTGTAGCGGGGAAGCCAGGAGTCAAGTTGGCATGGCTGGCGAAATTACTTGTCGCGCGGCAAGTTTCCAGGGTCGATGGCGCAATCTACGTCTCCGAGAGGACGCTGCAACGCCGATACCCGGTGCGCGCAGGTGCGGCATCGCTCGTTCGAAGCGGGGTTGCCATTAGCGACGGAACCGTTGCTGCGCAACCGAAAGTCGCTCACGCTGATCGGGAGGGCCTCATCGTGGTCGCTGTCGGAACGCACAACCAGATGTACAAGGGCCACGATCTCCTGATTCAGGCAGCGGCCCAACTCCTACGCAAGGGTCACAGCATTACCCTGGAGCTTGTCGGCGGAGGCGCGAAACATCGGGTACTTGTTGAGCTAGCTAGAGACCTGGGCATCGATAAACATGTCACTTTCCATGGACACGTTGAAACGCCCGAGGAAATACGCGACATCCTGGACCGTGCTGACCTTTTTGCCATGCCATCCCGCACTGAAGGTGTCCCGAGGGCGCTCATTGAGGCGATGGCCCGGGGTCTGCCTTGCATTGGTTCCGACATAGGCGGAATCCCGGAATTGCTTCCACCGGGTTGCCTCTTTACCTCAGGGTCCGTTGAAGAACTAACCGGGCTGCTCCACTCAGCACTTAACAACCATGAGTGGATGACACAACAGGGGGCCACAAACCTGGAGCATGCTCGTCAAATTATCGATTCGCTTGACCCGCAAAGGGTTATTGACTTTTTCAGCCAGCTCGACTCTGCCCCGAAAGCACTGGCAAGATCATGACGGTGGCTGAAAAGAGCGGCCCTACGGTGGCCCACATCCTCGGATCCGTCGACCGCGGTGGTGTCGAGATGCGGATGCTTGAAGTAGCCCGAGCCCTGCCTGCGGCCGGTCCGAAACTTACAATGGTCACACTCACCGGGCGGGAAGGGTCCCTAGCGGGCGACTACAGAGCGGCGGGGGCCACAATTGTCCCTTTACGTCTCTCCAGCCCTTGGTTTGCATTGAAGTTCGTCCGGTTTCTCCGAGGCAACCGCATCAAAGTCGTCCACTCGCACGTTCATCTTGCATCTGGATTCATCCTCGCGTTGGCAACCCTTGGTGGCGCCCACATTCGGATCGCTAACTTCAGCAGCGACGGACGGCCCCACGCCGAACAGTCGCTGCTGGCGCGGGCAAAGTATGCGGTTATGCGTTGGCTGCTTAACCAGTTCGCAACCGACATCATTGGAATCGCACCCTCAACGCTAACGGTGGCTTGGAAGAAAGATTGGGCGAACGACCCACGTTGCCGTGTCTTGATGACAGGTTTCGACCTGGAAAAGTTCTCCACCGCCGGTACCACCGACATCCGCGATCAGCTTGGGATCGCCCCGTCCGAACCCTTGATTCTCCACATAGGTCGCGCTGACATCCCCACGAAGAATAGAGATGGGGCCATTCGGTTCTTCGGTGAGTACGCTAAAGCACACCCGCGGGGAGCTTTGGTTTTTGTAGGTCGAGATGGAGCTGACGAGGTCCAGTCGACAGCAAATCGGGCTCGTTGGCTGTCGATATCGGAGCAATTAGATGTCACGGACCGTGTTCATTATGCCGGTGAACGCATGGACGTCCCGGATCTGCTGGCATCTGCAGATCTTCTGTTGTTCACTTCTACGTTGGAGGGCCTGCCCGGCGTGCTGGTAGAGGCACGCGCGGCTGGTACGCCCGTTATTGCATCTGATGTTGCAGGGGCCGTTCATCTCGCGCAGCATGTCGGAGGGATAAAGCTTCTGTCATTGCAAGCTGACGTATCCGCTTGGGCAGATGCCATCGCCGAAGCACTAAGCGACAGGCCAACGCCTGAAACCCGGGAGCTGGCCCGCAAAGAGTTGTACGGTTCTGAGCTGGATATTGAGGTTGCCGTCGGCCACTTCCGCAGGCTGTGGTGCGCGTGAGGCTCCAGACACGGACTACGCATTCAATTCTGCCGGACGAGGTCTTATCCCGAACGAAACTCCACGGAGCCGTACTTGCTCACCTCGGAAGCGCCACCCTGATCTGTCTGCTAGTCCTTGCACCAGTATTCGAGCAGGCCCCCATCCAAACGGTGGCTATCATCTCGCTCTTACTCGCGGGTGCCCTGGGCTACTTGGTCGCCAAGTCACTCTCCGATGGCGTTTGGTCATTTCCGTTCCTGTACTTCTTGATACTTTGCCTTTTCCACCTGGGATTGTTCGTCTCCCCGGCCCTTGACAATGGACGGATGGCGTCATTCCTGGATGGAACGTGGACAGGTTGGTACAGCGACCCTGTGATGATCCGGGCCGCTTACCTCATCGACCTTGGCTTATTGAGCTATGCCACGGCGATAGGGTTTGTCGCATGGCTTTCCAGTAACTCCGGTACCAAGATGCGGCCCTCTGAACTGCAAGAACATTCATCTGACCGATCCATGCGGGACGCGATTGTTGACGTGGGCGGACTGACACTGTCAGTGGCGGTCGCAAGTTGGTTGTTTGTTTGCTATACGCAGCTCGGTCCATTGTTCTTCCTCAACAGCTACGGCGAATACCTGGAGGCAACTTCCGGAAATTCCGTGGGCATTATCTATTTCGGAATTACCATCGGATCTGCGCTTATAGCGCAGGACACTACTCGGCTAATCTCGCGGACGGGTCTAGTTTTCTTGTTCGCATTCTTGCTGCTTGCCCTGCCCATGGGGCTACGCAGTGAATCTCTCTTCCCCTTGATCGCGGCCCTTGCTGTATTCATCCGCTGCAGGAAGACACCTTCTTTCGCGTCAATGGTAGTCTGCGTCCTCATCGGATTGGTCGCGATCTCCGCAGTACAGCAGGTCCGCAGCCAAGGGCTCGGGGACACCTCACTTCACGAGGTATCCGCTTCGCCGATCAAGGCTATTGAGGAGATGGGCTACTCTGCCCGGGTTATTGTTACCACTATTGGCTGGCACGAAGCCGCGCACGAACCGTACATGGCTGGCGCCACCTATGCAGCTCCCCTGGAGCGCGGGCTCGCGGGAATTCTCGGCCTGCCCAGGGAAGATGCTGAAACGGACTTTCGTTTGATGAACGCAGAGATCGCCCACCGTGTAGGGCCCATCGGTGGTTCAATCATTGCCGAAGGACACCACAATTTCGGAATCCCCGGCATACTGCTCGCCTTGGCACTGGCTGGCTTCCTGGCCTCCCGCCTCTGCATCATTCCGCCGCGTCCCGTCCCCCTGGCTTTCCTCGGCGTTGCCGCCTCGCTCCTGCTGATGCACGTGAGGAATTCGTTTGCGCCCATCTTCGCATGGGGCACGGGCGGGGTTGCACTCATCCTCCTCGCTATAGGGCTGAGTTGGCTTAAAGGGCGCAAGGTACATTGAGACGTCTGCTTGCCGCCACCCGTTCCGGGTCAGGAAAGGAGGTCCTTGGGACTACCGCCTGGAGCGTGGCTGGTCTCTTCGGGGCCTTGCTGTGCGGCGTTGTCACGGCCAGGATGCTCCTGCCGGATGACCGCGGAGTCCTAGCGATCCTGATCACCACCGTTACGATCGTTTCGCTCGTAAGTGGGCTTGGTACGAACATTTCACTTCGCATCCTTCTTCCCCGGGATCCACGGGTCACGATGCGGGGCTATGCCAAAACGTCGCTATGGCTGGGCGCTTTGCAATTGGTCTTCCTTATCCTCGTCTCTTATTTCTTGCTTGGCGCAATTGACGTGCATTTGGGCGTCAATGAAGTTATTTTCGGCGTGCTGCCTTTAGGCCTTGCGGCGTTCTTCGCCAATCAGACGGCGGACGCCTTGAGTGCCACCGGCTACCCAAGCCGGGCATCGATGGCGAACAGCGTCGGCTTTGGTGTCACCGCTGCTGCCCTCATCGCTTTCTGGCTGTTGGGGAGCGGTCTGCTTGCTGCACTCCTTGCCTACACAGCCGGTTTCACAACACGCAGCGTCATCGCCATCAGCATCATCGGCAAGAGTGTAGTCCTGAAAACAACCGAACCGAGATCGGGTGGAACGAAAGAGCTTTTGCGTGCGGGCGTCGGCCTGATGGGCATGAATCTGGGCCAGTCCATTACCTATCGCCTGGATCAATATCTTCTTGCTGCTTTGGCCGACACCCGCGCTGTTGGCCTGTATGCCGTCGCGACAACGCCGGCGAGTCTGATTCAGGTCGTATCCAATTCTGTCGGTCAAGTCGCTTTCCGCGATTCTGCACAGAATCAATTCGGCAGAAAGAAACTGCTGACCTTCGTCCTCGGAGCCGCGGGAGTGACGGCGGCCTACGCGGCTGTGATGTACCTTGCAGCGCCATGGCTCATTCCGCTTGTCTTTGGCCAAGAATATGTACCAGCGGTCGACATCGTCCGTGTGCTCGCCCTGGCCGAGGTCGCCTTGTCGCCCTACCTGGTTTTGAGTCGTGCAGTGGCCGGCGCAGGGCATATAAAGCTCTCCAGTTTGACTGGCGTTGTGGGCATGGCAGCGATGAGTCTGTTTCTGCTGCTCTTCATTCCCGGCAGCGGTGGCCTTGGCGCGGCATGGGCATGCGTCACTGGCTACGCCACCATGAGCCTATTTCTCATATGCGGGATATTGATCATTAGGCGGCGGCGACCATCAAACACACCCCGTCACCGGAAAGCGTCGATAGGACCGCCACGCGTATCAGGTCGTCCACGGCGTCGTCGAGACCCCAGCGCGAGCCCGATTGCCAGCGAAAATTCCCACAAAGTTACAGCAAACAACCGATAGGGATCCACTCATGGATAAATCAAAGAAAGCAGTCATAGTCGGACAAGGCTATGTAGGCCTTCCCGTGGCCATGAGGGCTGTCGAAGTCGGCTATGACGTTGTCGGGTTGGACATTGACGAACGGAGGATCGCCGCCCTGAGCCAAGGCGAATCGTTTGTTGGAGACATTACAAGTGAAGAATTGCGGTACGGACTGGACTCGGGACGCTACCTTCCCACGACTAGCTACATCGACGCCACCGGTTTCGATTTCGCCGTTATCACGGTGCCGACCCCTCTTAAGGAGAGCCTTCCGGATTTGAGCTACATCACGGATTCGGCAAAGGCATTGGCGCAATTCATTACACGCGGTGCCACAGTTATTCTCGAATCCACCACACATCCCGGAACCACCGAGGAACTGCTTGTACCGATTTTGGAAGCCGGCTCAGGACTAACGGCAGACGTCGATTTCTACGTAGGCTACAGTCCAGAACGAATCGACCCTGGCAACAAGGTGTGGGGCTTCGTCGAGACGCCAAAAGTCGTTTCAGGACTCGGACCGGAATCACTCGTCCGCGTCAAAGATTTCTACGATTCCTTAGTCGAACGGACTGTTCCCGTCGGAACACCAAGGGAAGCCGAAATGACAAAGCTGCTGGAGAACACCTTCCGGCATGTGAACATTGCCTTGGTTAATGAGCTTGCGGTCTATGCGCATGCCCTGGGAATCGACCTGTGGGAATCTATCGATGCTGCCTCAACCAAACCTTTCGGTTATATGAAGTTTGTACCGGGTCCTGGCGTCGGCGGACACTGCTTACCCGTAGATCCTAGCTATCTATCTTGGCACGTTCGTCGTCAGCTTGGGCACGCCTTCCGCTTTGTTGAACTTGCCAACGACATCAATGACCACATGCCAGACTATGTCGTCCGCCGCCTGCTCATGAGCTTGAACAATGTCGGCAAGCCTCTGAAAGGCTCACGGATCCTTATGGTCGGGCTGGCATACAAGAAGAACACCGGGGATGTCAGGGAGGCGCCGTCCTTGCGCATCAGAGAGCTTCTTGAAGAGTTTGGTGCAATTGTCTTAGGGGTTGACGACCTGGTCGAAGACCACCACTGGCCTAAGGAAATGCTACGAGGAAAATTGGATGCCGAAACGGTCAGCAACTCCGACGCGGTCCTCTTAGTCACCGATCACGACTACCTTGACTTGAATATCCTGGACAATTCCGATGTACCGGTGCTTGACACAAAAAATGCACTTAAGGGTGCGTCAGTGGAGCATTTGTGAGCCTGGCTGAAACCGAAACCGATACCGGATGCCGGGCTTTTCCGCAGCACCGGGCAAGATAAAGGAGCAATTGAAATATGAAGATCTTGATCACTGGTGGTGCCGGTTTCATCGGATCGAACCTGGTTCGATACATCAACGAACACGAGCCGCGGGCCGAACTCGTTGTCATTGACAACTTCAGTACAGGACACGCAGAAAACCTGTCTGAACGTCTCGTGCATGTCGTCGAAGGGTCCGTTCTCGATGAGGCGGCCCTCCACATTGCCATGGAAGGTGTGGACTCGGTCGTCCATCTCGGAGCCCTGGGTAGCGTGCCCAGATCAGTGGCCCGCCCCTTGCAGAGCCACCACGCCAACGCGACGGGTACCTTGAACGTTCTGGAAGCAGCCAGGCAGCACGGCGTTAAGCATGTTCTCATGTCCTCGTCCAGCTCCGTTTACGGGAGCAACCCAATCCTGCCCAAGTCCGAGACTGACTGGACTCGTCCGGTGAGCCCCTACGCGGCCAGCAAGCTTGCAGCCGAGTCTTACACCATCGCCTATGGGCGCACTTACGGCATGCAGACCCTGGCTTTCCGATTCTTTAACGTCTATGGGCCAGGTCAACGGGCGGGCCATGCGTACGCCGCCGTTATCCCAAAGTTCCTCGACGCAGCGCTTCGCGGTGAGCCACTTGAGGTGCATGGCGATGGATTACAATCTCGCGACTTTACGTATGTTGACACGGTCTGCGAAGTCCTTCTTGCGGCCTGCCAACAGCAATTGAGCTGGGAAAGTCCGGTCAACCTCGCTTTTGGATCCAACTCGACCTTGCTTGAGGTGATCGCAGCCCTGGAAAGCGCCATGGACCAGAAGTTGGCTGTCTCCCACCACGAGTCGCGAACAGGAGACGTCAGAGCATCACGAAGCGATGGCCGACTAATGAAGGAACTTTTCCCGGACGTCAAACCTGTTGATCTTCAGACTGGAATCCAGCGGACCTTGAAGTGGTTCAAGCAGGGCGACAGAACCGGTGTGACCGGGGCGCAACATTCGGCTTAACGTCGTGAGCCCACGAGAACGTCACCAAGAGTTTCAGGAGAGAAGTTCAGCTTTGTTGCCGCCAAACCAATGTCCGCACAGCTAAAACTGGCTCGTGGCTCGTCCATTTCATAGTGGATGGTTCTGAGGTTGCTGAGAAGGTGGACGAGCTGCCTGTTGCTCGTGGGTTCGCCACTGCCGATGTTCATGGTTAGGTGGCCGTGCAAGGGCACCTTGATGGACCGCAGGATTGCCTCAGCTACGTCGGGTGCGTGAACGTAGTCGCGAACGAAGGTGTCGAGACCCTGCAACCGTGAGGGTTTGGAAAGCGTCGAAGACAACAAACGGTGGACGAGCGAGTCCGAAAATCTGTCGCCGTATATGTTGAAAATCCTCAATGCGACACTTGAAAAATGCCCCGCAGCGGAGGCGCCGCGAAGAATTTCCTCCGCATCGTGCTTCATCCGAGCGTACGTACTGCTCAAGTCGACTTGATGCGCTTCACTTACAGGTTCCCTGTGGCGGTCACCGTAAATGGCAGCCGTAGAGGAAAAAACGATGCGAGAAGTCCCCGCATTCATAGCAGCATCACAGAGTACTTGCATGGCCGTGACGTTAACAGCTCGTGAGAGCTTCAAGTTGGCGTCACATGCCGCCCCACTGACCCCCGCAAGGTGAATAATGACGTCGGGCTCAGCAAGCAGCACCACCTTCTTCAAGTCACCGGGATCAGAGATGTCTGCCGTGACATCCTTTTCCGTCTGTGGGATGGCACGCGGACTGATCAGATAAATAGGGGAAAGGTCCTCGCGGCGCTCAAGCTGTTGTCGTAGCACCATTCCGAGGCGCCCGTTTGCGCCTGTCACAAGAATCTTCACGTTTCCCCTTAAGTGAGCAGGTGACAATGTGGGAAGTCCGGAAGCACGCCGTTCAGCCCGCTGCGAACCTACTCTTGTCGCCGTCAGACTCTATCATCGACGCAATAATGCACGAGACTCGAATGTGGTCCTTATCGCCTCGAATCCAAGTAGTCCACACTTCCAAGACTTCAAAAGTCGAGTACCCACTACTCGTGCGGCGCTGTCGCCGCCGCCTTAGGTTGAAACAAGAAGCCCAAATGGATCCGGAGGAAGCCCTCGTGGACAGTCGAAACAGACTCCAATCAGTATTGTTCGGCGGCACCACGGCTTCGGTTTGGATTGCCGACGGTGTCCTTACTACTCGTCAGGGGGAGGAATTTCTCCTCGAGTCAGTCGTTGACGGGCGGCTGGTGAGCGTAAGGATCACCAGCTTCATTGGGCCCTTCATGACGTCGCTGCGCGCGCTTTTGGAAAGAACTGCAGCGGAAGATACTTGCACCGGGCGGTGTCCCTTGGTCACGGAGTCCTGATCAACGGTTTCACAGCTGCCAGGATGAAGGCTTTGATTTTCGGCTCCTGAGCGGCGGCCCAAACTTGGGAAAGATGGTTGCTGTCGGTGAAAACTGGGATTCCACCATCAGAGATGAGGCACGTATCAGCAGGACAGAGGTGGTCATCGAAGTTAAGGACGTGACTAATTGTCCATTCCTGTTGGACTGCCCGTTCGGCGTCTCGTAGGGCCATGATGTCCTCAAAAGCCTTGAACCGGGTCGGTGAGCACCCCTGCTCGGTCCCCCCAGGACGTGTCACGCAAACACCTGCGTCACCCCCGGGACGAGGAGTGTCCTCGATAACTGCCGGCACGGCGCCGGCGGCGAGGGCCGCTTCAATAACGGATGCGAAACCTGCCTGCCATAACCTGGACTGCGTGTCCACGGACTTGACGTGGCCCGAGCTGTCCGGGATTTGTCCCACATAACTGTTCGAATTTGCCGTTAGAACGACTTCCGGTTGAAGCTCGTAGATGAGCGCTTCAGTTTCGCGATGGAAAGAATCGCAATCGGAATTAACCGCGCCGTGCGCCAGGACTGTCAAATTGGCAGCCGGGCAGGCATCGAGGGCACGAATCACCACGCGGAACCCCTCCTCTGTGCCGACTTTCGACAGCGTGGGAACCCACTGAGCAGCGTGGGAATCCCCAATCACCATGACAGTTGTCAGGGCATCAGTGGAACCAGAAACACAGTATGCAATCCCGGAATGTGCCTTGCGGCGCTCCGGGCATGCCATGGGCGCGTCCTGCTCCCGCACGGCCAGCCACGTACGATTCTCTAGCGTTGTTGACGCCAACGAACCGCCGGTGTAGATTCCGGCTGACGCCAGAATGCACACAACAAGCGCACCCGACATAGCGATATAGGTGGTGCGGTTATTCGCCCGAAGGGCCCGCCATACTCGAATCGGCGACTCAACCCAAAGGAAAGTAAGGTGCGCCATGCCTAACGCGAGTACCGACGCCGCAAGGCCGAGCCAGACTGAATGGACTTCGACGCCCACACTTACAAGTACTACGGCAGGCCAATGCCAGAGATACCAGGAATAGGACCGCTCGCCTACCCAGACCATCGACTTAGCACCAAACAAGCCCGATATCGGGTTCGGCGTAGAACCGCCGAGAATCACCATCAGCGCACCCGCCACAGGAACGGCCGCCACTGTGCCCGGAAACGGTTGGTCGTCTCCGACGAACAAGCAACTGGCAAGAATGGCCGCCATGCCCGTGGCAGCCACAACTGCGGCCGTTGTCCTTGACAAGTTCATGGTTCCAATACCGATTGCGAGAACCCCGCCGACTGCAAACTCCCAAGCCCTTGTCGGAATTGTATAGAAAGCCCAGAACGGATGCACTGGGGTCAAGGCGGCTGAGGCAGCAAACGAAACGGCGAGGCAAGATAGCAAAGTCAAAAGCGTAGCCCGGCGCGTGTTCCAGCCCAATCGTCGTGCTGCCCAGAAAACGATCACCAGAAGCAAAGGCAGAGCCAAGTAGAATTGTTCTTCGACTCCCAGCGACCAAGTGTGCAGGAACGGGCTCTCTTGTACTTCGTGACCGAAGTAGTCCGCAGCCTGGAATGCGAATAGCATGTTGGATACGGACAGGACAGCTGCGCCGGACTGACTTGCGAGTTCTTTGAGCTCCAGGGGTGAGAATATGAACGGACTGACCGCCAAGACGGTCAACGCTACAAAGGCCAAAGCGGGCAAGAGCCGCCTGGCGCGTCTGGCCCAAAAATCCTTAAGGTGGATCCTGCCCGTCGCTTCATAGTCACGTAGAAGTTGACCGGTGATGAGAAACCCGGAGATAACGAAGAAAACGTCTACGCCGACAAATCCTCCTGGGATCCAGCTGACCCCAGCATGGACCAGGACTACCGACAGAATGGCGATTGTCCTTAATCCAGCTATATCATTGCGAAAAGTTGAACGATGTGGGGAGTTAAGGGCGGAAGGCATACTCGACTATAACTTTTGGTCTATTCAGGATCGATTTGCGTTCCACCATTACGCCGCAATCTCCGATATTTTGTCCGGCCGTTTACTGGGCTTGGTCGTTGCCTAGCGCTAGGGCGTCCTTGGGGCCAGTTCCCGGGTTTAGCCGAGCAAAACGCAGGATAGAGAGGATTGCAGGTGCGAGCTCATTCTCCATTTGTTTATAAACGTCAGAACCCCGTCGGTAAGGGTCCACGACGTCGTTGTCATTTGCATCTTCCGGTATTGACAGGTGACGAACGGCAGCGGCACGGTCCGGGAGCTGACGCCAATCTGCAATCGTTCCCTGGGACTCGCCTGCTGGATCCTCCATCAGAACGTTGAGCATCCTTGCGAATTCCCTGATCGTAAAGGTTCGTTTCAGCAGCGATGCATCGAGTTGCAGGACCTCTGGTCGGTGTCGAGAACTCATGGTCAGTATGAGGTCGCTCTGGCGGAGCATTACCGGCGTAAGCTGCCTTGCTTTGAAGTCGGAAGCATTGCCGCCGAACATCCGAATCATATCGGCAGACAGTGGCTGGATGGGCTCACCAACCATGGCACGCGTCCCAGCACTTCTCACCTCGAAAGTCTCGCCCGAAATCTGATCCAGCCCCGCCTGCAACAGTCGTTCGGCCACCGGCGAACGACAAATATTTCCTGTGCAGACGGTCAGGATACGGAATGGGTTTAGGGATTCCACTTCAACATCATCTCCTTATAGCGGGCGCTCCACTAAACGCTGGGACACTCCAGCGCGGTCGGGCTATGACGTCGAAGTTATGAAGCTGAGGGAATCTCCGGAAATGTCGGCCCAGACCTGCGCACTAATTTCCCTTCTCTAGTGCGTGTGCGGTGACGTACGTGCCTAACTGATCCTTGGAGAGCGCACCGGCGATCTCGGAAATGGCAGTGGTGTCTGCGACGACGATCGATTGGCCATCCAGAGAGGTGCCGGTGCCGAGCGTGGGCAGTGTGAACATCACGGTGTCATTTACCCTGATGTCCTTCAGACCCAGTGCGAGGCTGCCGATAGCAGCGGCATCGAAGTTCTTATCGACGCTAACGAAGGGTGAAACGGCACTCACCATGCTGCTGACGGTCACTGGGTTCGTCAAGGTTTCGCGGGCAATCGTCTTACCGATGATGGCCTTCATATACGCCTGCTGATTTCGCACCCGCTGATAGTCGCCATCGCTGAATGACTTCCGTTCGCGGACGAAGGCGAGTGCTTCATCGCCGTTCAACGTATGCTTGCCCGCTGCGTAGTAGTGGCCCTTCATCGGACCAGATGCAGGTGCGAAGGGGATCTTGACGTCTACTTCCACGCCTCCCAGGGCATCGGTAAGTCCCTTGAAACCTTCGAAGTCCACCATTGCCACGTGATCGATCCGCTGTTGGAAGAGGGACTCCACAGTCTGGACCATCAGGGGCACACCACCCAGGGCGAGAGCCGCGTTGATCTTGGACTCACCCTTTCCCGGGATGTTCACCCACAGGTCACGCATAAGGGAAACGGCGTAGACATTCTTACGGTCGGCCGGAATGTGCACCAGCATGAGCGTGTCAGCCCGCTGATCGGTGGCTGTAGCCGCGTCCACGTCCACTTCGTCTGATCCTCGGGTGTCGCTGCCCATGACGAGGATGTTCATTGGCGCTGTGGCGCCATTAGCGGGCTCGGTCTTTTGTGGCCGTGTTGTCTCGTCAGGGAAGGCGGATTCGATCTTGGTAGTCCCCGAGTTGAAGGTCTGCGCCAAGTTGTACAGGTAGGCGCCTCCGATCAGACCTGCGATCAGCACGACGGCTGCAAACCCAATTAGTACATTTCGGGCAGTCTTTTTTGGGCTCTTTTGACGTCGAGGCCGGGAGTTGGTCTCGGCATTTTCAGTATCAGTCGGGAGCGTCATGTGTTCCTTGGTGTCGGCGTCAGCAGCCATGATTCTATCAAGCAGCGATGAGTAGTGGCCGCTGCCGACACTCAGGAGCTTGCCCTACGCGATTTCAAGATTGATTCAAAAAGGGCTGTACTTCTTTGAGGAGCGTTTATTGAGGCCGTCGATGGACATTCAAACCGTAGGTTTGGCACTTTAAGCCGTCGCTTGAATCCGTCCTCCGCGTTCCAAATCAGTCAATGCCCGCGTCGGGAATCACCCTGATAACTGGTAGTTGCAACTCACTTCTTGTTCGGCGACTCTTGAGGGCATTCCTGCGTCACGATATGGCCCACGTGCCCACTGTGTTCATGAACCACAAGTAGGCATGAGGGATCCGCGCCCAAGGGATCTTCCGTGCCATCGATTCCTAGGACTCAAATGCCCGACTCAATTCCCCTGGTCACTATCGTCCTCGAGGCCCCCGGAGGTGTTGACCTCGAGTCCGTGATGTACCGGAGACTCATCGCCGCAAGGCTTCGGTATGAAGCGCAGTTCTCCATACTCCAGGTTGATGAACCGCTCACAACGCAGGAAATTGCACGGCTTAGCGAACTCGTCGAAACAAAATACGTGGTGTTCATGAGGACGTCGCATCAGCTTGCCCCCACCTACATGACCACCATGTTGGATTACCTACGTCCGCGGACGGTCTATCTGGCTGAGCCGGTCATGTACACAGGCATGATCTCCAAAAAAGTGGCAGCCACAAAGATCGATGACCCGTATCGCTACGCCCGGGATACTGACGTATTCGGTGTTGTTTTCAACACTCGTCGGTTACGGGATGCCTTGGAAGCAATTGGCGACGTCGATCGCTCGGCTCTGTATCTCAGTTACCGTCTTTACTGGTCCATCGGAACAGTAAAGCCTCTGGTTACAGGCTTCTCAGTTGCATCTGACACCAAATCCGCCATTGGCCTGCAAATAGCCGAGGATGTCACGCGGCTGGTCCCACTGATTCCAACGGCTTCGAAGGAGGTCCGTGTCCACCTGGTGCGATATGTTGCGCTGTTCCTTCGCGGCATGCGGGCTGGGAAGGTGACACAGGTGGCTTTGGCTAATCTCCGGGACGTGGTCCGGTCCTATCGTCTGGTCGAGCTGCTGCGATTCGTTGAACCGTTGCAGCCGGTGGAGGCGTCCTGGATTCGCTGGCTGTCTGACTCGGAATCCGATACCCACCTCTACAAGCAGTTGAGCGACGGTGACTCATATTTGTCTTTCAGAGAAGGCCAGCCCGCGGAAGGGGCTCAGCCGCCCCTCTACGAATTGCATTTCGGCGGGGACACTGTAGTCATCGAGAAGTCGTATCGCCCGCGAGATCTACGGCCGGGTTATTCTCGGGCTGCCAGCTACGACTTCTACAGCCGACCTATCAGTCCCTCGTCAACCATGATCTTCTTTGATCGGCCACTACAGGCAGACGACAATGCTGAGCACCTGTACGAATATTTCATGGTGAACCATGGGGAGTTCACGGAGGCGTACTTCGCGTTGAACCCAAAATCGCCGGACTGGGAGCGGCTGGAAGCAAAGGGCTTCAAACTGATCCCGATCTTCACTACCGAGTTCTACGAGAAGTTCCTCATTTCGGACCTGGTGGTTTCGTCTCAGATTTACAACATCAGATACCGGGGCAAGTCGTTCGCGAACTCCCGCTTTGTGTATCTGCAACACGGCATCCAGTTGAACGATATGACCGACTGGATCCTCTCCAAATACTTCGATGTTTTCGTTGCTACCGGTCAACTCGAAGCCGACTATCTGCGCAAGCTTGCCCCCGTCGAAACCTTGAATTCAGGGCTGCCCCGCTTCGAGGCCCTGATCAGAACGCGACATGAGCCACAGCACCTGCTCTTCATGCCAACGTGGCGTTTCAACCTGCACCAAGCGTCCACGGAACTATTTGCCCAGTCGGAGTACTTCCGTGCAATCGACGCCGTCCTCGCGGATCCAAAGCTACTGGCATTCCTCGAAGAAACTGGCCGGACTCTCCACGTAAAACTCCATCCAAACGTGGAAAAGAGAGCCGGCCAATTCAGGTTCTCCAGGAACGTTGTCAGGACTGATTTGAGCTATCGCGAAGCCATCGCCTCGGCTGAGATGGTCTTCACGGACTACAGTTCGGCCGTGCTTGACGCTGCCTTTATTGGTACGCCTATTGCCTATTACCACTGGGACGCAGCGGACTTCTTCCATGAGCAACCCTACGAAGGCCGAGTGGACTACCGCGATGATGGCTTGGGCCCGGTCTTTGAGGAGCATGCAGAGCTGATCCACCACATCGTCCATGAGCACTACCTCCGGCCTCATGAACTGTTCAGTGCCCGTCGCGAACGCTTCTTCCAGGGCGTGGACCCCCAAAGAATCAATGCCAAAATCGTTGAGAGGATGCTGAGTCTCTAATGAGAAAGATCCGAGCCTTAAAACGCACCATCACTGGCATCGCTGTAGATGCTGCCTACTCCCAGGCAGGCACCGGTTTCGCCCGCAAGCTGATGGCGGCCCCAGCCAGCGCACCGGCAGGGCGATTCATCAAGGCAAAAGGTTTGGAGGGCAGCATTCGCAGGTTGGCGTCCGAAAACCTGCCGCAAGGAACGTACTTTGCAAAACTGACTATTCCAAAGTGGCAAGTGCACAAGGGCAGGGGATTCAGGCTGCTCCAGGACGGCGAAGTGGTCTACGGGAACAAGATAGAACCCCCAGCCCGCGGCTTTCCCCTTGAATATCGGAATATCATCGTCACGTCGAAGGACCCCAAACGGTTCACCTTGGACATCGGTGCACCCTATGAACTGAAGATAGGCCGCGGGGCTTTCACTACCCCGCAGCAGCTCAAATACGACCAGCAGTACGGCGTGGAGCAGCACGGGGACACCTACTATTCGCTACGGGGCAACACCACCAATCCCAAGAAGCTCTTCATAACTTTCCCGGGATTCGGGCCGTCAACTTCACGGATCTCGTACGCAGTCAGTTACCTCAAAGCCATTACCAATGCAGACCTGAAGGACACCCTTATGGTGTGCTTTCAGGACCGCTACCTTGCCGCAGGCTCGTACATGATGGTGGACAACGCGGGCAGGCCTTTGTACAGCCGGGTTTGGCAGGCCATCGAGGATCTGCGGACCCGCTTCGGTATCGACCCAGCACAGATGCTATTCTTCGGGGCGTCCAAAGGTGGCAGCATAGCCATCCACTATGCAAAGGACTTCCCGGCGGCCCAGCTCCTGCTAGCTGTGCCGCAAATGAATTTGCCGTATTACTTCAACAAACCGTTCTTTCGAGACAACCTGTTCCGGAACCGTGCACTCCACGACGTGCAGCAGCCCGAGGACAGCCTTCGCGAATACTTCGCCGAGGAACGAAGAATCGATTATTTCTATACGAATTCCGATGAACTCAGCAACCACTCGCTCATCGAGCTTGTTCAAGACGTTCCGAACCTCACGAAATATCGCATCGATGGAGTCCACTCTGACGTGGCAATGGCCGCGTTGCCGGCCATGCTAGGCATTATCCGTGGATTCCTGGGCGGCGGCCAGCAGCATCGGGACATTGGTGCCGAGGAAGTACGTTCTTTCCCCCAAGAGGACGGCATTCAAGTGCAGGTTCGGGTTGATTCTGCCGGTTCTAAGATTGCCCGCGCCAACTGGTTCATTGAAGGTTGGCTGGGCCAGACCAGATTCCTGCAGTCGATGTCCGAACATTCCTACGACTTCGTGAAGTTCACTTCGGAAAAGCAACAGCTCTATCCGGCCTACGACCCGATCCAGCATCTTTCAGCGGTAGTAGCGATCGAAGCCAACGGAACTCAGTGGACCGGCACTCTGCCTGGTTCATTTATGCAGGATTCGAACCAGGAAGTGCAGCACTCAATGAGTGCATCTGCTCTGAGCCTCCATGCAAAGCATCCCGAGACGTATGTGGTCCTGGACGGTGACCATTTCGCCCGTTTTCGGTATCGCAGCTACGGCGCAGACATCGAGGGCGACACGATGGAGGTCCACTTCGTGAGCGACGCCGAAATCGATGTGTCCAGCCTGACTCTTGACCGTCGCGAGCATAAGGCTTCGCATGTTGCCGTGGTGGAGCCTCTGGACGGCTGGGCCATGGCGGACCTGCTCGCTTTGAGATTCGTTATCGCTGCTAAAGCCGAACGTCTGTTGATCGTGGTTCATGCTGCCGGTTCGGCTGTCGAGGCCGTGGATACGTTTGGAGCAGTGGACTGGAAGGCCTCAAGTGTTATTGCCATCGTGGATGAGTTGCCCTCCTCGCATGAGGTGCCGGTTAATGTCAGCTAGCGACTCCGTCGTTGGCTCCGGAAGACTCGGGCACACCCAAATTATCCGCTCTTACGAGGATGCCGCCGCCGTTCGGGACAACGTGATTCACCTCAACCAAACACACGACTCGGAATTTATCGATTCCTCAGTCGAGTTTGCGGGGACTGGAAATGTTCTCTATGTAGAAGACGGAGCCAAGCTGCGTAATTCTCGGCTTCGATTCTTGGGCAACAACGCGGTGATTCATATCCGCACTTCCCCCTTCTATTTGCGGTTACTTGCCACTGTTTTCCATGAGTCGGTGTTCTACTTGGGACCCGGAGCATCGTTTACTTCCGAAGCGCGGTTCCTGCCAACGGAACGCAAACACGTCATCATCGGCAGCGATGCCATGTTTTCATCGCGGGTTGTCTTTCGAACGGCCGATCCGCATCTGATCTATTCGGCGAGTAACCACCAGCGAATCAATCCCAGCGCATCCATCTGGGTAGGGGACCACGTGTGGCTGGGCGAAGACACCCTGCTGCTCAAGGGGGCACGGGTTGGCTCTGGCAGTATCCTTGCGGCCCGCGCGTTGGTCACCAAAAGCATCCCTTCCAACTCCACCGCAGCTGGTGTCCCGGCCCGCATCGTAGGCAAAGGGATTTTCTGGTCACGTCCTTCTGTGCATGCTTACACGCTTGCACAGACGGAGGAAAGCTCAGTTTTTTCACATGACGATTTCATATACACGAGGGACCCGAATGTGTTGGACATCGGAGAACTGGAGGGTCAGCTGGACCTAGCGGCCTCTGGGCACGACCGAGCTGTATGGTGCCAGAGGTTGGATCAAATGACGTCGAAGAGCAGGTTCTTCATTTGATCGGCACAATTACGGGGAATTTGATGGACAAACACGCCAGGTCCGGAGCTAGCCTTTGGACCCCCGGGAAGACTGCGCCGTATAGGTGCGTTGCGAATAGAAGGCGTCGTTTTCCGCGCCCCATTGGTTGGTGACATTGACGGTGTAGTAGCGGCCTGCAGCCAGGGTTGTTTTGCCCACATTCACGAGGATCATTTCCAGTTCCGGGTTCATGCCGCTCTGGACTCCGTACGCAGTATTTGTGCTCGTGGGCTTCACGGTTTTCGCGAGGCGTTGCCCCTCTTTCGTGGTCCACTTCACTTCGGCGTTGCCACCTGAAAGATTGAAGCCTATTATCCGCACTTGGCCGGTGGATGCGTCAAAAGTCGCGTCGGTAATAATCGGCGTTGCAATTCCAGCCTCCACCTGGGCCTTCAGGGGAACGCCAGTACCAACGCAGGTGTAATACGAATCCCACATGAACGAAATGATCTTCTGCGCGTTGGCGAGCTGTTGCAGCTGGCGGTCTATCCTCGCTTTGGAGCTCTGTCCTCGGAGACTGTCTCCGCAAGGATTCGAAGCCGTGGCCGGAGCCATGCCCTCCAAGTTTGCCCACAGGACGGCACCCGTTCCGGAAATGCCGGCAGCAGCTGCAAGGAAATAGTCCCGAATAGGTGCCACGTACTTGCTGCTCCAGGAACCCTTGCCCACAATGCTCTCCGCATAGCGGTCCACTGCCGAGTTCGCTTCGTTCGACTGAAACGCTCCACCCTTCCCGGTTCCCATGCCGTCTTGAATGGCGATGCTCAGAACCAGTCCGCTGGCTGTCTGGGCAATTCTTCGTACCCCGTTTCGGGCTTGATTCAGGCTGATATTGAAGGCGCTGACCCGCGCGTCAAGGTAGGGACTAACGATTGCGCTGCGAGTGGGAAAGATTCGATGGATGGCTTGGTTCTGCATGCGATACAGATCCAGGATGGGATCAAAAGTGTGGCCATCGGTCAGAGGCATTTCTGTGTGGTGATAGAAGCCAGCCAAGCCGGCCACGTTATATACAGCCGCTTGATACTGAAGTAGGCGCTCGGTGAAGAGGCCAAGGGTCCCTTGGTAGGAAACGTCGGGGAGGTACGCCTTATCAGTTCTCTTCACCGGGGCAGGTAGGCCAGCATAGAACTTCATGCCCAGTTTCGTGGCCGCCACAGCCATTGAAGTTGCTGGATCTGTGCCATCGGCTGCGCCACCGCCCGCCACCACCACATCGTACTTCCCGTTCGTGGACGTGCAGCCGCTGCCTTGGGCAGGGAGGACCAACACAACAAATGCCTTGCCTTGGCTGGCGATCCTGCGGTCATGGGGGCATTGCACGGCCTGGTTGCCCCAGATGCTTCCATCGGAGTAAGTGAAATAGCGGTTGACTTCCAGGTTTCCTGCAGCGGCCTTGGCACAGTTCACTCCGTCAATGACGCATTCCTTGGGAAGAGTCGCCAAGGTAGTTGGTACGAGGGATGTTCCAAAAGTGATGACGGTGTCAGCGCCTGCTGCCTTAATTTCGCTGAGCTTCTGGAGGTTCCGGGAACTGCTCGGAGTGGCGTAGACGAAATAGCCGCCAATTGGGTAGCTTGCCGGTGTCGGCGCCTGGGCAGCCGGAGTTTTCTTCGCGGCCGCTGGTGGCTGTTTCTCCTGTGCCGGTTGTTCCGCCTCGATGCTGTGGTTGGGCGCAACCAAAGCGGTTCCTGCAACTCCGGCTATGAGCACAAGTGCCGCGAGGAGGGCTTTGATGCGCGGACGGCTTCCGCGAATGAGCGTCATGAATTCCTTGGGGTCGGCATCAGCAGACGATCCTACGGAATCAAATGACTGTTATCCATACGCTAGACTAAACCGGGCTGCCCTCCTGCTGTTGGTGGCCCCGCCCACCCCCATTCAGGTGGACGCGCTGGAACGGACGCTCATAGCGTTCTGTACGACATATCAAACGGGGGGAAAGTTGGGCACCGGAATCAGACGTGTTCAAGCCGCACTTGTGGTCATCTTGCTGGCTATTCTCGGGTTTTTTGCAACCCAGCCGGCCTCGGCCACCACGGTAACCGACCCCGGACCCGATGCGGAACAGCCGTCGGACCCATCACCGAAGCCCGAGCCTACGTTCCCGGTCGTCATACCGCCCGTTCTTGAGCCGACCTCGCCTCCGGCCACTCTGGAACCTATTCCTACGGCACCTGCCCAGCCTTCCGAAGAGCCAGCTCCCGCACCTGTGGTGCCGCCCGTCGTCGGGCCCGTCGTTCCGCCCGCGGAAGTACCTGCGGTGATACCTCCCGCTACCTTGCCCGATCCTGCTGTACCCACTGATGTTGCTATCGAGAACTTCGTTGTAGAGCCAGAGGTTCCCGCGGAGACCACCACGGCCACAGCGGAGGCAACGCCGACGCCCACACCCACTCCCACCAAAACCGAAGCCCCGCCAGTTGTCAGCGCAGACATCACCGGCCCCTTGAAGGTGGCCCTTGCCCCAGTGGCGGAGAACAACCCCCTTGTCCAAGGCCTGACGGTCTTGGTGTTGCTGCTGCTGGGCCTTGCGTACTTCCGTGCCTTGCGCTCAAAGGGGATCCGCGGACCCCGCCTCAACGGCAAGTAGTCCATGGATACTTCCCTACCCAGGGACGCGGCTGCCGTAAATCCTGCATTCCCGTTGCGTCTAATGCTTCTCACCCACTCGTATTGGCCGGAGCACAGCCCGCCGCAGCGCCGTTGGCTTTCCCTGACCCGGGAATTCCGGAAGGCAGGCTGGGACGTCGACGTCGTCGCTCCTGTTGCGCACTATCCCAACGGCAAGCGGGATTTGCCCCGGCGAAAAGCCGGATTCGCTTTCGCCCACCAGGAAGGCCTGCACGGCGAAACCATCAGGCGCGTGCCGTACCTTCGGCATCTTGGCACCTCGCCACTGGCACGTTTCGTTGACCAACTCTTCTCCGCTGTGATGTCCATTCCGATAGGTTTGGGCGGCAAGAAACCCGACGCGATTCTCGCCACCGCTCCGAGCCTCCCGACGCTGGCTACCGGGTATGTGCTTTCCCGGCTTCGCAGGGTGCCTTTCATCGTCGAGATGCGGGATGCCTGGCCGGACCTGGCCCGCGACGCCCGAATCGTGCAAGGCAGTGTCAAAAGCGTGGTGGAGCGGGTGGTCGAGTTCGTCCAGCAGCGTGCGGACCTGGTTGTCACAGTTACGGACGGTTTTGCCGAAACTCTGCGGGACCGCGGCATCAAGAACGTCGTCACCGTGAGTAACGGCCTTGATTTGAACTCGATGCCTTTCCTTGAGCCCCCGGCCTTGGAACGCGACGTCTTTCACGCCGTCTACCTCGGAAATCATGGCAAGAGCCAGCGCCTGGACATCCTTATCAGGGCAAGCGCGCTGCTCGGCGAGGGATTCCACCTCACGCTCGTGGGTCACGGCACCAGCCGCCCACAACTGGTGAAATTGGCTCGCGAGCTCAACGCGCCTGTGACCTTCTTCCCTTCGTTGCAGGGTCAAGCAGTCATGGACAAATACCGTGAGGCGGATACGTGCATCGTCTCCCTCCGTGATGACTGGAAGTCGTTCGAGACCACTGTCCCGTCCAAGACCTACGAGGTTCTGGCCATTGGCAGGCACGTCACGGCGGTAGTGCGCGGAGAAGCGGAGCGCATCATCATTGAAGCCGGCGGAGGCGACGTCGTTGCGGCGAACGCCGAAGCCGTGGCGCAGCTGTGGCGGGAACTTTCCGAGGACCGAAGCCGGCTGGCCTCAGGCACCAGCGGACGCGACTGGGTCCGGGACAACGCAGACTACGCGCAGCTGGCCTTGCGATACATGGACTCAATATCCTCCTTGGTCAATCCGGAGCCAGCCGATGCCCGGGGGACTGCGTGATCCAACTCCTCAAGAACATTGCCTTGACCGCAGGGACCGTGTCGGAGCACCTCACTGAGTCGCCCGATGTGTTGTTCCTTCAGGTCCTTCGCCGGTTGCCGTCCAGGATCGTCAGGCCGCTGGCTCGTTTCGTGGCCAGGCTTGCGCCCAATTCCGCCCGTCCCCTCTTCTTGCTGGCCAGCCACGCGGCGGGGGACACCGCCGGGCTTACTTACCGGTTTGAACATGCCGTCCGCACCGGTGTTGATGCCGACCGCGCCCGCAAGGCCGCAGAAGTAGCCATCGCTGCCGGGCAGCCAGCGTGGGCGGATGTTTTCCTGCCCCTCGCAGCAGGGGCGACCCGGACTCCGGCGACCCTCGCCAGACGCAAGTGGTACGACGGCGACATGAGCGGCGCCGTCGTCGTCCTCGCTGGCGAGCGGGGCGGCATGGCAAAACAGCGGCAGCGGCTTGAGTCCGAAGTCCGCGTCTTCCAAGGGTGGCGTCCATCGCTGACCGCTTCCGCGGTAAAACCGCAAGCGCGCAGGGTCCTGCACCTGCTGACGAACTCCGTGCCGCATACCGGCAGCGGCTACGCCCGGCGCAGCCATTCCATCCTGACCGCCCAACAGGACGCCGGTTGGTCAGCAATGGCCGTGACGCGCCTGGGTTACCCCGTGCAAATCGGTGCGTTGACAGCGCGGCAGCATGACGTTGTTGACGGCGTGCGCTACGAACGTCTCCTGCCGGCGCGCATGAAGCCGTCCATGCATGGTCGCTTACAGCAGCAGGCCGAAGGCATTTTGTCCCTCGCCCGTGACTTCCGGCCGTCGGTCCTCCATACCACCACCCACTTCGTCAACGGCCTGGTAGCCCGGGAAGTCGCAAACGCCTTGGACGTCCCGTGGGCGTACGAAGTTCGAGGACAACTGGCCGACACGTGGGCGTCAACGCGCGGCGAGGAAGCCCGCCGGAGCGAACGGTACAAGCTCTTTACCGAACGGGAAGCCGACGTCATGCAGAGCGCGGACCTTGTAGTGACGCTCGGCGAATCCATGAAAGACAACATCGTGGCCATGGGCGTCCCGGACAGCAAAATCCTGATCTGCCCGAACGCAGTGGGCGGCGCGTACCTCGCTGAACCGCTCGATCATGGCGCGGCTCGGCTTGCTTTGGGACTGGACCCGAACGCGCTCTATATCGGGACAGTAAGCAGCCTTGTGGACTATGAAGGCCTTGACGATCTGGTCACAGCATTTGCGCTGCTTGCGCCACGACTGCCACAGTTGAAGCTGGTTTTGGTCGGGGACGGCACTGCCGCGCCCGCTCTTCAGGACCAAGTCCGGCGCTTGGGACTATCGGAACGGACCATCTTCACGGGGCGTGTCCCTTCGGAACAGGCTCGCCTTTATCACTTGGCGCTGGATATTTTTGTGGTTCCACGCAAGGACCTTGCTGTTACCCGGGCCGTGACACCGCTTAAACCTGTGGAGGCCCTGGCCTCCGGCCGGCCAGTGGTGGCCAGCAACCTGGACGCCTTACGGGAGATAGTGCACGACGGCGTAAACGGCAGAGTGGCGAACGCTGAGGATCCCGGGGGACTGGCTGAGGTGTTGTACGAATTGCTTGATGATGAAGGTTTACGGAAGCGGCTTGGCGCCGCTGGCAGGCAAGAAGTATTGGCTACGAGGACGTGGCAGGCAAATGCCCAGGCATACATCCGGGCTTATGAAAATTTGGGCGTCTAACAACGTAAGGAGGGTCAGCTGATGTCGGCGAAGAAAGCAAAGCTTCCGCCGCCCGCGGCCATCCAACCGATGTCCGTGGACATGCGGAAGTTGTCCAGGGTGGGTTCCAGACCCGGATTCCTGGATTACTTGGTAAGGCTGTGGGATTACCGGCAGTTCATCTTCTACGATGCCCGCGCCCGAGTGCAGACGGGAACCCGAAAAGACCGGTTGGGGAGCGCCTGGCTCCTGCTCAACCCGGTCTTCAACGGGCTCACTTACTACGTGATTTTCGGCATGCTGCTCAACACGAGCGGTGGCATCGAAAACTTCATTGGGTACCTGATCGTCGGCATCTTCATGTTCCAATTCAGTTCCGGCGCAATTACGGAAGGTGCCCGCTCCATCCGGAACGGAAAGTCTGTTGTTCAGGCCTTCAATTTCCCGCGTGCCGCCCTACCGCTCGGCGCAAACATCAGGGAGCTCCTTTCGTCTGTTCCGCTTGTTCTGGGCATGCTCTTGTTGATCGTAGTGTTGCCTCCTGCGGAGAAGATCAGCTGGCATTGGGTGCTGATCGTACCTGCCCTATTGCTCCAATTCATCTTCAACCTCGGAATCGGAATGATCCTTGCGAGGATTATTTCGATTGCCCATGACGTGACGCACCTCTTGCCCTTCGCGATCCGCGCGTGGATGTACGGCTCTGCAGTTTTCTACTCGTATGAACGCTTTGTTCATGAGCCCACATTGCTCGCCATCATGAAGTTCAATCCACTGTTCAACGTCATTGATATCGTCCGGAGCTGCGTCCTCTATGACCGGGTTCCTGCGTGGGAATCGTGGGCCACGTTGGCCGTAGTTTCATTGGCGGCCCTGCTGGTTGGATTCATCTTCTTCTGGAGAGGGGAAGAGACCTATGGTCGCGATTGATGAGGCTGTGTTCCTGGACGGCCCGCCCTGCGTAGTGGTGGACCGGGTGAAGATGACCTATAAGGTGCCTTCCTCCATTGAACGTTCCACGTCCACCCGGAAAGGTATCCGGGGAAGTCTCCGGAAGCTTCTGGGACGCGAGAACCTGGTGACGGTCAGCGCACTGAAGGAACTCTCGTTGGTGGTGGAGCGAGGCGAATCCGTAGGCATTATCGGCCGCAACGGCTCCGGTAAGAGCACCCTGATGAAGCTGATCAGCGGACAGGCTGCACCCACGGATGGGGCGGTGTACGCGTCAAGCACGCCGGTCCTCCTGGGTGTTCACGCCGCGCTTGTTCCCGATTTGTCAGGCGACCAGAACGTGGTCCTTGGTTGCCTTGCCATGGGTATGGACATGGATGAAATCGATCAGCGCTTCGAGAGCATCGTTGAAGTGTCAGGCTTGGACTCCGCGATCTACCTTCCCATGAAGTCCTACTCATCGGGCATGGCCTCGCGGCTTCGTTTCGCCATTGCCGCCGCAGTCAACCCGGAGATCCTCCTGGTCGACGAAGCTTTGAATACAGGCGATGCTCAATTCAACGACCGTAGCAAGGCACGCATGGATGAGTTGCGGGCCCAGGCCGGCTGTGTGTTCATTGTCAGCCACAGCCTGGACACCATCCGAAACATGTGCACCCGTGTGATTTGGCTGGATAAGGGCGAATTGATCATGGACGGCTCGTCGGAAGAGACCACCAACCTGTATCAGGAGTTTTCCTCGAACCTCTCAAAGGGCAACAACATTACTGCCGCACGGATCAGGGACGAAGCAAGGGCAAATCTCGTGGCCACTCAAATCATGGAGAGATCCAGCGGACGCCGAATGGAAGGGCGCTGAGATGAAAATGGTGGTTGAAGCCCGCAAGGCCGTGTGGCATTTGCGCGAAGGCGGACTGGATCAATTCAATGAATGGCTCCGTCGAAAAAGGATAGACCGACGCATCAACGCAAACCGATCAGTGGGCCAACAGGCAGAACAAGATGGGCCTCCAATCTTCGGCCCGTACCGCGTTCCTGACCGGGAGCCGCGGCGCTCGGACTTGACTGTCGGCGTGATCCTTGACGACTTTTCGTCAGCGGCATTCTCGTTCGAGTGGAATCTGCTCCACCTCCGCAAAGATCGCTGGTTGCAGCAACTCGGCGAGACTGAGATCGACTTCCTCTTCGTTGAATCCGCATGGAACGGAAACCAAGGTTCATGGAAGTATGAGCTTGCGGGAACATCCGGCCCGAAGCCTGAATTTCTGGCACTTCTGGAATGGTGCCGCAAGCGGTCAATTCCCACAGTCTTCTGGAATAAGGAAGATCCACCCCACTACGAAGACTTCCTGCCTGCGGCGCGTCAGTTCGATGTGGTCTTCACCAGCGATTCCGGCCGGATCCCGTTCTACAAGGAGGATCTGGGCCACGACCGGATCCAGGCTCTTCCTTTTGCTGCACAGCCAGCCATCCACAACCCCATACGCGTGGGGCAGGGACGGCACTCCCGGGGAGTAGCCTTCGCGGGCATGTATTTTGCGCACAAGTATCCGGAACGCCGGCAACAGATGGATATGCTCCTGACGGCCGCACGGGATGCATCGGCCAAGTCCGGCCCTGTCCTCGAGATCTTCTCACGGCAACTGAGCGGGGACTCGAACTACCAGTTCCCGGTTCCGTTCTCCGAGAACGTTGTTGGAAGCCTGGACTATGCCACCATGCTCACGGCCTACCGGGCCTATAAAGTCTTCCTCAACGTGAACTCGGTGGTGGACTCACCCAGCATGTGTGCGCGTCGAATTTTTGAAATCACCGCTTCAGGCACGCCAGTCGTCTCTGCTCCGAGCACTGCCATCAGACAATTCTTCGAACCGGATGAAGTGTTTGTAGCCGAATCCCAAGGACAAGGCGAGCACCAGATTCGCATGCTGGCGCGAAGCCCGGAGCTCAATGATCGGGTAGTCCATAAGGGCCAGAGACGCATTTGGGCAGGGAATACATATGCGCACAGGGCCGAGACGATAGTGGCTTCTGCCCTGCCGGATCGCAGCCGGCCCGTCCGGCTTCCTTCTGCCAGCGCCTTGGTACCAACCATCCGGCCTCATCAGCTTGAGCATGTATTCGCTGCGGTTGGAAGCCAAGTAGGAGTGGATCTTGAGCTGGTGTTGCTGACTCACGGATTTGAGATCACATCCGAACGTGCGGCTTCATTGGCGGAAGAGTACGGCGTGGAGCGTTACACGGTGCTGACAGAGCCCCGCGAGACGACGCTGGGAGAATGCCTCAATCTCTGTGTCGCCGCAGCTTCAGGAGACGTCCTGACCAAGATGGATGACGACGATTACTACGGTCCGAACTACCTTGCGGACATGCTCCACGCGCTTGATTATTCCAAAGCTGATGTCGTTGGGAAGCATGCGCACCACATGCACTTCGTTTCAACCCAAGCCACGGTTTTGCGTATGCCACACAAGGAGCATCAGTACAGCAGGTTCGTGATGGGTCCAACCATCACGGCCCGCAGCGAAGTTTTCAAGGCGCACCCATTCGAGCCTCTCAACCGGGGTGAGGACACCGCCTTCTTGAAATCAGTTGCCACCGCTGGCGGCTCTATCTACGCCGCCGACAGGTTCAACTTCTGCCAGATGCGTCAGGCAGAAGGTCACACTTGGGACATCTCGGACGATGAATTGGCGGCGTCTGGCGAAATCAAGTTCTTTGGCGATCCCAAAGAACACATCACCGTTTAAAAAACATCACCGTTTAAAAAATAGGGGACAAAATGACCACCACCAGTAAGACTGTCGCAGTTATCGGACTGGGCTACATCGGCTTGCCCACTGCAGCCATCCTTGCCACTAACGGCATTAATGTCATCGGTGTTGACGTGAATCAGAACACCGTCGACGCCGTAAACCGTGGCGAGGTTCCCTTCGTTGAGCCTGATCTGGGTGTTCACGTTGCCGGGGCAGTCAGCCAGGGCAATCTGCGGGCGACGACGGAAACTCCAGCAGCGCAGGCTTACATCGTGGCTGTGCCAACGCCCTTCCGCGAGGACCACTCAGCGGATCTTAGCTACATCGAGGCCGCGGCCCGTGGGATCGCACCCCAGCTCGTCGGAGACGAACTTGTCATCCTCGAATCCACGTCACCTCCGCGTGCGACGCGCCACTTGGCAGAGTACATCCTGGCCCTGCGGCCGGATCTCTCTTTGGATGGGGCGGGCGGAGCACCCGTTATCCACTTTGCGCACTGCCCGGAGCGAGTACTCCCTGGCCGGGTCATGATCGAACTTGTGACCAATGACCGCATTGTCGGTGGCATTACGTCTGCAGCGGCTGAGCTGGCAAAGGACCTCTATGCTGTCTTCTGCCAAGGCGAGATCCTGGTGACGGACGATGTCACTGCTGAGATGGCAAAGCTTGTTGAAAATTCTTACCGCGACGTAAACATCGCCTTCGCCAACGAGCTTTCCGTGATCAGCGACAAGCTGGATATCGATGTCTGGGAGCTGATTCGATTGGCGAACCACCACCCGAGGGTTAACATTCTTCAGCCTGGCCCTGGCGTCGGTGGGCACTGCATCGCAGTTGATCCTTGGTTCATCGTGGCCGCCGCACCCACTGAATCCAAGCTGATCCGTACCGCACGCGAAGTCAATGATTCCAAACCTGAATGGGTAGTGGAACAGGTCCGCAAAGCGGCAGAATCCTTTGGCAGCGAGGCCAAGATCGCTACGCTCGGGTTGGCTTTCAAGGCCAACATTGATGACCTTCGTGAATCTCCGGCCATTGGGATTACGGCCGCTTTGGCAGATGAATTGCCCACCGCCAAGGTCCTTGTTGCTGAACCGCACGTCGAGGCGCTGCCCAAGGCACTCGCCAACCGTCGCAACGTTGAACTTGCAAACACGGAAGATGCGATCGCGCAGGCAGATGTCGTCGTCGTCTTGGTAGATCATGACGAATTCAAGAGCGTCGATTCAGGTCTTCTTGCAGGCAAGGCAATCGTTGACACAAGGGGAATCTGGCGCGAACTGACGTCCAAGGGCGTCGAGGCCGCTATTACTCTCTAGAGGCTTTACCGCGTCCGGGTACTCCGCCCGGACGCGGTTGTTGATCCACAGCTGCAGCCAGGTTCTGAATTCGGCGGCTGGTTGTGAGAGAATCCAGCGATAACGCGGGATATGTTTTATCGACGAGAGAAACCATGGACAGTTCGACTGAATCAATCGCAACAACGTCGCTAGCTATTGAACATCACGGCAAACGAATCCTCATTGAAGCCGTGGCGGGCGACCACATCGCTGCCATGATTGACGCGTCGAAAAAGTTCTACGAATGGCAGTACCTTGGAACGTTGGCCGAGTATCTTAAGCCCGGGGACTTAGTCCTGGACGTTGGCGCAAATATTGGCAACCATAGCCTGTACTTCGCAGCGGTATGTGAAGCCAAAGTTATCTCGTTCGAGCCACTCCCTCTTGCGGCAGATATCCTGCAGCGCAATGTCGATAGTAATTCGCTGCAAGATCATATTGAAGTTCGCCGAGTGGCGCTGGGGGAGAAGCCTTCACGAGCCACACTGGATAAACTCGACCTCAAAAACGTTGGTGCGACCACGTTTGCGGTGTCCTCGAACGGCGAATATGCCGTGAGCGCCATTGACGTGGAGGAGATCCGGCAACGGGTTGCCCTCATTAAGGTTGATGCCGAGGGAATGGATGTGGCGGTCCTGAAGGGTGCGATCGATTTGATCGCCAGGGACAGGCCGATCATTGCTTGCGAGGCCGCCACAGCCGTTGAGCAGGCCGAGCTTGAGCAGTTTGCATCCGAATCGGGCTACTCCTTCGTGGCGCAATTCAACGCGACGCCCACTTATATCCTGGTTCCTTCCGCGACGCCACTTGAACGTGCCCACATGGAACGCAGAGCGGCCGGTCTGATAACGCGAACTAACTGGGCCACCAGGGATTTGTACTATCGCTTAGGACTTGTCAACGGCGAATTGAAGTCAATCAAGGACGGGTTGTCTACGGCACCCGCTGAACAGGATGCGAGCACCGCGGTCGCGGGACTGTCCGAACGCGTCAAACAACTGGAAGTGCTCCTTGGCGAACTCAGCAACCGCCTGGAGGACCGCGACCCTAACGCCGCAGGAGCATAGGTCCACAGAAGGCCTCTGCATCCGTCTAATTAACTGCCGGCAGTGCCCAACCGATAGGATCTATAGGTTGTCATCCGTCGTACCCTTGGGGAGCCATAATGTCAGAGCGCCGTTACATCAGGCTAAAGGAATCTACGCCTAACCTGGACGGCATGCGGAACCGCCCCGACGGTTACCTCGAAGCAACTGACGGAACCATCGGTGATGGGCCATGGCGGGTTCGGACGGACGAGCACGGTTTCATCATGACTGGCAACGAGACCGCGGAAGGTGCCTCACCGATTGTGTTTCTCGGTGACTCTTTTGTGGAGGCAACTTTCACGCCGGAAGACGTCCGTTTCGTGTCTCAAGTCGAACGTCGCTTGGCCAGCCACGGACTAAAGGTTCGCTGCCTGAACGCCGGGTATTCCGGGGCTACTACCCTCCAGCTTTTTAATGTCTTCCTCAACAAGATCGTTCCACTGGTCGGTCGTGGTGGCACGGTGGTATTTTTCCTGCCGCAATCGGATCTCCCGATCTACTTCCGTCCCCACAGCTACTGGTACCCGACAGACAGATACGCACCGTTGCTCCCGCCGGTGGAGCCGGAGGCATCAGATCTTCCACGAGGTTCCGGGGCCCTGACCTCGATCCTGGGGTTGGCCGTGTGGGCTGCCCAAGAATTCGGCATCGACCTGGTGCTTGTGACGTCACCCCACCGCAACGCACAGTGGGCCACCGACTCGTATTACCACCGAATGATCTCTGAGGACCAGCACACTTCACTTGTGCAACGGCGTGCGGATATACGCGGGGCCGTGCAGCGATTTGTCGCCGATAGCGGCGTCAAATTCATTGACGCCGACGCTGAATTTCTGGATAAGTCGTCAGCCTTCTATGACGAACTTCATCTGAATGACGAAGGGCATGACATCTTTAGTCCTTGGTTCGCGGATCAGCTTCGTCTTCTCCTGGACCGCTAGTCGGGTTAGCCCGGCGATGCTGACGGATCGGCGGCCTCGACGCTACCCGTTGGTATGATGGGTTGTCAAACAGATCCTTTAGCTCAGGTTAAATTAATGTCGATGAAAATCGCGGCCGCATTGGACGCAACACGAACACTCTTCGAGGTGTCCCCTGATTTGGAATTCTCTTCGGTGGATCGTGTTATCACAGGGAAGACAGCCGGCGGTCTCCGCATCGAAGCCTATGGGACTTTCGCAGAGAATCCCCAGAAATTGTTGTGCTTCCTGCCGTCAGCACAACCGTCGAGCACTCCTCCCAAAGTGCCCTTCTACCCACGCTGGTCGTGGGCAACGGCGTTCGAGAACTGGGATGTCGTTTCACTGAGTGATCCCATGCTGAATTACGCTCCTGATTTGGCTGCCTCTTGGTTTGCTAGCTCAGATGAGGATATTGTTTCCGAGCTCGCCACTTTCATTCGCCTATACTGCGACCGCAGAGGAATCACGCTGGATAACGTAATTCTCTATGGCAGCTCCATGGGTGGCTTCGGGTCGTTGATGATTGCAGCCGAGCTTAGAGTCGCACATGCTGTTGCTGAGGTCCCTCAGCTTGATTTGTTGCGATATCCCGTGAAAAGTTCCCTGGCGGACGTTGAGAGACTTGCCCTTAACGGGCGGGCCTTAGCGGACTTGGCTGGTGAACACCCAAACCGCACAGATGTCTATTCCAGATTCGAGTCATCTCGGTGCATTCCTCCCATAACTATCGTTACAAACCGTGGAGATAGCGCTTTCGAGGAAACCCTTAGCTTCGTAGGCAGACTTCAAGGCCTGGCTGCTAGCGTTGACTCCATCGGCTCGGTTTCGCTTCACCAGACCTCCCGTAATGAGGGGCACGCAGTTCAGCCAACGCCTTTCATGATCAAATTCCTGAAGTCAGTCGCTGAGATTCAGTCGGTCCCGACCGCCTACTATCCGTCTGCCGAACATGAATCTCAAAGGTTGGAATTTCCCCAATGTCATGTCGAGAATGATGGCTCATGGGGAGAGCGGGAACTTCAGGAAGCTGTTACATGGATCAAAACGGCAGGGGACAGCGAGATTACAGTTGAATTCAAGGCCGTCAACCCTGCGTCGGGCAGTAACAAGGGTCTCGTTTTTTGTGCGGCTGTTAGGGGAAGTACACGCGAGATGCTTAGCCAGCAAGGCTTCTCCTATTCGTCGTACCGGAATATTGGTTACTACAAATACGTGGGCTTGGGCGAAGGCATGTCTTCACACGTCATTCAACTTAGATTTGCCCCTGAAGTGTCAGTTGATGCAATTGGATTAGCGTCTTGGGATGTAAAGGCGCCGACGATCTACGACCTCCAATTCTCGTAGACGCCGACAACCCGTCGAGAGTCCAAACCACAAGGAGGACTTCAACGGGCCTTACTAACGCGCCCCTGACGCAGAAGCGCCGGCTCCGGCGTCGTCCGTCTAGACCTCTTCGAAGGCTTCCTGAACAAGGGAGATGAAAGCCTCGAGCGAGTACCGTTCACGAACAAAACGCTGGCCTGGCTCTGCATTCTTATTGAATACGTCCAGATCCTGGTTCTCGAGGATGTAGTCGCGGATGCCGAAGACATCCTCGAAAATGTAGTCCTCGGGGTAAACGTAGTCCACGCCGTGCCAAGGAAGAAAAACTCCCTGGTTTCCTGAGGCGAATCCCTCTCCAGGGGCGACGTGGAAACTCTCCAAGTCACTGAGGGACAGAACAAAGCCAAAGTCAGCCAAAGCCGTCTTAGTGTCCACCCAGCCGGAAAAGGTGACTTTTTCGGCTAGGTTGTGATCCACAATGTACTGCTCACATTGCTCGTAGTACTCGCGTTCCACAGGGTTCTTGTAGACCCACGGGAGGTCATGCGGCCCTTTCCCAAAGACGGTGAGGGAGTACTCGCCGTGGGCATTCAAGTAATGGAGAAGTTCAAGTGCGCGGTGGTAGCCCTTCAATTTGGGCAACATGCCCACCATTGCCAGCTTCTGGGTCTTGCTTGGATCGTTACTGGTTTTGTAGGCGTTGACGTCGAGGTAGTTCGGGATGATTCGAACCTTCGTTCGGTCCATGCCGAACGTGCGGATCATGTCTTCGCTGGTGTGAAGTGACACAGAGATGAAGCAATCCACCTTGGATTGATCCACCAGATGCCCGAACCTCGCATTGAGTTCAAATCGATGGAGCCGGACTATCAGACGTTGGTGCGCCTTCTTGTGGTTTGCGTACCAAACTGCGTTGCCCAGTAGCCATTCGCAGAAGATGACGTCTGCCCACTCCAGAAGCTCCCGGCTTTGATTCTCATCGTGGGAATCATGCCCGGTCCACTCGTCCAGCTTCACATCGTAGTGCTCGCGAAGGGATGGAATAGCAGGAGAAATGAATTTCAAATCCATACCGGCGATGAGGACACGCTGTTTAATGTTCTGCTGAAAGCCTTCGTAATTGCCGCTGTTGATAATTTCGAGCGTCTCACGGATTCGGGCGCGATATGGCTTGCCGCTGATGGCCTCCCAGTTGTCTTGGACAAGATGGGAAAGCTTTGAGAACAGACCGGCATCAATGTCACCACGGTTGAACCTGTAAATGGATTCGAGCGCAACCCTAAGCGCGACGTGGCCTCTGATCTCCATGTAGCTAAGACCAACGTGTGCGAGGGTGGACTCGGCGCTCTCCCATACTTCGAGATGCGAAGCCAGCTCGCGAGCACCGTATTGCTGCGTTGTGGATCGAACAAATCCGATGGTCTTGTGGTAAATGATGGCTGGTTCATCAAGGTAGGAAATGTTCTGAGATACAGACAGGACAGTATTGAGAAAAACAGTGTCTTCTCCCATGTGCAGATGCTCCGGCCAGATGATGCCGTTGTCGATGAGCAGACTGCGACGGATCAACGACGAGTTTGTCGTACTTTGATCTCGCACGATCTTGGCGATCTTCTCAGTCCTGGACGCTGCAGTGTGAAAGCCCACCACCCTGTTAACCAGTTGGGGTTTCTTTCCTCGTTCCACCGTGTACAAGGAGGCCCGGACAATGTCTGAATCTTCCTGCGAGGCAAGTTCCAGCTGCTGCCGAAGTGCGTCCGGCAGGATCTCGTCGTCCGAGTCAAGGAAGAACACGTATTCCCCGGCAGCTTTGGACATACCAACGTTGCGGGGGCGTGAGGGCGAACCACTGTTGGAGGTCAATGCCACGACCCGCCAGTTTGAATGTGCCCGTGCCCTCTCCTCGAGCAAGGCAAACGTTCCATCGGTGGAGTGGTCGTCCACAAAGACAACCTCGAAGGAGTCTTCAGGAAGATCGATGCCCTCCAACGACTCCAGGCAGAGGCCGATCTTGGTTTCTGCGTTGTAACAAGGGACAACAATGCTGAGCTTCATATCCGGAGAATCCTCAAGGATTTGCAATGGCTGATTCAACCCCTAGACGAGGTAGAAATTGTCAGAGATGGTTTTACCGTAGTTGACGACGGCTTTCTTGAAGAAGGCCGGGCCCGCGACAATGTCCTCGACGGCGTGCTGGGCGCTGAAACGGTACGGTTCCCCGGACTGGATCACCACGGGACCGTCGACGTAAGCGCGATGGAGTGAGGCTTCGTAAATTGCCTTTGCGCTGACCGTCGAATCAGGTGAAATGAAGGCAAACGAATCGCCGCTGATAAACGTGCTGGGGTCCAGAGATTCATTGACAGCCCAGGCCCATGACAGAATCACGACACCAAAGCGGCCGTACTTGGCCTGAAAATAGGATGCGTCGCTCTTCTGGAAGCTCCGTCCCAGAACGATGACCACCCGATCGACGACGTCGACATACTCACCTTGGCGGGCGATGGCCTGGTTGAGTTCAGCTTCGCTTTCCACTGGACAAACCAGGGTGATCATGCGGTGCGATTTGGCGTAGTCAAAGCCGATGCTGTCCAGGATCTGTTCGAAACGCCGTTCATACGTGTGATGTGCAAGCACGTCATGGAGGGCGGCGTGCCTGACGTGATCCGCAGTTGCCGCGTCCAGGTCCTGAACGTCTGAATGGCCGTCACCGGCAAACAGTATCCGGCCCTTGAAGAATTCCGCGACGCCTTCGGAGTAGTTGGAGACAACCAAAGTATTGCAGGACATGAGTTCAAATATGCGGCGCGCAAACATAGTGGGCGACGAGGTCACGGTGTTGATGTTGAGACCAAGCGTCGTCGACTTGTAGGCGTCGGCGATTTTTGAATGGGGAACGGCAGGGTTGGTGAAGGGACGATAGCGCTCGGGGAAATGGTGTAGCTCATCCTCCGATCCCCAAAATCTATCGAAGATGCGGAGGTCCATGCCGGCATCGAGGATCTGGTCGAAAATGACTTCCATCTCTTTGGAACGGTCAAGGTGGTTTGCGTACCAACTGCCTGCGAACGAGACTCCTTGGTCCCTCGGGGAAGTCTCTATCGGATTGAAAAGCTTTGGTTGTGTAGCAAATGGAAGGCAATGAACACTGGAGTGTCCGTACTCTTCCTCATAGCGGGGAACGCAGGTCACGTCAGTGGTAAAAACGTGATCGAACCTCACCGCTGTGTCGATGAAGTTGTGGACCTTGTCATCGAAATGCGTGGGGTCTTCTTTGTTCCAGAAGACAGTTGGAATGTCCTCGTTGTCGCACCACTCCAGAATCTCAAGGAGTTCGGTACGGTTCTCCCGGGCAAAGTTGGAGCTCGCATAGATGCGGCCCTTCCACGGCCGCTTTTCACTGTCCACGCCCGACCATGCAGACTCACAGAAAAAGATATCGGGCCGGTCTGCCTCAAAACGCTCACGCCAGTTGTGAGGCTCGATAACGATCGGGTTGAACTCGTATTTGAAGCAGTTATAGGTGAATTCGTCTGCGATCAGGGCGACCTTCAATTCCCTGGCCCGCCGTGGTGCCTCGTCTGCGTCATCGATTACGGCGACTGTGGAAGTACCCCCGGCCTTTTTCTTGGCTGGAACCTGCTTCGACGCTGAAAGTGCCTTTACCCAAATCTGATTGCTCGTCAGCAGCTCTCCCGCGGCCGCCTCCCAGAGCACCGTACCTACACGAAGCTCTGTAGCGCCTCGAGGCACGGTTAATGTCAGTGACACATCGTTTGGGCGGCGCCCGTCGATGTACTTGTAGGCATACTCCTCGGATGTTGGGAGGCCGGCGGGGCAAATCCGGCCACCGTCCTTGTCAGCAAATTCCAGGAGTGCCAGCGCGCTCTTCCTGGACAACCCTTCGACTTGAGGAATTACCGAGAATTGAACCTGGATCTGGGGGCCCTTTGTGTCGGCCAGTGGAATCCTCGCCCATCGAGCCCGGGAAGTCACCGCCACGTTGGCTCCGAGCTCATGCAATCGATTGAACTGCAACGCTTTGCCATTGGTCTGGGGAGGACCGAAGCCTGGGCGGAGATCGTCAGCGGATTCTGTTCCCAACTCGACGATGTCCAAGGCATTCAAAATCCTGAGTTTGCCTGGCTCCGCATGCCAGGCCGCGAAAGCAATCCGTACACTGGCGCAATCTGAGGGGGCATGGACCTCGAATGAAAACGCGCCAGAGGAATCCGGCACCAGATAGATGTATTCGCCGACGGGACCACGGGGAATGTCCGTCAAACTTCCCACTTCAGCCCCGTGTTTATCGGCGAACCTGAAGAGGGCCACGGCATCCCTGAGCCCAACCGGCTCGGAACCTACGAATTGGCCTTGGACTCTTAAGTGCTTGGCGTCAAGTGTCGAAATGTCGAGGCTGAGCGGCTCCCTGCCCAGACCCACTTCGGACGCAGTGCCGTGCTCACGGGAGACGGATATCCGATTCGACCGGAGATCTCCGGCGCCGGATTGGCGGGATTCCGAAAAGGGCGGGAGGACGTTGTGTCGTACGCGAACTGCGTTTGTCAAGGACAAGCTACCGGCATAGCCCTTCCAGAGTGCGAAGCCGAGTACTACTTCGGTGCAGTCCATAGGGATGTACAACGTAGTTTCAGAGACACCGAGAGCGTTCGGAACGATGTAGACGTAGTTGCCCTGGCGGCCTTTGCTGATTCGTCCCCTGCTAGGGACCTCAGTGCCGCTCGAGTCAAGGAACTTCACCCAGATAATCCCGGATTTAGTGCCGTGCTGATCGGGATTGCTGACTGTTTGGAAGGTGGAGGTCACTTCCGAGCCTGGAACCACCTGCAGGCGCACTTCATAAGGCCGTTTGCGCAGCACCAAGTGGGCGTCGGGGTCGCTGTTTGAGTCGAGCAGCACAAAAGATCGCGGCTGAGCTGTGTCCTCGCCGGTCCAGATGCTGTGCGGTTGTATTTCCTGGCGGTCAAAGAGTTTGCGTAGCAACGCTTGACTCCAATTTCTGGGTTTGGGGGAGTGATCTAGATTGTTGGCGAGGGGCATCGCCGTCGATCTAGCGGACTATCTGGATCTCGGTGCCGAATTCCGGCACTCTGGTCCCTACTCCCAGGAGCTCCGCCACTGCCGCAACCGTGCGTTCGGCAGCTTGGCCGTCACCGTAGGGGTTTACAGCATTTGCCATGGCATCAAATGCGTCCTGCTGATTAAGCAGCCGATCAACTTCCTTGACGATCGTCTCCTCGTCCGTGCCGATGAGAGTGACGGTGCCGGCGTGAACAGCTTCGGGACGCTCCGTGTTGTCGCGCATCACCAAGACAGGCTTTCCCAAGCTGGGTGCTTCCTCCTGAACTCCACCGGAATCCGTGAGGACTATGTGTGCGAGGGACAGCATCCGTGTGAATTCGCCATAAGCCAAAGGCTCAGTGACGATCACGTTTGCCTTACCTTCGATTGCCGGCAGGACTGCTTCTCTCACGACTGGATTCTTGTGTGCGGGAAGTACCACGACAAGATCCGGTTCGGCCTCGGCTATTCGGGCCAAAGCGCGTCCTACACCCCGCATGGCGTCACCTTGATTCTCGCGGCGGTGCGTGGTGACCAGAAGGATCCGGCGGCCGCTGGCCGCAAGCTCTTCGAGCTTTGGATCGGTGAAAGGGACATTCTTATTGACTGTGGTGAGGAGTGCATCGATCACGGTGTTTCCGGTGACGACGATGTCATCCTCGTTGATGCCTTCCGCCAGCAGATTGGCTTTACTGGTGCTGGTTGGGGCGAGATGCAAACTGGCGATCTGGCTGGTGATCTTACGGTTCGCCTCCTCCGGGAATGGAGAGTACAAGTCGCCGCTTCGAAGCCCGGCTTCGACATGAACAACAGGGATACCGTGATAGAAAGCCGCGATGGCGGCAGCAGTCGACGTCGTGGTGTCACCCTGAACGATGACAGCATCGGGTTTGTTGCTGCTGAATAATTTGTCCAGGCCATCGATGGTCCTGGTCATAATCGCCGACAGCGACTGACGCTGCTGAAGGATGTTCAGGTCGTGGTCTGGAATAATCCCGAAGAGTTCGTTGACCTGATCCAGCATTTCGCGATGTTGGCCTGTGACAGTCACTACGCAATCGAAATCGGTAGATTGTTGAAGGGCGGTGACGATCGGAGCCATTTTGATGGCTTCCGGGCGAGTACCGAAAATTGGCATGACGATTTGCATGGATTCCCCCGGGAAGGCAATGGCTGATCAACCGATGCTATCGCACAGCCAATCGAGGTGATTAATTGTGCGTGACGCCCAACATGCCTCAACCTGCAAACATCAAGGTCAGTACCAGTAGCGGGATGCTGATAGAGACGAGTATCACAATGGTCAGGGCTACCAGCCGCTTTTGCCGGGGGCTGGCTTTCCGTGATCCGGTACTAATGCTCGGTACAGAAGAAGCCGTGGGTTTGGGCGCAGTGCTACCGCCGGCAGGCCGCGCCGGCTTCGGAGAGGCTGAGAGCCTGGATTCTGAACGAGCGATATCTACGGTGCCCGGATTGCCGGGCAAAGTAGATGTGGGAACATCCCCCAGGAATCGACGTTTGCGCATGTGTCGTGGGGACGGCGAAGGTGCCGCCGCTTGGCGGACAGTATCTGTCACGTCGTCACTCCTCAGCTGCGTCCAGACGGAACATGGCCACGCACAATTGTTGCATCCGAGCAGCAAGGGACCATATTTGGGCAGACGAGGCCCTCCCAGCCGCACTGTCAGCGGCATGGATTATTTGTTTGGCGACAAGGCGCGAAGTCGCCATTGAAGGGCGGCTCGCACAAACTGTGCAAGCCGCCCACTTCCCAAGGGAACTAGCCTCGATCAGAATACGGCGCGTCGTTTCTGACGCCGGAGCCGTTCGTCACGTTGATGTAGACATACTTTCCGGAGCCAAGACTTGTCCTGCCGAGCTTTGCCGTTACGGATTCCAAGCGTGGATTCATACCCAGTTGTTTGCCGTAGCTCGGGTTGTAACTCGAGGCAGACACGGTCTTATCGAAGGTTCGTCCGTATGCATCTGTCCACTTCACTTGGATGGTGCCACCACTCAAGTTTTGACCTGTGACGAGTACATCGCCGTTGCCGTAGAAGACTGAGTCAGTAATGACTGGCGTCATACTGCCAGCCCTCATCTGTTCCACCATCGGTGCCCAGGTCCCCTTGCAGGTGTAGAACGGATCCCACATATATGAGATAACTTTGACCGGATAGTTCCCTATCTGCTGCAACTGTCGGTCATGTCGCGCTTTCGTGCTCTGGCCGCGGTAGTTGCCGTCGCAGGGGTTCTGGCTGGTGCCTGGCGCCATTCCTTCCATGTTGGCCCATAGCTCGACGTCGGTGCCTTCGACCCCTTCCGCCATTGCAAGGAAGTAATCGCGGGTTGGGGCGGCGTACTTGTTGCCCCATGTTCCACTGCCGACAATTGCGGCCGCATACTGGTCCACGCTATTTCCGCTCTCGTGGCCAAAGAACGATCCCCCCTTCCCGGTGCCCATCCCATCCTGAACGGCGATGGCCAGATGGACTCCATTCGCAGTCTCAGCAATATTTCTCACTGCTGCTCGAGCGTTATCCGGCGTGATATGCCCAGCAAGCTCCTTGCGTGAATCGATATACGGGCTCACCAGTGCGGAGCGACCTGGCTGATACTGGGCTATTGCTCGATTTTGGATGTCATAGACAGCGAGCGTTGAATCCCATATAGCGCCATTGGCTACGGGCATTTCCGTATAGTGGTAATAGCCCGTCAAGCCTGGAACGTTGTTCACCTTTCCTTGAAATTGCAGGAACCGGTTGGTGAAAGCCGTGAATGTCGACTGGTATGACAGGTCGACAAGATACGTGATGTCTGTTCTCTTCACAGGAGCGGGCATTCCCGCGTAAAACTTCATCCCCAACGTGGTAGCGGCCTTGGCCACAGAGACAGAGATCGAGGCGGTCCCGCTGGTGATGATGACGACGTCATACAAATTATTGGACGAGTTGCATCCGGTTCCCTGGGTGGGGATAACCATGACCGTATACACGGTGGATCCACTCGTCACAGTCTTGTCGCGGGGACACGCGAGAGAAGGCGCGCCCCATGTGTTGCCGTCGGCGTAGGTGAAGTATCGATTCACACTGACCCCAGAGGTAGCAGCAGTCACGCAGTTGACGCCTGAAATGGTGCAGCCTGCCGGCACGGAAGCGGATGTTGCTGGTTTGATCTGAGAACCGAAGGTGATGATCGTATCCCCGCCGACGGACTTAATATCCGTCAATTTCTTCAAGTTGGCGTCATCACTGGTACTGCCGAAAATGAAGTAGCCGCTTATGGGGTAAACCGGGGAGGGCGCGGCTTGGGCTGTGGATCCGTGAAGGAAACCCATCACCAAGACGAAAGCGGCCAAGATGCTGGCAGTTAGATGTCGGGCATTGCTCGTGCTGAAGTAGTACGTCTCTGCTTTAAACTTTGCCACGGAGGATCCTTGGGCTCGTAGGGCTGAGACCTTGGACCTATGGCAAAAGGATGACGGGCATGCCTGTCGAATTCAAGAACTTGACGAAATCCTTCACGCACGAACGCACGCCTGAAAGTCAACGAAATTTTGTGACAGTTCTTTTGCGAGGTTTGGTAGGAATTAACGAACTCTGTCACATGGAATTTGTGTTTTAGAACCTAAAATCCGCGAGTGTTCCACTAGCGAGAAGAACACTCCGGCTGCATCCACACGTCGATGAGCCCACCTGTTTCGACGACGAATCGGTCCAGCCATGCTCCGGCCGAAAGGTCGGGTTGTGAGCCGACCATTTGGACCTCAGCAGACGTACATTGGCGAATGAGGGTGCCAGCGCGAAGGAGGTGATAGTCGGACGTAACCACGGTGACGGACTTCCATCCGTTCTGCGCAATCAGCTCCGAAAGGCCTCTGGCTTCACCTCGGGTGTTCAGCGGCGAGGGACGGAAACAGATCAGATCGGGGTCGTCGTCTTCATGGCACAAAGCGTCACCCTCAACGTTGCCGGAAAGGCCCGTTGTCGAGACCACCAAAATGGGTATGTCCAGGCTTTCCTGGAGTTCCTGAGCCACTGGAAGTCGTTCCTTACTTAACCCGCCCAAAACCACGATGGCGTCGGTACGATGAGGCACTACTCTCGGAGGGCTGTAAAAGAACTGAAAAGCGGCAATCAGCCATATCAGGGCGATGGCCACAACCGAGACAGCAACCCGCGCAGCGGCGCGCGTGACGGAGGCGGTTTTGAGGGGCACGGGGACAGTCTATGGTCCCCGAATGTGCGTTCGGTACGAGGCACCTGCAGCCCGGGCAGTTACCGCGTATCAACGTCCTCAAACACCAGGAAAGTCTGGGTATCCAGCACTCCCTCCATGGACTGAAGCTGGTCGAAGATCACACGGCGGAGGTGAATGTTGTCGGTGGCCCGGACCAGCAGAATGACGTCAAAGTCGCCACCCACCAAGGCAATGTGGTGAACCTCGGGAATCGCCCGCAGGTGCTCCTTCAGTTCCCGCCAAGAATGCTGCTGGACTTTGAGCGTGACATAGGCCGAAGATCGCAGGCCGGCTTTGATTGGGTCCACCAACGCCGTGAACTTGGTCAGAACCCCCTCGCCGGTCAGCCGGGCAATGCGTGAGTAGGCATGCGCCCGGCTGATGTGCACGTTCTCGGCCACTTGCGTAATGGACATCCGGCCGTCAGTTGTGAGTTCCCGGATGATGTCCCGGTCAACATCGTCCAGGGGCACGGCAGTCTGCTCCGCCTCGGTCTCGCTCATGTGGTCTCCAATTCGTCTACAGGACTGGCGCGTTACCCAGCTCACATTTGCAATTCGTCTTTCAGAATAGCCACTTCCTGCATGCTCTTCCATGATTTGCGCGAAAGCTGGATACGAAACAGCTCCCCGGAACATACTGGAAGCACATAGTGGCTAGAGAAGGACGGACCAATGACGATCCACGCAGACCACACTGCGCCGGAAGCGGCAGTAGAGGACCAAGCTGCTGACGTTCAGAGAAAATTCGGCATCAGCGTAGAGGACTACATGCTGCCGGCCCGGCACCAGATTCAGATGGTGAATCCGGATGGGACCCTCCGCTCCCACGAAGAGCAGGGCACCGAACCCGGCCATGAGTACCCCACGCCAAGCGATGCTGAACTCATGGCCGCTTACGAGCAGCTCGTCGTCGGACGTCGGGTCAACGATCAGAACTCTGCGCTCGTCCGGCAGGGCCGTATGGCTGTCTATCCGTCAAGCCACGGCCAGGAAGCCTGCCAGGTGGCGGCTGCCATGTGCCTCAGCGAAGGTGACTGGCTCTTCCCGACGTATCGCGACGCCGTCGCAGTGATGACCCGTGGTGTGGATCCTGTCGAAGCGATGACGATCTTCCGCGGTGATTGGCACGGTGGCTACGACCCCAAGAAGCACCACGTCGGGATCCAGTGCACCCCGCTGACCACCCAGCTGCTGCACGCCGTCGGCGTCGCGCATGCCGCCAAACTCCGCGGTGAGGACACCGTGGTGATGGCAATGTGCGGCGATGGTGCCACGAGTGAGGGTGACTTCCACGAGGCCCTGAACTTTGCGGCCGTCTTCCACCTACCGGTCATCTTCTTCGTGCAGAACAACAAATACGCGATTTCCGTTCCGCTCAGCCACCAGTCGGTGGCGCCGTCGCTGGCCCACAAGGCTGTCGGCTACGGAATGGCCGGTGAGCGAGTGGACGGCAACGACCTCGTCGCGCTCCTCGCCGTCATGGACCGTGCAGTGAAGTTGGCCCGCGAAGGCTCCGGACCTCTCCTGATCGAGGCGCACACGTACCGTATGCAGGCGCACACCAACGCCGACGATGCCACGCGCTACCGCCCGGACAGCGAGGTGGCCGAATGGCAAGCGAAGGATCCGCTGGCCCGAATGAAGTCCTATCTCACCCACAAGGGACTTCTGGACGACGCCGCCAATGAACGTATTGCCGAACATGCAGAAGCCGTCGCTACACAGTTGCGCGAAGGCCTCGGTGAAGATGTCCCCGTACAGCCGCTGGACCTCTTTAAGTACGTGTTCTCCAAGCCCACCCCACAGCTGAGAGAGCAGTCTGAACTGCTGGCTGACGAACTCGCCCGCGCTGAAAGCGCCGAAAATCACGGAACGGAGAGCGCAAAATGACCGTCACCACTACTGCCAACGGCACCACCACAGCCAACGTCAGCGCAGCCACCGCAAGCGCCGCCGCCTCCGCTGCAGCTACCGCTGAGGCGAGCGGCCCCCAGTCCATCACCATGGCCAAGGCGCTCAACGCAGCAATGGCCGATGCCATGCGTGCCGACGCCTCCGTGCTGGTCTTCGGCGAGGACGTCGGCATGCTGGGCGGTGTCTTCCGCATCACCGACGGCCTCATGGCCGAGTTCGGCGAGCAGCGCTGCTTCGACACCCCGCTGGCAGAATCCGGCATCGTCGGCATGGCTGTCGGAATGGCCATCAACGGCATGCGGCCCGTCATCGAGATGCAGTTTGATGCGTTCGCCTACCCGGCGTTCGAACAGATCGTCAGCCACGTCGCCAAGATGCACAACAGAACCAAGGGCAAGCTCAAGATGCCCCTGGTCATCCGCGTTCCGTACGCCGGCGGCATCGGGGGAGTGGAACACCACTGCGACTCCTCCGAGTCCTACTACGCCCACACCGCTGGCCTGAAGGTCTACACCCCTGCCACCGTTGCGGACGGTTACCGCATGCTCCGCGAAGCCATCGACTCGGATGATCCCGTGATGTTCATGGAGCCCAAGAAGCTCTACTGGTCCAAAGACCAGGTGGACCTGGACGCCTTGCGCGCAGAGCACGACGCCGGCACCTCCACCGAGGGCCGCGCCGCTGTTGCTCGTCCTGGCACCGACGCGACGCTGATCGCCTACGGGCCGTCTGTTCCCACTGCGCTCGCAGCCGCGGCTGCCGCTGCCGAGGAGGGTCGCTCGCTCGAGGTCATCGACGTGCGCACCCTCGTCCCCTTCGACGACGAGACCGTCTGCGCGTCCGTACGCAAGACGGGGCGCGCCGTCGTCATCGCCGAGGCGCACGGATTCGCCTCGGTGTCGTCCGAGATCGTGGCGCGTGTCCAAGAGCGTGCGTTCCACTACCTCGCCGCACCGATCCGCCGTGTGACTGGCTTCGATGTTCCGTTCCCGTCACCCAAGTTGGAGCACTACTACCTGCCAAGCGTCGACCGCATCCTCGACGCCGTCGACGACCTTCAATGGGAGGACTGACCATGAGCTCAGATATGCAGGTATTTCGCCTGCCGGACCTGGGGGAGGGCCTTACCGAGGCCGAACTCGTGAATTGGCTCGTCGCCGTGGGTGACGAAATCAAGGTCGACCAGCCGATCGCTGAAGTCGAAACAGCCAAGTCCATGGTGGAGGTGCCCTCGCCTTACGCGGGCACGGTGGCAGAGCTTCACGGTGAGGCCGGCCAAACCCTCGACGTCGGCAAGCCGCTGATCTCGATCGCTCGCTCAGGCGCTGCTCCCGTTGCGCCTGAAACGCCGTCCACGGAAGAAGATGCGGTCTCGACCGGGATCGTGGCCTCGCCCCAGGTTGATGCGGCGGCCGAGACGTATCGCACCGAGGAGAAAGCTGGTTCCGGCAACGTACTTATCGGATACGGGACTCCTGGTGGCGTGACCGGAGGCCGCACCCGCCCGCGAAAGGCGAGCGTCGGCGTCGTCGATCGCGAAAATGAGACCCTGGCCGAGAGTCCGGTTGCTTCCGAGCCCGCTGTGGCAGGAACTCGTATCCCCGGCAAGCTGAGTGCCGTCATCTCGCCGCTCGTCAGGAAGATGGCCCGAGACCACGGGGTTTCCCTTGAGACTATCGAAGGCTCGGGGGTCAGTGGGCTGATCATGCGCCGGGATGTGGAAGCTGCGATCTCTACACCGGAAGCTCCTGCTGCGCCTCGTACTGCAGCGAAGGCGAAGGCTCCAGCCTCGGCCGCCGTTGCCGGGGGCGACCTCGATTCCCGTACGGGACTGGCTGTCGCGGCCCGGACTCCGCTCCGCGGAGTTCGCAAGGCAGTTGCAGCCAACATGACCAAGAGCCGCACGGAGATCCCGGAGGCGACGGTCTGGGTGGACGTGGATGCGACGGCTCTCCTTGAGATGCGGGCTGAACTGAAGAAGCGTGCTCCGCATGACACGCCTGGTCTACTGGCCTTCATCGCCCGTTTTGTCACTGCTGGGTTAAAAAAGTACCCGGCACTGAACACGCGCTTTGAACTGGGGGAGGATGGCTCCCAGGAGATTGTCGGTTTTGACGGAATCAACCTCGGTTTCGCAGCACAGACGGATCGCGGTCTTGTGGTCCCGTCTGTCCGGAACGCGCACCAGTTGAGCGCCCGCGAGTTGGACGCCGAGATCCGGCGCCTCACCACCGTGGCGCGTGAAGGTAAGGCCACTCCAACCGAGCTCGGCTCAGGCACCTTCACCCTGAACAACTACGGTGTGTTCGGCGTGGATGGTTCGGCCGCGATCATCAACTACCCAGAGGTTGCGATGCTCGGCGTGGGTCGCATCATCGATAGGCCGTGGGTGGTAAACGGTGAGCTTGCCGTCCGCAAGGTTACCGAGTTGACCCTCGCCTTCGACCACCGGGTGTGCGATGGCGAGACAGCAGCCGGCTTCCTCCGGTACGTCGCGGACGCGATCGAGAACCCTGGTGGGGCGCTCGCGGACATGTAAGCCCAAGACAGGCGGCCACGCAGCAGGACCCCGATTTAGGTGATCGGGGTCCTGCTCTTTGTGGTGCAAATCCTCGGGAAATCCTCACGAAATACTGGCGGAGAGTGCCACCAACTCTGCGTACAATTTTCTGTGGGGGTCAGCTGGTGGTCTCCAGTTGCCCGCGACCCAGCCTTACCGTGCTCAGTCGCCGTTCTAGGATGCCCAACCCATGGTAAAAAACTCCCCAATGCGATCCTTGAGGACCGTCGGCTTCGCGTTGACCGCGCTCCTCATTACCGGGGGACTGGCCGTTCAGCCAGCAGTAGCGGGAGATAGCGACATCATCCCGAGCACCCCGCAATCACTCCGTCCGGCACCTGAAGTGGCAACGGACCAGTTTATTGTCGGGCTACGAGACAACGTCAAAGCAGCCGCGGCCACTGCTACGGCGGAGCAGGCTGCAGATCGTGCAGCCACCAAGCTCGGAGCGGTTGCCGAAAGCTCGCACCAAAACGCAGCGGGCGGACATGTCATCAAACTTGCCAAGGCACTTTCAGGGACAACAGCCGAGCAATTCCTGAAAACCCTTCGTGCGGATCCCAACGTTGCCTACGCCGAAGCTGACGACATCATGCAGGTGGCTGCTGATCCCAACGATGCCTACTATTCAACGCAGTGGGATCTCTCAGAGGATTTGGCCGGCATTCGGCCTTCCGGGGCGTGGCAATACAATCACGGTGAAGGCGTAGTCGTCGCCGTAGTCGACTCCGGGATCACGAGCCATCCGGATCTCAACGCCAATGTGTTGCCCGGCTATGACATGATGTCCGATGCCGCCGATGCAAGGGATGGGAACGGCAGGGATGCAGACCCTACAGACCCTGGCGATTGGTCTACGGCCAATGAATGCGGAGTGGGGAGCCCGCAGATAAATTCTTCCTGGCATGGAACCCACGTGGCGGGAACAATTGCAGCCATCGGAAACAACGCCACCGGAGTAACGGGCGTGGCGCCGAAGGCAAAAATCCTTCCGGTGCGGGCATTGGGTGCTTGTGGCGGCTATACGTCGGACATCGCGGATTCAATCATTTGGGCAGCAGGCGGCGTTGTTGCCGGGGCCCCAATAAATCTCAACCCGGCACGCGTCATCAACCTCAGTCTCGGTGGCATCAAGCCGTGCTCTGCCACCTATCAAAACGCGATCAATTTCGCCTATAACGCTGGGGCAGCCGTAGTAGTCGCTGCCGGCAATTCCAATCGCCCCGCGGCCGACTCCAGCCCTGCAAACTGCCAGAACGTCATCACAGTTGCCGCGAGCGACAGGACAGGAGCAAAGGCGTCGTACTCCAACTATGGGAGCGCTGTGGATGTAACTGCTCCCGGCGGCGAAATGAGCTCCTCGGCCTTGAACGGCATCTTGTCTACCTACAACTCAGGGACAACCACGCAGGGAACGCCGGGCTACGCGTTCATGCAGGGTACGTCCATGGCAGCCCCTCACGTGGCGGGCCTTGCGGCTCTCCTTTATTCGGCTGAGGGCATCACCCTGACTCCGGAGCATTTGGAACAACAACTGAAGCAGACCTCGAGGCCACTTCCTGCTGGCTGTTCCGCCGGATGTGGCGCCGGTCTGATTGATGCCACTGCGGCCCTCACAACGTTTGGTGGGCATCTTCCCGTGACGCCTGCAGCAGTCGTATTCATTGACCGGGACGGCACCTCGAACGATACCTACACGATTCCCACGTCGGCCGGCGTTGAATACTTGGTTGGCGGAAAGGTTCTTGCCGCTGGCACGTATACCGGCAGCGGATCAGTGACTGTTACCGCCAGGGCTCTGACAAATTATTCGTTTGCTCTTGCGGCAGCCGCCGAGTGGAAGTTCACCTTCAAGACTTCCACCCAAAAAATCACTGATTTCGACGGCGACGGCAAGAGCGATGTCCTTGCCAGGGACAGCGGCGGTGTTTTGTGGTTGTACCCGGGCAATGGTTCTGGTGGCTGGCTTTCCGCTCGTCAAATTGGTTCAGGCTGGAATGCCATGACGTCCATTGAGTCCCCAGGTGACTTCAACGGTGACGGCAAAATGGATGTCATCGCGAGGGACAGCGGCGGTGTTTTATGGCTTTATCCGGGCAATGGTTCCGGTGGTTGGCTTGCCGCCCGTCAGATCGGAACTGGCTGGAACGGGATGGCCGCGATCGAGGCGCCCGGTGACTTCAATGGGGACGGCAAAGCCGATGTGATCGCCCGGGATGCCAATGGCGTTTTGTGGCTTTATCCCGGTAACGGTTCAGGTGGCTGGCTTGCTGCCCGCCAGATCGGTTCGGGTTGGAATGTCATGACCGCTATCGATGGTCCCGGAGATTTCGACGGGGACGGCAAAGCTGACGTTCTTGCTCGCAACTCATCCGGCGTTTTGTGGTTGTACCCCGGTAACGGGTCAGGCGGTTGGCTTGCTGCCCGCCAGATTGGTTCCGGTTGGAATGTCATGACCGCGATGGAAGGCCCCGGCGACTTTGACGGTGACGGCAAGGTTGACGTCGTTGCCCGCAACGGGTCCGGGGTGTTGTGGTTGTACCCCGGTGACGGTTCTGGTGGTTGGCTTGCTGCCCGTCAGATTGGGTCCGGCTGGAACGTCATGACAGCCATCGTGTAGTCCGGCCCCGGAGTTCACCTGCCGCCGGGTCATTCCGGCTTCTCCCAGCTGCGCATGGGTAGAATCGAGGCCTGAACATCGCCGGATTGCATTGGATACGGAGAACTCATTGTCAGCTTGGCACGAACTTGGCACAGACAACTACGTCTTGGAGACTGAGGGGTCCTTACTCAACACCGGGCTCGTGGTGGGCAGTGAGCTCGCCATGGTCATCGACACCGGATGTGGCCCGCGCCAAGGCCGCGAGATCCTCGCTGCTGTCCGCGAAAAGACTCAGCTTCCGCTGGTGGTAGTCAACACGCACGCCCATTACGACCACTTCTTCGGTAACGCTGTTTTTGCCGACGACGGCGTGACGGAGTTCTGGGCGCACGCCAACTGTGCGGCAACCATCGAACGGGACGCGGACAACCAGCGTCGCTTCGTCGCCACGAACGAACCGGAGATGGCCGCGGGGGAGGGAGACGCCGTCGACATCGTTGTTCCGAACGCGATCGTTGGTGACCAGCCCGTTCTGGTGGACCTTGGCGGAATCACCGCGACGCTGTTCTATCTGGGCCGCGCCCACACCGACGGTGACCTTTTGGTGGGGACAAACTCGACGCTCTTCGTCGGCGACCTCGTCGAGCAGGGCGCCCATCCTTCGTTTGAGGACTCGTACCCAGAGGAATGGGCGGACGTCCTCCGGCACATCTCCGCTTTGCGTCACCGATACGAGTTCCTGGTCCCAGGCCACGGCAAGCCTGCGAGCGACGAATTCCTCAAGACCATGGCCGACACCATGAGCACTGCAGTGCGGCAGGCAACCCAGTCCATCCGCGATATGCCCAACGATGCGACCAAGGCCATCCCGGTGCTGCCTTATGGACCGGAGCAGTCACGCTGGTTCATCAAGCGGCTCCAGGAGACCAATGCCCAGCATGGAAGGGCTGCTGGCGGATCCCTGGCAACTCCCGATTTTGGACCCGGGAAGACTGGCCTCTACCCTTCTTCATGAATGAAGGTTGCTTATAAATTTGTCATCTTGATTACCGTCTCCCCATGGACTATTGGGTAACACCAGTCCTAGGATGAAGTCGACCATCGGTTTGCGGCTACCTGGGGGGTGTCGAGATGAAGGCCATTCGCGCAATTCCGCGCGCTACTCAGATTCTCCGCTCCGTCATGATCGCTGGCGCCGGTACCGCAATTTGGATGGCATTGTCCGCGACGGCCGCCAGCGCCGATTCCGGGATCACCGATAACCACTCGCTGTTGGATGGAGTGACGTCTTCGGTGTCGTCAGCCGTTCCATCAACCGACAGCGTAAGCAAGCAAGGCAACAAGACTCTCAGTGCTGCAACGGGTGCGGTCAAGAAGGCGGCCGCGTCCGTTGCTACTTCCGTTGGGCCTAAGCCCTCCGCGCCAGTCGTCACTGTCCCGGTACCGAACGTACCCCTGCCGGCTCCCGCCAAAGCCGTTGTCCCGGCGCACCCTATAACCGTGCATGTTCCGTCTGTGACCCCGGTGGTTGAGCACGTTGCGGACTCCACGGACAAGGTCATAAACACAGCCCCCGTGGTTCATCGGGTAGTTCCCCGCGACACAGTCGGCAACGTCGTGGATGCGGTAGTTGAACCTGCCACGGGTGCCGTTGACGACACCGTCGAGGCAGTTGTTCCTCCGGTAAATAATGTCCTGGAACCGGTTGGCCTGGGTCCCGTGACGGACGTGACCAACCCGGTTGTAGTCCCCATCGTTGGGGTCATCGACACTATCCTCGCGCCTGTCGGCAACGCCTTGCCTCCGATTGTTGGACCCGGGAGCCTGCTTCCGCCGCTATTGGGGGGCGACGGAGCTATGCTCCCCACGACGCCGGGCTCGGGAGCTGTGCCGCCACCCGCCGTCGGGAGCTCAACAGGGACTTCAACGGCCGAAGGGTTGGCCACGGAATCTACTGGCGTGCCCCTCGGTACAACCCCGCCCAGCCTCAATGCCGACGTTTCACTGGCCTTTGTCCTGGCGCGAGGCTTTGCTTCTGCTTCACCCGGTGCCATAACCGGCGCCTCTGTCATCGTCGAACCTGACGCTCCATCCGAGCTGCCTGCCGACCCGGACGCGGCACCCTTTGGTGTCACGGGCGCGGGCTCGGGTACCTCACAAAATGGGCCACCAAGCCCTGCCGCAGGCTTCCTGCACGGTGCGCTAATCGTCCCTGCAGACACACTTTCTGGTCCAGCAGCGGCCAGCAATGAAGATCATCCAAAGCCGGTTTCTTTCGATCCCGGCTCATCTCCTGACTAGTTCCCCAACCCAGCCGCGCCTCTACATGCGGCCGATGGTTAGCCGGACGATCCGTCATCGGACGTCTATGGGAACACGACCTTCAGGAGAAGATCACAATGAACTCGACAATTCGCAGGTGCCTGATCGGCACATGCTTTGCCGGAGGCTTAATTGCCCTCGGCGGGACCGCGGCCAACGCGGCAGATTCGACCAGTGGAAAGGACGGAACCCTTTCCGGTACACAGGTGGTGGCACCGGTGACAGCGCCAGTCAACATCGGCGCGACGTCATTGGCCCTCGTGGGAGATTCTTCCTCAACCACAAAGGCGCCAGCAGCCGCTCCGGCTGCACGGACGGCGCCCGCTGCCAGCACCGACGGTTCCAACGGCGTTGGCTCCGGGACACAGGTAGTCGCGCCAGTAACAGCGCCCATAAACCTGGGCTCGTCATCAGTGGGTCTGCTGGGGGGCTCCACTGCGACGGGCCCAGCCTCGTCCGCCGGTTCAACTGCAACAAGCAGTTCGACGCCGGCGGCTGGCACCAACGGTACTGGCGGCACAGCCTCCGGTACCCAAGTAATTGCACCGGTGACGGTCCCCGTAACAGTGGGATCGACGTCGACGGGTGTCCTGGGGGACTCATCGGCAACGACAACACCAGCAGCAGCAACAGGTTCTGCACCGGCCCAAGCGCCGGCGCAGGCAACAACGTCGGGGGGAGATAGCATCGCATCCGGCGCTCAGGTAGTGGCTCCGATATTGGTCCCTGTTAACATCGGAGCCACTGCCGCGGGTGTGGCTGGAGATTCATCGGCCACGTCCGGCGCACCCTCGAATACAGGCAGCGCACCTGCTGCCGCTACGCCCGGCGCTACGACCAACGGATCGGATGGCGTTGCTTCCGGGACTCAGGTGGTTGCTCCGGTTACCGCTCCGGTGAGTGTTGGTTCGACGTCGGCTGGTGTGTTGGGTGACTCGTCGGCCAGCACTGCCGGTACGTCCGGTGGGACGGCCCCGGCGGGAACGTCGGGTGCCAGGACCGGTGGATCGGATGGCGTAGCCTCCGGAACCCAGGTGGTTGCTCCGGTTACTGCTCCGGTGACTGTTGGTTCGACGTCGGCTGGTGTGCTGGGTGACTCTTCGGCCAGCAACACCGGCACCTCAACGGGTACTTCCGGGACGGGTACGACGTCAGGGGCCAGCACGAACGGCTCGAATGGCGTTGCCTCCGGGACTCAGGTGGTTGCTCCGGTTACCGCTCCGGTGACTGTTGGTTCGACATCGGCTGGTGTGCTGGGCGATTCTTCGGCCAACACTGCCGGTACTTCCGGTGGGACTGCTCAAGCGGGAACGTCGGGTGCTACGACCGGTGGTTCGGACGGCATCCTTTCTGGGACTCAGGTGGTTGCTCCGATCACGGCTCCCATCACTGTCGACTCCACGTCGCTTGGCATCGGTGGCGCTTCAGTTGGCGCCATCACGCCGCCGGTTGTGAATCCTCCCCTGGTCACCCCTCCGGCAGGGAATCCTCCTGTGGTGAATCCTCCGGCGGTCACGCCTCCCGTAGAGAATCCGCCGGTGGTCAACCCTCCAGTCGTCAATCCGCCGGAAGTTAACCAGCCTGCTGGTAGTGGCGGAATTGGGTTGGGCGGTGCCAACACGGGCACCAACAACCCTGGTATCGAGATCGGCGGGGCCGGATTCGGCAATGCCGCCGGAATCGGAGGCGCTCAGCTGGGTGGCAGCGTGGTAACCGCAGGCGGCACGCAAGGTGCGCTGACAGCAGGCGCTGCGACCGGCGTCGGGAGTTCCAACACTCTGGCCACTACGGGATTGGACGGCAGCTTCACCCTCTGGGCAGTTGGCCTTCTCCTCACCGGCTTGGCACTCTCGGCAGGCGGTCATCGGAAGGCAACTGCTAACCGCATCTAATCGCCTGGACGAGGCCTAGTCTCGCGAGCAGTTGTTGCGGTTCCGGACTTCCGGAACTGCGACAACTGCGAGGCGGCTGGGCTGGAGTCCTAGGATGAAGGGGATGACAACCACCCAGGAAGATCAAAACTTCAGCCTCCGCAGCATTGCGTTACCGGCCTTCGGGCCTGCGCTGTTGTTCTGTATCGGCGAGGGGGCGGTTCTTCCGGTGATCGCGCTCTCGGCGCGTGATCTTGGAGCATCCGTGGCAGTCTCGGCGTTGATCGTGACTCTAATCGGGTTGGGGTCCTGGCTATTTAATATTCCGGCATCGCTCATCACCATGAGGTTCGGCGAACGCTGGGCGATTGTTGGGGCAGGTGCCGTAGGAGCCCTCGCGCTCGGCGCGGCAGCTTTCGCTCCACAAATGGAGCACGGAATCTGGTTGCTGGCCGCGGCTATGACGTTGGTGGGTATGTCTGCGAGCGTTTTCAACCTGGCCCGGCAGAAGTACCTCACCGAGGCCGTCCCAGTGATGTTCCGCGCCCGTGCGCTGTCGACTTTGGGCGGAGTCACGAGGATCGGAATCTTTATAGGTCCGTTCATAGGTGCGGGGGTGATGCAGTTCGCCGGAATCAGCGGGGCGTACTGGGTTGGCTTTGTCGGGATGATGGCGGCCGCTGCTTTGTCGCTCACCATTCCGGACTTGGTGGCTCCCGCTACGTCCGACGGCGGGCCAGTCGTTCCGGCGTCAACACTGCGAAATGTAGCTGCTTCGCATGCCGGTGTGTTCCTGTCCGTGGGCTTCGGAATTCTGCTGCTCAGCGCGCTGCGTGCCTCTCGCCAAGTGGTCATCCCGCTGTGGGCCGACCACTTGGGCATGGATGCGACGCAAGCATCGCTGATTTACGGCCTCTCCGGCGCCATCGACATGCTGGTGTTCTATCCGGCTGGGAAGCTCATGGACCGCAAGGGACGGCAATGGGTGGCAGTTCCTTCCACAGTGATCATGGGGACGGCCTTGATCCTCATTCCGTTCACTGGCGGGTTCGTTCCACTGTTGCTGGCTGCCCTTTTGATTGGCTTTGGCAACGGCATTAGCTCCGGGCTCATCATGACACTGGGCGCCGACTTCTCCCCGGATAACGGAAGGAGCCACTTCCTTGGCATCTGGCGGTTCATTGCTGACTCGGGTGCCACGGGTGGGCCTGTGCTGTTGTCCGCCCTGACTGCTGCCATTTCGCTCGCCGCTGGCGTCTGGGCCACGGGCGTCCTGGGATTTGCAGCGGCAGCCGTGTTCGCCGTCGCAATCCCCAGGTTGAAGCATAGGCGGAACTACTAGGCTCCAATTCTGGGTAGGGGTACCGGGCGACGTTGCTTCCGGACCCTGTTTGAGGCTGGCCAGGCCACGAATCAACCCATTCAGGCTGTTTCCCGGCCGACGAAAGCTGAAAGTAGGTCAGGAAGCCGCGCGCTCCTGAGCCACGCGCTCAAGGGCAACCGGAGTCTTCCACTTCCTGTCCGGACGACGCCCCGTCACCAGTGCCACGGCAACCACCAGCAGCACCAATCCCCATGTTGCGTTGGCGGTATCCAATGCTGTCCGCATCACGACGAACGGCGGAATGATTGCCAGCGCTGTAGCAACTGCGATGCGCCAGATTGCCGGCCTCGCAGCACCGGGCGCCAGCGCAGTGCTCGCGAGTTCCAAGCGGACCAAGGGCGTGGACACCAGCAGAACGAGCACCCAGGCTGCCACGTAGAACAGCGGCCGGCTCAGCCACCACTCCGCGCTCGCAGGCTCGGGGAAGGGAAGCCGAAGCACCAAGGCGATCCCGAACATGGCGATGATCAGCGGCAGGTGCCAAAGATAGATAGTCATCGCCCGGCTACCCACCACGAACATCACTTTCTGAATCCATGCCAACTGCACAGCACGCTGAAGCAGGGGATACGCGGCCTTCACAAGCAAGACGTGCGCCAGACCTACAAGGATCAGCGGGAACATCGGCGGGTTCTGGCTGGTCAGCATGTCCACGGGATAGGGGCCGACGTGCGTGAGCGGCACCAGGGCGACATAGCAGCCGACTGCTGCCGCCACGAGCTTCCAGCGGGCAAACCGGTTAAAGAAACCATCGGCGTAGAAGAACCCGAACTGCTGCAGCAAGCCCCAGACGAACACCATGTTCACCAGGCCAATGGGGTTCGAGTCGAAACCCCACGGGTTATGTTCCAGCCCCAGTCGCAGGACATCGACGACGGCGGCGCCCGCGGCCAGCGCTGCGACGGTCCTGTAAGGAGCTGCCTCGTGAAATTTCGCCATCGTGGGAACCATTGCCTGACAGATCAGGTAGGCGGCAAGGAACCACAACTGCACTCCGGCGCCCGCAGCGATAACTGTCAGCAGGCCACTAGGGACACCTGCCGCCGTCGCGGTCCACAATGTAATCGCGAGGAACGCATACAACGCAACTGTGGGGCGGACCAGTCGCAGGACGCGGTTACGCAGGTAGTCGCCGGCATCCCCGCCCTTACGCCGAAGGCTGCGCCACGAGGTGAGCGAAGCGAATCCACCCACGACGAAGAACAGTGGCATGACCTGACCGAACCATGTGCCTTGGGCGAACCAGCTCAGTGATGTCAAAGGATTTCCGACGCCGATCCCGGAGCCATCAACGCTGATCCCCATCATGAGCAAATGGACGGCGACCACGGCAAACATGCAGGAGACTCGGATCAGATCGACCACGAGGTCGCGGGAGGCCGGAACTCCCGCGAGGGAACGGGGAGTGCCGCGGCGCTGACCGGACCTAAAAGTGGAAGACATGGGGCTCCTGGGAAACTTGGGCTTTACTCCATCGATTAGATTAATCGTAGATCAAGCGTCCCGTGAAGGCCATGGGTACTTCTACCAGGTGGTTATCGCTGGCTCGAGGTCGGTCCGGTCTACACCGGACAGGTCAGGTATTTTCCATTGCCGGAGAGCTTCAAGCGACGTAGCTCGCCCGTGGCCGTGGTCCCAGTGTTTTGCAACGCCGTCACTTGAACGTCAACTTCTGGGTTGTGGCCGTCGAGAACGCCGGTGAGGAAGATGGGGCTGCTGGGCGTCAAGTCCAAAGTTGCAGACGGGGGCACCACTGGGATGGAAACGTAGACGCTGCTGGTACTCATCTTGCCGCCTACCGTCATCGCTGTCGGGGAGCTTAAACCCGCGATGCTGATCCGGACAGTGCTTGTAGTTATCTGCGTGCAGGTCAGCGTCAATCCAACAGGCGTGGGTGTTGGGGTCGGGGTAGGCGTGGGGGTTGGCGTTGAAACCGCGGCTCGAACGGTCATGGTTGCGGTGGAGCTCTGCTCCCACAATCCGAAAGCGGACGTTCCGCCGATGCCCACTAATACGGTCAGGCAGAAAAGGCCAACGGCCCAGGCTTTGGCCGAGGGGCCAGTTCCCTGCTTCACGCAGACTGCCTTTCCTTTCGCGAGCTCCGTACTTCCCGGAGCATGGTGAACCCACCGTAGCCGATCAAACCCACGGCGCCCACAGCCAACCACAGTGAGCGGTCGCTGTTGCCCAGGGCGTTCGCGACGAACCCCACGAACGGTACGGCGTACAGCAACTTACCGCGAACCTGGATTTCACGAACGGGCTGGGGATCCGCGACGTCGTTGTTGTCGCCCTTGGTGGTGAGCGTCTTCTCGCCCGTCTGGAGGAATCCGAAACCAACAATCCTGTGCGTGATGACACCCGGCTTGCCAGATTCGATCTGGTACGTAATCACGTCGCCGAGCTTCAGCTCGTCAAAGTCCGCCGCCTGCGAAACCAGGAACGTGCCCGGTGCGTACTTCGGTGCCATGGAGTTGGTCAGCACTGAATACGTTTGCGAACCGGTCACCTTGGGCAGCATGATCAGCACCGTGACGGCCAGGAGTGCGAGCGAAAGAAGTACGACGCCGAGTCCCCGGCCGACGCGGGTAAGTAGCCGACGGCTGGAAGTACGTTCTGAGGAAAGCCGCTCGGGTTCCTGCGGTTCCGCGTTTTCTGGTTCGACTGCGACGGACACGTCGGCGCCAGTTTCACCAAATACAGGAGTGCTGGACGATGCGGTGCCAGGCGTTGTTTCCAGCAGTAGCTCATCAAGGCTATTGCGATCTTTCAGGCTACTGGGCGCAACCATTGGGAACCCCACATTTCTGACGAGCGTGTAGCGGAAGAGTGATTGAGACGGAACTGCCCTCAACGCTGGAAGGCGCGGCAGCGTCCAAGGTCACCTTGAAGCAGATTGTGGCGGTGGCACCTTTGGCGATTGCCGGCGTCGTAAATCCTGCCCCGCTCAAAGGCTGATAGCCGCTGGCCGATGAGCATGCGGTGCTCGACGCCGCACTGGCGGCACTCACAGTTAGATAGTCGCCCAAGGTACCGCCGGACACGTTGCTGACTGTAGGTGCCGTAGCGGTGACGGTGATGTCGAAGACCCCTCCGGCGTCGCTGGCGTTTCCGATTCCCATGGACGTATAGACGGAGCTGCCGCGGACCAGGTCCGCCAGAGGTGCCTGTGCCGTGGTCAGTGCCAACGTTGTCGCTTGGTCATTGACGGTCATGGGCATCGAGGACCCTGAAGGGTTTCCTGTCAGGTTGACCGTAAACGTAGATGCTTTGACCGTGCCCGGCTGGGCAACGGCGTTAGCAGACCAGAGCGCGTAGGTACCCTGAACGGCCATGAGCCCCAGGAGCACGGCCGCGACCATAAGGCCCGCCGTCTTGATGCTCCTGGGGATTCTCATTGACACTCCTGGTGAAGTTTGTTGCGGGCTAGGACTACTGGAGGCCGGACTGCTGCACCTGTGTCAGCGTGAAGGATACGTTGCCCAGATTCCTGCTGGCGTTCACGTCCGTGCGGGTTGAGGTGCTGGACTTGAATTCGAAGGTGATGCTGGCCGTGACGTGCTGTGAAGAAGTGAGCGGGTTGGCGATGACGTCCCCATCAGCGTCAGTCAGCTTGGGCGAGGTGACCGTGACGTTGGCGGGATCGAATCCTGCGCCCGCATCGGTGTTGGTGGCGACGAGGTTGGCGGCCATCTTGTCGCCCGTGAGGGTGATGTCCAGATCCTGTGTGTAGGTCAGGAGATCGCCGGGAACCACCAAGTACGTGGCGATGTTGACAGGGTTGCCTGCGCGGTCGGTCCAAACGCCCGTTGCTGCCTGGACATTCAAGTCGCCAGCCACAATGGTGCCTGCCGCTGCGGAATCCGAAGCATTCCACCAAGCCAGTGTTCCTCCGCCACCCAGGAGCAGCGCTCCACCAAGTGCAACTGCCGCTGCGCCTTTAAGCATTGTTGTGTTTTTCACGGTGAGACCTTCTTTCGTGTTGTTGTGGCTTCTGCCTTGCGATTACTTTCGCGGTCTCAGATCAAGGCTCCATGCGGCGCTGGCTCAAGGTTGGATCAAGCTTTTCGGGGCTTGAAACCGAAGATGTTGCAGTTTGGAAATAATCCGTAAAGGTGTTTGTAATCTTGTAAAAATATGCTTGAGGCATTAAGGGAATCTGCCAGTGAGGGAATGTACTCAAACATTGAAGGGGCGGCGCTGATTACCATGCACATCAAGGAATTCTGGAATCAACTTTCACCGGAAACGCAGCAATGGCTTATCGAGAATCCGGGAAGCATGATCATCCCGCGCACCCAGACGGCCATCCTCAACCATGAGACGGGTGAGGATAGCCCTGTCGACGGGCACGGAGGCACCTTGCTGACGGAAGAGGACCGGGAGTTCATCCGCGCACAGGCCCGGCGCATCGAGCCGAAGTAAGGTGCCGCCGTCGAGCCCTAAATCTCCGGTCCTTAGCGCTTCCTGGCCGCCAGGCCGAACAGCCATGTCCCGCCCAGAGCGGAAAGGTAGCCGGCGACGACAATGAAAGCAGTGCCGGCCCAGAAGTAGTCCACAGTGCTGTCGGCGCTGAGTCCCGGCATGACTTGGAGCAGTGAGTAGCCGGCCACGACAGCTGCCAGGAGCAAGGCAATGGTGGTCAACCATACCCAGAAGCGCGACGCTGCCCAGTGCTCGCCGTAGCCTTTCCAAACATTCCAGTCACTGCCGCCGCGGAGGATCAGCCATCCGGCAGGAAGCATGACGGCGCCCACTACGAGGAAGGCGGCTACGACATCGGAGGGCCGATGCCATTGGTTGATGAGTGTCGAAACCCCGGTGGCCACGGCGAAAGTGCTGCCAAGGAATGCCGCCAGGGGCCGCCAGCGGGGCGAGACCATCAGGAAGACCGCCGTAGCAGCGGACGCTGCCAATGTTGTGTGGCCGGAGGGGAGTGAGTTGAGTTCAAGTGTTTGAACGCCGCGATCGGGCCTGTCCGGGATGAAGAACTTGAGTACCTGAGTAGCCAGGTTGGCAGCGATACATGCGGCCACGGCAATTCCGGCCGCAGTCCACCGGCGGCGCGCAACGGTCACGAAGAGCACCACGATGATAGCGATCGCCAGGGACAGAATGGGCAGCATATCCAGGAACTTTGTAGACGCCCTGCCCGCAGAGCCGCTCAGTTCAGTGGCCTCAACCAATGCCGACTCGTCGATGAACTGACCCATGGTGGTCCGCACGAAGAAGTAGTACGTGACAACCAACCCCAGGATGCTGGCAAGGGTACCCAAGCCGAAAAGCAGTCCTGTACCGATGCCGGGCTTGCGACCTTGTGCTGACCGGTCAGGGGACATCGCGATGGGGCGGGACTGCTGGGAACTCATTGAATCAAGACTGCCACAGTTCGCTGGAAGGCTCATGTGAAAGATGCCTCCGGCGCGGCGTAGCTACCAATAAGGCGCCTTATGGTCAAGGGCAAATCAGCCTATTCTTAATTTATGGAACCTACTACAGGCCTGATGCTGGCGTTGCTGGCTGTGATTGTCTGGTTGGGGATAACCATTGTGCCGCTGGCGCTCTTGGCTCCGTCGCATTCTCGGCGGGAAGATGGGTCCTCCGCGAATCGGAGGGGCCGCCGTGACGGTCACGCACGGGCTTTTTCGGGCGCTCGGCCGGTCTTCTCACACTCATCCGCGAGAACGCGATCGATGCGGCACCCTCGCATCCAGCACTGAAACGCCGCCCGTCCGCGGGTCGGGGGAATTGAAGTGGCTCCGCTTTTGTCGGTTACGAAGCCACCGCTCGATGCTGCCCATGGCGCGCGTCGCGGTGGCCCAGTAGGCCACGCCCACCAACAATGATGCCGCGACGGCCAGCCCTTTGTGGGTCTGTTCAAAGAGCGGGTACACCAGCCAGTGCGTGACGTAGATATACAGTGACGAGCTGGCCAGAAGAGCCGTGATGCGGTGCAGGCCGCGGGGCACGGGCAAGGTAGGAATCCACAGAAGGATGAGGAAACCTACCAGGATGGTGGCGCTGCGGTATTCGTTGCTGAAGGACCCGGGAATCGTCAGTAGGGCGAACGCGGTCATAGCGGCGCGTTGCCACCACTGCCGCGATACAGCCGCAGCCCATCCGAAAGCAAACAGCCACAGGACAGGCCCTTGGCCAGGGTAGGGCAGCTCGATGATGTCGAAGCGCTGCAGGAGGTCGACGCCGGCCAACGCGAGTGGAAACGCCCACGGCCGTCTGCGTGCCGCGCGGTCCACCGCGGGTATGGCCAGCAGCAGAGCCAACCCGATCAGGATGTGCACCAGCACTTCAACGAACCAGAAGCGGGACATATCCGTCCACCCTTGGGGACCAACGATTGAGTTCAACAAGAACACGTTGTGCCAGCCGTAGTCGTCAGTGACGGCGAACGCGACGCCGATCACCAGGACGCTGGGTACGACGATCCGCGTGACGGCACGCATTTGCCTCCGGAGCCGTTCGCGCCGGGATCCCGTCAGTTGGAAGCGGGCAAAGTTGTAGCCGGCAACCGCCATCAGCACGTGGGCGGTGCCTTCCCAGGAGAGGAACTTGATGTGGGTTGCCACGATAAAAATGATGGCCACCGCGCGCAGCACGATGCCCGTCTCCATGCGTGCTGACAACTTCCCGCGCCAATTCCGGAGAAATTTCCTGCCAGTGGCGCGCGCATCTTCATGTGCTGGATGGGCTGCGGCTTCGGGGGCGGGGATAAGCTCGCAAATGGGCATCAGGTGCCACCCTTGCGGGATGCGGCCAAGTGCACGCTCAAGCCGTACCGACGCCGCCACATAGGAGAGTGAATCTCCGCCAAGGGAAACGAAGCTGTCGGTCTCGGTGATGTCTGGCTGTTCCAGGACCTCTGCGAAAATCTCAAGCACAGTCTCTGTCCCCGGAGTGGATTCTGACCCGGGGTGGCGCTCCGTCTCCGAAGACAGGCGCTCCGTCTCCGCACACAGGGGCTCCGGCTGCGCAGACAACGCGAGGATGGCCGGATAGTCAGGCTTCCCGTTGCCCAGCCGTGGAATGGCTGGTACCGAATGCAGTTGGACGGCCGCGCGGGGGACACCCAGATCCTGCGCAAGGCTCTTGGCGACCAAGGCAAGATCGTGGTGTCCTTCCACGGCCACAACCACGACGTCGTCTGAACCAGCGGCAGCTGCGATCAGGCCAAGATCTGCAAGGAGCCGCTCAACACGTCCCAGGTCAACGCGGAGCCCAACGATCTTCACGAAGCGGCTGCGCCTGCCCACAATCTCATAGAGTTCATCAGGGCCGAGCCGGGCGAGGTCGCCGGTGTGGAGTTCGGTAATTTCCCGGCCCAGGGCCAGATCTTCGGGTTTCTCGGCGTACCCCAGCATGACGTTTGGCCCGGTGTAGACGAGCTCCCAGTCATCCAGCCCCGGCACTGGTTCGAGCCGGAATTCTCCGCCGGGGATCGCGACGCCAATGGCATGCGGATGCTCCGCTGCCAGGTCCGGTGGCAAGTAAGCCATGCGGGCGGTGGCTTCGGTTTGCCCGTACATGACGAAAAGGTCCCAGCCCCGTTCGCGGCCCAACTCTGCATAGGATCGGACGCGCTCGGGAGCAAGACGACCTCCAGCTTGGGTGATGTAGCGCAGGCTGGGAACGTCCATGTGCTCGAATCCCACACGGTCCAGAAGCTCGAAGGTGTAGGGGACGGCAGCGAACGAAGTGACGCCCTCAGTGCGGACCAAGTCCCAAAAACATGGGTCCACAACGGAGAGGTCCGTCAACGCCAAGGATGCACCCACCAACAAGTGGCTGTTCACCACGCTCATCCCATAGCAGTAGGAGAGGGGAAGTGTTGTGACGGCAGTATCGCTGGGACGCAGGTGCAGGTATTGCGCGATTGCCGCTGCGTTCGCCTGGATGGAAGCCGCGGAAAGTCGGACGAGTTTCGGCGAGCCAGTAGACCCTGAAGTGCTCACCAAAAGTGCCAGATCCGGGTGCAGTTGGTGTGCCGTCTCGTGGCGGCGCACGTCCAGGACAGGCTCACCATTGGAGGACCGCGCAATGATGTCTGGATCGTAAGCGGCAATGAGAGTTTCGGCTGCTTTCCCACCGCCGGCGGGCAGGATCAGCAGCGGATTGCCCGATGCCAGGGCTGCGAGATACACCGTCAGGGACGGCAAGGTGTTGTCGGCTTCAAGGGCAATCAGTCGGTGCCCAGGGCCGAGTTGGCGTGCCATATCCTCTACGCGCGCGGCCAGGTCGCGGTAGCTGATGGAGCCGTGGCCGGCTCTGATGGCGGTGCGGTCGCCGAAGGACGCCAGGTTGGTGGCGAACGAGATTCGGGCCACGTCCGGATGGGTAGTCACGAAAGACTATGTAACAAGGTAAACCTAACCTAACTCAACTGGATAATGCTTTGGCGAAGAATCATGACGCGGCTATTGCTCCCGATAGGACCGGAGAGTGCTGGTGAGCTCGCTGCAACTTTCCTGTGACGCTTGACACGTGTTAGGTGGCGGGTCTACAGTTCCTAACACGTGTTAGGAAGGGAAATTCAGAATGCCGGGAACCAATGGGGCTTTGCGACAATTCACACGCAGGACCGCCCTCACAGCCCTCGGTGCTGGGATAGTCGGAGCAACAGCGGCGTCGTGGCCGCGATTGACCGCGATGGATATTCCAGGCCGGGGAGACGACAGCCTCAGCATCGCCATCATGGGCACCGCCGCCGACGCCGCGGCCCGCCAGAAGGTCATTGACGCCTTCGCCAAGGTCCACCCAGAGATCAAGGTCAAGGTCCAAGCCATCCAGGCCGTGGACTGGAAGGACTTCTTCACCAAGATCCTCACGATGGTGGCAGCAGGCACGCCGCCGGACGTTGTGTACGTGGCCACAGAGGGTGCCCAGCTCTTCGCCGAGAAACTGGCGCATCCGCTGGACGAGTATCTGCGCCGCGACGCCGACCACATGAAGGAGTACTTCGAGGACGTTCACCCCAGCTTGGTGGAAGCCTTCATGTACAAAGGCAGCCTCTTCCAGCTCCCCATCGACTGGAATGCCGCAAACATGTACTACAACACCGCGTCATTCCGTCAGGCCGGCTTGGATCGCCCCGCCGACGACTGGACGCACATGGACTTCCGCAGCACCCTCGCTGCGATGAAGAAGGTCAAGCCCCAGGACTTCACGCCGTACTACTGGACCAACCGTCTCTTCGGTGGAGTAGTGCCGTGGCTCTACGCAAACGATACGAGCTTCCTCAAGGAAACCAAGTCCACCGGAGGCGAATGGCTCTGGGATGGTTTCTACGCCAACGACCCCTCACGCAGCCTCCGCTCCGGCGGTTACCAGTGGCTCGAACCCAACGCTGACGATCCCCGGGTTTTCGAATCCTTCGACTACCTCCGTGGCCTGGTCAAGGACGGACTGGGTGTCCGGCCTGAGGAAGGCGGCGGCAGCGCACTGATCGGTCTGTTCGCCTCCAACAGGATAGGTACGACGCCGGCGGGCGGCTACTGGGTACAAGGCCTCCACGAAGCGGGGATGACTGAGGACGGATTCGACGTCCAGTTCTTCCCGAAATGGCGGACCCAGCGGCACCAGTTTGGCACGGCCGGCTACGCGATCATGAAGACCGCCAAGGACAAGGACGCAGCCTGGGAATGGGTGAAGTTCAGCTCCAGCAAGGAAGCCATGCAGATCGTGTTCCCCACGCCGAACACCACCCCTGCACGCCGTTCCATGGTCAACGAGGAACTCTACGCAGGCACCGGTCCACGGAACTGGAAGGTCTTCTACGAGACCCTGGACAAGTTCCCCACCACAGGTCCCATTCCGGCACCTCCCCAGCAAGCCGCCGTCGAAACGGCCCTCATGAAAAACGTATCCCTGGCCGTCAGCGGGGACGAGCGCCAACTCAAGCAGGCCCTCGAATCAATGCAGCGCGATCTTGAACTGGCCCTGAGGAGGCAGCCATGAGCACCGCAACCAGTACCCCCACCGGGACAGGAAAGCAGCCGGGCGGACGTCAGGTCACGCACAAGCACAGCCAACCCTCCAAACGTGGCCGCGTCCAGCAACGCTGGCTGCCATGGGCTTTCCTTGCCCCGACCATCGTGGGCATGGGCATCTTCACCTTGCTGCCGATCGTCGCGTCCGTGGCGCTCGCCTTCTTCCGCTGGGACATCATCTCCGCGCCGACGTTCGTGGGCTTCGACAACTTCGCCGAGGTAGTCCAGGACCCGACCGTCCGTGTCTCGTTCCTTAACACCATCGTGTTCGTCATCGTGGCCGTAGCCCTCCAGCTGGGACTCGCCCTAGGCCTGGCGATCATGGTGCAGGAAAAGCTTCCTGCCTGGCTGAGGGTGTTCTTCCGCTCCGCCTTCTTCTTCCCACTGATCCTGTCCGCAGCTTCGGTGTCCATCTTCATGCGCTATCTCTTCAACGAGCAGTTTGGCGTGGTGAACTGGTTGCTCTCGCTCGTCGGCATCCCAGCGGTACCGTGGCTGACGACGCCAGGTGGTTCGGCCGCCGTCGTCATTCTTGTGTACGTGTGGCAGAACTTCGGGTTCTCATTCCTGCTGTTCATCGGTGGGCTGGCCTCGATCCCGGTGGAGACGTACGAAGCCGCATCGATCGATGGCGCCACCGGCTGGCGCAAGCATTTCTACGTGACGTTGCCGCTGCTGAGCCCCACCACCTTGGTGGCATCCGTGATGGCCATCATCAACGCGCTGCAAGTATTCGATCAGCCCTACGTGCTCACGCGTGGCGGGCCCGGCGACTCAACGCGTACCGCCGTCATGGTGATCTTCGAGTCTGCGTTCCAACGGCTCGAATTCGGCCAGGCCTCGGCGATCGGCGTGATCCTGACGCTCATCATCATGGCCATCACAGCCGCACAGTTCCGGCTCAGCAAACGATTCGTCTTCTACCAGTAAGGCCCGCCATGACCCTCATTTCAGAACGTGTTGAAACCACGGCGCCTGTGGTTACGCGCAAGAAGCGCGACTGGTCAGTTGCCGGACGCATCGCCGCCTTGCTGATCGCGGCCGTCTTTGTCCTGGGCCCCGTTCTCTGGACGCTATCCACCTCGCTGCGGCCGCCGTCGGAATCCTTCAAACTGCCGCCGGCATTCCTGCCCCTGAACCCGGACCTCGCGTCCTACCAGCAGGTGTTCAAGCAACTCAACATCGTGCTGCTGGTACTGAACAGTGCCCTGGTGACCGGACTGATCGCCGTCGGGCAGATGGTCACAGCAGCGCTTGCCGGCTACGCATTCGCGCACCTTCGTTTTAGGGGACGGGGCGCCCTGTTCTCCATCGTCCTGGCCACCATGATGGTGCCCGCACAGGTGACGATCGTGCCGGTCTTCATGTTGATCCGCGGCGTCGGACTCTCGGACACGCTGCTCGCCTTGATCATTCCGGCCATCCCGACGGCGTTCGGCACCTTCCTGATGCGCCAGTATTTCCTGGGGTTGCCGGGTGAGCTCGCTGAAGCGGCTGCGATCGACGGCGCCTCGCCATGGCGGACCTTCCGCTCCGTGTACGCACCGCTGGCTGTGCCCGGCCTGGCGATCGTGGGCATCCTGGCGTTCAACTTCCACTGGAACGAGTTCTTCAGGCCACTCATCATGACCATCTCCGAGCAGAATTTCACCCTGCCCCTGGGCCTCGTATCGCTGCAGGGCAACCTCGGCACCGGAAGCATCTCTGTGGTGCTGGCAGGCGTCGTCCTCTCCATGATTCCCGCGCTGGTGGTGTTCATGTTCGGCCAGCGCGCACTGCAGGACGGACTCACCGCTGGGACGGGCAAGTAGCTTCTCTCATTGAAAGGGTTCCAGTGACGGACCTTGCACTTTTTGATTCCCTGTTGTCTGCTTCGACGCACCCGGATCCGGCCTTCCCGCGATTTCACCCCCGTCCGGCCCAAGGTTGGATCAACGATCCCAACGGCATCAGCCACATCAACGGCCGGTACCACGTCTTCTTCCAGTACAACCCGGAATCTGCCCGCCACTCCCAGATCCAGTGGGGCCATGTGAGCTCTGCGGATTTGGTCCATTGGGAGGAACACCCTGTCGCGCTTTCACCCCAAGCAGGCGGTCCCGATTCCGCGGGCTGCTGGACCGGCGTGGTGACCTCTGATGGTGGGGTGCCGACCGCGGCCTACTCGGGCGTTCGCGATCATGGAGGGCACTCGCAGGTAGTCATTGCACGCGGTTCCGCGGACCTGGTCACGTGGGAGCAGGACGGCCATGTTGCAGCCTCCATGCCCTCCGATCCTCTTGTCACGGCCGTGCGCGATCCCTTCCTCTTTTGGTTTGACGGTGCGCGCTACGCCATCCAGGGAGCGGGTCTAGCTGATGGGCGCGCCGCGTTGCTGCTGTACACAGTGGAGGACATGAACGACTGGAAGTACCAAGGAATTTGGCTGACCTCTGCCGATCCGGTGGCTGCTGTTCACACCCCGGCCGAGATTTGGGAGTGCCCGCAGCTGGTAGAGGTGCCTGACTCCTCTGGCGGTTCTGCCTGGGTGATGATGTTCTCGCTCTGGTTATCCGGCGACGACCACGAGCACGCCAACGGGGTTGGGCACCTGATCGGTTCCCTTTCCCCGGACCCCACGAGCGGGTTGCCTGTGTTTGTGCCGTCCTCCGGTGGGAAGTCCGATCTTGGGCGTGACTTCTATGCACCGCAGATTGTCCAACTCTCTTACGGTTCCTCCTCTGGTTCTTCGCCTGTTGCATTGCTGTGGGGATGGGCCAACGAAGGTCCCGGACGCGACGGTCGCCGTGGCCGCACCCAGGAGGAAATCGACGACGCCGGATGGGCCGGCGTGCTGACACATCCTCGCGTTCTGTCCTTGGTTGACGGGGCACTGGCTGTTTCCCCGGCGCCCGAGGTGTTGGCATACAGGGGTGCTGCTGTGGCTGTGGGTGCTGCGTTGGCTGCGGATGCTGTCGTGGTTGCGGGTGCTGCCGGTTCGGTGGTGGTGCCCGCGTTTGCCGAGGTGCTCGTGAGGGGTGGTGCTGCGTCTTCCGGTGGTGTGTCCTCTAGGGGCGTGTCTTCCGGCGATGTGGAGCTGGCGCTTGTTTCGAGTGCAGATGGCGATTCCGATGACAACAGGCAAGTGGTCTATTCGGGGTCGTTGGCTTCAGGGGAGGAGCTCCGGATCTTCATCGATGCTTCCCTCGTGGAGGTGTACCGCACGGGTTCGGTCGCGACGACGCTTCGCGCGTACCCTGCGGCCGGCGAGGAATGGCAGCTCACCCTGCACGACGGCGCAACTGCCGACGTGTGGGAGTTGGCGCTCCCCGAGTAGGCGGCAGGCCGACGTCGTGCGTTGTGGGGCCTGGTCTGCGCGCTATGTGTGGGTTTTGGGGCGCAGAGTGGGCCTTGAATTCGTCGGGGTGGGTGCGTTTCGGGCTAGGACGTCGTAAGCCCGCTATCCCGTTGTTGCCCAACAACGGGATAGCGGGGCAGCAACGGGGTTGCCCAGCGGTTCAGCGTGTTCAGCGTGTTGGCGCAGGGCCGGTTGATTCCCGGATAACCAGTCGGCAGGGGACCATCGTTTCCACGTTAGTTTCGGCAGTGTCCGCGCCGGAAACGCCCTCGATCGTGTCAAGGAGAGTCGTCATGGCCGCGCGTCCAATCTCACGCAGCGGCAAGGCCATGGTGGTCAGGGCGGGGACCATGGTGTCGGCGATGCGTGCTTCGTCGTCGTAACCCATCACCGAGAGATCCGCCGGAATGCTGAGGCCCAATCGGGCGGCGGCCAAGGCAACACCGATTGCCAGGCGGTCATTCGCGCACATGATGGCCGTGGGCCGCTCAGCCGGGGACACGCCGTCGAGCAGTTTCATGGCGCCGTGGAAACCGGCGTCGATGTCCCAACCCGCCATGGTGATCCGGTCCGCGCGAACCGAGAGGCCAGCAGCCGCATACGCATCCCGGTAGCCCTCAACGCGCAGGGGAGCGGCCGGGGAACCCTCAGCGCCAGCGAGCAAGGCGATGTCCCGATGCCCCAACTGCAGCAGGTGCTCGGTAGCGTCCCTGCCGCCGGTGATTTCGTCCGGGATGACGTGATGAAGTTGAGGTTTGGGGCTGCTGTCGTAGCAATTGGCCAGGACTGACGGGACCCGCAGCATGCCGTGGGGAACGTCGAGCGGCTTCAAACCCACAGTCACGTACATGAGCCCGTCCACTTGCCGGTCCAGGAGGGTTTCGATTGCGCTCGCATCCCGGGCGGCGTCGCGCTCGGTGTCCATGACCACGGTGACGAAACCACGGCTGCGGGCGACGTCGTCCGCGCCGCCGATGATGTTGCCGTCGAAGGGGCTGACCACAACTTCGTCAGACACGATGCCGATCACCCGGGAGCGCTGATTCCGCAGGCTGAGCGCGATCGCGTTGGGGGAGTATTTGAGTTCCTGTGCGGCCAAACGGATCCGGTCCTGGCTCTCCTTGGCCACGTTGCCGTCGCCGCGGCCATTGAGCACCAGCGAGACCGCACTCCTGGACACCCCCGCCCTTTTGGCGACGTCCAGTGCAGTGGCCTTGCGGTTCATCGGGAGGTCCTTCCATCCTTCATTTGTCAGCAGTCTACCTAACGCGTGTGAGGACGTGGGCTGCAACGCCGGACTCCGAAGTGCTCACCGCCCTATGGACCGTGCCGCAGAGCTTACGCGTTGACCGAGTACCCGACTTGCGAGTAGAGGGACGACATCAGGGTTGCCGTCCAAATGCCCACCACGATGAATGACAATACGATCGTGCCAATCATTGCCCAGATGGGGGCCATGCCTCGGCCAGGCGCCACTTTACGGACGATGACCGTTCGGCCAATGATGTACACGGTTGGGCTCAGGAAGCACCACGCCCAGTGGAACGGACGAATTACCCCTGAACGGGCTAGGCGCTGGTAATCGAAGTACGCGCAGAGCACGCATAAAGCCCAGGTGAGGAAGCCCGAGATCTGAAGCATGAAGTAGCCGGGCGTATAGATAGACGTAGGGTCAAACGTCGTTGCGCCCTGCCGGGTGGTGAAGTAGTGGAAATTTGGCTGCCAGGTCAGCAACAGCCCCAAAGAGAGCAAAGGCAGGATCAACATGGCCCAAATGAACGGGTTATAAACCGGGGTTGCGTTGCTGATCAGGACACGCTGGAGCGGCATGAACTGCGCGGTGGCAGGCGCAAGATGAGGTGTCCACTGGAACCCGTCCCACCAGCGCATCTGCCGCGGTTCGGACGGATCCGGGTACCAGCCCGCCGGCGTCGATGATCCGTTTGCTGCTTGCGTCATATTGCCCCCGTGTTGAGTCGTGAATCAGAGGATATCGCGGTTGCTTCCTCCCAGTCGTCAGCGGGTCCTCCCGTAATTCTTTGCCACGGTGTAAGGATGGAGGATGAGCTTCTTCGATGACCTCCCCGAACCTCCGGAAAGGCCACGTCAGGCCCAGCCATTGCGGCCAGGCTGGGCCGGACCGCCGTCGGACGAGTTACCCGGCGTGGTCCACATCGGTGAGTTCATCCACTCTGGTCCCCAGTTGGTGATGGCGCTGAAATCCGTGGAAGTTTTCTCTACGGGCTGCGTCCTGAATCTTGTGTGGAGCATGCGACGCAGCAACGAATCGGAACGCGAGTGGCGGGACGCCGCTGACCAAGCGCTCAATTATCCCCGCACCGGCCTGGAAATCGACTCGGGGCTCAGGATAGGTGCCGCGCTTGCGGATGGGCGCCGGGCCATTGCGGCCCATAACGGTCCGACATTTGAAGAAGGTCAGGACGATGTGACCGGACCCGTGCTGTCTGTCCTCGGCGGCGGGGGAAGCAGCGCGAGTGGAGAACAGGTGGAGTCCACCGGACGTTACTGGCTCTGGCCACTGCCGCTCGAAGGAGACACACGGCTCATCGCGAAATGGGATGCGATCGGACTGCCCGAAAGCTCCGTGGTGTTATCCGCCGAACAGTTGGGACAGGCGCTCGGGAAGGTCCGCAGGTACTGGTCCGACTAACGTCGTCCGGTTATGGGATCAGGGCTCAAGCCGCTTACGCAGCAGGCAGAACTCATTGCCCTCAGGGTCCGCCAGGACGTGCCATTGCTCGTTCCCGGTCTGCCCGACGTCAGCAGGGCGGGCGCCGAGGGCGAGCAAACGTTCCAGCTCGGCGTCCTGGTCTCTGTCGACCGGATTGACGTCGATGTGCAAGGGGAGCCTTCCAATTCGCGGGTCGCTGCTGGGACTCAGGATGATGGTGGGCTGTAGGCCGCCGAACCCCACGTCCGGAGGGCCGATCTCGATCGCGCCATCTTCCCGGTCGAGTTCGACGTAACCGAGGACGTCGCTCCAGAACCGCGCGAGCACTTCGGGATCGGCACAGTGGAGGACCAGTTCGCTGATACGGCAAGCCATGGAACCCAGTGTACGGATTCTTGGAATGTCTGAGTTGTCCACATAGCGTGATTGGCCAGCCTTTGGCGCCAAGAGCCGCCGGTACAGTGGCAATATGCCTGCTCGCCTTACTGATTTACCGTCGCCTCTGCCGTCGCTCGAAGAACTCCTCGACAACGCCCACGTCGTCTCACTGCCCATGCGCGTGAAGTTCCGCGGCATCATGGAGCGGGAAACACTCCTCCTGAAAGGGCCGCTGGGTTGGGGCGAATTCTGCCCCTTTCCGGAATACGACGACGCCGAATCCTCGCGCTGGCTGTCTGCCGCCTTGGAAGCGGGCTGGGTTGGGTTCCCTCCAGCGCTACGGGACAGAATTCCCGTGAACGCCACCGTTCCCGCGGTGCCTGCGGAACGGGTGCCGGAAGTACTTGCCCGGTTCGGCCGCGTGGATGCCGTCAAGATAAAGGTTGCTGAGCGTGGCCAATCTCTTGCCGAGGACCTTGCACGGGTCACCGCCGTGCGCGACGCCCTTCCCGACGCTGCTATCCGCGTCGATGCGAACGGGGGCTGGGACGTTGTCCAAGCCGTAGAGGCGCTGGGCCAATTGTCGGTTGTCGGACTTGAATATGCAGAGCAACCGGTCCCGGACATTGAGGGCTTGGCTGAGGTGCGCCGTCGCCTTGCCTCCGCGGGAGCGCCCGTCCTAATAGCCGCCGATGAAAGCGTTCGGAAAGAATCCGACCCCCTTCGCGTCGCGAGGGCTGGAGCTGCGGACTTGATCGTCGTCAAGGTAGCGCCGCTTGGGGGTGTGGCACGTGCCCTGGACATCGTCGCCCAAGCCGGCCTTCCCGCCGTCGTCAGTTCCGCCCTCGATACCTCCATTGGTATCCGCGCCGGTCTGGCGCTCGCAGCCGCGCTACCTTCGCTGCCGTACGCCTGTGGGCTTGGCACCGTTTCGCTCTTCGCCTCGGACATCACCCTGGATCCCCTGGTAGCCGACGACGGCGCCATTCGCCTTCGCGAAGCCGTCGCCGATCCCGGGCTGCTGGAGCAGTATGCCGCTTCCGCGGAACGTCGCGACTGGTGGCTGGAGAGGCTGCGACGCGTACATTCGGCGCTCGCTTCCTCGCAAGAAGACCTGTTCACCGAAACTTAACCAGAGAGTCCTCTCGGATTCGGATTGCGCTGAAAGGCTCAGCGGGAACCTCGTACATTCTCTGGAAGGTCCCCTCATGTCTGATACCACCGGACGCACGTTCCCGCTGCTGCCCATGTTCGGCCACACCAAAGGCAAACGCAGCGCCGTCACGTGCGCGCTCAAATGCGACAACGCCTGTGCCGGCGATGTTTGCAACACGAGCTCCAACGGCTACTTCCGCGACATCGCCTCAACGGCAATGAGCCGCCGCGCCGCCCTCGGGCTTGGCGCCGCCGGTGCGCTCGCCGTCGTCCTCGGTGGTGCCATAACCGGCTCTGACACTGCAGTCGCCGATGCTGGCAACGGATTGTCGGACGCAGCCAAGAAGGGCTTCGCGAAGTCCAAGCTCCAGTTCACGGCGATCAAGCCTGTTGACGCCGCTGTTGACGCTTTCACGGTTCCAGAGGGCTACGACTGGAAGCCCATCATCCGCTGGGGCGATCCCCTCTTCGCTGATTCGCCAGCCTTCGACCTTAATGCGCAGACGGCTGCTGCCCAAGCACGCCAATTTGGCTACAACAACGACTACACGGACATCATCCCGGTTCCCGGGTCCAAGGACCGCCGTGCAGTGCTGTTCACCAACCACGAATACACGAACGAGAACATCATGCTGCCGGCAGGTTTTGACGCCGCCGAAGCCCGCGCAATCGGCCGTGCCGGTCATGGCCTGACGGTGGTGGAGTTGGAGCGCAAGAACAAGAACAAGCCGTGGAACTATGTTCAGGGCGCACCCCTGAACCGCCGCTTCCTCACCGACACCGTCTACGAGCTGACTGGTCCCGCTGCCGGTACCAACCTGGTCAAGACCATCGACGACCCCGCCGGGCGTTGGATCAAGGGAACCCTGGGCAACTGCTCCGGCGGTACCACCCCGTGGGGAACCATCCTCTCCGGCGAAGAGAACTTCAACGGCTACTTCGCCGCCCCGGGCACCAGCGATAGCGACAAGCGCTACGGCCTTTCCGCGAAAGCGACCACGCGCCAGTGGGAACTCGACGAGCCCCGCTTCGATACCCGCAACGCCGGTTACGCCAACGAGACCAACCGCTTCGGCTGGATCGTGGAAGTTGACCCCTTCGACCCCACTTCCACTCCGAAGAAACACTCCGCCATGGGCCGCTTCAAGCATGAGGGTGCCAACGTGATCATCGCCCCGTCCGGCCAGGTAGTGGCGTACATGGGCGACGACGAGCGCTTCGATTACCTCTACAAGTTCGTCTCCAAGGGCAAATACCAGCCCGGCGACTCGGCAGAGGCCCGTAAGAACAACATGAGCCTCCTTTCCGAAGGAGACCTCTACGTTGCCCGCTTCACCGGGGACTCCCCAGCTGCTGAGATTGACGGCACGGGCAAGGTTCCGGCAGATGGTGCCTTTGACGGCACCGGTGAGTGGTTGCCGCTGGTGGTGGGTGGCGTCTCGGCAGTTCCCGGCATGTCTGTTGCTGAAGTCCTGGTCTACACACGTCTCGCCGCTGACAAAGTTGGGCCCACCAAGATGGACCGCTGCGAAGACGTCCAGCCCAACCAGCTCACGGGCAAGGTTTACGTGGCCTGCACCAACAACTCGGACCGCGGCAAGGTGGGCAAGGAAGGCGCCACTGAGGTCAACCCTCGGACGCAGAACTGTGACGGCCACATCGTGGAAATCACCGAAGGGCCGGATCAGACGGGCACCAAGTTCAACTGGACGCTGCTGCTGGTAGCCGGTGACCCGGCCAAGAACACGTCCACCTACTTCTCAGGGTTCCCCGCGGAGAAGGTTTCTCCCATCTCCTGCCCCGACAACGTGGCCTTCGACTCCGTGGGCAACCTCTGGATCTCCACCGATGGCGCACCGTCCTCTATCGGCTACGCAGATGGGCTGTTCAAGGTCACCCTCGAAGGGCGCGAACGCGGAAAGGTGGAGCAGTTCCTCGCTGTTCCGCGCGACGCTGAGACTTGTGGTCCGATCATCCACGACGACGAGCGGACCGTTTTCGTAGCGGTCCAGCACCCGGGCGAGGAAGGTACGTTCGCGGACCAGCACTCGTTCTTCCCGGACTACGTAGACGCCGGAGCCACGCCTGCCGCCGGTGCGGCGCGGGCTCCCCGGCCGTCGATCGTCCAGGTATTCCGTAAGTAGCACTTGCCCAGAAATGCTCCTCTGCCTGGGATCTCCAAGCAGGGGAGCGTTTCTGTCTTCCCCGATGCTCTCTCACTTCCAATCCAGTCGCAGGCTGTCAAGCTGTGTGGAGTCAGTGGGTTGGTTGTTTGTTTGGTTCGGGGAGGTTGATTCCTACGTAGGTTTGCGGTGCTGGTGTTGTGGGGCGTTGTCGGAATCGGTGTGGGTATTG
>NZ_JAHOPC010000014.1:0-142299 GCF_019038615.1 Paenarthrobacter aromaticivorans
CCGCCAATTCATCCCCAACGACTTCGCCTCCCTCGGAGCAGACGGCTTCGGCTTCTCCGACACCCGCCAAGCCGCACGCCGCTACTTCAAAAACGACACCCACTCCATCGTCGCCAAAACCCTGCAGATGCTGGCGGCGAGGGGTGAAGTCGAGGAGGGTGCGCCGTCGTACGCTATTGACCGCTACAAGCTGCTCGATGTGAACGCGGGCACCACCGGCGGAGCAGGTGGAGACGCCTAACGACCCAGGAATAACAGGGCAGAAAAACAGTTGGCGGCAGTGTTCATGATGAACACTGCCGCCAACTGTATTTGCGGTGTTACCGGGAAGCCTCAGGTGCCCAGATTCCTGCGGTCTACTACGAATCCGGTTGCCGCGTTTTCGCGGACTGCGTTGATACCGGCCACGACGGCCTTCAAATTGGGAAACTGTGGCGACACTGCCACAACTGTGCCGTCATCGGCCGTGAGTCGAAACCTGAACGTATTCGTCCCGGCGTTGAGTATTTCGAAACTGCCCGCCATCTTCCCCTTTTCCTCCACGCATCATTGCATCAGAGCTGATTTCAACAATTCCCTACCGACAATAATGGCCGTCGGAACCTACCAACAGACCTACTGAGGAGTAGTTTGCAACCGATTTTGGTAGATGTCACGGAAAGCTGGGAGGAGGCTACAGACCGCGTGCATGCCCGCGCGTATCGTGAGGATATGACTGGATCCGGCGTGGCGCCCACCACGGGTGTCCTGCTTGCTGCGGGGGCTGGCACTCGCTTGGGCCGCGGGCCCAAAGCGCTGCTCCCCTACCGCGGCCGCACGCTGGTTGAGGTGCTCGCCGATACGCTGTTCGACGGCGGCTGCCGGGAGGTCGTGGTGGTGGTTGGGGCCGAGGCGGACCGCGTTCGAAGCACCACAGATCTACGGACGTACAAGGTGGTCGAGAACGAAAATTGGGCTAAGGGCATGGCCGGCTCTTTCCGTGCAGGAATCGAGGCAGCCTCACCGGGACACAGCATCATGGTGGCTCTGGTGGATCAGCCCGGGTTAACCCCGACGGCGGTCAGCAGGTTGCTGGGCAGCCACCGTCCGGGTCGGGTCACGGCGGCCGCATACCCGGACGAGTCAGGCCGCCTTAAGCGTCGGCACCCGGTGATTATCGACGTCGGACTCCGATCCCAAGCGGCGGAAGCCGCGAATGGTGACACGGGGGCGCGATCTTTCCTCAAGGCGCATCCAGGTTTGGTGGATCTGGTGGATTGCAGTGACCTTTGCTCCGGCGAAGACCTGGATACGAAGGACCAGCTGCACCTTCTGGAGGACTGAGAACCCCACTCGCCCTTTCACCCAAGTAGGTCGCATTTGTGCGCGTTTAGACGGCTCAAAACGCGCACAAATGCGACTCAGTTGGGTATAAGCGTGCGGTCACGGAGGGCCAAGTAGATCTTGTCGCGGGCGATGGGCAGTTCGCCGAAACGGATTCCGGTGGCGTTGCGGATGGCATTGGCCAACGCGGGTGCCACGGGGTTGAACGGGCTCTCGCTCATGGACTTGGCGCCGAGGGGCCCGGTGCTGTCATTCGTTGTTGCGAAATAGACCTCGCTCCGCGGCACGTCCGCGAATGACGGAATGTGATACTGCCGGAGGATATCGGTGGTGACGTGTCCGGCGTCGTCCACTTTGACTTCCTCATAAAGCACCGCACCAAGCGCCTGTGCGATGCCGCCTTCGATCTGCCCACGGCACTGCCGCGGGTTCACCACAACGCCGGCATCTGCTGCCTGCACGCTCTGCAGGATCCGCAGCTCACCCGTTCCCGTATTAACGGCAACCCGGAAACCATGGACATTGAATGCCACTGACCGCGGCGTTCCTCCCCAGTTGCCATCAGTGGCGAGGCGAACGCCTTGGAGACGGGCGGCGTCGAAAGTTTCCTTGAGCGGAACCACACGATCACCGCACTCGACAGCTCCGTCCACCAAACGGCAATCCGTTAATGCAGCTCCCGTCAATGAAGCCGCAACGGTCTGGATCCTTGTTGCGAGCTCAAGGGCCGCACCGAGCGTGGCCTTGCCGGCCACCACGGTACCGGCCGAACCGAACGCGCCCGTATCGTGCTCCACGAGGTCCGTATCTGACTGACGGACGGTAATTTTTGAGGCGGCCGTTGCCAGCGCGGTCGCAGCCAGTTGCGCATGAACGGTTGTGGTGCCGTTCCCGAACTCCGCAGTACCGACGTCGACGGCGAACCTTCCGTCCGCTTCCAGGCTCACCCTGGTGTGGGCGAAGTGGCCTCGCGGCGGGACGGTATCGATCATGGACAGGGCAGAACCTTCTCCGACCACCCAATCAGGTCCGAGGTCGTCCAGTCCTGCGGCACGGTAGCGCTCCTTGCCCCGGTCCAGGGCATCCCGAATCAAGGCCACACACTGGTCCAGGCCATAGCTGCCGTAGTGGACGTCTTCCTCGGGCTCGGGCGTAGTAGACAACATATGGTCACCCGGCCGGACCATGTTCCTGAGCCGGAACTCCAAGGGATCCATGCCAATACCGATGGCAAGTTCGTCGATGGCAGACTCGATCGCGAAGATCATCTGGCTCAGCCCATACCCGCGGAAGGCTCCGGCGGGAACGGTGTTGGTGTAGACGGCCTGGGCGTCCACTTTCTTGTTGCGGCACTTATAGACAGCCAACGATTCCCCACAACCATGGAACATAACGCCGGGCGCATGGTTTCCGTAAGCGCCGGTGTTGGTGATGACATCCAGCTGAAGGGCGGTCAGGTATCCGTCCCGGCTGGCACCCGCCTTGAGATTAATGGTGAAGGGGTGGCGCGTCGTGGCGGACGTGAACTGTTCGGTCCGGGTGAACTCCACCTGGACCGGCCGCTTGAGTGTGAGGGCCGCCAAGGCGACCAGATCCTCGGTGAGGACCTCCTGTTTTCCTCCGAAACCACCCCCAACGCGGCCAGCCACCACGCGGACCGTCTCCTCCGGCAGATTGAACAACCTCGCCAATGTGCGCTTTACCAGGAAGGGAACCTGCGTGGAGGAACGGACAACCAGTCTGCCTTCCTCATCCAGCCACGCGATGGACGCGTGCGTTTCCATTGCAACGTGCTGAACCCTCTGGGTCTTGTACGTGTGCTCATGGATGAAGTCGGCTGCCGCGAAGCCGTCGGCCACGCTGCCCAGCTCGGCGTGGACCTCGGCCACCACATTTTCCAATGGCCGGGAAATCCGGGAGTAGGCCCCGTCCTTGTCGCCATGGATCGCCGGGGCACCCGGAAGAATTGCCTCCTGAGGCGTGAATACTGGCTCCAGAAGCTCGTACTCCACAGCAAGCGCCCGGGTTCCGGCCTCGGCAGCGCCAACGGACTCCGCCACGACTGCGGCAACGCGCTGGCCGATGAAGCGCACCACGTTGTCCAGCACGCGCGTGTCGTCGGGATCGTCCGTGAAGTGTTCGTGCTGGGCAGTGGAGAACAACTGCGCTGGTGCATCTTCGTGCGTGAATACGGCGACGACGCCAGGAACTGCCAGAGCCGCAGTCTTGTCAATGGACACGATCCGGGCGTGTGGATGCGGCGAACGGAGGAGCTTGAGGTGCAGTAGTCCGGGAAGCTGCTCGCCCGGGACATCCAGGGTGTACCGGGCAGTTCCGGTAACCACGGCTTGGCCTGCGGGTGCGGGCACATTGTCCCCAAGCTGGCCGGGCGTGGCTTCCACAGCGGCAGGCGACTTGGCCCCGGAAACGTCGGCTCCGGCGTCGTGCGCGTGCCCGCCATCATGACCGCAAACAGCGTCAGCGATGGAGCGGTAGCCGGTGCAACGGCACAGATTGCCCTTGAGGTTGCGGGGCAGGTTGGCACGTTGCTCGTCGTCAAAAGTGGCTGCCGTCATGACCATTCCAGCGGTGCAGAAACCGCATTGGAACCCCTGGGCTTCAAGGAACTGCTCCTGCACAGGGTGAAGGTTTTCTCCGCTGGAGAGGCCTTCGATCGTGGTGACCGCTTTGCCATCGGCGCGAACCGCCGGATAGATGCAGCTGTGGACGGGGGTGCCGTCGACGTGCACAGTGCACGCGCCGCAGTCACCGCCGTCGCAGCCCTTCTTAACGCCGAAGTTTCCCTGTTCCCGTAGGAAAGTGCGCAGGCATTGGCCGGGGCGGGGTGTGGCCTCGGAGGCAGCGCCGTTGATCTCAATTGCCATGGGGGGCCTCCTTCTGCGGGTTGTTGTTTGCGGGTTGCGTGGATGGTTGCGGTGAGGTGGCGTGCGGCGGCCAGAAATCGCCTGACACGACCATCGATTCGCCCAGTAGCTCCGCCCTGATTTCCTCGGCCAGCTTGAACGTCATATCGCGGCGCCACGCGGGAAGCCCATGGATGTCATCGTGGTACAGCGGCCAGGGAATGGAATCCCCGACGGCGTCAGCCAGCATCCCGGCGTCGGGAACCTGCCCGGCGGGGAACCGTAGTTGGACGGGCCTTTTGGTGGAGGCGGTAACGGTGATGACCAAGCCGCCGTCGGCGTCGAGGCGTCCGATGAGCAGCACGCCGGAGCGTCCCAGATTGCTCAACGACAAGCGCCTGAAAGCCACCCGTGCCGAGAGCGCCTCTGCGGGGAGGTGAATGCTGCGGAGCAATTCCCCGGGGGCCAGGACATTCTGCATATCCCCCGTAACGAAGTCGGACACAGGCAGGCTGCGGCTGCTGCCATCCGGGCTCTGGATGGATGCCATGGCATCGAGTCCGGCACACAACGAAATCATGGGGCCAGCGGGCAAGGACGTGCAGAGGTTGCCGCCCACCGTGGACATGTTCCAGATCTTGAAGGATGCCACGAAGGAGTCGCAGCAAGGACGAATCAATGCCAAGGCGGGCCACTCGTGGTTGGCTAATTCCGCGGACGCCGGTAATGCGTAGAGCTCTGCAACGGTGCAGGTTGCGGCTAGCTCAATGCCTTCATCGGTCACGGTAACGGCCGGCCAACCCGCCTGGCCCAAATCAAGGAGACGCTTGAGCACGGTGCTTCCGTAGGAGAAGAGGACGGTTCCTCCGGCGAGCCAGGCATCGCCATCGCGCCATTGAGAGGGATCCGTGGTGGGAACCACGGCCTCGATGGTGTTCATGTCCATGGGTCCTCCTGAGTGAGGTGTTGAGGTGCTGGGTGAATCGGGCCCGTGCTGTCCTTCAGCGAGGGGAAGCCTGTGGCTGCGCGACTGGTGGTTTTGTGACCGGTGGCTTTGTGGATGGTGACTTTGTGGTCGCGAGCTCCGCGTTCGGCGATAATCTCTGCCGTGATGGAGACTGCGACTTCGGCTGGTGTCACTGCACCAAGGTCCAATCCGATCGGGGAATGGAGCCGTCCCAGTGCTTCGGCAGGCGTGCCTGCTTCGAGCAGGGCCTCAACCCGTTGCCGGTGGCTACGACGCGAGCCCATTGCGCCGACGTAAGCCAGGTTTAGGCGAAGAGCTGTTTCAAGCAGGGGAATGTCGAACTTTGGATCGTGGGTCAGGACGCACACCACGGTCCGGGCGTCGATCCGTCCGGCCGCTGCTTCGGCTTCCAGGTAGCGGTGCGGCCAGTCGGTGACCACTTGGTCCGCACCGGCGAAGCGGGTCTGCTGGGCGAACGCAGCGCGTGCATCGCACAGGGTGACGTTGTAGCCAAGCAACTGTCCGGCGGGGAGCAACGCGGCACCGAAGTCGTTGGCCCCGAAAATGAGCATCCGCGCGGCTGGCAAGCGGCTTTCCACGAACAAGGTGATGGGCTGCGGTTCTTCCTCTTCACGGGGAGGAGCCGCCAACCTCTCGGCGGTCACCCAGCCATCGATGCAGCCCTCGGGTGCTGCCAGGCGGACCAAACCCGTGCGTCCGCCTTGGAGCAGCGGCTCAATCTGGGCCGCGGCAGCCATCAGGGTGGCGGGATGATCGTCCACCAACCGGGCCAGTTGGGTTGATTCCATGGCGCGGAACCGAACAGGATCATCAACGACCACCACTCCCCCGCCGCCACCGAGCCTGCGGATGAGCGCCCGGGCCGTGGGTTCGTTTGATATAGCGATATCGAAGAGGGCCATTTCGCCGGACTCGCTACCCAGTGGCTGGATATGGACTTCCAGTTCTCCTCCACAGGTGAGTCCGACGGCGAACGCGTCCTCGGCACTGTAGCCAAAAGACTCAAGGCGTGGGCCGCCGTCGCGCATTGCTTCCAGGGCTGCCTCAACGACGGCCCCTTCCACGCAACCGCCGGACAAGCTGCCCAGGATTTCGCCGTTTTCGGAGACCATCATGGAAGTCCCCATGGGTCGCGGCACTGAGCCGCCGGTCCCTACAATCGTGGCCACAGCGCATCGTTGGCCAGAGACCGCAGGCCGCCAGCTGCCCAGTGAAGGCATCAGATCCAGCATGGCAACACGTCCTTTTTCCAGGTGTCCCGGCCAGGTGGCCCGGCCGGAGCAGTGCGCGATCTTGCCCTCATAATCTCATTTTCCGGAGGATGCGGAGGGAGTCGCGGCTATTGAATAAGAGTTCATAGGAGTGGGGCAGGGCTTCATCTCCCTGCCCCACTCCGTAGCGGGGCAACAGCACCCGTTCCTGAATCAACAGGACCGCCGCCCGCCGTCGTGCCTGTTCCCAAAGGACCACGACGATGGGCGCCTATTCGTGCGGTGGGTGCGGATGGACCGCCGTTCGAAGTGCCGGATATGGACCCGCCGGCGCGGGGTGGGGCACCGGGCTAGACGCCCATCAAGGCGTTGATCGGGCCACGGGCGAAGTAGATAATGAAGCCCGCGGTGACCACCCACATGAGCGGATGGACCTTCTTGGCCTTGCCCGACGCCGCGCTGATCACCGCGAAGGAGATGAAGCCGACTCCGATGCCGTTGGCAATGGAGTAGGTCAGCGGCATCGTCACAATGGTGAGGAACGCTGGCAACGCGATGGCGAACTTGGTGAACTTGATCTCGCGGATCTGGGCCATCATCATCGCGCCCACCACCACCAGTGCTGATGCAGCCACTTCCAGCGGGACAACCGAGGTTAGCGGCGTGAAGAACATTGAACCCAGGAACAGCAAGCCGGTGACAACGGAGGCCAGCCCCGTCCGGGCGCCCTCGCCGATTCCTGCTGCGGAGTCGATGTACACGGTGTTGGAAGAACCGGACGTTGCGCCACCTACCACTGCGCCCATGCCTTCAACAATGAAGGCCGACTTCAGCTTGGGGAACGTACCGTCCTTATGTGCCACGCCTGCGCTCTTGGCCAGGCCAGTCATGGTTCCCATGGCGTCGAAGAAATTGGTGAACACCAGGGTGAAGACCAACATGGTCGCAGCCAACCCGCCGATCCTGGCGAACGAACCAAAGAGGTCGAACTGGCCTACCAGGCTGAGATCCGGAACGGACATCAACTGGCTGGACAGGATTGGCACGTTGAGGTGCCAACCGCCGGGGTTGTCGGCGCTGCCTGGACCAATGTGGAACACGGCCTCGGCTACAGCGGCGAGGACTGTTGTGGCGACGATGCCAATCAACAGGCCGCCTTGGATCTTGCGTGCCACGAGGATGCCCATGACCAGCAACCCGATGATGAAGACGAGGGTTGGGATGGAGGTGATGGAACCATCCGAGCCGAGCTGGACCGGCGGGCCGCCCTTGGTGGGGCGGACAAAGCCGGAGTCGACGAAGCCGATGAAGGCAATGAACAGGCCGATGCCAACGGTGATGGCGGCCTTGAGTTCCTTGGGGACTGCCTTGAAGATCGCCGTCCGGGCACCGGTGGCGCCGAAAAGGACGATCAGGATGCCGTTGATGACCACCAGGCCCATGGCTTCTGGCCATGTGACTTCCTGGATGACAGCGACGGCGAGGAAGGAATTGATGCCCAGGCCGGCTGCGAGGCCGAAGGGAAGGTTGGCAACGAGTCCGAAGACGATGGTCATGACACCAGCCGTCAGGCCAGTCACCGCGCCCACCTGTGCTGCCGAGAGCCAGCCGCCCGCCACGTCCACCGGGGCGTTGTCTGCCGAGAAGCCGCCCAGGATGAGCGGGTTGAGGATGACGATGTACGCCATGGTGAAGAACGTGACCAGGCCGCCGCGGAATTCCCGGGCGAGCGTGGAACCACGCTTGGTGATCTGGAAGAACTTATCCAGGAAGGAGTTCGACACCGGCGGCTTGCCGTTGCCGGTTGCCGTGTGCTTTGCGTTTGCCGCTGTGGGCTCTGCGCTCTTGCCTCCGTTGGGGAGGAGCGCAGCCTGCTTTTCAGCTGCGGTCTGCATTTCTGCGGGATCCAGGATTGTCATGTCAGCCACCGGGCCCTAGTAGTCGATCCTGGAATCAAGCGTGTTCCATGTGGTGAACGGCTGGAGGGCCGCCGGAGCCTGGGGGTCGCCCAGTTCCAGCTTGGCTACCGGCATCAGCGCGTCCCGGTTGTCGTTCTCGAAGTACTCGTAGAAGACGGCATCATCGAAGCCCACGGACGCGGCGTCATGACGGTCTGCGGCAAAGAACACGCGGTCAATGCGTGCCCAGAGTGCGGAGGCCAGGCACATGGGGCATGGCTCGCAACTGGTGTAGAGGGTTGCTCCGCTCAGATCGAAGGTCCCCAGCTCGCGGCAGGCGTTACGGATGGCCGTGACTTCCGCGTGTGCGGTGGGATCGTTCGTGGCGGTGACGCGGTTGACGCCTTGGAAGGTTTGTCCATCCGCGGTAACAATGACGGCGCCGAAGGGGCCTCCACTGTTGAGGACATTGGCTGTTGCCAGCTCAATGGATGTGGCCAGGAATTGCTCGGCCGTGACGGTTGTACTCATGTTGCGACTTCCTTAGTGCTGAGGAAGCCAGGTGACCTGTTGGGGGCGCTACGGAGCGGAGCTCAGTTAGCTTGGTTACCAGGCTTCAGCATGTGCGATGAAGGTTAAGTTGCGCCTGGTAGATAGCTTCCCGAGGTCCGGGTGCCCGCCTTTGGCAGTTAGAGCGTAGCACCAGGTTTGTGAGCCGCGCCATAGTTTTTTGAAAATTTAATTTCGTCATACGAGATTTTTTGTTGGCAGCCGTATGTGACCGAGGGACGCCCGCGAACGTTGACGGCGGGCGTCGGGCATTTTAGGCTTTTCGGACCGGACGCACTTTATTGGCTTCCGGTTCCTGGATCAGCAGACAGGGCCTAACTGAGCTGGAACGCGTACACGCCGACCAGACAAGGAACCTGTCATGACCCCTCTTTGGATCAAGAACCCGCTGGGAATCTTCACCGCAAACGACCTCGACGCCGGTAACGGCCTGGTGGTCTCCGACGGGAAAATTGTGGAGCTCGTGCCAGCGGGCGGGCAGCCTTCGTTGCCGTGTTCCGTCTTTGATGCCTCCGACCACGTGGTTCTGCCTGGGCTCATCAACACCCACCACCACTTCTACCAAACGCTGACCCGCGCCTGGGGTCCGGTGGCCAACGCTCCGCTTTTCCCATGGCTGCAGAACCTGTACCCCGTGTGGGCGCGGTTGACGCCTCGCAGCCTTGAACTTGCGGTGCAGGTTGCACTGGCCGAGCTGCTGCTTTCCGGCTGCACCACCGCCGCCGACCACCACTATCTCTTCCCGGACGGCATGGAAGACGCCATCGATATCGAAGTAGCCGCGGTGCGCTCCATGGGCATGCGGGCAACCTTGACCCGCGGATCAATGACGTTGGGAGAGGACGACGGCGGGCTGCCGCCCCGGACCACGGTCCAGTCACCCGAGGTGATCCTTGCGGACAGCGAACGGCTGATTCGTGAGTACCACGAGGCCGGGGATGGGGCATCAGTGCAGATCGCATTGGCGCCTTGCTCCCCCTTCTCAGTGACCAAGGAGATCATGGCCGAGAGCGCAGCCCTCGCTGAACGCTACGACGTCCGGCTGCACACACACCTTGCAGAGACGATCGACGAGGAAGACTTCTGCCGCTCCATGTTTGGGCTGCGGACCGTGGATTACCTGGAGTCAGTTGGCTGGTTGGGATCCCGCACGTGGCTTGGACATGGCATCCACTTCAACGACGACGAGATCGCCAGGCTGGGAGCCGCTGGCACCGCCGTCGCGCATTGCCCAACCTCCAACATGCGCCTCGCATCCGGGACAGCGCGAGTGCTGGAACTTGAAGCCGCGGGCGTTCCTGTAGGCCTGGGAGTGGACGGCTCGGCGTCGAACGATGCTTCGAACATGATCCTCGAGGCCCGCCAGGCGCTATATCTGCAACGACTCCGATACGGTGCTTCGGTTCCTGTTTCCCGTGCGCTCGGCTGGGCGACGCGTGGATCCGCCGCTGTTCTTGGCCGCTCGGACATCGGGCAGTTGGCTCCGGGCCTTCAGGCAGACCTTGCCCTGTTCAAGCTTGACTCGTTGAGGTTTTCCGGAAGCCACGACCCCGTCGCCGCCCTGCTGCTCTGCGGGGCGGACCGGGCAGACCGGGTCATGGTGGGTGGTTCCTGGCGCGTGATTGATGGAGCTATTCCCGGTTTGGACGTCGCCGGCCTCATGGCTGAGCACTCGGCTGCGGCGCGGAAGCTCGTGGCGGGGTAGGTTCTGGCTTCGTTGGTGTGTGTGCGCCCGTTGGGGTAGCGCCCGTTTCGATGCTCCCCCGCACGTTAGACGGTAGGAGTCGTCTAGCGTGCAGGGAGTCGTCTAGTCGGCGATGAGTCGGATCGCCGGAGCGCTCGGAGCACACGAATCTTGAACTCCTGCTCTTGAAACAAATCCCGCCACTTGATGCGAATGAACGTCCAACCCTCCTCCGTAAGGGCTTTCTCGCGCTGCCGCTCCTGGAAGATGACCTCACCGGTGGGCTCATAGTCGAAGTACTTCATCCGGCCATCGAACTCCAGGGCGAGCTTCTGATTGCGCCAGGCAAGGTCAAGACGATGGCGGCCCTCACGCGTCCACACTTCGACTTGGAGTTCGGGTGGTTCGATCTTCAACCGTGCGAGTAGCTCCCGGGTCAACGTTTCGCCTGGAGACTCCGAGCGCGCGTCGGCATTTTCAAGGGCGCGGCGCAAAGCGAGGACTCCATTCCTCCCGGCTAGCGATGCGCACATGTCCCTCAGCTTGCCCACGTCCACGCCTTTTCGGAGAGCATGATCCATGAGGACCAACGATTGCCGGTAGTTCAGCATGAGGCAGCAGTCCACGACAGTTCTCTCCAAGGACGTACAGGGCATGCCGTCCACGTCGACTACATCTTGAACGTCGAGCCCACGAGTATGGGGAACAACATCACGGCCATGCGAAACAGGCGATGGTGGCGCCTTCTGGGTGATATGCACGCGGTCGTCAACATTCCACAGGAACAACCGATGGAGACGGGCAGCGGAGGTGTGGCTATAGACCAAGCCACCACCCGACGTCGTGAGCGTTCCATGGGCGTGGGAAGCAATCAACTGACGGCTGCGTACCCAGGGCTTCTGGGCCGACCAGGTGCTGCCACGGATGTAGCACCCTCGTCGGAGCCTTACGAGTTCACCCGTTCGCACCAGGGCCGCTATGTCCCGGGCGTTAATCCCCGCTTCATTGAGTTCGGATGTTCGCCACAGATCCATGCCCGCCGGGAGATCAGCCATTTTCGCCATGACACAAGCATTGACAAGGCCTTAGACCTCGCGACAGGGGTGCCAGGTCGTATGTGGAAAAAGTCCGTTTCGAGGGCTCGCTGCAGACAAGACGACTCCTACCGTCTTGTCTGCAGCGAGCCGTCTATGTGGGCCTGCCGGGGCGGGGCCGGGCGGGCGGGGCCCCGTGGATGCAGGGGCCCTAGGGACGCTGGCGGCCGAAGACCGGGAGCGCTCGGAGCCAACGGGAGAATCCGCCGGCATTGCGGTCGCAGTCGGCCGGAATGTAGAAGTCCGGATCTGTTGCACCGAAGGGCAGGTACAGCTCCTGACCCGGTGCCGGGAATTCCACGACGTTGTTCGTATCCTTCGAGTCCATCTGTTCCTCCTCTTTCCAGTGCAAGCAAGTTTCCGTATTTCGGAAAATGATTTTTGCTATGTGAAAAGGATAAGCAACCCCCGAAGCAGGCGTCAAGACCCGCCCAGAAGGGAAGAACGGTTGCTCCGGTCACATTTGGCTGCTTCATAACGATCTCCGGAAACCCATATACACAAGCCGAAATCATGCGCTACTCTCGAATGAGTTCGTGGCGTACGTCACGTAACCTGAGAGCAGCAGGCAGGGTCGTAATGAGCTGGCATCAATGGATGCCGGCTCTTTTTTGTTGGGTCGGCTCCACCAGAAACGCGGTGGAAACACGCGCTTAATTTCATTGATGGAACGTAGGTTCCACCTCACAGAAGTTGGGATATGACCATGAGCAACAACATCGTCCTCGGCGAAAACCAGTACGGCAAAGCGGAAGTCCGCGTCGTCAAGGTCACTCGGGATACTGACCGCCACCACATCGAAGATTTGAATGTCACCTCGCAACTGCGCGGCGATTTCCAGGCTGCGCACCTCGAAGGCGACAACGGCCACGTGGTCGCCACCGATACCCAGAAGAACACTGTCTACGCTTTTGCCCGTGACGGCATCGGCTCACCGGAGTCCTTCCTGCTGCGTCTCGCCGATCACTTCACCGGCGAGTTCGAATGGGTAACCGGTGGCCGTTGGGAAGCCGAGGCCTACAGCTGGGATCGTATCCAGGCACACGGCGAGGGACACGATCACAGCTTCGTCCGCAACGGACAAGAGGTTCGTACCGCCGTCGTCGTCCGTGATGGCGCAACCACGCACATCATCTCCGGCCTCAAGGACCTGACCGTCCTGAAGACCACCCAGTCGGGCTTCGTCGGCTACCCGCGCGACAAGTACACCACCCTGCCCGAAACCACGGACCGCATCCTCGCAACGGATGTCTCGGCCCGCTGGCGCTACAACACCAACCTCGACGCCGGAGCCACCGACTTCAACAAGAGCTACGAGGACATCAAGGCCCTCCTTCTGGAAGGCTTCACCGAGAACTACTCGCACGCTCTGCAGCAGACCCTCTTCGACATGGGCAAGAAGGTCCTCGAAGCACACAGCGAGGTTGACGAGATCAAGTTCTCCATGCCCAACAAGCACCACTTCCTGGTTGACCTGAGCCCGTTCGGACTGGACAACCCCAACGAGGTCTTCTTCGCCGCGGACCGCCCGTACGGCCTCATCGAAGCAACCGTCCAGCGCGACAACACAACAGCCGCGCCTGTTGCATGGAGCGGCATCGCCGGCTTCTGCTAAGCACCGCCCTAACACTGCACCACCCCTAACAACGCACCACCAGGAGTTTGTGTGCAGGTCCCCCAACGGCGCCCAGTCAAGGCCGGACCTGCACACAAACCCCAACCCCAAAAACCCCGGATTTTGTTAGCCAGACACAGTTAGCCAGACGAAGACGTCTGCCATGAACCCAGAAAGTCTGCCATGAACACGAAGAAGAAATCCCGCTCCGCGGATAGCACCCCCTCCCAGGCGCATAAGCCGGAACGGCCCGAAGACAAGCGCCTCTCCATCGGAAGCACGTTCGCGTATGGCTTCCAGCACGTCCTCACCATGTACGGCGGAATCATTGCCCCGCCACTGATCATCGGCGCCGCCGCAGGCATGTCCTCGCAGGATATCGGCCTCCTCATCGCAGCCTGCCTGTTCGTTGGCGGCCTGGCCACCATCCTCCAGACGGTGGGCATCCCGTTCTTCGGCTCACAGCTACCGCTTGTTCAGGGCGTCTCCTTCGCCGGCGTCTCAACCATGGTTGCGATCGTCCAAGGCGGCGGGGGGATCCAAGCCGTATTCGGTTCGGTCATCGTGGCTTCCCTGATCGGCCTGGCCATCACTCCCCTGTTCTCCAAGATCATCAAGTTCTTCCCGCCAGTGGTCACGGGCACTGTCATCACCACCATTGGCCTGACGCTCATGCCGGTTGCAGCCAACTGGGCCATGGGTGGAAACGCCAAGGCCGATAACTACGGCAGCATGGCAAACATCGGCCTCGCCGCAGCAACCATGGGCGTCGTCCTGCTTCTGAGCAAGGTGGGCAATGCTGCCATCTCCCGGCTCTCCATCCTGCTGGCCATGGTCATCGGCACCATCATCGCGTTCATTGCAGGAATGGCAGACTTCTCAAAGGTTGGCCAGGGCGACATCGTCGCGTTCCCCACGCCCTTCGCTTTCGGTGCGCCAACCTTCGAAATCGCAGCAATCATTTCCATGCTCATCGTCATCCTGGTGACACTGACCGAGACCTCCGCAGACATCATTGCAGTGGGCGAGATCGTCGATACCAAGGTTGACTCCCGCCGCATCGGCGATGGCCTCCGCGCGGACATGCTCTCCAGCGCCATCTCACCGCTGTTCAACTCCTTCACGCAGAGCGCCTTCGCCCAGAACGTTGGGCTCGTGGCCATCACGGGCATCAAGAGCCGTTTCGTGGTGAGCGCTGGTGGACTCATTCTGGTTGTCCTCGGTCTCCTGCCAGTTCTGGGCCGAGTGGTCGCAGCGGTTCCGACGCCCGTCCTGGGCGGTGCCGGCGTCGTGCTTTTCGGCACGGTGGCAGCCAGCGGTATCCGCACACTGGCCAAGGTTGAGTACAAGAACAACATGAACCTGATCATCGTGGCCGCCTCGATCGGTTTCGGCATGATCCCCATTGCCGCTCCGAAGTTCTACGACCAGTTCCCGTCCTGGTTCTCCACGATCTTCCACTCCGGCATCAGCTCCGCCGCGGTCATGGCGATCTTGCTGAATGTCCTGTTCAACCACTTCAAGGCAGGCAACACGGACAACCAGTCAGTGTTCGTCGCTGGCACGGACCGCATCGTCAGCGAGGAAGACATCAAGTGCCTGAGCGAGGGCGACCGCTTCGAGAACGGCAAGCTGATCGACGCCGACGGCAAGGAAGTCCCGCTCAAGACCTCCAGCGCCTCGGAGCACTAGCTCCCGATCCCATTCAAGTTGGCAGATGACGGCAGCGTTTCCTTGGGGGACGCTGCCGTCATTTGTCGCCTCGCGCAGAAGCCCTCCCCGTTTGGAAGCCTCCTCACGCAGAAGCCTCCGCGCAGAATGTACGACGGCGGCGCTCACCACCGGGCGACACTCACCGTAGGATCAGCCCATGACTGAACAGCTCCCCTGTTTCCGTTCCCTCGCAATCCGCAAGATACCGGAGCCGGACTACGCGGATGTCTGCCTGGCCACCCTGCCTGAAGGTGCCGGCACGGATCCCAGGGAATGGGCGGAGCGCGTGTTCTCCATCGAGTCGATTCCGCGATGGGTTGCTTGGGCCATGGGCTTGAGGCAGGCGCTGGTGCCCTTGATCGGCATACCCAGAGCACCTAAGAACACCTTCACGGTGAGCGAACAGTCGGGCGAGGAAGCCCTGATCTTTGTCCGTGACAGGCACTTGGACTTCGCGGTGGCCGTTGGAATCGATGCGGTGACCCGGCTGATCAGGGTGACAACCGCCGTCGAGCTTAAAGGGTGGCGTGGCAAGCTGTACTTCAGCGTAGTGCGCCCGGTTCACCCAATCGTGGTGGACTCGATGCTGAAGAAGGCAACCCGCTCAAAACCTGCGCCGAGATGACAAAAGATGGCAGTGTTCGCAGGGAACACTGCCATCAAATGCCAACTCGGCGCGAGGCGTGGAGAAGAAAGCCTAGTTCTGGTTGAGCTCCGCGGAGATCGCAAGCGCGGCCTCGCGCAGCATCGGCACAGCGCGGTCGGCAAAGCTCTGGTCCACACGCGTGATGGGCCCGGAAACGGAGATAGCCGTGGGAGTGGGAGCGTTGGGCACGGCCATCGCGAAGCAACGGACGCCGAGCTCCTGCTCTTCCTCATCAATGGAGTAGCCGCGTTCGCGGATCAGCTTCAGGTCCGCGAGCAGGGAGTCGATATCGCCGATGCTCTTGGCCGTGGGCGTAGGCATGCCGGTTCGGGCAACAATGCCACGGACCTGTTCGTCGTCGAGCTGCGCCAGGATCGCTTTGCCAACGCCCGTGTCATGGGTGTGGGCGCGCCGGCCGACTTCGGTGAACATCCGCATGGAGTGCATGGAGGGGACCTGGGCCACGTAAATGACCATGTCCGAGTCCAAGACCGCCATGTTGGAAGTTTCGCCGAGTCGTTCCACGAGGGTCTTCAGCTGCGGACGCGCCACGGCGCCGAGCTGCTTGCTGGCACCTTCGCCAAGCCGGATGAGCCGCGGGCCCAAAGCGTAGCGCCGGTTGGGCAGTTGGCGGATGTAGCCCAATGCCACGAGCGTGCGCAGCAGGCGGTGGATGGTGGGCAAGGGCAGGTCCGTGGACGACGACAGCTCGCTCAGAGTGACGTCGCCACCGGCATCCGTGATCAGTTCCAGCAGTTCAAAGACGCGCTCAACGGACTGCACGCCTCCGGAGGCTTTTTCAGCCATTCCCTTGTCTCCAATGACTCAGATTCCGACAACTCTTATCCGCATCGTGAAAAGAATTGCTTAGAACACCCAAGATACAGCACGCCAGCCGAGAGCGCGACGAGACGCAAGATGACCGAGCAGGGGGTTGTATTTCCACTTGGCAGATAATAATATCCATAATACGAAAACATTCAGTTTGGAACGGCGGCCCGGGAACGGGCCTAACAGGAGGAATTTCAATGGCGAATCCGAGCCCCGGAAACTCGATCACCCTGCGCGTCGCCGCACCGTCGAGCTTCACCGCTACCAGTGAACTGGCAGCAGCCGTCGGCGCAGCCGGTGCAGCGATCACCGCGCTGGACGTCACGGAATCCCACCACGAGACGATCGTCGTGGACGTCACCTGCAACACCACTGATGACGCCCACGCGGCACGTGTCAAAGATGCCCTGAATGCCCTCGACGGCGTCACCGTCCAGCACGTCTCGGACCGCACCTTCCTCATGCACCTCGGCGGCAAGCTCGAGGTGGTCCCCAAAGTAGCCCTGCGCAACCGTGACGATCTGTCACGCGCCTACACTCCCGGCGTCGCGCGTGTTTGCCTGGCCATTGCAGAAGACCCGGCCGCTGCCCGCAACCTGACGGTCAAGCGCAACACCATCGCCGTCCTCACGGATGGTTCTGCGGTTCTGGGCCTGGGCAACATTGGCCCCGCCGCCGCCCTCCCCGTCATGGAAGGCAAGGCCGCACTGTTCAAGCAGTTCGCCAACGTGGACGCCTGGCCGGTCTGCCTGGACACGCAGGACACCGAAGAAATCATCATGATCGCCAAGGCCATGGCCCCGGTCTACGGCGGCATCAACCTGGAAGACATCGCCGCACCGCGCTGCTTCGAGATCGAGAACCGCCTTCGCGAAGAACTGGACATCCCGGTGTTCCACGACGACCAGCACGGCACGGCGATCGTGACCCTGGCCGCGCTGGTCAACGCCCTGCGCGTGGTGGACAAGAAGCTGTCCGAGGTCAAGATCGTCGTCTCAGGGGTTGGCGCTGCCGGTTCCGCCATCATCCAGCTCCTCAAGGCCCAGGGCGCGCAGCACATCATCGCTGCTGGCCGCTCGGGCGCCATCCACTCCGGCGAGAAGTACGACGACGAGCACCGCAGCTGGATTGCCGCGAACACGAATGAAGAAGGCTTCTCCGGAACCCTGCACGACGCCCTCAAGGGAGCAGACGTCTTCATCGGAGTCAGCGCCCCGCACGTGATCGGCGAGGAGCAGGTTGCTTCCATGGCCGAGAACGCAATTGTGTTCGCCATGGCCAACCCGACGCCGGAAATCGACCCCGTCATCGCTTCCAAGCACGCGGCCGTTGTCGCCACGGGACGCAGCGACTTCCCGAACCAGATCAACAACGTGCTGGCCTTCCCCGGCTTCTTCCGCGGACTGCTGGATGCTGGAGCATCCGACATCACGCCGAACATGCTGGTGGCCGCCGCCGAGGCAATTGCCAACCGGGTGGCTGACGATGAGCTGAACGCGAGTTACATTATCCCCAGCGTCTTCGATCCCCATGTTGCCGCCGATGTAGCGACTGCCGTAGCTAACGCTGCGCACGCCAACGCCGCCAGCGCACTCTAGAACAAAGGAATCCGCTCACATGGCTATCACAGTCACCGATCCCCGGCCGATTGATCGCGCCGAGGAAATCCTCACCCCCAAGGCACTGGGTTTCATCGAGGAACTGCACAAGCGTTTCGCCGGCACCCGCAACGAGCTCCTTGAAGCGCGGAAGGTAAAGCGCCAGAAGGTTGCGGACACCAGCCGCTTGGACTTCCTCCCGGAGACCCAGGAAATCCGCGACGGCGACTGGAAGGTTGCCGATGCACCGGCGGCGTTGCAGGACCGTCGCGTTGAGATGACCGGCCCGGCAACCCCGGCCAAGATGGCCATCAACGCGCTCAATTCCGGCGCCAAGGTCTGGCTCGCGGACCTCGAAGATGCCAGCACGCCAACCTGGCCCAACGTCATTGACGCGATCCTCAACCTCCGCGACGCAGCACAGGGCACCCTGAGCTACAGCTCGCCGGAAGGCAAGGAGTACCGTCTCCGCACGGACGCACCTTTGGCTGTTGTTGTTGCCCGTCCCCGCGGCTGGCACATGGAAGAAAACCACCTGCTGATCGACGGCGAACCTGCTGTGGGCGCGCTGGTGGACTTTGGTTTGCACTTCTTCCACATCGCCAAGCAGCTGCTCCTGAATGGCCACGGCCCTTACTATTACCTGCCCAAGATGGAGAGCCACCTGGAGGCCCGCCTCTGGAACGATGTCTTCGTCTTCGCCCAGGACTTCCTCGGCATCCCGCAGGGCAGCATCCGCGCCACCGTGCTCATCGAGACCATTCCAGCCGCGTTTGAAATGGACGAGATCCTTTACGAGCTGCGCGACCACGCTTCGGGGCTGAACGCCGGACGCTGGGATTACCTGTTCAGCATCATCAAGTACTTCCGTGATGCCGGCGAAGAGTTCGTCCTCCCGGACCGCGCAACCGTTGCCATGACGGCTCCGTTCATGCGCGCCTACACCGAACTCCTGGTCAAGACCTGCCACAAGCGTGGCGCCTTCGCCATGGGCGGCATGGCCGCCGTCATCCCGAACCGGAAGCAGCCCGACGTCACCGCTGCGGCCTTCGACAAGGTCCGCGCCGACAAGACGCGCGAGGCAAACGATGGCTTCGACGGCTCCTGGGTTGCGCACCCGGACCTCGTTTCCACCTGCCGCGAAGTGTTCGATTCGGTCCTCGGTGACCCCGCCAACGGCGGAAAGCCCAACCAGCTGGACAAACAGCGCCCCGAGGTGAACGTCACGGCTGAGCAGCTGATCGACGTCGCCTCTGCTGGCGGCACCGTCACGGAAGCCGGGCTTCGGCTGAACCTCTACGTCGCCGTCGCATATACAGGTGTCTGGATCTCCGGCAGCGGTGCAGTTGCCATCCACAACCTCATGGAAGATGCCGCGACCGCGGAAATCTCCCGCTCGCAGGTGTGGCAGCAGATTCGCAACAAGTCGGTGCTCGCAGACACGGGCAACACCGTTACCCGCGAACTCGTCACACGAATCCTCGGCGAAGAAACCGAGCGCCTGCGCATCGAGTTCGGCGACGAGAACTTCACCAAGTACTACGAACCGGCTTCCAAGCTGATCGAGGACATCTGTCTTTCCGACGATTACACGGACTTCCTGACAACACCCGCCTACGAACTGGTGGGCTGAGATGGGCTCATTCTCTTCCTCAGATCTGGCTCATATCGAGTCCCAGCTCGCCGCCACGGATACGTTGCTTGACCGCAATTACCCCGGCGACGACGGCTCACGCCAGCCCATCCACACCGTCTACATCCCGGCGGACCGCTTCACACCGTCATTTGCGGCCGATTGGGGTACCCAGGCGCTCGCGACGGCGGAAGCTCACGGTGGCCTGGAAAAGCTCGGCCAGCTGTTGGGCCAGGAGCCTCATTTGGCTGCTGCTGTTGCGTCACGGGTCGCTGCGAAACTTTCCGCTGAGCCGATCGAAGACCTTCGTTTGGACTTCGAAGACGGCTACGGAGACCGCGGTGACGAGGCAGAAGACGCCGACGCCGTTGCTGCCGCCAACGCTGTTGCTGCTGCGGTTGCAGCGGGAACTGCTCCGCCGTTCATCGGCATACGCTTCAAGTGCTTCGAAGCAGCCACACGTGCCCGTGGCCTTCGCACCTTGGATCTGTTCGTGTCCACATTGGCTGCTGCAGGGGAACTCCCCGCCGGGCTGATCCTCACCCTGCCGAAAGTCACCACGGTGGCCCAGGTGCAGGCCATGGACTTCGCGGTCTCGCGCCTCGAGGAAGTCCACGGACTCCCCGCCGGCAGGCTCCGTTTCGAGGTGCAGGTGGAAACCCCGCAGCTCATTCTGGGCGCCGACGGAACCTCCCCTGTGGCGCAGCTCCCCCACGTTGTCCCGGGCCGCATCAGTGCCCTGCACTACGGGACGTACGACTACAGCGCTTCATTGGGAATCTCGGCCGAGTACCAGTCCATGGAGCACCCGGTTGCTGATTTCGCCAAGGAAGTCATGCAGCTGGCTGTCGCCGGAACGGGTATCCGCCTCTCTGACGGTTCCACCAACATCATTCCCGTAGGCGACGCAGTTGAAGACGCCTGGAAGCTCCACGGCCGGCTGGTCCGCCGCTCCCTGGAAAACGGCTACTACCAGGGCTGGGATCTCCACGCCGCCCAACTCCCCAGCCGTTTCTCGGCGTCGTACGCTTTCTACCGCGAAGGCCTGCCTGCCGCAGCGCTGCGCCTCCGGAACTATGTGGAGCGCACCGAAGGCGGCGTCATGGATGAGCCCGCCACCGCCCGTGCACTCGCTGGTTTCGTTCTTCGGGGCGTCCAGTGCGGCGCAGTGGGGACCGACGAGGTCAAGGCGCTTGCCGGCGTCGAACTTTCACAGCTGACCGCACTGGCGCACCCGCGGCTCGCACAACCGACTTCCCACTGATAGGAGCTTTTCGCATGGGTAAGTACTACTACCCCCAGGGCGGCCTGCCGCCGCAGACCCACCTCACCACGGAGCGGGCGATCGTCACCGAGGCCTACACCGTGATCCCCAAGGGCGTGATGACGGACATCGTCACCAGCAACCTGCCTGGATTCTCCAACACACGCTCTTGGATCATTGCGCGGCCGATCTCCGGCTTTGCCACCACGTTCTCGCAGTTGATCGTGGAGATCGCCCCCGGCGGAGGGGCTCCCAAGGCCGAGTTCGAAGCAGGCGTTGAAGGCGTCATCTTCGTGACCAAGGGCCAGGTGAACCTGACGCTCGACGGCGAACTGCACCACCTCGAGGAGGGCGGCTACGCCTACCTCGCGGCCGGTTCCGAGTGGGGCCTGGAGAACGTCTCCGACGACATCGTCTCCTTCCACTGGATCCGCAAAGCCTACGAACGCCTGAAGGGTTTCGAAGCAAAGTCCTTCGTCACCAACGAGAAGGACGTGGAGCCCACCTCCATGCCTGACACGAACGACGTCTGGAAGACCACGCGCTTCACGGACTCCAGCGACCTCGCCCACGACATGCAGGTCAACATCGTCACTTTCCAACCCGGCGGCGTGATTCCCTTCCCGGAGACCCACGTCATGGAGCACGGCCTGTACGTCCTTGAGGGCAAGGCCATGTACCTGCTCAACAACGACTGGGTGGAAGTGGAAGCCGGCGACTTCATGTGGCTCCGCGCGTTCTGCCCGCAGGCTTGCTATGCCGGCGGGCCGGGCGAGTTCCGCTACCTGCTGTACAAGGACATGAACCGCCAGGTGAAGCTCACCTAGTCTGCGCCCTGCGCCGAGATCGCCGGAAAGCTGCCAGTTCGTCTGGAGGTTTCCGGCGATTTCGCGCGTTTCCGGCGAACTCAGCGGCGGCGACCCCAGGGACGGCGACGAGGACCTGCTCGCGGAGCTTCCACAGGAAAGTTAGACCCCCACAAACAGGGCCCGACGGCGGTGCGTACGTGCCGTCGTCGGGCCCCCGCATGAAGTGTGCCGCCTCCGCAAGGCCGCCGCACAAACTTGATCGGAAATTGAGCCAAACAAACAGAGTCCTTGATGATGCCGCGCCACGCTGGAAGCAGACGGAGCCCTCATTCCATCAATCCATCAGGGTTTCGGCAACGAACAAACCAGCAAGAATCACAATGATGTGGGGGACCAATGGAACAGGCAGCAGCGCTAACAGAGGTGATCACCGTCAAGGGCATCATCCAGGACCAGCACCCCGTGGATTTCCACGCCCTGGGTGTCGCGGGATGCATCGACAGGCTTGCTGCACCGCTTCGACGCTCCGGCGTGACCGTCCACTGGAGCACACCCCACCACGGCATCGAAATCTCGTCCGCATCCGCCGCACTGCTGTACCACGTAGCCCAGGAGACTTTCAGCAACACCCTCAACTACGCCGACGCAAGTGAACTGACCATCCGCCTCAACGCCGTCTACCACGGAATCCAACTGACGATCATGGACAACGGCAAAGGTTTCGAAATCCACGCCGCCCCCAGCGGCCGCCGCCATGGCTTCGGCCTGCTGCTCATGTCCATTGCCGTCCACGACGCCGGAGGGACAGTTGAGATCGACTCCCAGCTTGGGCGGGGCACCACTGTGAGGGTCACACTGCCACTGGATTGAGTCCAATTTGGGACCTTTTTCAGGCCCCAAAACCATGGATCGGTGGCGTCCGCAGACGTATTCTGTAGCTACTTTTCAGCCTGACATCTCGACGGAATGGCACGAAATGGCGCGGAACAAGGGTCCACGGTTAGGTCTTGGCAAGGTCCTTTTGAGGATCTTCGGGTTTTTCTTCGTGAGCGCCCTCTGCGGGGTGCTGATCTGCGGCTTCATGGTGCCGGTGGTTCAGTTCACCAGCACAACCATGGGCGGTTCCATCGGCTTTTACGAAAGCCTGCCCAGCCAGTTGGATGTTAATTCGCCATCCCTTTCCAGCAACATAGTCACTGCCGATGGGCAGCACATCGCCACGTTTTATGCAGAAAACCGGGTGAAGGTTCCGCTGGACCAGATGTCCCCCTTCATTCGCCAGGCGATCATTGCCATCGAAGACAGTCGCTTTTACGAGCATCCGGGAGTTGATGCCCAGGGCATCATCCGCGCACTGACATCCAACGTGACCAAGGGAACCAGGCAAGGCGCGTCCACCCTGACGCAGCAATACGTCACGAACGTGCTGAACGAGTCCCGGCTCTCGCAGGGCCGGCCAGAGGACGTGGTGCTCAGCGGGGACAAGTCCTTGGGCGACAAGCTCCGTGAGATCAAGCTCGCCCTGGAGCTTGAAAAACGCTTCAGCAAAGACCAAATCCTTGAGGGGTACCTCAACATTGTGTTCTTCAACCGGAACGCGTATGGCATCGAAGCTGCTTCGCGATACTTCTTCAGCACGTCAGCGAAGGACCTCACTTTGCCGCAGGCCGCTCTTCTGGCCGGCTTGGTGAATGGACCCAGCGTCTACGACCCCACAACAGCGCCGGAATCAGCATTCAATCGACGAAACCTGGTACTGGACAGGATGCTCGAACAGGGGAAGATCACGCAAGCAGACCATGACACGGCAGTAGCTTCACCAGTCGAGCTGAAAATTACCCCGTCCCTGCAAGGCTGCGCGGGCGCCTCCATTGCCATCTACTTCTGCGATTACGTGTCCCACCTGATCATGAACAATGAGGCCTACGGTGCAACCATGGAGGATCGCGAACGTCTCCTCTACCGGGGCGGGCTCACGATCACCACCACCTTGGACAGCCGGTTGCAGGCAGCGGCCCAAGTACAAGTGGATGCCTCCGCTGGCGCAAACCCGGACAAGTGGGGAGCTGCCATGACAACCGTGCAACCGGGCACAGGCAAGATCCTGTCCATGGCCCAAAACACGGTGTTCGTTCCCCAGGACGGGAAGTTTGATACCCAGCTGAACTTCAGCGTGGATGCGAAGGACGAAAACGGCCTTGACCTCAACGGTGCAGGCGGCTTCCAACCCGGTTCCACCATGAAGCCATTCATCTTCGCGGAGTGGCTCAACGAGGGCAAATCGCCCACTGCCGTGGTGGATGCTTCCCGGCGTGTCTACCCTGTTGGCTTCCCCTGGCGATCCAGCTGCGGAAAGGTGCTGGGTGGATACAGCACTGCGCAGAAGGCACAAAACCTCGGCGCAGATGATGACCTGCAGAACAACGACGAGGGCTACTACCGCCCAATGCCCATCAACTACGGCCTTTACAACTCCATTAACACCGCCACATTCGCTACTGCGGCCCAGTTGGATTTCTGCGGCATCCAAAAAATGGTAGACGCGGTCGGTTTGCATAGCGGACTGGACAACGCCCCCATCAACATGCACCAGATCGGCAACCTCTTGGGGTCCATCGGCGTCGCTCCCGTTGTACTGGCGAGCGCCTACGCAACATTCGCCAACGATGGGACCTATTGCAAACCAATCGCCATCACCGACATCAGCGACTCACAAGGCAGGAAGTACCCAGCACAAACCCCTCAATGCAAGGAGACTGTGAAACCGGCTGTGGCCCGGGGAGTCACAGCGGTCCTGCAGGACGTACTCAAGCTCGGATCCGGCGTCTACATCGAACCCAAAGTCCAGAACCAGGTCCCGGTGGCGGCAAAGACCGGCACCTCGAACAACAACGGCGCAACCTGGGTGGCCGGATTCACCACCCGGCTCGCCACAGCCTCATTCTTTGGCGACACGTCCGCCGGACAACAGCGGGCAGGACAAAACGTCACCATCAACGGCAAGTTCTACAAGTCACTTGACGGCTACATGATTGCCGGGCCGCAATGGGCCAACTACATGATGCAGGCCACCGCCCTCTATCCGAGCGGTGCCTTCAACCCGCCGCCTCCCCCGCCTTCCCCTGGCCCGAGCACGTCGCCCGCCGCACCTCGCTGAGTGGGACTGCGTTGCGGGGCCCGGTCTGCGCGGTAATCCCGGGTCTTGGGCGCAAAGCGCGCCTAACAGGCAGAAAGACTTTGAAAGCCTGTCATTCCTCCCGCAGACTGGGCCTGTGAAGCCCTTCCTTTTGTTGGCCACCCGTGCTGAAGACGCAGCAGCGGATGACGAGTACCAGGCCTACCTCCGGTACTGCGGGCTGCGGGCTGAGGAATTGGTCCGCTTCAGATTGGAGGCGGAACCATTGCCAGCCGTTGACTTGGCCGATTACTCCGGCGTGATCGTGGGCGGCAGTCCTTACACCTCCAGCGACCCTGTGGAGGAGAAGAGTCAGACCCAGCTTCGCGTCGAAGCAGAACTTTCAGCCCTCCTGGATCGCATCGTGGCCGAGGACTTCCCCTTCTTGGGTGCCTGCTACGGCGTTGGCACGTTGGGTGTTCATCAGGGAGCCATCATTGACCGCCGCTACGGCGAACCGGTCGGTGCTACGGAGATCAAACTGACCGCAGACGGGGAACGCGATCCCCTGCTCAAAGGCCTGCCTCACACTTTCGAAGCGTTCGTTGGGCATAAGGAAGCCTGCAGCCAACTGCCGGAAAGCGCTGTGTTGCTCGCGAGTTCCGCGGCCTGCCCTGTGCACATGTTCCGCATCAAGAAGAATCTCTACGCCACGCAGTTCCACCCGGAATTGGACGTGGATGGCCTCGTCACCAGGATTAACATCTACAAGGACGCAGGCTATTTTCCGCCGGACGCTGCCGACGAGCTCATCGAAACCGCCAAGCATGCCTCCGTGACGGAACCCATGCGGGTCCTGAGGAATTTCACGGAACTCTACGCTCGCTAGGTTTCTTGCGGGGCCTGCTCTGCGCCCCAAGAAAGGGGTTTCTGTCAGAGCCTCCCTCGCGCCCCACTGGCTGGGTAGCGTTGAGAGGACTATTCACGAACATGCCCCACAACGTGATTCATCCTGAGGAGCAATCTTTGAAGCAGGACCCTTTGGCGGTCGAAACCCAGATGCACGCAACACCCAATAAAGGAAAGACCAAGCCAACCCCAGCGAAAACCCGGGCAGCGAGCAAGATCCCTTGGGGTGGCCTTTTGGTGCTTGCTGCCGCGGGCTTTACGGCTGTCACCACAGAGCTGCTTCCGTCCGGGCTGCTTCCCCAGATCAGCCGGGATCTTGGGGTGGAGGAATCGGCTGTGGGTTCCCTGACCGCAGCATATGCAGCAATCATCGTTTTCACGGCCCTTCCCTTGTCCCGGCTTCTGGGCGGGCGCGTCCCACGGAAGACCCTGTTGATCGGGACCGTGCTTGCCTTCGCCCTTAGCAACGTCGTGCTGGCCTTGAGCCCAAATCTCGAAGTGGCCATCGTCGCAAGGCTTCTGGGCGGAATTGCCCATGGCATGTTGTGGTCGAGCATGGCGCCGTATGTGGCGCGCATCGTTCCTGCCCACTCGGTGGGCAAGTCCATGGCCGTCGTCTTCAGCGGGACCAGCATCGCGTTGGCTGTCGGTGCTCCGATTGGCACACTGATGGGCACGCTCATGACATGGCGGGTTTCTTTCGTGGTCCTGGCCGGGGTTGGCGTCCTATTGGCAGTTTTGGCGTTCTGGCTCCTGCCTGCTGCGCATGATCCGGGCACCCACAAGACGCCGTCGATCCGGGCAGCGCTCAAGCTACCGGGCGTGATCGCCGTGGCCACCGCTTGGCCACTCTTGCTGCTGGCACACTTCACACTCTTTACCTATGTTGCCCCTTTCCTGCTCGCCTCCGGATTGCCCGAGGCCCTCACTGGCATTTCCCTGTCTGTGGTGGGGATCTCAGGATTGGTCGGGATCTGGATTGCTGGCCTGACCGCCGATTCCCATCCCCGGCGTTCGGTGATTACCGCCGTCGGGCTTCTTTTCCTTGCCTTCGCGCTGCTGCCGGTTCTGGGCGGCACGTGGGTGGGGGTTTTCGCGCTGATGGTTGCCTGGGGCGTTTCCTTCGGAGCGATCGGCATCTACAACCAGGCCGCAATCCTTCGAGCCGGCGGGGAGCACAAGGATGCGGCCAACGGCCTCACGGTAGTGACCATCCAGCTAGGGATCGCCGTCGGTGCCGGCTACGGTGCTTTGGCACTGACCACGGTTGGGGCTCAGTTGGTGCCGCTGGCCGCAGCGCTGCCAACGGCCACTGCCTTGGCGATCATCATCTTCAGCAGGCGCGACGGATACCCAGCAGGGCCGCGCGAAAAATGACCGGGCGAAACAGGGCCGCGAAAATGACCAAGCGAGAAGCGCCGGTAACATCCCCGAAACATGCCAGTCACGTGATCTTCACGAACGTGGGGTTTCTGTAACTTACCTGCAACTTAGCTCTTCTGAGTCGGAAACATAGCTCACCGAATATTGATCCGGGGGTAGTGAGGGCCGTGCAACACGGGGCCCGTTTCGGACAGGCTTGATCAGAAGGGAACGCAGTGGAGATCTCTGCGCAACACGTCTGGCTGATGTTGTCATCGGCAATGGTGCTTTTCATGACTCCGGGCCTCGGCCTGTTCTACGGCGGCATGACCCGCGCCAAAGCAGCGCTCAACATGATCATGATGAGCTTTATCTCTGCGGGCATTGTTGGCGTGGTCTGGGTCCTGTGGGGATACTCGATGACCACCGGCGACGGCTTCCTGGGCCTGTTCGGCAACCCCTTCGCCCACTTCGGCCTCCAGGACCTCATCGGTTCGCCCGATCTCCTCAAGGTAGTCTTCGCAGCCACCTTCGCCATCATCACCGTGGCACTCATCAGCGGTGCCATCGCCGACCGCGCCAAGTTCGGCGCTTGGGCGCTCTTCGTACCCATCTGGGTCACCGTGGTTTACTGCCCGCTGGCTTACATGATCTGGGGCGGTGGCCTGATGAGCGCGGGTGGAGCCGTCACGCAGATCTTCGGCCAGGTGATCGACTTCGCCGGCGGTGCCGTGGTTGAGGTCAGTTCAGGTACCGCCGCTTTCGTCCTCGCATTGATCGTGGGAAAGCGTCACGGATTCGCCAAGGACCCCAACCACCGCCCCCACAACGTTCCGTTCATCATGATCGGCGCAGCAATCCTCTGGTTCGGGTGGTTTGGCTTCAACGGCGGTGCTGCAACCACTGTTGAACAGGCAGGCCTGATCTGGGTCAACACCCTGGTGGCTCCTGCCGCTGCGATGCTGAGCTGGTTGGTCACGGAAAAGATCCGCCACGGACACCCGACATCGTTGGGCGCAGCCTCCGGCGTTGTCGCCGGCCTGGTGGCCATCACCCCTTCCTGCGCCAACATCACCCCGCTCGCAGCCCTTGGCCTGGGACTCGTTGCCGGCGCCGCCTGTGCCGTGTTTGTGGACCTGAAGTACAAGTTCGGTTTCGACGACTCCCTTGACGTCGTGGGCGTGCACTTCGGCGCCGGTGTGATCGGCACGCTTTCACTTGGCTTCGTTGCCTTCCCCCAGGAAGGCGTGGCCGGTGGCCTCCTTTACGGCGGCGGCGTGCAGCAACTCGTGGCGCAGACAGTAGCCGTGCTGCTCACCATCGCCATCTCGGGCCTGGGCACCCTTGTGATCGGCCGCGCTATTCACAAGACCATCGGATTCCGTGTGGCCCACGAACACGAAATCACCGGAGTGGACCTCACCCAGCACGCAGAATCGGCCTACGAGTTCGGCCTCACGGCACATGGGCATTTCCGCCAACAGCAGGCGCACCTGTCGTCGCTGATCAAGGGTGGACGAAAAGAGTCGGAACAGGCAAAGGAAGACAGCTTCGCCTAACGGATTCGACGGACGCAACAGGCGTACGACGGCGGCACTTGAGTGCCGTCGTCGTCCGCTGCTTGGTGGGGGCGAATCTTTGCTGGATGATCCAGCAGAAGTACAGCTCAGCCGGAGCCGTTCCAGAGCCGCTGCCACCACGTTCGCTTGACTGGTTCCTCCGGCTCCGGCTCAGGTGGAGACGCCGCAGTCCGACGCTCGCGCCAACGTTCCAGCTCGGCGTCAACATCCCGCAGCTTGGTGATCACAGGCGGGCCGCCCTGAAGCTGGCGACGGGCCTCGACGACCCGCTTGTTGAAGTCCTCCAGGATGTCGCGGACCTGCTTTTCCGTGTACTGCTGATCCAGCTTTGCGTCGAGTTCAGCGTCCTCGATTCGTAGCAGGATGGCTGGCGGCCCGATCCCGCTGAGTTGTTCACGCTGAATGAGGCCCTTGACCCACCAGTCCGGGTCATAGTGCTCGCCCAAGCCCGGGATCGGTTTGCCGGCGTACTTGAGGTTGTCGAACTTGCCCTGGTTCATGGCATCCCGGATCAAATATTCGACCCGCGCGGCATCGTCCACCTTCCGGCGTTTCTCCCGGTCTTCTGCGTCGGCCGCCTCTAGCTCTGCGTCTTCCTCGGCATTGCCGCCCCACGAGCGGACGGCCCGCAATTCCGCGCCCCGCTCGAGCTTCCGCCTGAAGGCGTTGTTCTCCGCGTTCACGTTTTCGCCACCTCCTCGCACGGCAGTCCGCTCCTGACGCAAATCGTGGTTCCGGCTCCAGTATTCCGCACTTTGCTGGGCCTCGGGGAGGGCCGAGGGCTACTCTCGAGCCAAAGATCCCCACAGGAAGGAGCCCTGTTGCTTCACGACCCCCTTTGGCAGCCGGACGGCACCGACACGCCGCAGGTATCGGCGTGTCGGGGCCAGTGTCGGCTCAAAGCAGGTCACGAAGCAACGGAGGCCAACGCAAGCAAGCAACGCACGCCAGCTGGCAGGCTAGTGAACGGCCATGCTCGGATCCAGTTGCTCGATGCCCTGCGGCGTGACCAGGACCACCCGGGCGGTGCAGATGTCGTAGAACAAGCCCGTGGCCTGCACTTGCCCAGTTGTTAAAGCGGGCCCGGTAACCGGGTGCTCTTCGAGTTTCTGGAGCTGGACAGCGACGTTCACCATGCTTAGCTGGTCCAGCCGGCTGTAGCCTTCAGCTTCGGCAGCAAGGGCGACAGGATGACCGTCCAACAGCGAGCGGTAGCTCGGCCGGGCGTGCTCCAACCAGGCATCGAATCCCCGGCCCAAGGCCGCGGCCGCACCCTCGGCGTCGGCTATTACAGCCTTCATCGCGCCACAGTTGGAGTGGCCGCAGATCACGATCGAGTCCACGGACAAGCCCTTGACCGCGAATGCCAGTGCGGAGTCGATCGAGGCATCCCTGCCGTCAGGGCACACGACGTTGCCAATATTCCGCAGTGTCAGAAGGTCGCCCGGGCCGCTGCTGGTGATGAGGTTCGGATTGACCCGGGAGTCGACGCAGGCCACAAACAATGTGTCCGGGTTCTGCCCCTCGGTCAGATCCTGCACCAGCGGACGAACCTTGTCTGCGTAGCGTCGATGGTATTTGTCGATGCCAAGGAGGATCGACCGCAGCGGAAGCTGCCCGCCGTCGTCGTGCGCTTCCTGGTGGGCACCATCCAGAGGCGACGACTGCCAGGAAGTCCTGGGCGGCAGCGGGAATTCGCGTGGATCCTGGCGCTGGGGAGTGTTGTCCGCGGCGTCGGTGAAAGCGGTGGTTCCGTGTTCCTCCAACACCACCGAGGCGCCGCTCGAGCGGTGTTGCGTCTGCCAGGCGACCAGAGCCTCCCGGAAGGCGTGATCGAGGTAATCGGCGTTGAGTTCAACCACTGCGTCCTGCCCTTCGGGCACGGAGTGCAGCACGCGGTTTAGTCGAGGGAGGGCGAAAAAGCTGCAGGACCCGGCGATCGTCACACGCCACGGTAGCTGTTCACCCGCGGGAGCCTGGGCGTGGATCTGAGCACGGAGCACCCGCCACAACACGCAGAGGGCCGCGAGCGCGAGGCCGATAATGACGCCTTCGAGCAGGTTCAGTACAACAACGCATGCCAGCGTGACCACGTAGACCAGGAGGTCGCCGGTTCGGAGGCTGGTCTTGATGTCGGCGACCTTGATGAGCTTGGCGCCGATGACGAGCAACAGGCCTGCGAGCACGGACAACGGGATCAGCTGGATGAGACCGGCGAACAGTGCCGAGAACACCAGGACCCACACGCCGTGCAGGATGGCGGATGTACGGCTCGCGGCGCCTGCCTCAACGTTGGTGGCGCTGCGGACGATCACGCCCGTCACGGGGAGGCCGCCGAGCATTCCGGAGACCACGTTGGCGGAGCCTTGGCCGACGAGCTCCCGGTTGAGATTGGTCCGGGTGCCCGCGTGCATCTTGTCCACCGCGACCGCGGACAGCAGCGACTCGATGCTTGCGATCAGGGCTACCGTGATGACTGCCATGACCGCGGCACGCCAGTTGCCGTCGGGCAAGCTTGGCAGGGCAACGGCGTCGAACAGCGAACCGCTGAAGCTGATGCGCTCGACGCTGGGCGCAACTGCTGCAGACAAAGCGGTGACAGCGACGACCGCCGCCAGCGGGCCGGGAATCTTCCGCACTGCGGTGGGCAGGTATTTCCAGGCGAGGAGGATGGCCACGACTGCCAGGCCCAGAAGGGCGGAGTGCAGCTCGACATTGGTGATGGCCACCGGAAGTGCGGTCAGGTTTTCGACGGCGGACCCAGCCGCCTGGCCACCGAGAAGCACATGCAACTGCTGCAGGATGATCGTGATGCCGATGCCGGCCAGCATCGCTTTGACCACCACCGGCGAAACGGCGAGTGCCGCCCTGCCTACGCGGCTAATGCCCAGCAGTAACTGCACGACGCCGGCGCCCGCAGTAATAGCGCACGTCACCTGCCAACCGAACTCATCAACCAGACCGGCGACGACGACGGTCAGCCCGGCGGCGGGACCACTCACCTGAAGTGGGGAGCCGCCTAGGCTGCCGGCGACGATTCCTCCGATGGCGGCTGCGATGAGCCCGGCCATGACGGGCGCTCCGGAGGCGGCGGCGATGCCGAGTGAGAGTGGAAGTGCAACGAGGAAGACTACGAGGGATGCGGGGAGGTCCGCTCCAAGGTTGCTGAGGAAACTTCCGGCTTTGCAGGGGTTGCCGGGCGGGTTCTTGCCAGGCGGGTTCTTTCCGGGCGGACTGTGGGAGTCGGTGGAGATGGAAGCGGAGTCGTTTGGTTGTGGCACTGGAATTCCTAAGGCTCGGGAACATTGACCTTTCCAGCGTAGGAATCTTGTCACGTGAAATGACAAGATGATGTGATTCATGTGACAAAACTTGTGAATAGCCTGCGTCATGTGGAGACCAATGGGAACTTTTCAGCTGGCGGAACTCGTTGGAAACCCAGCGCACTGCTCACCTCCGTCGCACCTCGGCGCGATGCCAAGCATCGGCCCCTCCCGCCGTCGTTCTTGCTTCTCCCAGCCCATAACCTAAGGCTCCTTAGTTTAGGCTTGACTCCATGAGCGACCCCGAAGCCCATCCCGTACGCATCAGTTCCGAGTCCGTTCAACTTCAAGCCCTGGAACCCGTACTCGAAGAGATCCGGTCGGCCGTGGGTAACATCCCTGAACTGTTGGCTATTGCCGGGGAGATAGGACACACTGCCCCGAAACCTGGCGAGGGCAACACAGCCAAGCTCTGGGAACTCCTGGCGTCCGTAACGGCTGTGGACGTGGCCGCCGGACGCGTCCTTGAACCCCATCTGGACGCCCTCGCAATCCTGGCCCAGTCCGGTTCCGAAGCAATCGAGACAGGCACGTGGGGGGTCTTCGCGGCCGAAGGCCCCGGCATGAAACTCGAGGCCAAGACCGGCCCTGCCGGAAACTACGTACTCAACGGCGCCAAACCCTGGTGCTCGCTGGCCGCCCAACTGGACAATGCCATCATCACAGCCCACACGGAAGGCAACGGCAGGACGGCCTTCGCCGTCAGCCTGAAGGACCCTGGAGTATCGTGCGAAACCCCGAAGTGGACCAGCCGCGGCCTGCAGGAAATCCCCAGCGGCACCGTCCAGTTCGAGCATGTGAAGGCAGCACCGGTGGGCGACGAGGGCTGGTATTTCAAACGTCCCGGCTTCGCCTGGGGTGGCATGGGAGTGGCCTCGTGCTGGTTCGGCGGAGCCGTGGCAATGGCCCGTGACTTCAGGGCAGCCCTGGCCGCGGGCGTAGGAAACGGCCGGAACCCGGACCAGATCGCCCTCGCTTCCCTGGGCGAGGTGGACCGGATCCTCACCTCCGTCGGCGGATACCTGGCCGAAACAGCCGAACGGATCGACGCCGGCGGCCTGGCCGATTCAGGTGCGGACGGCTCCAGCGCCTGGAGCGAAGCCTTGCGCGTCCGCGGGACTGTTGCCGCCGCCGTCGAACGTGTCCTAACGGTTGTGAGCCAGAACCTCGGACCGGGCCCGCTGGCTTTCAACGAGGCGTACGGAAAACGAATAGCGGACCTGTCCTTATACATTCGCCAGCACCACGCCCTGCGCGACGACGCGCAGTTGGGCGCCTTGACTCTGGATGGGGACGCCGGATGGTGAGCTTCTCGCACGCAGACACGGGAACAACCGAGGCGGAATGGGCGGCCAGCGGCGTCGCTGCCTTGCCGGAATTGCCGCTCGACGCAAGCAGGCTCACAAGCATGGCCTTTGTGGTGCTCGCCGCGCATCCGGACGACGAAACACTCGGCGCCGGCGGCCTCCTTGCCAAGCTCCACCACGGCGGGGCAAGCGTGAAGCTCCTGCTCTGCACAGCCGGCGAAGCCTCGCACCCGGAGTCGCAAACCACGACGCCGGAACAGCTTGCCGCCGTCAGGCTCAATGAGTTCGACACGGCTGTGTCCGGGCTGGCTCCCAGCGCGGCGTGGCAATTCCTGGAGCTGCCGGACGGGCGGCTGGCCGCCCATGAAGATCGAATCGAAGACGCGGTTCGCGAAGCAACGTCAGGCCATCCGGCGGACAACGTGGTGATCGTGGCGCCCTACCGCTCGGACGGGCACACAGACCACGACACCTTGGGCTCGATCGCAGCCAGGGTTGCCGGCGCCGGAGGCCATGGCCTGCTGGAGTACCCCATTTGGTATTGGCTCTGGGCAGGACCCGGCGATGCCGCGTGGCAGTCATGGGTACGGGTCCCGTTAACCGCGGCGGAGCGGGAAGCCAAGAACAAGGCAATGGGCGCCCATGCCTCGCAAGTGGAACCATTGTCCGAGCAGCCGGGTGATGAGACGCTGCTGTCCGGGACTTTCCTGGAGCACTTTTCCCGTCACTTCGAGACCTTCGCCTGGCACCCATTCACAGCGGGGAGCAACACAGCAGCAGACGCAGAGCGGATCTTCGACGAGGTTCACTCCCGTGAAGAGGATCCGTGGGACTACTCCTCCAGTTGGTACGAACGCCGCAAGCGGGCCCTGACGTTGGGGGCCTTGCCCAAGGAGTCGTATGATTCCGGCTTGGAACTGGGCTGTTCCATCGGCACCCTCAGCGAGGAACTCGCAAGGCGCTGCCGGCAGTTCCTTGGAGTGGACGCCAGCAGCACGGCATTGCTCCAGGCAAGACAGCGGCTCTCCGGATACCCATCGGCCGAAGCCCGCCACCTCACTGTGCCGGACGAGTGGCCAGAAGGGACCTTCGACCTGGTGGTGTTGTCCGAGACGGGCTATTACCTTTCGCCGGAAGAACTGAGCGAACTGCTGGACCGGATTCGAGCTTCCACCCGGCCCGGCGGCACCCTGCTTCTTTGCCATTGGCGGCACCCGATCTCGGGCTGGCAACTGGACGCGGAAGCGGTGCACGCAATGGCCCGCAGCCATCTTGCGTGGCCCGCGCATGGAATCTACCGGGAAAGGGACTTCATGCTGGAGATCCTTGTTGCCCCGAGTGAAACGCTGTGACCGCCGCGGAGAGGCAAAAAATCCGGAGCGTCGCGGTGGTCATGCCGGCCCACAACGAGGAAAGGCACATCGGCTCAGCATTGGCGGCGTTGCAGACCGCGGCGGATGCCCTTCAGCGCGAGCACGCCGGAATCGGGGTTTCAATCGCTGTGGTCCTGGACGCCTGCACGGACCGATCCTCCAGCATCACGGCTGCGTACACTTTGGCTGATCTCCGTTTCCTCCCGGTGGAGGTCGGATTTCGCAGCACGGGCGCCAGCCGCGACGCCGGCATCCGTGCAGCCTTGGAACGCCTGCCCTTCGCCGCAGGCGCAGGCGCAGGTACGTGGTTGGCTACCACCGACGCCGACTCCACCGTCCCGGGGCACTGGCTGGTGCGACAGGTGGAACTTGCCAACGCCGGTGCCGACGCCATCTTGGGATCCGTGGAGCCGGATTCCCGGGACATGGACGAGGCAGTCCTGGAACGCTGGCGGGAACTGCACCCCTCCCGGGAGGACCATCCCCATATTTACGGGGCAAACCTTGGCGTCCGTGCTTCTGCGTATCTGGCCGCGGGCGGCTTTCCGAGGCTAAGGTCCCACGAGGACCGGGTCCTGGTTGAACGCCTTCGGCGGCTCGGGCTGGCGGTCATCGCCACTGACACCACCAAGGTGATAACCTCCGGGCGGCTGCAGGCCCGGGCACCCGAAGGATTCGCGGCCTATCTCCGGGCCCTTGGCTCCGGCCTTTCGTCCGTGGCGCGCTAAGCCGCCAAGGCCTTCTCCACCGCAGCGATCGCAGCAGCCGTGATCGATTCGCGATCGCCGGAGCCGTCCACCATCAACAGGATTCCGCGTTGGCTGTACGCAGTCACCACAGGTTGCGTCTCGTCCCGGTACAGCTCCAGCCGGCGCTGAATCACAGGTTCAGTATCGTCGCTGCGGCCCTGTTCCTGAGCCCGTTGAAGCATGCGGGCAACGAGCTCGGCATCTTCCACTGTCAGCACGAGAACCACTTCAAGTGCCTGTTGTTTTGCGGCCAGAATCTCATCAAGGGCGCCAATTTGGATGACATTGCGCGGGTAGCCGTCCAGGAGGAACCCGTTCCCTGTATCGGCGTCTTCCAGGCGTTGGCGGAGCATAGCCGTGGTGACATGGTCAGGAACAAACTCACCCCGGTCCATGTACTCGCCGGCCTCTGCGCCGAGTTCCGTCTTGTCCCGAACATGTGCACGGAAGAGGTCTCCCGTAGAGATCGCGGGGATCGAGAAATGCCGGGCGATCACTTCCGCTTGCGTGCCTTTGCCGGAACCTGGAGGGCCCATGATGATCAATCGCGCCATGACACAAGTCCGTTTCAAGAGGCGGCCGGGACTTAAACGATACGCCGACGACGGCGCGACACTCCCGCCGTCGCCGGTTTTTCTGCCGGCCGTTAATGGCATCAGGCGTTCGCAGTCCATCGCGATTCCCCCGCACGATCTGCTCCCCCACGCTTCTCCTTAGTCGCCAGGGACGGTTTTTGGGATCATTCCGCGGTCACCTCTTGCGGCCCGCAACGCCCGGAGGTAGGTTTTTGAAACGTACCAAAGAAAGCGCTTTCCGGAACTTTAGGTGGAATCGAACATGACTCAGCACGCCCCAATCACGTGGCTCGACGACGAACCGCCCGCCAGGCTTAGCGGCGGCACGACGTGGGGGATGCCCTTTCCACGGGGTACCGTACGGGGCGCGGAAGAGTTGTCCGTCCTCGATGCCAGCGGCGAGGCCATCAACGCCCAAACCTGGCCGCTCGCTACCTGGCCCGACGGCTCCCTCAAGTGGGCGGGCCTAGCGGTCGGCGCCACGGATCAGCCATCGGCGGCATACAGCGTCACCACCAACAAAGGCACCGCGCACCCACCGTCAGAGCACGACGGCGGCCCGGCAGCCGCCGTCGAACGCTCACCTGAGGTGACGGTCACCGAAACGGAAGAGTCTGTAACGGTCTCTACCGGCACCTTGGAGATGGTGCTCCCCCGATCAGGCCCCACGCTGTTCAGTACGTTGACCCGCTTCAGTCCGCTGACCCGCGACGGTTCGGTGGTAGCGAAGGATGGCAGACTCGTGAGTCTTCTCCAGACCGGGCTAAGTGAGGGAGCCGGCAGCACAACCCGCCAAGGTTTCACCGGCCACGTCATGTCCGTAACGGTGGAGCAGCACGGCCCTGTTCGGGCGGTCGTGCGGTTGGAGGGCCGTCACCGGGCGGACCTGGGCGAAAGGGAATGGCTTCCGTTCACCATCCGCTTCTACCTTTACGCCGGCGCGCGGAGCATCCGGATGATGCATTCCTTCATTTGGGATGGCGAGGCGGATACGGACTTCCTCGCCGGGCTGGGAGTCCAGTTCAGCGTCCCGCTGGAGAGCGAATTGCACGATCGCCACGTCCGGATCGCCGGCGCGGACGGAGGCTTTCTCGTGGAAGCGGTCCGCGGGTTGACGGGCCTGCGGAGGGATCCGGGAGAGGCCGTACGCCAAGCCCAAATTGCCGGCGAACCCACTCCCCCGCCCACCGAATGGAGCCCGCTGGTTTCCCAGCGGTTGCACCTCATCCCCTCGTGGAATGACTACACGCTCACGCAGCTGAGCGCAGACGGTTTTGAGCTGCGGAAACGTACCGCTCCGGGCCACGGTTGGGTGGGCATTTCCGGCGGAACGCGGTCCTCAGGCTTCTGCTCGCTGAGTGACCTCCGGGGCGGATTCGGGGTTGGCGTGCGAGATTTCTGGCAGTCGCACCCGGGCCAACTGGACATCCGCGGCGCCGCAACTGCAGAAGCCACAATGACGGCGTGGCTCTTCTCCCCCGAAGCGCAGCCCATGGACCTCCGCTTCTACCATGACGGCTTGGGGCAGGACACCTTTGAGGAACAACTCGAGGGCCTGGAGATCACGTACGAGGATTACGAGCCCGGCTTCGGCAATCCCACCGGCATCGGACGTACCCATGAGCTGACCCTGTTCGCCTATGACGCCACACCCTCCACGGAAAGCCTCGCGGCCGATGCCCTCTCGGCGTCCACTCCCGCGCTTCTGCAGCCATCGCCCGAGTACCTGCACGCCGCCGGAGTCTTCGGTGACTGGTCACCCGTGGACCGCAGTACCCCGACCCGGGCAGAGTTGGAAGACAAACTGGATTTCCTGTTCGACTTCTACCAGGGCCAAACCGAGCAACGCCGCTGGTACGGGTTCTGGAACTACGGAGACGTCATGCACACCTACGACTCCGACCGGCATGTCTGGCGGTACGACGTCGGCGGTTACGCCTGGGACAACTCGGAACTCTCGCCGGACCTCTGGCTTTGGTACATGTACCTCCGCTCGGGCCGCGCCGACGTCTTCCGCTTCGCCGAGGCCATGACCCGCCATACCGGCGAAGTGGATGTGTACCACCTAGGCCCATGGCGCGGTCTGGGCTCGCGGCACAATGTGCAGCACTGGGGATGCAGCGCCAAGCAACTGCGCATCAGCACCCCGGCCTACCGTCGCTTCTACTACTACCTGACCGCCGACGAACGAACCGGCGACCTCCTCACCGAACTCGTGGACAGCGACCAGAACTTCCTCGGGTTGGACCCCGTCCGCAAAGTCAGGCCCGACGCCGATACCTACCGCCCGGACCGCGGCGCCTTGGGCGTCGGGCTCGGTACGGACTGGGGCTCGCTCGCAGCCACCTGGCTCACCGACTGGGAACGCACCGGAAACCCCCGCTCACGCGACCGGCTCTTGGGCACTATGGCCGATATCGGCGCCCTGAAATACGGCTTCCTCACGGGCGAGGCGCTCTACGACCTGGACAAGGGAAGGTTCGACGCCGGCAGGGAAGCCATCAGCGTCTCGCACCTGAGTGCCGTGTTCGGTTTGGTCGAAATCTGCAGCGAACTCATCAGCTTGGTGCCCGATGAATCCTTTGAGAACGCGTGGCTGCAGTATTGCCGGCTGTTCCTGGCTTCGCCTGAGCAGCAGGCAGCGGAAGTGGGACAGCCCTTGGCGGGCATCTACCTGACGCAGGCACACAGCCGGCTCACGGCCTACGCGGCAGCCCGACTCGAGTCGCCGGACCTGGCGGAGTTGGCTTGGGCAGGCTTTGCCGAGGGCGGGGAGAACCTGAACCATGCCGAGGCCTTCACCTTGAAGAAGATCCTCCCGCCCTACGTCCTTCAACCAGTGGACGAGGCCCCCACTGTTTCCACCAACGACACCGCCCAGTTCGGACTGGCCCTCATCCAAAACCTCGCTCTCATCGGAGGCGCGCTACCCGGTGAGGAGGTCCCGGCGTCGTAAGTCCTGTTGGGTCCTGACCTTCTTTGCCGCCGCGGCTAGCGGAAAGTAACCCAAAGGGGTTGATTTCTCTCCCCTAGCGACCCAAAGAGGGTCAGGAAGCCACGGCCTTAGGCGGAGGGTTGCCCGGCGAGGGGGCCCGGCGTCGTAAGTCCTGTTGGCTCCTGACCTTCTTTGCCGCCGCGGCCAGCGGAAAACAACCCAAAGGGGTTGATTCCGCTCTCCTAGCTGCCCAAAGAGGGTCAGGAAGCCACCACATCAACAAGCTATCGGGAACCTCTGGTGACCACGCTCAAAGCTCGATACTGTAAGTATGCTGACAAATACGGTAGCGAGTCAGAGGAGGACATCATGACCACGAAAGTCGACAAAACCATCATGGTCAACGTTCCGGTGAGTATGGCCTACAGACAGTGGACGCAGTTCGAGGAGTTCCCCCGTTTCATGGGTGGGGTGGAACGCGTGACGCGCCTGAGCGATGATCGCCTGGAATGGGTAGCCGAAATCGCTGGCGTCCATCGCCGCTGGGAAGCGAAGATCGTTCAGCAGGACATGGATCGGGCTGTGGCATGGGCCGCTGTGGAAGGTGCCAAGAATGCCGGCTGGGTGGACTTCAAGGAAGCCGGACCAAGCCAGACCTCCTTGCATCTGTCCCTGGAATACGAACCGCACGGCGTCCTTGAATTCCTCGGCGACAAATTGCATGTGGTTGAAAGGCAGGCGGAGTCAGACTTGAAGAAGTTCAAGGAATACATCGAGCACAAGGCGCCCGAACGGGATGCTGCCATGGGCACGACGGCGACAACGAGCACCACGGCGACCACGACCACAAGCGGTACACCATCCGCGGCTAGCACTGATAAGCCCGGCGACGTCCCGATCGTAGACCCCATTACGCACCCCTTCGATCAGACCAATGGCCTGGCAGATCTGGACGGCGATTCCGACGAGACCGCGGACAGCGATACGCACAGTGCCGAGGAACGGAAGGACGATAAGGGCTTCGGCCCGGGCTACATCCCCCCGATGGGAGGACTGCCCGGCCAGCGGTAGTAGCCACTCACACGAAACAAACAACCAGTGCCGCCCGGATCACCACGATCCGGGCGGCACTCCTGTTAAGGCGACGCTCCTCTGAATTCGCGCCGCTACTTCTGGCCGGAATAGACGACGGCGGGCAACGCCGGAGTCTGCATACCCTCGCCGATGTAGAAGCTCGGGTGCGGCGGCTGGTTGTACGCCACGTTTTCCCGGGCAACGGCAGTGCGGTACATGGTGTCGTGCATCAGCGTCCGCAAGCGGACCTCGGTTGGAGCCGTGGTGGTGTAGATGCGCAGTTCGGTGCTGTCCGTAGACGGCCAGGCGATCTCTTCACGCCAGTCTCCCAGGATGTCCGCCTGGATGGACGGGTTTCCCTTGGTGGTGTTGTTGCTGCGGGCGCCGTCGGCCGTCAGCAGCCGGTCGCTCTGCTCGGTTTCCCAATTCCATTTAGAGATGGTGGGAACGCCACGGGATACAGTTGCGTCGTAGTCGTGGTCCACAATCTCCCTGAGGAGATCGCCGTCCCACCAGGCCAGGAAGTTCGCGGCAGGAATTTTCTCCGCGATCAGCTGTCCCTTGGCGGACATCAGCTGGCCCACGGGTGAATCCCACGCAGCAGTGCCGCCGATCGCCCAGCCCTCGGCACCGGCGTAGCGGGGATCGATGTCTCCAGCCGCACCCCGTCCAGTGTCCTTGATGGCCGGGATGCTCCAGAGGACTTCACCCGTGGCAGCGTCACGGAAAGTGGCACCCCGGTTTCCGCTCTGGCTCATGCTCTCGTGAACTGCGAATGTCTCCAGTCCGGGGCGCGAGGGATCAAGGTCGCCGGTATGGATCGCATCGCCGTGACCCAGTTTGGTGTTGTAGAGCGGCTGACCGTTGTCATCGATGGTCATGGAGCCAAAGACGAACTCATCCTTGCCATCCTGGTCCACGTCAGCCACGGAGAGGTTGTGGTTGCCCTGCCCCTTGTACTCGTCACCGGCCAGGTTGGAATCGAAGGTCCACCGTTTCACAAGCTTCCCAGCCACAAGGTCGTACGTCACCAGGACAGTGCGGGTGTAGTAGCCGCGGCTAAACATCATGGAGGGGTGTTCGCCGTCGAGATACGCCACGCCAGCAAGGAACCGGTCCACGCGGTTGCCGTAGTTGTCGCCCCAGCTGGAAACAGTGCCGCGCTCAGGCTCGTAAGCGACCGTATCCATGATGGTTCCCGTCTCACCCCTGAAGACCGTCAGGAATTCCGGACCGGACAGAACATATCCAGCGCTGTTGCGGAAGTCGGCGTCGGCGTTTCCGATCACGGTGCCGGCCGCGTCGCGGGTGCCGTCTGCTGTTTTGAACGAGACCTCGGCCTTGCCGTCGCCATCGAAATCGTAGGCCAGCACCTGTGTGTAGTGGGCGCCGGCGCGGATGTTGCGTCCGAGGTCGATGCGCCACAGCTTGGTTCCGTCCAGCTTGTAGGCGTCGACGTAAACGTTGCCCGTGTAGCCTGACTGCGAGTTGTCCTTGGCGTTGGACGGCGCCCACGTCTGGATGACCTCATACTTGCCGTCGCCGTCAAGGTCGGCCACCGTTGCATCGTTGGCCGAGTATGTGTAGGCCTTGCCGTCCGGAGTCACGCCGTCGGCGGGCTTATCGAGCTTGATGGCCAGGTAGTTCTGCGCCAGCGGCGTGACCGCTTCAGTCAACTTGTCCTGACCTTGGCCATTTCCTACCGTCTTGATGACGTAGCTGGACGCCGCCGTTCCGTCCGGATCCACAAACATGGTGGCGTTCCGGATGGGCTCCTCGGTGATATTAACGCCGTCACGCAGCACCTGAAAACCGATGCTGTCCTCGTCCAGGCCTAGCATGCGCCAGCTCACGGTTACGCCTTGGTCGGTCAAGACCGCAACAGGTGCGCGGTCCAGCTTTTCGACCTGCCGCTTAAGCGTCTGGGTAGCCTTTTCGGCAGGCACGACGCCGGGGAGGCCGGCTTGCGTCGACACGTCGGCTTGGGCAGGGGTTGCTTGGGCGGGAGCTGCTTGCGCCAACGGGACTCCGGTCAAGGCGATGGCTGCAGCGAGCAGGGAAGCCGAGGCCGCCAATGGGACGGCCCGACGGGCACTGGCACTGCGAAAGGAACACTTCATGGGGTAAACCAAGGACATCTCCTTTGATGCTGGGCGTCAGTGGATCTGCCGCCCTAGATTTTTGGAACGTTTCACTCACTGGCAAAGCGCCTGTCTTCCTAATTGAAGTGGGGTGAGAAAACGCTTTCCGCCTAAAGGTTTACCAGTGGCAAAACAGATCAGTCAAGAGTTTGACAGAAGTTGAATTGTCCAGCGTCCCGTTGGTTCCTGACCTTCTTCGCCGCTCACAGGCACCGAATCCAACGTATTGGAGTTGTTTTTGCGGCCATCGAGCTTCGAAGATGGTCACGGCCATACGCCCTTCGTATGCATGACGATGTGGGAGGCACTGCGGGTACCCCGAAACAGCGGCACTCCCACAGCAGCAAGGAGTAGCGTTCCAATGGAGTGGTCCACCCTCGAAAGGAACATCATGACTACCTGGCTCATCACTGGCTGCTCCACCGGACTCGGCCGCGCGCTGGCCCAAGCCGTGCTCGCGCAGGGCGATAACGCCGTCGTCACCGCGCGCGACGTCTCGAAGCTGCAGGACCTAACCACTGAATTTCCGACGACGGCCCTTGCCTTGGCCCTGGATGTCACCGAACAGACGCAGGTAGACACCGCCGTGCAGCAGGCCGAGGACCGGTTTGGCGCGGTGGACGTCCTGGTCAACAATGCCGGTTATGGTTACCGCGCAGCCATTGAAGAAGGCGACGACGGCGACGTCCGGGCGTTGTTCGACACCAACGTTTTTGGTCCGGTCGCCATGATCAAGGCCGTCCTGCCAGGCATGCGCTCCCGCCGGTCCGGTGCGATCGTGAATATTTCCTCCATCGGCGCCCGGATCTGCCCGCCCGGTTCCGGGTATTACTCAGCGTCGAAGGCTGCACTGGAGGGCCTGTCCGGCTCGTTGCAGAAGGAACTGAAGCCCCTGGGGATCTCCGTGACAGTAGTGGAGCCCGGCGCTTTCCGGACCGACTTTGCGGGGCGTTCCCTCACCCAGTCGGCGCAGGCAATTGAGGACTACGCCGAGACGGCCGGCAAGCGCCGCAAGGAAAATGACACCATGCACGGCACTCAGCCCGGCGACCCGGGCAAAGCAGCAGAGGTGATCATCGCCGCCGTCGAAGCAGCCGAGACGCCCGCCTTCCTGCTGCTGGGTGCAGATGCCGCCTACGCTTACGGTGCGGTGGAGGAAGCCCAGCGGGCCGAGGTGGATCATTGGCGCGAGCAGAGCGTCAGCACGGGTTACACGGAGTAACGTCCAACGTGTAATCGGTCACACTTGGCCGGATTAGCTTGTCAATCGCGGTAGGCAGCATGAACCATGAATGAGGGAATTCGTTCCCATACAAGCTGAATCAGCAATCCTCACCGACGAGGATGCGGCCCCTGCGAAGAAGCTTGGGGCTGTTAACGGCCTGAGTGAAAGTACTGACAATGACGACACATACTGACTCCATCACGCTGAAAATCTGGGACAAGTCGGCAATCGACCACACCATCGACGCCGCCATCCGGGATCTTTCCCCCCGCGCCGCTGCAGAAAACTGCGGCATCGCAGTAACGCTCAGCGGACCGAAAACCTTCACCGTTAGCCTGAGCCGCTAAGCAGCTCAAACTCAACGCAAGAGGACGACGCCGGGACCTCCCGGCGTTGTCCTCTTGCGTTTTCTGCGTCGTGACGCCGTCAGGGAACTCCTGATCAAACCTTGAGACTTCCTTGATGCTTTGCGCGCAGGTTTCTTGCGTTTGCGTTGGAACTCTAAGTGAAACACCACTTCAAGGTTCGAACGGAGGGATCCCAGCATGCAAAGGGGCGTCAATTCAGAGACAACTGCTCCACCACGAGGATCCCACCGCGCCCCCGGTGGTGTGGTCACGGTTCTGGTCCCGGCACACAACGAATCCGCTGGCATTACCCAAACCCTTATCTCGCTGAACATCCAGACCAAACGTCCGGATCGTGTGATCGTGGTGGCCGATAACTGCACTGACGATACTGAACAACTCGCCTTGGCCCAGGGCGTCGAAGTCTTCCGCACAGTTGGCAACAAGGATAAGAAGGCCGGTGCCCTGAACTTCGCCCTGGGGCAGCTTCTTCCCGGAGCGGATCCCGAAGACCTGGTTCTGGTGCAGGACGCCGATTCGCAGCTGGCCCCGGACTTCATCGAAAATGCCACCAACAACCTCCTCAAGGACGAACTGCTGGGCGCCGTGGGCGGAGTGTTCAGCGGTGGACCCGGAGGCGGATTCGTAGGTCACCTCCAGCGAAATGAGTACGCCCGCTACGCGCGGGATATAAAGCGCCTCCACGGCAGGTGCCTTGTAGTCACAGGGACTGCCGCGCTATTCCGCGTTAAAACCCTTGGGGACGTCGTCGCAGCACGATTGAAGGGTACGCTTCCTCCCGGAAACGGCGAGGGCGGCGTTTACGATACCTCGGTGCTGACCGAAGACAACGAATTGTCCTTCGCACTCCTCACCCTCGGATACCGCATAGCTTCTCCATCAAACTGCACGCTGGTCACCGAAGTCATGCCCACGTGGCGGGAACTATGGTCCCAGCGGCTCCGCTGGAAGCGCGGAGCCGTGGAGAACTGCGTGCAGTACGGGTGGACCAAAGTAACCAGGGCTTACTGGGGACGTCAGTTCCTCTCCATGCTCGGCGTCCTGGTGACCCTGGCCTATCTCGGATCCATCGTCTTTGCCCTGACCACCGGAATGGGGCTGAATCTCCACCCATTCTGGCTTGCCGTCACCTGCATCTTCGTCCTGGAACGCATAGTAACCCTGCGTTTCCGGGGCTGGAGGTACATGTTGCTTGCCGCAACCATGTACGAAACCGTCATCGACGTTTTCCTCCAGGCAGTCCATGCCAAGGCCTACCTGGACGCCGCACTCAACAGAAAGAAAGTTTGGTAAACGACTCATGTACAACAACCCGGCAGGATCCGTAGGCGCAGCAATCGTAGGAGGGGCCGGCTCCGGCACTCTTGCCATGACCGGTGCCGGGGACCTCTTCTGGTTCGCACTGGCCGCTTTCGCGATGCTGGCCCTAGGCCTGGCCATCAAGAGGATCGTCCCGGTCCGCGCGCAGGGTAACTAGCGCGTAAGAGAAACCAGCAAACCCGCAGTTGTGTCGGATCACGCCCCCAGCGCGACACAACCGCGGGTTTGTTGTCTTAACCCACCGTTCCCTTAACTTACGAGTGCCGTGTTGGCGGAATACTTGGATACCGAGGTGTATCCGGCCTTCGTTCCTGTAACCCGCACCCGCATGGTGTCGCCTTGATCGGCGCCCACAAGAACGTAGGTCTTGGCTGTTGCGCCCGTGATCGCCACACCGGAGCGGTACCACTGGTACGTCAGGGTTGTTCCTGAGGTCCACGTGCCCGGATTGACCGTCAGCGTGGAACCAACAGTGAGAGTGCCCGTGATCGTGGGAGTAGGTGCAAGCAGCGTACCGGCCACCACGGCAGCTGTGGGCACCGATTCCTTGGTGGTAGTTGCGTAGCCGGCTTTGGTGCCGGTAACCCTGACGGTCAACTTGGCACCTTGATCCGCCGCTGCAAGTACCCGCGTGGCGGCCGTTGCGCCAGCGATTGCCGTGCCGTTCTTGAACCACTGATAAGTCAATGCAGTTCCGGTGGTCCAGGCGCCTGGATTGGCAGTCAGTGTTGATCCAACTGCCGCCGTTCCGGTGATAGTGGGTGTTGGGGCCGTCAACGGGATGCCCGGGACAAATGAGAAATCACGGATGGTGACGGATTCAGGTGCCACATGGGCAGCATCACCGCCACCACCTTCGGTAACCCAGAGGTTGAAGTGGATCTGTTCCTTGGCCGGAAGTGGAACTGTTGAGCCCTGCAGGACCGTCCGCTTCAGTAACGTTCCTCCATAGCCTTCGCCGGCAAACGTCTCGAAGGTGAGCTTGCCCGGTTCCCAGACCATCCGGTGTGTGAGGATCGGGGCGTTGGTGACACCGAACGTGACAGTGTTGTTGCCCTGCCCAGGAGGCAGTGTGGCGTCAAACCAATAGCCATGGCCTTGGGTGACAGGCCAGCTCTGGCCATAGGCAGCTCCGCCTCCCCAAGCGGAAGCCTCGCAGAGGTCGATCTCCGTGTAACCAGGTTCGGCCGCCGGGTCATAGGTGAAGAGGCAACCCCAGACTACTTCCTTCTGTAGCGCGCTCACGTCCTTTTCCACAGTGGTGCTGTACGTTCCGTAGCCGAATCCCTCACGCGTGGACTGGAACTCTGCACCCTTGGGAGCCGAGCCGGTTGGGTTGGTGATGGACAGTTTGACGTACCCGTTGGCGTCCGGGTTGCTCACGTTGTTGGCGTCCCAGCTCGCGTTGTACATCGGGGCCCCACCCCAGAAGCGCTTCTGCCAGTTGAAACCCTTCCAGGCGAAGCTGCCCACAGGGCCAGGATCCTCGGCCATGGGAGTTGTATCGGCCGCCTGTGATGAGCCTGCTCCAGTGAGCATTGAGAAACCCACCGCCAACACGACGGCCAAACCTGCTGCCTTAATTCGCCCATGCGGAATGAGCCCTCTTGACCATGCCATAGCCGTGCCTCCATTGATGCGCCCAGACTCGTCGCCGGCAAAAACCGGCGACCGCAAAGACGTTCCACCCCCACGAGGAACGTGCAGTTCCTCGATTATCAAGTAGACGTGGGTCCTTAGGAAGGGAATTGAAGAACCAAAATGGGCGATATGCCATCAATTGGATAACGGTGGCCTGCCCGGGAGTAATCTTGGCTTTGTCCGTTCATTTCGCGTTCAAATTATGACGTGGGGAGGTCACATCATGATTCGCAGCGCTGGAATCCTGCTTTACCGGCAAGGTTCCACTGGAGAGTTGGAACTTTGGATTGCCCATATGGGTGGACCTTTTTGGGCGCATAAGGACGAGCACGCATGGTCAATTCCCAAGGGTGAATTCCTTGAGGACGAAGACCCACTGATTGCTGCCCGCCGCGAATTCACCGAGGAAATCGGGACTCCACCGCCGCCTGGCACCTACGAGCTCCTGGGGATTTTCAAACAGCCCTCCGGCAAACTCATCACTGCCTTCGCTGCAGAAGCGGATTCCTTCCAGCCCGATGAGATTGTCAGCAACACCTTTCCCATGGAATGGCCCAAGGGTTCGGGCGCCATCAAAGAATTTCCGGAGATAGACGATGCCCGTTGGTTTGAAGAAGCCACAGCCCGGACCAAGCTCGTCAAAGGACAACTGCCCATTGTGGACGCTTTGGTCCGGCACCTAAGCGGGAAAGACCTTTAGAACCTCCGGCCGGGTGGGAATTAGGCGCCCTTTTTGGTAACGAACTGCCGAATCCAGTCAATGGTCTCCGGGTGGTCCAGGTGCAGGCCATGTCCCGCGCCGGGAACCTTTACAAGCACCGAACGGCGGATGTGCTCACGGAGCAGGGCAGCGTTGGGTAACGGCGTGAGGGCATCCTCGGTGCCATGAATTATCAGAGTTGGGGCATTGATATCGCCGAGCCGGCTCCATGCATCGTGCTCACGACTGGCCTTGAAATGCCGCGCCTTGGCCCAAGCGGAAGCGTGGGAAGTGAAGAACGTGTGCGTGGCCTCTGGATTGTTGTGAGCCCAGTCCTCATCAAAGAAGAGCGGTACCAAGCGGTCCCTATCTCCGCTGACGAGGGCCTGCATGGCAACCTTGTCGGCCTCCGTACCCTCACCTGGCCACTTGCCTCCACTAGTGGCGGCCAACACCAGCGTCCGTACTTTCTCCGGGTAATCAATGGCCAACCACTGCGCCACACGTCCGCCCATGGAGTGGCCGTACACGTGTGCTAAATCAACGCCCGCTGCCTTGAGAACCTCGACAGCATCCCCCGCCATCAGCCTGGTGGTGTAACGCGCGGCGTCACCCTTGCTGCTGCGGCCAATGCCCCGGTGATCGAAGCGGATGACGCGGTAGGAGCGGGACAGAAGCTTCGCCGTCGGGCCCCAACCGTCCATGGCGGTCGCTTGGCCGGCAATCAACAGCATTGGTTCGCCGTCGCCTTCGGATGACCAGGCGAGTTCAGCGCCATCAGGGGCCACGGCAAAGTTCACCGTGCCACTGTATCTTCGGGGCGGCGTTAGCGCTGTGGCCTACGGCATAAGGAGCTGCCGTTCGAAGCGTAGAGGCATTAGCGTTGAATAATGACCCCTGAGTACAGGTACGACGTCGAGGTGCTGCATCTCTTGGTTTCGCCGGCGCACGCCTATTTTGGCCGTGCCCGGGAAGGCGCCGCGGACGTTCCAACCACCGATGCTGAACAGGCCGAGCTTGTAGCCGGCAAGGGCATTGTTGGCGACAGGTTCTTCGGCAAAGCCGCGCACATGGACGCCGCAGTGACTGTGTTCGCGGTGGAGGCGCTGGAATCGATTGCCTCCGAGCTGGATGCGGGGCCGTTCGATCCGTTGCTAACCCGGCGAAATGTGGTGCTCCGTGGGGCCGAGCTGGCTCCTTTGCTGGGGCATGAGTTCACTCTGGAGTCCAGCGGCGACTCCGTGCGCCTGAAAGCAGGGAGGCCCGCCCACCCCTGCGCCTGGATGGACCAGATGCTGGCACCGGGTGCACACAAAGCAATGCGAGGCAGAGGTGGGGTGCGTTGCCAGGTGATCTCCGGAGGATTGCTGAACCGGGGGCCGGCTGTCTTGGTGAGTCCCGTGCCGCTGGACCCTTCCCGGGCGGGCGAGGCAACGGTGCTGCGGCCATCGCGGCTACCTTAAGCGTGACTTCCCGACCCTCTTTGGAAGGCAGGAAGCCCAAATACAACCCCGTCAGGTTGAAAAACGCCCGCCGGCACGCCAAACAAGGTCAGGAAGCAACAGCCCAAAACCAAAGGCTCACACCTCTTCGGCCGCCGGCGCCGCAAACTGCGCCTCATACAGCCTCGAATACGCCCCGCCAGTAGCTAGCAGCTCAGCGTGTGTCCCCTGTTCCACTATCTGCCCGGATTCCATGACCAGGATGAGATCGGCGTCGCGGATAGTGGACAGCCGGTGCGCGATGACGAAGCTGGTGCGGTCCGAGCGCAGTGCGTTCATGGCTTTCTGCACCAGAACCTCGGTACGGGTATCCACCGAGCTGGTAGCTTCATCGAGGATCAGCACAGACGGGCGGGACAAGAAGGCGCGGGCGATGGTGAGCAGCTGCTTCTCACCGGCAGAGACGTTGCCGCCTTCGTCGTCGAGCACGGTGTCGTAGCCCTCGGGAAGGGACCGGACGAACCGGTCCACATAGGTGGCCTGGGCAGCTTCAAGGATCTCGGGTTCGGAAGCGGTGGGCCGACCATAGGCGATGTTGTCGCGGATGGTCCCGCCGAACAGCCACGTATCCTGCAGGACCATGCCCATCCGCGAGCGCAGTTCCTGCCGTGACATGGTTGCGATGTCCACGCCGTCGAGGGTTATGCGCCCTGCGTCCAGCTCGTAGAAGCGCATCATGAGGTTCACCAGGGTGGTCTTGCCGGCACCTGTTGGCCCAACGATTGCAATGCTTTGACCGGGCTCGGCCACCAGGCTGAGGTCCGTGATGAGTGGTTTGTCGGGCAGGTACCGGAAGGACACATTCTCGAACACGAGCCGCCCACGTGCTGCGCCCCTGGCCTCGCCGGAAATGGGTTCCGGGGATTCTTCTTCCTCATCCAGGAGGTCGAACACGCGTTCGGCCGAGGCAACGCCGGATTGGAGCATGTTGGCCATGGATCCCAGTTGCGCCAAGGGCATGGTGAATTGCCGTGAGTATTGGATGAAGGCCTGCACGTCACCCAATTGCATCGCTCCAGACGCCACTTGCAGACCGCCCACCACAGCGATGCCCACGTACACCAGGTTTCCGATGAACGTCATGGCCGGCATGATCAGCCCACTCACGAACTGTGCCCCGAAGCTTGCCTGGTACAGCTCACTGTTCTTGGCGCGGAACTTCGCTTGGACTTCGTTTTGCCGCCCGAAGACCTTCACGAGTGCGTGGCCGGTGTACGTTTCCTCAATCTGCCCGTTGAGCTCCCCGGTGTTTTTCCATTGCGCGACGAACAGTTTCTGCGAGCGCTTGGCAATCACCAGGGTGGTTCCCAAGGTGAGCGGTATGGTGACCAACGCGATGATGGCCAGCAGGGGCGAGAGCAGGAACATCATCACGAGCACGCCCAGCACGGTCAGCAGCGAGGACACCACCTGGCTGATGGATTGCTGCAGGCTTTGGGAGATATTGTCGACGTCGTTCGTCACCCGGCTGAGCAGCTCACCACGCTGGATGGAATCGAAATACCGCAAGGGAAGCCGATGGATTTTCGCTTCGATCCGCTCGCGGAGGCGATACACGGTCCGCTGGACGACGCCGTTGAGCACGTACGCCTGCATCCAACCGAACGCTGAGGCCAGGACATACAGCGCCAGCACCCAGAGCAGCACGGAGGAAAGGGCACCGAAGTCGATGCCGACGCCGGGTGTCAGGTTCATGGCGCTCAGCATGTCGGCTTTGTTGTTCTCGCCGGCGGCGCGCAGGCCAGCAATCACTTGGGCTTTGGAAACCCCTGAGGGCAGTTGTTTGGACACGACGCCGGCAAAGATGAGGTTGGTTCCTTCGCCGAGCAGCCTGGGCCCGATGACGGACAAGGTCACACTGAACACCGCGAAAACCAGGACCAGCGTCAGCCAGAACCGCTCAGGCCGCAACGTGCCCAGGAGCCGCCGGGCCGAGGCACCAAAGTTGGAGGCCTTCTCCGCCGGAATGCTCATTCCAGCGAAAGGACCACCACGTCCAGGCCCCATCGGTGGGCGCTGCGGCCCGCGTTGACCAGCTGTCATGGCGCTCATGCCGCCTCCTCCGCCGCTAGCTGGGAGGACACGATTTCCCTGTACGTTTCGGAAATCTCCAACAGCTCGTCATGCGTTCCCTGCCCAACGATCCTGCCGTCGTCGAGCACTAATATCTGGTCCGCGTCCGCGATGCTGGAGACGCGCTGGGCGATGATCACCAGCGTGGCACCGTTGGTGTGGTGTTTGAGGGCTTGCCGCAGGCGGGCGTCGGTAGCGGTGTCCAGCGACGAGAATGAATCGTCGAAAATGTAGAGCTCCGGCTGTTTCACCAGTGCCCGCGCAATGGCCAGGCGTTGCCGTTGCCCACCGGAAACGTTGGTGCCGCCCTGGGAGATGGGTGCATCCAATCCGCCTTCCATCTCTTCAACAAAGTCCCGCGCCTGGGCCACTGAAAGGGCCTGCCACAGTTCGTCGTCGCTGGCGTCGGGTTTGCCATACTGAAGGTTGCTGCGGACTGTGCCTGAGAACAGATATGGCCGCTGCGGCACCAAGCCGATGTGGCCCCACAGCAGGTCCGGATGCAGGTCGCGGATGTCCACGCCGTCCATCCGGACCGCTCCTGCAGTGGCGTCGAACAGGCGCGGCATGAGGTTCACCAAGGTTGTCTTCCCGGCACCCGTGCTGCCAATGATTGCCGTGGTCTGGCCGGCCAGGGCGGTGAAGGTGACGCCGCTGAGCACCGGCTGCTCGGCACCAGGGTAGGCGAATTCGACGTCGCGCATTTCGAGTTCGCCACGGCGGATGCCACCGGTAACAGGATTCGACGGCGGCTGGACACTTGAGGCGGTTTCCAGCACCTCCCCGATCCTGTCGGCAGAAACGGACGCGCGCGGGATCATCACGGCCATGAACGTGGCCATCATGACGGACATGAGGATCTGCATGAGGTAGCTGAGGAAGGCGATCAGCGTGCCCACCTGCATGGAACCGTCCTCGATCCGGAAGGAGCCGAACCAGATCACCGCCACACTGGAAATGTTCATCACCAACATGACCACGGGGAACATGAGCGCCATTAAACGGCCGGCCCGCAGCGCTACGTCAGTGACGTCGTCGTTCGCCCTGCCGAACCGGGAAGTCTCCATGTCCTCACGCACGAATGCCCGGACCACGCGGATGCCGGTGAGTTGCTCCCGCAGGACACGGTTGACGGCGTCGATCCGGACCTGCATTTTGCGGAACAGCGGCACCATCCGGGTCACGATCAACCCGACGGCCACCAGCAATACCGGAACGCAGACCGCGATCAGCCAGGACAGTTGGGCGTCCTGTCGCACTGCCATGATGACGCCGCCGATGCTCAACATGGGCGCCGCAACCATGAGCGTGCAGGACATGAGGACCAGTTGCTGCACCTGCTGGACGTCGTTGGTGGACCGTGTGATCAAGGACGGCGCCCCGAATTTGGTGACTTCCTGCTCGGAGAACTCGCCCACCCTGGCAAAGATGGCATCCCGCAGGTCGCGACCCATTCCCATGGCTGCCTTCGCACCGAAATACACGGCCACCACGGCACAGGCGATCTGCAGCAGCGTGATCAGCAGCATGAGGCCACCCATGCGCAGAATGTAATCTGTATCGCCCGTGGCAACGCCGTTATCGATGATGTCCGCGTTGAGCGTAGGGAGGTACAGCGATGCTATGGACTGCGCCAACTGAAAAACGACGACGGCAACGAGCAACCGCTGGTGCGGCTTCAGGAACCGAACGAGAACCTTCCAAAGCATGGGGACTCCGAACCAAGGTAGTGAACCGAAGGCCAGTTTACGTCTGGTTGCTGTGGGCAACTAGGGGTCATACGACTGCTTTCCTACCCAGACCCAGCAGGGCTGCCTGGGTCCCGGTTCCGCTCTTGGGCAGGTACGTGAAAAGGCGAAGCGCGGGGAACTGCGGGACGCCCAAAACCATGGGAGCGAAACTGAGGCGGCCCACAGCTGGGTGGTCGTATACGACATCCACATGGTACGAATCGCTTACCACTTGGCGTTGCCACAACTCTTTGAAAGCCTCCGATACCTCGCAAAGGTGCCGTGCCATGGCATCGAAGCGGTGATCGTCTGGGAACTTGGCTGATTGCGCACGGAACTGCGCCACCATGGAGCGGGCCATCATCTCCTTGTGCACGTGGGGCCGGGCGAGCTCCGGATCCGTGAAGAATCGTTGGAGGCAGCTTTCACCCACCCGGGTATCAAAGGTTTCCGCGGCCGTGGAATTCATGGCCACAACCGTCCAAAAAGGGTCAGCGACGTAGCTGGGATTCGCCATGGCATCCACCAGTTGCTGCAGCAGAGCGAGTTGGGCATCGCCTACGTCGAAGGTGTGACCGGCGGCCTGTCCCAAAGCCGGACCGCTAGCCGCGCTGTCCTTGTTGCCGGACAGGCCCGAACGACGCCCGGACGCGAGCCGCCGGACATACGTCCGATCCTCAGGGCTAAGCCGCAGTGCGTTCGAAATGGCATCGAGGATTTCCTCCGAGGCGCCAATAGCCCGCCCCTGCTCCAGCCACGTGTACCAGGAGACGCCAACATTGGCCAGGACGGCCACCTCTTCGCGCCTGAGTCCGGGAGTCCGGCGTCGTGGGCTGACTGGTAACCCGACATCCTGGGGACGGGTCTGCTCGCGGCGGGTGCGGAAGAACTCGCCAAGGCGGGCGTGGTTGGAGCGGGGTTGATGGGAAAGAGGCTGGTCGGTAGGCAATGAGGTCTCCAGTAAAAGACGAGCGTCCGGCCAACCTTCGCGGTGAAGCGGGGTCGGCCGGACGAACCGGTGAGCAGGATCCAAACGGATGTTTCCTTGTTGCTGCAGGGGCCGGTTACTGCAGGACCCGCTCCCGTTCGGAGCGCACGTCCAACTGTGCGTATTCCTCGGCTGCCAGACGTGTGGCGTCCTCCGGGCTCATTCGCGGCTCCAGGTTGAACAGGGAAGCAATCTTCTCGAGGCGTTCCTCCACGGAACCTGACACAACGTGGAAGGGGATGCCCAACTCGTCCATGGTGCGCTGCAGGATCTCATCCGACATGTTCCGGAATTGATCGTTGACCGGGCGGTGTCCATCAGCAGAGAGCGGAAGCTCGTTCTTCAGGTGCACGAACACATCGAAGGAGTTCTTGACGTGCCTCTTGAAGCTGTTGCCCAGGCTGGTCATTACGTCTTCGAAGAATGCGAGTTCCGGAGTCTTCTCCACGCTCTCCCCCGCCGCCAGGTGTGCTGAGGCACTGGGGTTCAGTCCGAGGGAAACCCGCACGGACCCGTAGATCCATTCCTGCAGCGATGAACCGTCGGAGATGAAACCGGACGAGAGCTTGTCCTCGTACACGGCACGCTCCACATGACGGGTCACAATCATCTGGATGAGCTCCGCCGCAGTGCATTCCTCGAGGGTCTTGCCAGGTGCGGCCTCAGGCAGGATTTCGCGCATGGTCCTTGCCTTGGTGCGGGGCAACCCCGTGTAGTGGGACAAGGCCATGGACGTAAACGTCTTGCCCGAGGAATAGGTACCCGAAATGCCGATGCGCACAGGGAGCTCCTAGTCGTTGACGAGCTGGAGAGTACCTGCGGCGCTGAGCTTGCCAGCGAACTCGATTGCAGCGTCACTCAGGTCCGCTTCTGCAACCTGGCGGGTGCCATCGACGTCGCCATTGAGGACGGTGGGAGCGAAGCGGACGTGGGTTGCATCCTCGATGCCCACAAAGTTAAGCCAGTCAGCGAAGAAGGTGCTGCTGAAGTCGGAGCCGAAAGCGGCCGGAACACCCGGGGCGTAGACACCGCTGGTGTGGATCGCGAGGGCCTGCTTGCCTTCCATGAGGCCGCGGTAACCCTGCTCCGGGTCAAAGCCGAAGCTCCAACCGGGCTGGGTGATGATGTCGATCCACTGCTTCAGCACGTAGGGGACGCCCGAGTTCCACATGGGGATGTTGAAGACGTAGGCATCGGCTGCAGCGAACTGGTCGAACACAGCGCGGGCGGATTCCCAAGCAGCAACCTGCTCGGGAGTCTGGTCCTGGCCGGTGAAAACGGCCATCTTTGCAGCAGCCGCGATCCGACCGAAAACAGGCAACGCACCGTCGTCGAACAAGTTCAGGGTCTCCAGTTCAAAGCTCTCCGGACCGGCAGCCTGGACGGAATCGATGAAGTGCCGGGCCAACCGCAGGGAGTCGCTGTTGGCGTATCGCGGGGAGGCGTTGATGTGGAGGATGGTAGGCATTGGCTTCCTTTCGAGGCTTTGCTTCGGGGACGCTTTGTGCCCCGTATTCGATCCTCACGGACATCGCATCAGAGCGTAAGAACGCACTTTTTTGTGCCTAGGGCACCTCAAAGTGCCCTCCCCGGGAAGGCTTCCAAATGTTGGTGGAGTCCCTAGGATTCTTCCTGTGGAAGAATCCGAAAGCCCCATAGCGGGCCACAGCAGCGGCACGTCCCAGGCCGTGTACACCGACATCGACGGCACCGTCACCGCTTACAACACCATCTTCGAGTTCCTCCGCTTCGATGCCGGCAACTCCCGCAAAGCCGAAGCGGAGGAGTTCCTTGAGGGCCTGCGGGCGGCAGCCAGGAACGGCGAACCAAGATCCGTGACGAACGCCCGGTACTTCAGCTGGTGGCGCGGCCGCCGCGTGGGCGACGTCCAGGAACTCGGCGAGCGCTGGGCCGATGTCCAGGCCGGGTCACCCGACGACTGGTCCTTCCTGGAACCCGTGACTTCCCTCCTGGACAAACACACCGCGGCGGGCCGGCGACTCGTGGCGGTCACGGCGTCGTTCGAACCTGCTTTGCTACATGTTCGACGGCGGTGGCCGAACCTTGAGTTGCTGTGTACACGGCCACTCCTTGCCGGAGATAGCTACACAGGGGAAATTGAGGGAGCCCTGGTGGGCGAAGCCAAAGCCCAGGCGGTCCTCGCCCATGCCGCTGAACATTCCGTGGACCTCAGCGCGAGCTTCGCGTATGGCGACCATAGCTCGGATCTGCAGTTCATGGCTTTGGCTGGCCAGTCGCTGCTGGTTACCACGATGCCTCAGCCTGCCGTGGTTGCCGGTTAGGTTTCAGCGTTTACGTCACTGTCATTGCCCCCAAGTATGCTGAGGACAACAGTCCATTTGATGGGGAAAGTATTGGGGATATGACTCTCACGGCTGAACAGAAACGCCAGACGGCCCGGAAGCACTACAACGCTTCCCTGGACCTTTGCCCTGCTCGGCAACTGTTGGAGGCCATCAGCAGCAAGTGGGTCACACTGGTGATGCTGGCTCTGGAAGACGGGCAGCAACGCCATAGCGATCTCCGCAAGCGGATACCCGGAGCGAGCCAGAAAATGCTGACCTCCACGCTGCGCTCACTGGAACGTGACGGCCTGGTGTTGCGGCATGTGACTGTTTCCGTACCCGTGCGGACGGACTACGAACTGACTCCACGCGGCCGTTCCCTGCTTCGGATCATCTTCGAGATGAAGGAATGGGCCGAGGAACACATGGATGACGTCGCGGCCTCCCGCATGGAGCACGACCGCCACCGGCTCACTTTCAACTAATACTGTGCATTTGTTTTGCCTGCATCATGCGGGCGGAACCACGGCGAGTTTCGCGGGCTGGCGTTTCGCTGACGTCCAGGTCACCAAATTCAGCTACAGGGGCAGGAATTTTCCGTCTATTGCTGCCGCTGCCGAGTCACTCGCCGAACGGATAGACACGTCACCGTCTCCGCAGCTCGCTCTTTACGGGCACAGCATGGGTGCTGTTCTTGCTTTCGAGATTGCGCTGCTGCTTCAGGACACCGGACGCCTTGCGCATGTTTTCCTCGCCGCCGCGCGACCGCCGTCGGGAAGGCACGACGTCGGTGCTGTCGCGGCGGCCGCTGTCAGCGGGCAAGCCCTGTCCGAGCGGGCCCGCGAGGTCTTGTTGGAGGACCTTGCGTTGCTGGGACAGTACCCTGGCCGGCCTGCAAACATGCAGCTCACGGTACCGGCCACGGTTCTCTTCAGCTCGGACGATCCCGTTGTTCCCGCGTCGGAGTCCCGTCGCTGGGTAGAGTGGTGTGCACAGGAGGCCCGGCTCCTTGATATTGGCACGGGCGGCCACCTGTTCCACCTCAGCAACCCTGACGTAAGGGAAATCGTGCGAAGGACGCTGTCCCTCAAGGCCAGTGTCTGAAAGCCAAGCCCTGCCGTTGCCATGGAAAAAGCCTGACGACACCCAAATTTGGGTGTCGTCAGGCCTTTTACGGAGCGTGGATCCGTTTTTCAGGCGCCCGCGCTGACGAGTTCCCTGTCCATCGCGATCTTGCCCGTGGTGAAAATGGCGGTGATCTCAGCAACCCGCCTGCCCAGGTGCTGGGCGGTGGCAATGTCTGCGGGGTGGACGCCTTCCACGCCGACGTCCGAGAAGGTTTGGGCCGCGGCGCCATTGAAGTAACCGAAGCGGTTGAGATCGTTTTCGCTGCCCTTGGTGCTCTTCCATCCCGGAAGCAGGCCCAGGTTGATCCAGTTCATGCCGTGCTGGGCTGCGAAAGTGGAGAAATAGTCCAGCGTGGAGTTCTTGTCACCGGCCTTGCAAGCGGCATTGGTAAAGCCTGCCCCCAGCTTGTTGTGCCACTTCTGCACGGCCCATCGGCCTGCGGTCTTCTCGGCGAACGCATGAAAGGCCGATGGCGCCGTGCCCATGTAGGTAGGGGCGCCGAAAATGATGGCGTCTGCCTGGTCGATGAAATCCCAGGATTCCTGGGTCAGCTCATCCACGCGCAGGAGAGCCGTTGTGGCTCCGGTGGCGGCGGCAGCGGAAACCACTGCGTCTGCCAGGACCTTGGTGTGGCCCGAGCCTGAATAATAAACAACTGCAATCGCCGGATTGGCCATGGTGTCCTTACTTTGTGGTCTCTGCGTCTTCTTGTAATGGTGTGACTAGATGGCGGGCTGCAGGGCCAGCTTTTCCGTGACCATGCTGGCTGCGGCGCGGGCGCTGCCTGCCTCGATGAGCTCGAATTCGTCCACGCGAACACCGAATTTGTTGCTAAGGATCACGGCGGCTTCAACAAGCGACAGTGAATCGATGTCAAGGTCGGCGAACGAGTCGTCCGGTCCCATGTGGCCGAGCTCGTCCATGGTGGACCCAATCGCCCCTACGACGTCCATAGCTGTAATTTCCATTTGCTTCCCCCTTTTACAAGTGGCCCGGGTTAGCCGGCGCCACGGTGGTCCTGCACGGCACCCCCGGCCTGCAGGAATCGGTGTCCGGCCCTAGTGCGGGTCGACAACCGAGATCGATGGCCATGTCATGGCAACGGCTCCCCAGGTAGTCCCTCCGCCAAAGGCAGTCAGGACCACCTTGTCGCCAGGACTCCTGTGGCCTTTGGTTCCAGCGTCGGTCATGGCCAACGGGATGGATGCGGCTGAGGTATTGCCCACCCTGTCCAAGTGGACCTCCGCCTTGGATGCCGGAATGCCGGTCACCGAAGCAACGGTGTTCAGGATCCGGAGGTTCGCCTGGTGGGCAATCAAGGAGTCCACATCGCCGGCAGCCCAACCAGCGCTTGCGAGCACTGTTTCCACAGAATCGGACATCGCTGCGACTGCCTGCGTGAACACCTCTTTGCCCTGCATCTCAAAAAATGAACCGGGACCTTCCGGCACTTGGATGAGCGTTTCGCCTTCGCCATCGGAGTGCAGCGTTGAGGCCTTGATGGCTCCGGGTTCCTCTGCTGTTCCAGCAGACAGGTAGGCTGCGCCCGCTCCGTCCCCGAAGATCACCGAGGTGGTCCGGTCCGTCGGATCGAGCAGGCGGGTAAAGGTGTCCGCGCCGATTACCAGGGCCGAGTCCACGGATCCCGAACGGATAGCCCAGGTCGCCGTGGTCAGGGCATAGACAAATCCGGAGCAGACCGCGGAAACATCGAAAGCAGCGATGCCCTTCAACCCCAGATTCGCCGCCACCTTGGGTGCCGTGGCCGGGCAGACCTTGTCCGGCGTCGAGGTGGCCACAATCAAGAGCCCAGCCGAATCGACGCCGGCACTGGCCAAGGCGCGCCGGCCCGCCATGGTGGCCAGGACGCTGGTGCTTTCCGTTTCGTCGGAGTGGCGGCGTTCGGCGATGCCTGTCCTGCGCCTGATCCATTCGTCCGAGGTGTCCATGACAGCAGACAGGTGCTCGTTGGTGACCACTTTCCTAGGTAGTGCTCCGCCCAGTCCCCGGACAACGGCGGATGCCGCACTCATTTCTTATCCCCCACGGAAGCACTTGCTGCCGCACCATGGGACGGCAGTTGGTGGGCAACGCTGCAAACTACTTCGCCGCCGTCGAACGTTCCTACCACATCAGCGAGGCGCCACCATCCGCCGTCCTTTGGGATCAACCGGCTCTTCTGCAGCTCCACTGCAAGGCCGGTCTCCTGCCCGCCCCCATTCTTCGGGCAGGAGCCGTTGAGTGTGATGCGGGTTTTGCGCATCCACAAGGTGTTGCTGTCCGCGCGGTTCATGGAATCGAGCCGGTACAGGAGAACCTGCCCCAGCTGCAGCGAGGCAACAAAGTACTCGACGGCGGATAGTGCCTGCGGGTAGGCGGCCTCCAGCCCGCGGCGGTCATCGAGGCCTCGGGATAGTGGGGTCTGCTGGTGGAACGAGAGCTGCGCGCGGGCCGTTCCTTCACCGGGATCCAGAACGACGTCCAGCAGCGAAACCTGCCGTTCTGCCCACAGGCCACCGTAGAGACGGGTGCTGGCGTCACCCACCAGAGCTTCCTCGGACGGCGATTGCACTGACGCGAGTCCGAGCTCGGCGTGCTCATGGGCCACTTCCAGGACCGCGGTCATGGACGCAACAGAGCAGCGAAGGACCGAAGCGTGTCCCAGGTCCTGCAGCGTCGCCCGGCATTCGAGATCGCCCAGCGTACCTTCCACAGGCTCACTGCCACCCGAGATGGTCACCGACGCCAGATAGGCGGCAGGCAGCAGTTCGGGAGAATACCGGCTGGCCAACAAAGCCTCTGCCATCCTGGCAGCCAAAACAAGGACATCCGTGGTGCCAAGGTGTGGGGTTTGCTCCGAGTTCCCCTTGATGGACCACGTACCTTCAACGCCAAGAGCGGCGCGGGCAGTGAGCGTGGATTCGGAGACAGTATGGTTCACGCGGAGGTCCCGGAGATTCGGGTTGGTGGTCTTGTAGCCGTGGCTGAAGAACCGACCCCGACCGTCGCCCAGGAGATCGTCGATGGACGGGTAATTCTCGGTGCTGGAGCGTAGGGCAAGTGGCATGGATGTTCCTAGGATCGTCATCGGCGGTGATCCAAGAATCCATCGTCCAGCCGGCGGCAACCAGTGTCCGTGGATGGTGGTGGTGGGAACACCAGTCTGCGGATGACCCGGCCCGCACCGGCCACTAGGCTGGAACCGTTCCACCCCAGAACCGCTATGAAGGGACCGAAGTTTTGGCTTACGTCACTGTAGGAAACGAAAACAGCACCGAGATCGAGCTTTACTACGAGGACCATGGCACGGGGCAGGCGGTGGTCCTCATCCACGGCTACCCGCTGGATGGTTCATCGTGGGAGAAGCAGACAGCAGCCTTGCTCGACGCCGGCTATCGCGTCATTACCTATGACCGCCGTGGTTTTGGCAAGTCCAGCAAGCCCACGGTCGGCTACGACTACGACACCTTTGCCGCTGATCTGAAGGTCCTCCTGGAAACCCTGGACCTGAACGATGCCGTGCTGGTTGGCTTCTCAATGGGCACCGGCGAGGTTGCACGCTACATCAGCACGTACGGTTCCGCCCGGGTGGCGAAGGCCGTCTTCCTTGGTTCCTTGGAGCCATTCATGCTGAAGACCGATGACAACCCGGACGGCGTTCCGCAAGATGTCTACGATGGGCTGTATGAGGCTGCCAAGGCAGACCGCTACGCCTTCTTTACCGACTTCTTCAAGAACTTCTACAACAGCGACACCTTCCTTGGAACAGAACGCCTCAGCCAGGAATCCGTGGACGCCAGCTGGAATCTCGCAAGCCAGGCGGGCGCCTTCGCGTCCGTGGCTGCACAGCCCACCTGGCTGACGGACTTCCGCGCGGACATCCCCAAGATCGATGTTCCGGCTTTGATCGTTCACGGCACCGCGGACAACATCCTCCCCATCGACGTCACGGGGCGGCGCTTCAAGAAGGCACTGCCCAGCGCCGACTACCAGGAGATCGAGGGCGCTCCCCACGGTCTGTTGTGGACGCACGGTCCTGAGGTCAACGAAGCGTTACTGGCCTTCCTCAGGAAGTAGCACCTCTTACTTTTTGAGGCGGAGCTTCCGGGCTTTCTTGCCGCTACGCAGATACTCCTGCTGCGCGGCGTCGGCCTTGGCGCGTTCAGCGGCATGGAGCAATCCATACGTGAAGGCGCTGTTACCAGCACCGGACGCAGACCCCAGTTTCAAAAGCTCGGCACGGGCCATGGCGCTGTCCTGATGCTCACCCAAAATGGTCTGGACATCATGGGCAGCGTCCGCGAGCTTCGCGGCGCGCTTCCCGTGGACACTTTCAGCGGTGGCCGCGGCAAAGCGCAGCTTCTTGGCGGTCTTGCGGACATCGTGAAAAGCCGAGTCACGGAAAGGCCCGACGGCGGCACCCACCGCTGCGTCGTGGCGTTTGGCGAGGCGCTTGGCGGCTTTGTTAACGAGCTTGGCTGTGGTCTTGCGTGCGGGCCCGGTTCCCTGCGGCGCGATGGCGGGAGAGTCCAGGAAGGCTTCGAGCCCATCCAGAAGCCGGAAATAGCGCGGGCTGTTGAGCCGGGTCCTGATTGCTGCCATGGCCGTGTCCGTCCGAATCTTCATCCGCTCATCCAGCTCGGCGTGAAAAGGACCCAAAACCAGCTTCATTGGCAGCTCCTCCACATCCTTTCGGAGCCGCTCATGAAGGACCTCTACATCCCGGTAGCGGCCAAGGGTCTTGGCCAACGATTTCAGTTCAAGCTCAAGTTCCTGAACCGGGGAACCCTTGAAAAGTTTGCGGTAGCTGTGGAGCACGGAACGGATCCGCCGGGTCAGGGAGCGCATCTGGTGGACGGCATCATCCCGGTTCATTCGTACATGGGCATCCTGTAGGAGCAGCTTGGCCACCTGGGCGTCGAGGTAATTCAGTACGGGTACAACGGCCGGCCCCTTGCGGCTGGGGATCTCGCGGCCGGTCCCCTTTGCGCGCGGCCATGAATCCCCCAAGGCTGTTGCCAGTTTGGAAGTGCGCTCGCTCGGGCTCGCTCCTGCATCAGTGAGCCGGGCTTCGGCGGCGTCCAGAATGTGCTCGGCGTCGTCCGCCAGCCGGCTGCCGTTGAGCTCCACTTCCCATTCGCGCCATTGCTGTTCGCTGGGATTCCCGAGGGACACGCGTGCCCGCACTTGGTCGTCCACAAACTCGGCCACGCGTTCGCCGTCGTCCTGGTAGAGGGGGTAGGTGGTGCGCTCGGTGTTGAGTGTGGCGACTGCCACCACTGTGTGTCCGCGCGTGTAGGCAAGCACCCGATCCATCAATTCCACCGGGACTGTATCCGCCTGGCCCAGGGGCGCGTGGATTTCGGTGCGACGTCCCGGACTGTGGGGAAGCTTGAGGTGCCAGCCGGCGTCGGGACCTCCTGTCCGCCGCCGCAGCGTGATTCCGCGGGCCGCAAGCGCGAGGTCATTGGTGTCGAAATAGACCGCTTCGAGGCTGTGGGTGGCTGGCTCTCCCACGCGGGCCACGCCGTCGATCTTCTCAAGCGTGGGAAGCGGCGTGGAAGGATCGACGTCGAACTTCCGCTCGGCCTCGACGTTGCTGGAGGTTGCCATCACTTCTCCTCACAGGAGCTTGTTCTTCGTGGCACCCGTGGAGGCCGGCCCGTTCGCTGGCCGACCTCCACCGGTAGAAAGGCTTAGGCCGGGAAGCCGCTAAACCAGTGCTCCTCCGCCCTCGTCCACATCGCCACCGGATACGGTGCCACGCCAAGCTCCGGTTTCATGCCCTTGCGCCTCGATGAACTTCTTGAATTTGTCCATGTCGGCGCCCACCCGCAAGCTGTCCGCTCCGACCGCCGAGCCGGCTTTTTCAGCGAGGGTGTCAGGCTCCCATTCGATCTCCACATTGACGCGGGTCCGCCCCGCGTCCAGCGGTTCAAACGTCACCGTTCCCGCATTGCGCGGGCCGTCCACGCTCGCCCAGCTGACCAGGGAATCGGGCACCTGCTCAATGATCTGGGCATTGTATTCGCGCTTTACGCCACCCACATTTGTCGAGAAGTGGAGAGCTGTATCATCGATCTGTTCTACGGACTCCACTCCGTTCATGAACTCCGGAAAGGTCTCGAACTGCGTCCACTGGTTGTAGGCGACTGAGACGGGTACATCTACTTCGATTGCTTTATTGACGGTAGCCATAAGGTGTTGCTCCTTCAATGTTCTCTTCTTGGACTGGACACTTTTCTTGGACCGGACACTTTTGGGTCGGGTATTGCCGGCGGCGCGCCAGCCGGCTGGCTGCATAACCGGTGGCGCGCCTGTCTTATGGGCGCGCCGTGGTTACGGCCTAACCTGCGTCGAAATTCTCTTCGTCGTCGTCCTTGGGTGACTGGTCCCGGGGCAGATCATTGCCGCTGCCATCGGCCAGGGAGTCAGCTGGCTGGTCCAGATTCTGCTCGGCCTGGGACTGTTCGTCGATGCCACCGAAGCGGCCTGCGCCAGGTTCGCCTGCGCTGTCCGAGTCCTCGGGATCCAGGTGGCTGAGATTTGGTGCGCCGGTTGCATATGTTTCGCCGTCGGGGCTGTCCTCGCTCAGGCCGGCTTCGCTGAGGTCCTCTTCCACACGGGGCTGCGCCTGTGATCCGCCCGCTTCCTGCTCTGCGGTAGGGGTACCGTACCCTCCGACTTCCTCTTCAGGTGTTGCGTTCTGCTTGTCCATGTGACCTGTCCTTTCCATGCGGTGGAACGTGTTAATGGAACACTTCGAACCTATAAGGACGGTTGGCGACGTGTCCATGCTTTGAAGAAATTAGTCAGCAAACTTAGCAATTTCGTGCTGGAGGCGCTATCGTGGCAGCCCCGATTCGTAGGGCACGAAGTCCGGACGCAACACCACCTCACTCGCACCCATCACCGCGATGTCCTCCCACAACACCAGGAACGATCCCCTGTGCCACCAACGCAACAACTGCGCCACCGGCCAAGGCTGCGTCATCCCTTGCCGTTCAAACCCAAGGAAAGACGACGCCGTCCGCGGACTCACAATGATGCCCACCAAGCGGGCCTGGCTCAGGAGTTGGGTCGGTGCCGAGTCCAAGGCGAAGCGGAAATCTGAAACCTCGCCCAGCCGGTCACCATTGCTATCCACCACCTCACGGCCGAGCATGTCAGCCAGGATCATGGCTACCTCCGGGAATCCGGCCAATGACGTGGTTCCGAAGCCAGCGCTCCACCCACGAAGCATCAAGGGAGTCCGAACGCACCCCCACAGTAATAACGGTGTCCACACTGGCTACGACGTCCCACGGGATACGGATCAACCTGTCCGACGGCGGCCTGCCGCCGAAGATCCGCGTGCCAAGTACCGGACCTGTCAGCAAGGCCGTAATGCTCGGCGGTGCAGCACCCTCCGGAATGGGCTCATCAGGCACGGGACCGCTCAACTCAAGGTCGTCCACCGTGGTGACGGGTACGCCGTCGACGTCCAACACCTGCCGGTCCAGCAAGTGCAGCTGGGCATCGAGGACCAACCCTGCCGGACGCGGCGCGGGCTTGACCTCATGTGGCTGGATCGTCCTCCGCTTGGCGGCACTCATGCGCCTGCTCCTGTTGCGATCATGAGCGGGATTGCAGCCAAGGACGCGGCCAGGATGATCACCAAATACACCAGCCCCGCAATATTCACTGCCCTGTTGTTGACGTGCTCGCCCATGTATTGGGGATCATTTGACACGATCAGAATGGGCAAATAGGTCAGCGGCAGCGCGATCGCGGAGAACACCACCGAGTACTCCGTCACCAGGATGGGGTCCACCCCAGTGACGAGAACAGCAGCACCGGCCAGCAGGACCACGATCATGGACATGTGGAACCTGGCGGCCTGGGCCGGGCGCCGGAACTTCCCCCATGACCATCCAAAGAACTGTGCCAACGTGTAACCGCTTGAAAGGGTGGTTTCCAGCGCCGCGCCGAACGTGGCCGCCACAACGCCCAGAATCAGCACGGCCAAGGCCAGTTGGCCTCCGGCCTGGGCAACGGGCAAAGCAACCTGCGAGAGCGTGGTGACGCTGATCCCGGCAGGCAAAAGAACGACGGCGGCGCACGCGGCGATCGCCACGGAAAGGAACCCGCCCAGCGGGAACCCAAGAAGGACGTTTATCCGGGCCTGAAGAAGATCCTTGACCTTCCACCGCTCCTCCACAGCTCCGGAGGAGAAGAAGAAGACCTCGTACGGCGTCATGGCAGCCCCGAACAGAGCAATGGCAAAGTACCAGTACACGCCCGCGCCCTCCTCCTTCGGCACCGAGGGCGTGAACGCCTGGCTGGCCAGGACACCCCAATCGGGCTTAAGGAGAAAGAGTGCCACCGCAAAGACCACCAAGGAGAGTCCCAGGAGCCCGGTAACGTTCTCCATGATCTTGAACTTCACACGCCAAATCACCAGCCAAACGGCCAGCAACGCAACAGGGACCCAGAGCAGGTAAGCCACACCGCTGGCCAACTGCAAAGCCAAGGCGATGCCGCCGATCTCAGCGGTGACCGTCATCAGGTTGATCAGGAAGGAAGCGCCAAGGTTGGCCAGCCCGGCGCGTGGCCCCATGCGCTCGCGGATAACCTCGAAAGTCGCCCGTCCCGATACGGCCGCCACCCGTCCTGACATGTTGGCAAAGAGGCAGATTCCGACGACGCCCACCACCACCACCCAAGCCAGGGATAGCCCGAAGCGGGAACCCACCACGGCGTTGGTCACCAAATCCCCGATGTCAACGAAGCCCCCGATAGCCGTCAGGATGCCAAGCGCAACACCGAGGAGCCGCTTCACTGGATGCCGGCCATGGTCATGAGGGCTTTGAGCTGGTCCGTTGCGCTACGCAACTCGCCCAGGACCTCCGGCAGGCCGTCCGCGCCTGAACCGGATTGCCCTTGCTCTTGTTGTTCTGCGTTACCGGGCGCCGTCAACGCATCACGGGCATGCAGCAACGCACGCGAGATAGTGGCGAAGGTGGCCAGCATGTCATCACGAAGCGACTTCTCCTTCTCGGTGGGGGCGGTGAAACCCTCAATCTCATCGGTGGCCGACTCCACCTCGCCCAACATGTCGTCGGCGGCAGTGGACCCGGCAGCCGCCGTCGTGCTGTCTTTTATCCGGAGGTCCACAGCAAGGGTGGCTGCCTGGACAGCTGCATACACATCTTTTGCTGGCTTCTCAAGCGTCTCGGCGGAAGGGCGCGGGGAGCATGCGGCCAAGGCTCCGGCGAGTACCGCCAGAGCCAGGAATATCGCCCCGAGGCGTCCGCCTTGCCGAGTCACGATGGCTGCGGAACCTCGCAGCCTGCCTGTGGATCCATCCCTGTGTAATTAAGCGGTCCGGCGACGATATTCAAAGCGATCGTCGCGAACTGCGAACACTGGGCGGGCGGGGCGTTGTAATAGCCGCGTTGGCCCGCTGCTATTGCCCCAATGACGAGCCATACAACTACGATCAGCCCGATAATTGAACCGACTCGCATTTCTTCCCCCATCCATAAACGGGAAAACCCAGCTTTTGCTTCTTACTGGGAGGCCAAAGGGCGCGGTCGGGGCCGGGATACCTTCCCTGGCCCCCGACCGCAAAACCCCATGTCAATCCGACGGATTAGTTTCGGTAGTTAAACCGCGATCATCCGCAGTCCGCTCATCCTTCTCTTCTGCCGGTCCAGGTGGATTCGCGGACTCATTACCTCCGGCATCGGCGGCATCTTCCGAACCTGTTCCGGATGCGTCGCCAACAGGTACTTGATCATCGGAGGTGGACGCACCAAGATCCCGTGGGATCGGATGACCGGGCGTCGTTATCCCATCGTGCACCTGACTGAAGCCGGCAACTTCGCTTGGATCAGTTGTCATACGCGCGACCGGCCCCGGCCAAGAACCCAGCCAATGAGGGCCAGGACCAGCAGGATAATTCCTACCCAAAGCAAGAAACTCAAGGCCTGGTTAAAACCGCCAACAAGCAGCAGCACGATCGCAATGACGCCAGCAATCACCAATAGTGTGTTCATCTAAGCTACGCATCCCTTCAAACAAATTTGTCCAGTTAGGAAGGCGTCCGCTGGGACTCCAATTGGAGCTCCACCCCAAAGCAACGGGCACCGAACGGAGAAATGTTCTCCTTATTCCGTACTTACCCCAAATGACAACAGTTCAAACAGAACCACTGCCCTCCGAAGCACGTGCACAGCATCATGATAGGCGCGCATTGTGTTTCGGCGAAGTAGTTCAACAGGAAACTTAGTATGTCTTGGCGGAAAAGCACTGCTGAAGCGTGATCTATGCCTCAATCAGGGACAAGGCCGGCCTCCCCTCCGTTGAAAGAGAGACGACGGGAGGCCCATGCTCATTGTTCTGACAGGAATAGACGGTTCAGGAAAGACGACGGCGGCCCGCGCCTTGGTGGATTCGGCTCGCGCCGAGGGGCACGATGCGCTGCTGCTTAGTAACCATGCTGCACGCCGACGGATGTCGCTCTTTTCTGAGCGGTTTGGGTGGAGCTTGCCGCCTCGGGGTGCCGATTTTGTAGAGACGTGCATCCGCGTGGTCAACGTGCTTGTTTCGCATGCGCGAGCCCTGCGGTTCGACGGCTTGGTGGTCATGGACAGGCATCTCTACTGCCAACTTGCCCTGCGCCGCGCGGTTGGATTGGGCCGGGGCAGGCTGCTTCCGTGGTTGCTGGAAAAGCTCCCTGCTCCGGACCTCGTGGTCCACTTAGATGCCGATCCGCAGCATGCATACCAACGGGTTATGGCGCGCGGCACCGATCACGAAGAGGTGGCAGACCTGGAAGCGTTCCGGACTGCCTACTGCTCGCTGCCAGAGTTCAATGACTTCATGGTCGTTGACGCCAACGGAACGCCCGAGGACACGCTCGCCCAGCTGAACATGGTGATCGACCGAAAGGAACCCGTGCGGGTTTGAACCCAACTGGGTCGCAGATGACGTGACGAGCAGAGCAACGGGATAATTTGAGTTATCCCTCCCCTTCAGATGCAACTTGAGGGGAGGGACACTTCCGTTCCCTCCCCTCAAGCATGACGCTATTTTGCTTTGCGGCTAATTTGATGCTGCGGCCGCGTCCCTGCCTTTCAGGGCAAATACGGCGACCAGTCCGACAATCAGCGCGGCAAAGATGACGTAGTACGCCGGTGAGAGGGGGCTGCCGGTGGATCCGATCAGCCAGGTGGAGATGAATGGGGCGGTTCCTCCGAAGCCGGCCACAGCGATGTTGTAGCTGACGCCAAGTCCTGTGTATCGGACGTCTATGGGGAAAAGCCGGGTGGTGGTCGTGACCGCGGTTCCTCCAATGAGCGAGACAATAGCGGCAAACAGGACCTGTCCAAGTATCACGGAGCCCAGCGTCCCGACCGCGATGAGCTGGAACAGGGGTACGACGCAGACGATCATGAGTGCGGCAAAGGCGATGAGCAACTTCCTGCTGCCGACCTTGTCGGCAAGAATCGCGGCGAACGGAATCAAGATCATCAGGACCACCAGCTGCAAGGAGTTCCCAAGCAGGGCGTCCGTCAGGCGTACCTGGGTTGTGGTCTTGATATAGGTCGGCAGGTAAGTAGAGAACATATAGATGCTTACCGAGTAGCCGATGGTAACTCCGATGGCGATGAGCCCTTCGGAGCGGTAGTTCCTGAACACCGAACCAAGTGGCGTCTTGTGGGGTTTCGGTTCTGACTGGGCTTTCCTGAATTCCGGAGTATCTTCCAGTTTTGCCCGCAGGATAAGCCCCAGCACACCGATGATGCCGCCGAGGATGAAAGGAATCCTCCAAACCCAGTCACGGAGGGCCGCCTCCGAAGACAACAGGCCGCAGAGTGCTGCAGTCAGCGAGCCCACCAGGGTTCCTGCGGACGCGCTGACTTGAACCCAGCTGCCGTAAAGGTAACGACGGTTGCGCGGCGCATATTCGACTGTGTAGACGGAGGATCCGCTCCACTCCCCGCCGGCCGAGAAGGCCTGGACAAAACGAAACAGGACGAGCAAAGCGGGCGCTGCCAGGCCAATTGACGCATAGCTGGGTGTTAGGCCAATGGCGACGGTGGCTGCGCCCATGAGTGCAACAGTGGCCAGGAGGACGTTCTTTCGCCCGTGCTTGTCTCCAAAATGGCCGAAGAAAACGGCGCCGAGGGGGCGGATAAAGAACGAGGCCGCGAAGACGGCAAAGGTCGACAGGAGGCCCGCCGTTGGGTCCTGGTTTGGGAAGAAGTTCGCTGCGATGATTACGGCGAACAGTCCGTAGACAGCGAAGTCATACCATTCCACCATGTTGCCAATGGCACCGGCGAGCACAGCCCGTCGCCTGATGGAGTTGGTAACCGTTTCGCTCATCACGGGAGTTGGTTTCGTTGTTTCATTCATTTTATTTTCCTACCTTTCTGGGCAGCCAGGGTTAGGACAAGAGGTCCTCGTCGTAGGGGAAGCTTGTAAGCATTTCGTAGCCGTTTTCCGTGACAAGTACGGTGTCTTCTATCTCGACGCCGCCTACTTCCGGCTGGTCAGGTGTGCAGGCGGCAGGCTCAATGTTGATGACCATTCCGGGCATCAACACGTCCTGCACTCCGGGAGCGATGACCGGAGCCCCGTGAAGGCCGTAGCCGAGCTGGTGGCCGGAGGCCCAGGGCATGGTGTAGTTGCCGTATCCTTCCTGGATGAGGACATCGCGTGCAATCTTGTCGATGGAGGCACAGGTGACTCCGGGCCGGATGGCGTGGATGGCTTCCTGCTGGGCGAGCCAGGCGGCCCGGTAAAGCCGCTTCTGGGCTCGGGAAGCTTTTCCGCGAACAGTTCCGCGTGCGAAATCTCCTGTGTAACCGCGGTAGACGCACCCAAGATCCACGATGACCATATCCCCGTCGTTGATCCGTCGTTCGGTTGCGAGGCGTTCGAAGATGGCGGCGTTTGGTCCGGACGCCACGTTGGTAATGAATGGCGTCATTTCCGATCCCGCGAGGCGCATTTCGTACTCCGCCGCGGCAGCAACATCAATTTCACGTGGCGCGTCCGGCCGACGAATTGTCTCCAAGGCGACCCTCATTCCGTCCTGGGTGATGGCCAGCGCCTGCCTTATGAGGGCGATTTCTTCGGGCTCCTTGATTTTGGTTGCATCGGTCCACAGCGCCGATGCGTCGACGAACTCGGCCTTGGGGAGTCGGTTTTGGAGTTCTCGGTCCAGGTCATGGGTGAGGAAGTCGAAGCCAATCCTGCCCTTCGTCAGGCCGTGCAGGGTGAGAATGTCTTCGACGGTTCCCGCCCATGTGCTCCGGCTTCCAAGCTGTACTACCTCGTCAGCCCTTGAGCGTGATATTGCCCGGGCGCGTTCGCCGCTGAGTGCTGTTCCGAGGATTACCGGGCCTTTGTTGATGAGTAGAGCCAGGTACTCGATCTCGATAAAGGGGCGGTACCCCTTCGCATAGAACCCGGTTATCCACCGCACGGCGTCGTGCTTAATGAACAGGATTGCATCCAGCCCCCTCTCGTCCATAAGGGTTCGCATGCGCCGGACTTTGGTTTCCTGTAAGCCATCACCGCCGTAAAAGAGGGGTGACTCCACGGATGTCTCAACTGTTTTCATGTTCATGGCAAGTTCCTAAGGGTCTGCAGATCGGATCCGGTGGGCACGCTTCCAGCAACCGGCAGCACGGCGTACGTCCAATCACCGATCCTTGTGGCGGGAACCGTTCGCATTTCACCGATAAGACCGCCATGCGGGGCGCGGATTTCGTGAAGTTGCTCGCCAAAGGGATCCACAATCTCGCCCAGGATCTCTCCCGCTTCTACGGTCTGCCCCAGGGCCACACGGTGCAGAAGGAACCCGCCGGTTGGTGCCTGGAGGAATTCCCCTGTCTTCGCTGCGCGGACGATGGTGTGATTCTCCGTGTAAGGGACTGTCCATTTTTCCGATTCGGGAACCATGCCAAGCCGCTGGGCAACACCGGCAAGCGTCATTCTGGCCTGTTCCGCCAGGTCCTCCCGCATGCGCCCTTCGGACCCGATTTCGACCAGAATGGACGGGACTCCGCTCTCGGCAGCGACCAATCGCAGGACGTTCTTGAACGGCACGGCCGCATACAAGGTTTCAATACCGGTTGATTGAGCCAGCTTGAAGGACTTCTCACCGAATTCCCCCGGGCTGTCATCGAAACCGACAAACGGCATGAGGCCAAGAGTCATTCCGCCGCTGTGCATGTCAAGCAGGTAGTCCGCTCCGGCCACGATGTGCGTGACCAGCGCATCGGCAACGCGTTCAGTCAGGAAGCCATCAGGGTTACCAGGAAAACACCGGTTTAGGTCCAAGTGGTCTACCGGGCTGTGCCGGGAGAAGCTTTCAAATGCCGCGGGGTTGGCCTGGGTGGTGGCGACAATAGCCCCGGAAAGCGTGGATGGATCAACATCGGACAGAAACCGTCGAAGTCCTTCGCAGCAGTCGTACTCGTCTCCGTGCACCCCGGCAATCAGAGCCAGTCTCGGGCCTGGCTTGGCACCGTTAATCACTACCAGTGGGATGCCCAAGGGCGTCCCATCCGGCCTGGTGCCCAGCTTGAGCCAGCCAGTCTTTTTCTCTCCTGCCTCCACTTCAAGCCCACCTACGGTCAAGTTCCGGTTTTCAGTCATCTGACAATGCCTCCTCGCGCAGTCCTGACAACACGCTTATTTGTACGTTCAATTACGGTACATGTATTCTTGAGGAGTTGTCTAGAGGTCTAAAAGGTTCTGTTTTGCCAAGGAAGAACGCGAAGGAGGGGCCATGAAAAACCCCTGCGCCGGGGTGGCTGAAGTCATTGGTATTGGCTATGGTTGTATTTGTACGTACAACCGAGCGAAGGCTGCAGTGTGACATCACCGATCGAAACCCTCGACGCCGAATCACTCCTTGCCGACATCCGCGATGCCGGGCCGCTGCCAGGAGAAAAGCGACATGAATGGCTTAGCAGGGCTTTGCGTGAAGCCATCAAGATGAACGTTCTGCCTGAGACCGCCATGCTGCCCACTGAAGCCCAGCTAGTGAAACAGTTCGGGCTAAGCCGCCAAACCGTACGTAAGGCCTTGGAGGAACTCGCCAGGGAACGACTAATCGTACGAATCGCCGGCAAAGGTACGTTCCTGGCACCGTCAGGGGAGACTGGACGGCAGTTCAGCTCGGCGAGGGACTTGCTCTCATCGGTTCATGATTCGCGCTACGAACTCGTCATTCCCCTTCACAAGCGCATCGAACTGGCCGCGGCAGGCAGGCTCCGTCTGCCAACCGACGACGTTGCCTGCGCATCCTTCCGGCGCCTTAGCGATCAGGGCGCCTTTTGCTACACCTCGGTGTTCATGCCCCCTCACATCGGCGAACTGCTCCAGGATGTAAGCGAACTAAAGGAACCCGGATTCGCTTCGTACAGAACTGTGGCCGAAATCCTGGATGAGCGCATCCCTGGAGGCATTGCGAGCGCAGAGCAGAGCATCACCGCATCGGGCTTGTCGCCAGAGGCAGCCATGAACCTTCAACGCGAAGAAGGAGAAACTTCGCTGCGCATCGACCTCGCGTATTACGACGATCAGCACGCCATGGTGGAACTACAGTCCAGCTATTTCCTCCCGGAATCCTACTCGTACAGGTCCCACTGGCAGCGGCTCTCATAGGAGCTTGACCTACTTCACCGTTGAAACTCCCCAAAGCCCCGGATAGGGTTGCCGGACCGTCCAACCACATCATCGTCTGGGAAAAATCTGGGAGAACCATGACACATGTGAGACGCCAATTGGCTGCGGTCACCGCAGCCCTGGCCCTAAGCGTGACAAGCGGAGCAGTAGCCAGTCCGGCCTTCGCCGATCCTCGCGAAACCGAGAAAAACCCCACAGCCACCGGATACGGCGGTGCAGTAAGCACGGTGGATCCGGAAGCTTCGGCGGCCGCCATCGAGGTCCTCCGCAAGGGTGGGAACGCAGCCGACGCCGCTGTCGCTGCGGCCGCCACCCTCGGCGTCACCGAGCCATACAGCGCCGGTATTGGAGGCGGCGGCTACTTCGTTTTCTATGACGCCAAGACCAAGCAAGTCAGCACCATTGATGGCCGCGAAACCGCGCCGGCAACCATGCCAAACGATGCATTCATCGATCCCGCCACCGGCAAGCCGTACCTCTTCACTACCAAGAGGCCCGAACTGCCAACCAGCGGCGTCTCCGTAGGCGTCCCCGGCACTCCCGCCACCTGGGAACGAGCACTTGAGCGATGGGGCACCCTGAACCTGGGCGAGGCACTCAAACCCGCCATCAAGGTAGCCAACCGCGGCTTCGTGGTGGACGATACGTTCCGAAACCAGACCCTGGACAACAAGTTCCGCTTCAACACCTTCACCTCCACGCAGGACCTCTTCCTCCCCGGCGGTGACGCTCCCGCCGTCGGGAGTATCTTCAAGAACCCCCAACTGGCGGAGACCTACCGCCTGCTGGCGAAGGAAGGCACCAGTGCCTTCTACACCGGTCCACTCGCAGAAGAGATCGTGTCTGCAGTAAAGAAGCCCCCGACGTCGGGTGACACTGATCTTCCCGTGCCACCGGGGTTCATGACCACTGACGATCTGGCTGCCTACAAGGCAGTGGACCAGGATCCGACTCACGTGAAGTACCGCGGCTATGACGTCTACGGCATGGCGCCATCCAGCAGCGGCGGCACCACTGTTGGCGAGTCGCTGAACATCCTGGAGAACTTCGAGCTCAAGGACATGCAGCGCGTAGACGCGCTGCACCACTATTTCGAGGCCAGCTCCTTGGCGTTCGCCGACCGCGGCGCTTACGTGGGCGATCCGGCGTTCGTTGACGTACCCACTGATGTCCTCACAGACCCGATTTTCGGTAAGGAACGCGCCTGCAAGATTGATCCGACCGCGGCAGCCCCCAAGCCGGTTAGCCCGGGAGACATAACAACGTACGACGGCGTGTGCCCGGCCCAGGCGGCACCGCTCGCCGACGAGACAGATACTGAGAACATTTCGACCACCAACCTGACGGTCGCCGACAAATGGGGCAACGTGGTGGAGTACACGCTGACCATTGAGCAGACAGGCGGCTCCGGAATCGTCGTCCCAGGCCGCGGATTCCTGCTGAACAACGAACTCACCGACTTCAGCGCCGTGTACAACGCCACTGACCCCAATAGGATCCAGCCAGGCAAGCGTCCGCGTTCTTCGATGTCGCCGACCATCATCCTTCAGGACGGCGACCCCTTCCTGGCGCTCGGCTCCCCCGGCGGATCCACCATCATCACCACGGTGTTGCAGACCATCCTGAACCGCGTGGATTTGGGGATGGACATCTCCGAGGCCATTGCTGCCCCGCGTGCTGCTCCGCGAAACGGACTCACAGTGAGTTCCGAGCCGGCATTCATTGATGCTTACGGTTCCGCGTTGGAGTCGTTAGGGCATGATCTGGATCCTGCCGGCGATGCATTCACCTCGGCGGCCGAAATTGGTGCCGCCACGGCAATTGAGTTTGGCGAAGATGGAAAGCTCACCGCCGCAGCCGAGCCGAAGCGTCGTGGAGGAGGATCCGCGATGGTACTGAAACCAACCGACGGGCCGTGACTGATGTCCTAGCCTGGAAACAGGCCTCGGACTGTTGCCTGCAGCTTGTCCAAGGCCGGGTTCGCTTGGGTGCTGGCAGCTTGGGTGCCGGCGACTCTGGTGCTGGCAGCGAATTTCATGAGTCCGCGACATGCGAGTCCGGCGTCAGTCAGCTCACCGCTCAGCAGAAATTCAATCAGTTCGTCGCTTGGAAGTAGGCGCACAAAGCCCGCCTCGGACGCGTCCCACGAAGGGTCGCCGCCGGGGCGGGCTTCTGCTGCGATGACGATGTGCTTTCTCCTGGACGAGTTGGCGGACCACCACTCGGATCCTGCGTAGTACACGGCCGACGATTCATAGCCTGTTTCCTCGGCCAGTTCGCGTTGGGCTGCCTCCACCGGCGATTCGTCATCGTTCAGGTAGCCCCCGGGCAGCTCCAGCAATGTCTTCCCGGGCCCGACGCGGAACTGTTCAAACAGCACCACATCGGTTCCGCCCTCGGTGAAGGCGAGGACCGCGGCGGAGTCCGGTCCCGCAATGATGTCCCATGTTGAAACCGTGCCATCCGCTTCCAGGTACGTGTCCTGGTTGATGGTGACAAAACCCTTATACGCACGCGTAGTCCAGAGCTTCCGCCACAATTCGTTCGAATCGTTCACTCTTGGCGGTTGGTCTTGAGTTCCCGGCAGAATCTCCACACCATCACCAACGAAGCGACAGCAATGATGATTCCGGAAATAAGGGACCAAACAGACTCGCTGCCGCTTGAAAGGAAAATGTAGACAGCGTAGGAGGCCATGGTGAGGGCGAGAAGAAGCCATGTCATCGGTTTTACGTTCACAATGAGTTCCTTGATCTGTTGGTAGAACTGAATCCGGCGAAGCTGGCTTCGATTCTCATGAGTGCCCTCCCGTGGAGTTGCCGCGTTCGGGTTGTCCGGGCCATAACGGGGAACGTGAAACGGCCTGCCCGAGCCACTCCCCCAGATTTGTCTGGCGCTGGCTGGTTACTTCCGCCCGCCCGGACGCGGGAAGGGAAGTGTTTTCTTGCACCTGACTGGCGTAGGCCAGCACAGGCAGCGTGGTGTCGGCGAGCGCTACGGGGACAAGGGTGTCCACTGGTGCCATGGATGACGACGGCGGGTGGTCGCCGATGCTGGCCCGGCCCAAGTTTTCGTGGATGATCATCCCCTGCGACTGCAAGGCGACGTTGTCGCCCGTTTCCAGCGAGTGATCGTCAGCGTCGTTGGGCATCACGATCAACAGCTGACCGTCCGCATAGGTGTACCCCGCTATGGTCACCTGGTTCACAGGGATCACGGCGAGAAGCGCCCCGATCGCAAGAGAGCCCAGAAGCGTGGCGAGGGCACGCCGCCACCATGGGCTGCCGTTTTCCGCGGCCACCCGGAAAAACTGGATGATGCTCCTGCACGCCATCACTACGAGCAGGCAGAGGAGGGCAAAGACCACGATGTGCCCTGCATAGCCGAGCGCAAGGAAGACGGGCACGATGCGTTGGAAGCCCACGAGCATAAACCCGACGCCGGCAACGGAGCTCGCCAATCCGAACCATGGAAGCAAACCATTGCCGGGAAAAGTTGCTTGGGCACCGAGAAGCCGGGAACCAACCACGTCGGCCAGCGCCTTGACGGATTTCTGGCGAAGGTGGGGAATGTCCAGAGCTGACATCAAGGCAACATAGCCGTCCAGCTTAATGAACGGGAAAAGATTCAAAATGGCGACTGCCCAACAAATCACCCCATAGAGAAGGGCCGCGTCTTTCGCCCAGGATGCCGGGAACAAGGTCTGGACCGCCAGCGCACTGCTCCCCAGGCCCAGATGCACCAAGGGCCCGGCCAAAGCAATCACTACCCGCTGCCTTCGGGAGCTCAACCGCCACCCGTCGGTTACGTCGCAGAAAAAGGCCGGAGATAGGTAGAACAGCATGATGCCAATACGCCGAGGCATGCCACCAAAGTAGGTGAGGGCCATTCCGTGGCCGAGTTCATGCAGGAAGGTGGAGGCAAACATCGCACCGGCCACGGCGAGATATACCTCAAGTGCCAGCGGCGTCGCCAGGACTCGCCAAATGCTTGAGCCAGCAGCCAAGGCGCCCAGTATGCCGCCCAGGAAAAGCAAGGCAAGGGGCACCATAGCTATCGGCCTCGCCATGGCAGCAACCGCAGGGCGCAATAACAGCAGGAGCGGCGCCGGGTTGAACAAGGTGAACTGCACCGTCAGCGGTGCCCGGAACTGAACGCGCCGGTCCATCCGTCCCTGCGTGCCCGATCCTTGCGCCCTCAATTCGTGCGCACCGTCATCGAAAATACCTATGTGTGCCAACTGGCGAACGATCCCCATGACGTCGGCAGCCGTCCACGGCAACCCCAAAAATTGGGCAACCTGGGCCGGATCCTTCTCACCGTCAACCGCCCTAAGCACAGCAGCTACATCTGCTGAGATCCGGGCCTTTGGCACATTGTTCAGGGCAATAATCCACGGCCCTCCGTCGTGCAACGGCTCATCAATAGATGCCGATGGGCTCAGCTGAACCGGCCACTGGGCAGCGGCCGGAACCCTGCGCGATCCGGACATAGCGAGCTTCCTCATATCAGCGGGTGCGGTGTTAAGGACAAGCCAGCAGGACCCTGCGGCATAAGGACCGCTTTGGTTTCGTCCATGGTCAAAGGAACCGCTCCCGGACAGATTGCTTTACCGGCTATCCAACCAAGCTCCCGAATTGCCGGTGGGAGGCGGTGAGTAAGGCTGACCCATTGGGATTGGATGTCGCGCCGGGCCAGATACTTCACCAAGTCCTTCACTTCCGGTGTGGCCTTGAACGCCGGAAATCGGGCTGGCTTGAACGATCGGAGCCAGGAAGACAATTCAGCCAAGGCTTGCTCGGTGGTCCAGAAGTCCGCACGGGATTCGTCGTCCGTTACCTCTGGAGATGCAGCCGCAGACGGCGTCCGGGACAGGAAGAGTTCGCGAATTTGCAGGCCTTCCTGGAGTGCTCCCCTCAGGGCGACGATGGGATCGGCTGCCGCTTTGAGTCCAACAGCGCCAAACTGCCCATTCCCGGCATGGCCGGTGATGATGCAGACCGCTACGTGCAAGGGGCTGTCATCGTGCGGGATGAAGGCAAGGGTGAAGTCAACGCCGGCAGCACGTGCAGCGTCCACGAGCAGGAACAAACTCCGGGTCTCCGGCGCGTCACGTACGTCTGCGGGCATGTCCTCGGCCACAAACTCATTGAGCGGAGCCCTTCGACGCCATGCAGAAAGGAAGGCATCGCGCTCAATGACTTCTCCGATGCCGGACACTTGTGCAAAGCGTTCTGACGGACCGGAAGCGGCCCCGTTCGGTGAAGGATCAAAGAACCCGCTCCATGGATCCACGTCCGTAGATCCACCGGCGGTGTAGTCCACCGTTGGCGCCGGTACGTATGATTCCTGGCCAGTCAGCAAGTTGGTGGCCCGGTACCAGGGGAACTCAAAAGCGAGGGCAGAGGCACGTCCCAACCCTGCGCTGACAAAGTCGATCCGCCCTTCCGTTCCATCCCTCGGAGCAACAAGGTGTTCGACGTCGGCTGCGGCGGGCATTAACGCGAAACGTTCTACGGCCTCCCCTGCGCCCCGCGTTATGGAGGCCCGCTTCTTCACGTCAAAAGCTCCGACGGCGGCTGCAAAGCCCTCCCCACGTGGCCGCCCATTTGCAAGCGACGCTACGGTTCTCCAGAGTCCCACCTCGTTGGGCAAGTAGACCGTGGCCGCGGACACGAGTCCCAGTGACGGATCAAGGGTAAGTATGGGATCAACGGTCATCTGCCACACACCCACAACTCGATGTCATTCAAGCCGGGTACCTGCGTTGCCATTCGAACCGGACGACGCCCCAGGATGGTGAGGCCCTCCGCCAGTACCTCTTCCTCGATGAGCGCGTTACTGACAAAAGCGATATCGCTCGAATACGCGGACGAGCGGTACGTGCCCCCTTCATTGAAGCCAACGTGAATCATGGTTACGTGCCGGGCACCGTTGACCGGATCACGGCTTTCCACGGTGATGAGGAATGCGTCGTCGCCCAACGCTGAAACTGTGGTGCCGCCGTCGTGTCCTTCTGATGGCTGGTGACTGTCGGCGTTTAGTACCGTCAACAGGAAGCGGCCGTCCGGCGCCAAGGCGTTGCGGACGCGGCGGAACAACTCCTTCCTGCCCAGAGTGTCCAGCAGCGTAATGGAACTGGCACCGAGAACGACGCAGCCGAAGCCGCCGTCGACCTCAAACCGTGACATGTCCGCTTCGACCAATACCGTTGGCACTCCGCGGGGGTTAAAGGCTTTGGTTGCGATCCTTTCTGCGAGCATTGCGAGCATTTCCGGAGAGGAATCGACGGCGGTCAGGGGTCTTCCGAGAGCCAGGAGCGGGCGGGTGATCCGGCCGGATCCTGCAGCCAACTCGAGAATGGGTCCGGTGGTTTGGCGGGCTGCGGCCAGGATCTCGGGAAGTTCGGTCAGGTCCCCGGCGGTGATCTGGTCGTAAAGACGGGCCCCTGAAACGCTGTACAAATCCTCGGGAGGATCCAGGTGGCCAAGGACGCGCAGGATGGCATCGGCAGACTTGTCAGGCGGGGTATTCATCAGCTCGTGTTCTCCGAGAGTTGGTAGGTGTCCGCGATGCACGCGGGCGGCGGCGAAAGGCCGCGCCACCCGCGTGCACAACCTAGGTGGCGGCGATTCCGACGACGATGCCGGCGATGATGATGACGTCACCAACGCGGACATACCACGGTGTATCGTCCGGGGTGTCGAGGTTCTCCAGTTCTTCGATGCTCAGCTGAAGGTTCGAGGTTGCGATCATTGCGTTCTCCTTTCTTCTGTTGTGGATCGTCCTGTTGTTGGACTATTCGGTCTCCAGGACGGGTCAGGTGATGCTGACGGCGATAACGCCGATGGCAACTCCCTGGGACACTCCGATGAACCAGTTGTTGAAGTCCGGGGTATCCAGCGATTCGATTTCCTGGATGGAGATGTTGAGCTGTTTCTGCATTTGCGTTCACCTCCCTTCATTGCGGGGTTGACTGGACGGCGCGGGTTCATCAGGTGATGGTGACGGCGATCCCGATCAACGCGAGGCCAACGGTGACCCCGTGGATGCGTTCGCTCCAGTCGTCAGGGACATCGAGGCTTTCCAGTTCCTGGACGTTGAGATCCAAAGTCCTGGGTGCAAGCGTGCTGCTCATGTGCTCACCCCCTTTCCCTTACCGCTGGTAGCTCGCCCACTGGGCGTGGCAAGTTTTGATGGTCCAGTGCTGCCTCGGAGAGCACATGCTGGACCTGCATGGCATCAAGGCCCCGCAGCATCGGCAGGCCGCCGCCCCAGTTCCGGAGGGCAGCGTCGGTAGTTTTCACCAATGCGTCCTGACTGATGACGCCCAGTCCAGCGATGCCCCACCGCAACATCATTTGCCTGATGCCCTTGGCGGGGTCGGGGTCCAGCGAAGGATCCGCATCGGTTACCACGGACCAGAGCTTCAGGAGCCGGCCACGGTCACCCCAGGCTGCGCTTCCGTTGGCCACCTCCGCCCAGATAGGGCCGACGACGGAGGCCGTGGCGGTCATCTTTCGGACTCCCGCGACATAGGCAAGTTCGTTGGCGACGTACCAGTGCTTCGCTCCGTATGGGTCACGGCCCACCAGCGCCCAACCGGTATGCGTCTCCATACTGACGTGGGCAGCCGTGAGCCTCAGCTCGGGCACATCCTCACGCATCAGCCGATTCCCGAGCCGGACAATCCGCACCAAAAGTGAGTGACCGTCGTCGTCGAAAATGCTGGAGCTGCTGCCAATCAAGGTCCCTGCCACCCGGAGGAATGCCTCGAGCAATCCTTCCAAGAGCAGGTGCGTGGGCAGGGTGGCGAGATTGCCGGCGTCGAGCACTGCCACGTCACCCGACAGGTGACGTGAGGCGATCAAACGGCGCCCGACGGCGGTGTCCAGGCACGCTACAGCGCTGACTTCGGCACCGGTCCCCACGGTTGACGGCATGAGGACGGTCCGGGGACGCTCATTTGGATATGAAACCGGAGGCAGGACGATAAGGCCCGAGCGCTTTGCATGGCGTTCGACGAAGATCGTCAGGCTTGGGTCTGCGGTGAACAACGCCGCGAGTTTCACTGCGTCCATCACGGAACCGCCGCCAAGTCCCACAACGGTCTGAATTCGATGCTGGCGAATGAACCTGCCTACATGCCGCAGTGTCTCTACGGTGACGGGGGCGGCGTTCAAGTCTAGGGTTGGCGCTCCACTCAGGTCGCCGGCCAAAAGGGCGTCTCTTTGTCCCGCAAGCGCTTTGTCCACCACCAGCCCGGTCCGGCCCCGGGTGAGTCCGCCAACGTACTTGGGCGCGATTCCTTCCTCCAGAACGACGCAACGCGTCCGCCAGGCACGGTCGGCGATCATGCGAACACTCCGTCGCGCTCAGCTTTTGCAATCCCGGCTTGAATGGCTGTGTGGAGTTCCTCGAAGTTCTCCGTGGTGTAGATCAGTGCAGGAAGGAGCTGGATCCGTCCAGGCCCGGGCTGCACAATGGCACCTGCTTGATGAATTCGTCTGACGACGGCCATGACCTGGTTCGGTGACAGCGGCAGCCCCTTGTGCGACTGGAGCTGGATGCCCCGCATGCAGCCCCGGCCTGAGGACCCGCTCACCCATGAATTGTTCCGGAGATTGGTAATGAGCTCGTCCAGGGCTGCTGACACCCGCTGAGTCAGAACGAGGTGATCCAGCCTTTTCATCTCGGAAATCGTGCTGAGAATAGCGGCGCAGGCAGCTGGAGTTCCGGCTTGGGTTTCGCCGTGGACAAAGATGGCCTCGTTCACATCGAAGAGCTGGTTTACGCGCTGGCCGATGAGCAGCGCGGCACATGCGCTGGTGCCATTGGTCAGTCCCTTGGAAGTGACAACGACGTCCGGAGCGTGCCGCCACGCATCCGAAGCGAACCACCCTCCGACCCTGCCAAACCCCGTGGCGACTTCGTCAGCAACAACAAGGAACCCATGCTCCTCCCTGTGCTTGAGGACTGCGGCCACGAAAGCGTCCGGCACAACTTCCGCCCCTGAACCAAGGACCGGCTCAATGACGATCGCCGCGACACGGTGTCCCTCCCTTGTCAGGAGTCGGGCCAGCTCCGCGCCGTCGTCGTCGAACCGGATATGCCGGACGTTCCGCCTGTCCACTCCATACACCGCTTGGCCGAGGTCGTCGCCGCTGAGTGCCTGACTGCCATAGGTGAGCCCGTGGTAGCTGCCACTCAGCCCGACGATAAGTTTGCGTTCGGGTTGCTTGTCCAGGACAAAGTAGTGGCGGGCCAGCTTCATGACGGCGTCGTTGGCGGCGCTGCCTGACGTGGAGAAGAGAACTCGCTGGAACTTGTGGGTGGGCAGTTCAAGGAGTGCTTTAGATGCCTCGATTGCTTTGCTGTGCGCCGTCCGGAAGAGCGGGAGGTAGGACGCTGTTTCCAGTTCCTTGGTTATGGCCCCGACAATCTGTGCATTGCCGTAGCCGAGGTTCGCGTTCCACAGGCCGCTCTTCGCGCAGAGACGTCGTTGCCCGTCCTCGAAAGTTACATGGACCCCTTGGGCGCTGACCGCTGTGTAACTTGTTGCTTCGAAACCGTTCTGACTGATGAGTGGGACCCAGAGCGGGAGCTGTGTCTTGGGCGTTGAGGATACGCTCATCGGGTTGCGCCGATGAGGTCGATGCCCAGCTGTTCGAACTGGTTCAAGACCGCCGCAACGGCACCAACTGCCACGGATTCTGAGACGTTAAGGGCTGACCCTATGACTCCAGCAGCCGCACTGACGTCTTGGAAGTTGGAGACGGCCTCGATGATAGTGGCCGCGTCAATCCCGATTCTGAAGATGCGGCCGGAAGTGGTGTCCAACAGACTGTGCTCACCACCGTGCCGAATGATGAACGGTGCACCTGGCGATGGCAGCTCGCCATTTGCGGATGCTCCGTAAAGGCTTAGCCCGAACCCAATAAGTTGAGTGCTGGCACGGTCCTCCCGGGGTATGAACTTCCAGGCATCCAATGCTGCAAGGTAGCGCGGAATCCATGGCCTGGTTGCCAGCGATTCGCGAACGCTCCGGGGGTCGCGTATCGAAGCAACCGCAGCCTCGGGCTGGAGCGCGAGCGATTTTCTTTGGAGATCGGTAAAGGGATCGCCGATTCGACCGATCTTCGCGCCGTACGGACCGCTGAGGACTGTTCCGTCGGCCGCTATGTGCAGCCTCGCAAGATGTTGGGAGCTTTGTCCGGCCAACAATCCGCGTTCTGCCAAGACTGCGTTGACCTCGATGAGCTGCCGAATAAAGTGGCCCGAACGGCGGGCTTCGTCGGCGTCGTCGAAGAATGCCAGCCAGTCATCATCGGAGGTGATGCGGACAAGCGTGACCCCCACAAGATTCACGAAGGGAATGGCTACGTAGTCCTGGATCTCCAGGCTGAGCGTGCCGTCCACCAGGAGCTCTTCCCCGGAAACATCGAAAGTCCCGGACACCGGAATAAGGCGTTCATCGTCCGCATCACCGTTCAGGACAAGAACAACGCATTGCTCACCTGCAAGCTCCTTCGCGTACGGCACATGCTCGGAATTCTCAACAAAAATTGTGCATCCGGGAATTCGCCCGGGGATCCCGGTGATCCACTGATCTACCGCCGCGGCAGTGGTCTGTTGTTCGTTCAGCGTCAATTACCCAACCCCCAATAGTTGTGCACGTTCCTGTGGGCGGCCCTCGATGCTTGCTCGAGGGCTCGTCCTTGAGAAGGACACTATGGGCGCGCTGAACGGACCTGCCGCGAAAAACTGGAACTAGGTGGCGAAAGGGCCAAAATTAGGTGGTGTTAGGGACCACCTAGGTGCTGGTTCAAGGGGGTCTAGGTGGTAGCTGGGCTGTACGCCGTCTGGACGCTACTTCACTGTCACGGTCAGCCCATAGGCCGCTTTGACCCAGCCCAGGAACTCGGCATCGAGATCTCGCGGTGAGCCCAGCAAGAACTCGTGATGCCATCGGGAAGCAGAGACCTGCTCCGACCGATGCAAACGATCCGTTTCCAGGGCATGGTCCAGAACCACGTTGACCAGAAGACCGCCCTTACGCGGATGGATACCAAGAAATGCGCGGCCGTTCACGACGTGGAACGACGTCTGCTTTTCCTCAACCTCAAACGGCCCCACCAACGTCAAGGCTTCCACCAAGGCTGCAAGAACTTCAGAAGAACCGGTATCGCCATCAATGCGTTCACGAGCTGTCCGAGCCATGGAGAAAGCCTACGCGCAACCGAACACATGACGCATGGGACGTTATGCCAGGCGCGCCACACTTCGGCGGGAAGCCCGGGGTGCCGAGCCGTCGGAGAGGGTGGCGTGAGTCTATCCTTCGCGCTCTAGAAGTGCGGGTCCCTAGTTAGTGCCCGAACATCTCCAGGCAACCGCCGTCCATGATGCTCCCACCGGTCTCCACTGTGACGGGGCCCGTGAGCGGAACATACCCGTACAGACAGCCTCCGCTTGGTACTGTGACCCCGAACCTGACGCCGTTGCCGCCGTCGTCCGTCTGTACTTCGTTGAGGCTTAGGGCTGTGAACGCGGTCTCGACGTCGTCCGCGTTTGCGGGCCTCGTGAGCGCATCCAGCGCTTTGCGCGCGGGACCGACGTGCGCGTCAAGCTGTGCGAGCATTTCCGGGGTCAACTTCCTGCGTTGACGGTAGGTTTCGTTCCCTGCCATGGCCGCTTCGCCGTCGTACTGCGCACAATTACTGTCCGTCCGTGGTTCTGTGCCTGCGCTCGGGCAAGCGGCGGTTGGCTTCTGAGAGGGGCTGGTTGACGTTGACGCCACCGTCCCCGGCACTGCGCACCCGACCGTGGCGGAAAGCACGACGGCGGTGATCGTAAGTCCCGCTGGCACCGGCCATGATCTTGTTTTCCCCATCCAAGGGACCTTACGGGAAGAGTTGTGCGCCGGGTAGTTAATTTGTCCAACGATTTGAATATGTTACTTTGGACTCCTCGTCGTCGAACGATTTTGGGGGAAATCAATGACAGCGAAGTCCAGCAAAAAGGCGAACTACTGGATGGCGGTGCCCGCCGCGTATGGCGGAACGCTGGCGGTTGTGGTGATCACCGAATGGCCCTGGCCGCTCATCGCCGGTGCCGCCTTTGTCCTGCTACTCATTCTGCAGCGATTCCATGGGCGCGCAGAGCACAAGGCCCAGGCTGAACCCGGAACGGATAGCGCCACACTGGGACTGCTGAGCTCTACCTTCGGCGCGGCTGCCATCCTCATCCACGGATCCGATATCGCGGTCCGGGCGGGGCCCCTTTTGGGACTGATCACTTTTGTTACCTTGCACTTCTGGCTTGCCAGGCGGGGCAGGATTCATCAGCATGCTTCCGGCAACCCCGAACTGAGGTAGGGGCAATCCACGTGAAGCGCCGGCTCGTGGCTCGGCAGTCATGATCCACCGAGTCACCTCCAGTACCCAGCGACTTGTTAGCCCGACATGAATCCGGTGCTCGCTCCTGTCAGAAATTGATCGTCGCTGCCACTAACCAGTGACAGCCCCAATTTCTTACGCGGGGACGGTGCGTTTGTGGCGGCTGTCGGCGCGGACTGAAGGCAGGGCGCATAGTCATGGCCTGTCTCTGCAGGTGACCACGGACCCCAGTGCGCGATGTCAAGACAATACTGGTTTCGGTATAGTTTTGACCGCACCAGTCACCCCAAGAGATGGCAAAACAATACCCCTCGCGGTAGAATTTTGACATGAGGACAACCTACCGAGACGTACTGCGCGGGATCGCCTACGACAACCATGGCTATGTCACCACCGCGGATGCAGTGGGCGCTGGCGTGCCCGCCGTAGAATTGCCAAAGCTCACAGCCCGGGGCGGCCTCGAGCACGTCGGATACGGTCTCTACCGAATGACTGACATCCCGCCGACCGACGATGATCAGTTCGCCGAAGCGACCTTGCGCGCAGGAGACGACGCCTACCTTCGCGGAGAATCCGTCCTCGCCCTACTCGGCCTGGGGGACGTGAATCCTACGAAGATCTCCGTGGGAACTGGCCGTCGTGTCCGCCGCGCAATGCCCGCATATGTGAAGGTCACCCAGGGGCAGGCCGGCACGAATGTTACACGCTACCGCGGGATCCGCGCCCAACAGCTCAGCGAAGCCCTCATCGAATGCCTTGGCCGGGTCCCCAACACGCGACTGCGAGACGCAGCAGTCAAGGCTCGCGGTGAGGGACTGCTGACTACGGCGGAGTGGAACCGTGTGCGCAAGGAGCTCGCCGCATGAGTTATGACAACCCTCCGCGTAACCTCGCCGCCCTTAACCAAAGAATGAAGAATTTAGAGGTAGACGAAGCCCCCGCCCTTCGCCGGCGGACGACGATGGCTCTGGTCGTGATCGGACAAATGCTTCCCGAGGGTGCGGTGAAAGGGGGTAGCGCGATGGCGCTGCGATACGGCTCCAGCACAAGGTTCACCCGCGATCTTGATGCCGCCCGTTCAGGAGGCCTAGCGACATTCCGCGCCGACTTCGAAGAGCGTCTTCGGAAAGGGTGGAGTGGCTTTACTGGACGTTTGGTCGAACGAACGGCCCCGAAACCCAAGGGAATTCCCGCCCCATACGTGATGAAGCCATTCGATGTGAAGATCGACTACGAGGGGAAGCCGTGGTGCACAGTGCCCTTCGAACTCGGTCACAACGAGATCGGTGATGCTGACGCTCCCGAGTTCGCCCTGGCACCCAGCATCAGCGCAATGTTCACCTCCGTGGGTCTCCCCGCTCCAGCCCCGGTGGCACTAATGCCCGCAGACCACCAGATCGCTCAAAAAATACACGCATCCACTGTGTCCGGCAGCGACCGCGCCCGCGACCTCGTAGACCTGCAACTCCTAGGCGCCCGCGAGCAGCTTGACCTTGCGTTGGTCCGGGCCACTTGTGTGCGTCTGTTTGACTACCGAAGGGCTCATGCCTGGCCTCCATCAGTTGTCGAGGGCGCGGACTGGGCAACCCTCTACGCGGAGGCCGCCGAGGGCCTTGACGACGTAGTACCTGATGTCGCTCCCGCCATCGAGTGGCTGAGCAAGTTCATCGCCCGGATTGATCAGGCCTCGCCAAACGATCCGTCGTCACTCTCTGAGACGGACGCATTTGGTGCGGCCGTGGGGGCGGATTTGGAGGCGGGCGGGCACGCCTAACCAATCCACCGGGCAGCCTGAACTGCAGCTCAGCCACGGGTCAGCCATCGGCCAAGGACAAGGACAGTGGGCTTAATAAAACATGTCTAAGGCTTGTTTAGACTGATTTTAAGCAGGTCATCTGGCCAAGCAATCTGTGTCGTTGTGCGTGCACATGTGGGACGCACATACCCGATGAGTGGACAGCTTAGGAGCTCGCTGCTGTCTCAGTGCAAACGCTCCCAGTTAGGGGCGCCCGTCTCTCGTCTGGGGCCGGCGTCAACCCCGGCCTCTCTAGATAACTCCGGCTGCAGAGGCATCTCGGGAGTTGATTTCGCCCCCAAATCCAACGCCGGAACCTCCGTCACCACACTCCTGTTCCGCGCCGACTCCTCGACGGCGGCCAGCACCCGCTGGATCTGCAGCCCGTCGTCGAACGATGGCGACGGCGCCTCACCTACGCGGATGGCACACAGGAAATCGCGGATCTGGTGCGTGAACGTGTGTTCCCAGCCGATGATGTGACCCTGTGGCCACCACACTTCAAGGTAAGGGTGCTCCGGCTCATTCACGAGTATCCGCCGGAACCCCTGTTCCCGCACCGGGAGGCTGGCGTCCAGGAAGTTCAGCTCATTCAGGCTCTCAAGGTCAAACGTCAGGGAGCCGAGTGAGCCGTAGATTTCGAGCTTGAGCGAGTTCTTCTGGCCCGTGGCAACCCGCGACGCTTCCACCGACGCGCTGATGTTCCCTGTCATTCCAAGCGTGGCCCAGGCGGCGTCGTCGACTGTCACTTTCTCAAGACCGCTGGGACCGGGACGCTCGGCAACAAAAGTCCTCAGCGTTCCGGTCACCTCAGTGACGGTTTGCCCGGTGAGATGCTGGACCTGGTCGATGGCGTGTGAGGCAATATCGCCCAACGCTCCGGAGCCCGCGGTTTCCTTCCGCAGCCGCCAACTCATGGGGGCTTCGACGTCGGAAAGCCAGTCCTGGAGGTAGGCGGCACGCACGTGCCGGACGGTTCCGAGACGACCTTCGGCAATCAACTGCCGGGCCAGTGCGAGCGCCGGAACGCGACGGTAGTTGAACCCGATCATGGACCGCACTCCGCGAGCCCGAGCCGAGGCGGCCGCGGATGCCATCAACTCAGCCTCACCCAAAGTGTTAGCGAGCGGCTTCTCCACGAGCACATGTTTTCCTGCTTCCAAAGCTGCGATGGCGATTTCCGCGTGCATCCAGCCCGGGGCGCAAATGTCCACCACATCGATGTCGTCTCGCTCAATCACGGATCGCCAGTCGGCAGCGGATTCGGCCCAGCCGTACTTGGCTGCCGCTTCTGCCACGGCTTCATCGTCCCGGCCCACGAGCACTTTCTGCTCGAAGGCCGGGACGTCGAAGAAGCTGGCCACATTCCGCCACGCATTCGAATGGGCCTTCCCCATAAAGGCATAACCGATCGCGGCAACACCCAAAGGACGGCCAGAGGGAAGAGTGGAAGTGGTCATGCGTGCTCCTTGAAGTGAATGCGGAAGAAGGGCTTAAGCCTCGAACCAGCCCCGGGCAGGGTTGGAGACCTCGGGCGTCTCACGGAAGACACCCGGCTGGGCAACCCAACCGACGCCGTTGGCTATGACCTTCTGGATCTGCGGCTGGTGGTACACCGGGTACTCCTGATCGCCGGGGCTGAAGTAGAAGATCCGGCCCTTACCGCGGGAGAACGTCACGCCTGAGCGGAACACCTCGCCACCTTCAAACGAGCTGATGAAGATCAGGTCATCGGGTTCCGGAATATCGAACAGTTCGCCGTACATTTCCTGCTTGGGAATGACGATGGGGCTCTCGATGCCAGCTGCGATCGGGTGGGAAGGCTTGACCGTCCACACGAGCTCACGTTCGCCCTCGTTGCGCCACTTCAGGGAGCAGGTGGTCCCCAACAAGCGAATGAAGATCTTGGCGAAGTGCCCGGAGTGCAGCACCACCAAGCCCATGCCTCCCAGCACGTGGCGCTGCACGCGCTCCACCACTTCATCAGAGACTTCCTCATGCGCAATGTGCCCCCACCACAGCAAAACGTCAGTCTGTGCAAGGACTTCCTCGGAGAGCCCGTGCTCGGGATCGGCCAAGGTGGCTGTCGAGATCTCCGAGTCCGGGTAGAACCCACGGAGCCCCGCAGCAATAGCGCCGTGGATCCCCTCCGGGTACATGTCGCCGATCGTCGCGGGCTCGTTGCGGGCCTCGTGGACGGCCTCATTCCAGACAACAATCTTGAGTTTTGAATCAGACATTTCAGAGCACCACTTCACGTTGTTCGAGGGCGGACTTGTAGCAAGCATCAAGGACCAGTGCACGGCTGAGGGCGAGGGACCCGTCGTGGCTTCCCCACACGGTCTCACCGCCGCGTATAGCAGCGACAAAGTCGTCGACGACGGCCTGGTGGGCTCGCCCGGGTTCGGCCACCACTTCGAAGTCGGCGTTTTCGCCGTCCTTCTCCGTGAAGACGTGGACGTCAGCCACAGGGTTCTCGGAGGCGCCGACAGAGCGCAAGTCCGCTCCGCCGTCGGTGCCGTAAACGGTGAAGTCCATGAGGTCCCGCTCGTCGCGGTACGTGGCCCATCCCGCTTCCAGGATCAGGGTTCCACCCCCTTCCAGCCGGATGAACGCTGATGCGAAGTCTTCCACTTCAAATTTATGGCTGGAGTTCGAGGCTGTGTAGCGTGCGTTGCCGCCGAGGCCGCGCGGGCCGAGTTCGGAATGCGTCGACGCCGAGACGGCCAGGACCTTGGGTTCGCCCAGGAGGTGCAGCGAGTAGTCCAGGACGTGCACGCCGATATCTGCCAGCGGACCACCACCGGCGAGTTCAGGATTAGTGAACCAACTACCCAGCATCGGAATGCCCTGGCGGCGGAGCCACGACGCCTTGGCGTAGTACGGACGGCCCAGCGTACCGGCGTCGATCACTTCCTTGAGCGCCTGGATGTCGCCGCGGCGGCGGTGGTTGAACGCGACGTCGAGGACCCGCCCCGCTTTGCGGGCGGCATCCACCATCGCTTGACCCTCGACGGCGTTGCGTGCGATCGGCTTCTCGCTCAGCACATGCAGCCCTCGTTCAAGCGAAGCAATCGCGATGGGTGCATGGAGGAAGGTGGGCACGGCGACGCTGACGGCGTCGAGATCTTCGAGCTCGATCATGTCCTCCCAGCGCGCGAACGCGTGCGGGATGCTGTACTCGTCCTTCATCTGGGCGAGGAGGTCCGCTTCCATACCGGCAACGGCGACAATCTCGACGCCGTCGATGTTGCTGTATGCCTTGAGGTGCTGCTGCCCGGCCCAACCGATGCCCACAACTCCCACCTTGAGGGTTGCGGACGGGGCCTGCTGCTGAATGCTCACTTTGTTCCTGTTCTTTGTGGGGTTCTGATGAATCTGTGAGTGGTTCTTGGACTTCGTGACGGGGTTAGCCTTTGACGGCGCCCGCGGTCATCCCGGACACGATGCGCTTCTGGCACAGCAGTACGAGGATGACCAACGGGACCGTGATGATCACTGACGCGGCGCTGATGGTGCCCAGTGGCTGATCGAACTCGCTGGTGCCGCTGAAGAACGCGATCGCGACCGGCACCGGGCGGGCTTCCGGCGACGTGGTCAGCGTGACGGCCAGGAGGAATTCGTTCCAGACCGAAATGAAGACGAGGATCGCCGTGGTCGCAAGGCCAGGGACTGCCAGGGGCAGGATGACCTTGCGGAACGCGGTGAACGGCGTGGCGCCATCCATGTACGCGGATTCTTCGAGCTCACGCGGGATCTCCTTGAAGAACGACGTCAGCGTGTAGATCGCCAGCGGCAACGCGAACGTCAGTTTCGGGATGATGAGGCCAAGCAATGTGTCGTACAGGCCAATTTCGCGCCAGATGGAGAACATCGGAGCCGCGATGGCGATGGCCGGGAACGTAGTCACGGAGAGGATGAGCGTCAGGATCATCGCCTTACGGCGCATCTTGAGCCGCGCCAGCGCATACGCGGCGAAGGAGGCGAACACCAGCGCCACTGTTGTAGTTACGACGGCGATGATCACCGAGTTGCGCAAGGCCAAGAGGAACTCGGGGTTCTGAAAGACCGCCAGGTAGTTCTCCAGGGTCGGCTGGCTCGGGAAGAGCTCGCCTTGGGACAGGCTCGCACCCTTTTTAAGGGAGGTGTTGACCAGCCAGTAGAACGGGATGAGCGAGAAGCCCATAACGGCAATGACGAATACCCACACCAAGGGGTGGAGTTTCGCTTCGCCCCTGAGCCGGCGCTTCGGCGACTTGGTCCCGGTGGCGGGTGCCGCCGTCGTGCGTTCTGCTGTCAGCGTGCTCATTGTTCCTCCTTCGCGACGTCGCGGATGTTGCCGCCGCCGAAGCGGATGTAGATGACCGAGACCACCATGACGGTGAAGAAGGTCAGGATGGACAGCGCCGAACCTTCGCCCACCAGCCGGTTTTCGCGGAGTTCGCCGTAGGCCAGCATGGACATCGATTCCGTGCCGTTGGCGCCGCGGGTGAGGACGAACGGCAGGTCGAAGACGCGGAGGGCGTCCATGGTGCGGAAGATTGCCGCGAGGACGATCGCCGGGCGCAGGAGCGGCAGGGTGATGTGGAGGAAGGTCTGCCATTTGCTGGCGCCGTCGAGTTCGGCGGCCTCGTAGGTTTCAGCGGAGATGACCTGAAGGCCGGCCAGGATGATGAGCGCGGCGAACGGGGTGGTTTTCCGGACATCGGCCATCACGATCACGGCCATCGCGTAGCCGTGCTCCCCGAGCCAGACGACATCGCCGCCCGGCAGTCCCAACGTGGAGAGGACGTTGGTGACCAGGCCCATGTTGGGCTGGAACATCGTCTGCCAGGTGATGGCGCTGACCACGGTGATGATCGCGTACGGCAGCAGAACCACTGTGCGCAGGACCGCGCGGCCCTTGAACGCGAGGTTCAGCAGCAATGCCATGGCTGTTCCGAGGACGAGTTCCAGGCTGACCGAGAGGCCTGCAAAGAGGAACGTCTGTCCGAAAGCCGCCCACCACTCTTGGCTTGCCAGGGCGTTGATGTAGTTTTCCAGGCCGACAAAGCGGGACAGGCCGGCGGTGCGGACGCTGTACTGGTTCAGGGAGAGCCAGATCGCGTAGCCGATCGGGACCGCCGCAACCAGCGCCATGATGACCAGCGACGGGGCGGTCATGCGGAATGCGAGCTTCCGCTCGGCGCGGTCACGGCCGCTTGTCTTCGCTGGGCCGCGGCTTGGCGAGATTGTTCTGGTGGTCATGATCAGAAGCTCGCCTTGGCGGTGGTGATTTCGTCGGCCATCTTCTTCACGGCGTCCTCAGTTGAGGCGGTGCCGGAGAGGACGGCGTAGACGTTCTTGTAGATCGCCTGCGAGATCTGCGGGTAGACCGGGGAGATCGGACGCGGCTTGGCACCCTTCACCGAGGCGAGGAGTTCCGTGGCGAACGGCATCTTCTGCAGCACTCCCGCGTCCGCGTAGGCCGCTTCATTCACGGGCGCCTGTGAGTAGTCCATGGCCACGTGCTTCTGCCAGTCCGGGCTGGTGGCAAAGTCGATGAACGCGACAGCCCCGGCTTGGTTGGTGGAGTGGGCCGAGATCGCCAGGTTCCAGCCGCCGAGCACGCCCGAGGCCTTGCCGCCTTCCCACGCCGGCAGCGGCGCAACGCCGAAGCTGCCAGCCAGAGGGGTGGCGTTGAGCAGACGGTACACGTGCGGCCAGTTGCGCTGGTATCCGAAGTCGCCGGACTCGTAGGCGAGGCGGGCGGGGTCTTCGTTGTAGGTGAGGACGGCGCGGTCGGCCGAGCCATCTTTGAGGCCCTTGCTCATGAAGTCGAGGACTTCGCGGGTTTCCTTGGAGTCGATTTTTACGTCACCTTGGTCGTCGAGGACTTCGCCGCCTGCGCTATAGAGCATTTCGAGGAAGTTCACCGTGAGGCCCTCGTACTGCTTGCCCTGGTAGACGAAGCCGTTGCCCGGAGCCTTGGCCGCCTCAGCGTAGAGCTGCTGCCAGGTCTCGGGCTTGGCCACCTTGTCCTTCTGGTAGTAGATCAGGCCAGCGTTGGTGAAGAACGGCGAGGCCCAGTACTTGTCCTGGTACTTGGTGGTTTCCACCGTGGAGGGAATGAGGCGGTCCTTGTTGGCCTCCACCAACTCGGTCTGGTCCAGCAGCCAGCCCTGAGAGGCGAATTCGGAGGTCCAGATGACGTCCGAGAGGAAGATGTCGCACTCGGTGGACTTGCCTTCGAGCCGCTGCACAATCTGCGTGCGGGCTTCATCAGTGGTGGCTCCGATCTCGGTGTACTTGGCCGTGACCTTGCCGTTCGCCTTCGTGAACGCTTCCGCCGTGCCCTTGTAGATCCCGCTCGCGTCCTTGACGCCGCAGATGTTGACGTTGCCGCTGGCATTAGCGCCCGACGCCGGATCGGCAGCTGCCGCCTTTTCCGCACCTTGGGGTGCTGCTCCCCCGCCGCAAGCGCTGAGGAGGATGGCTGCGGCTACTGCGGTGGCTGCCAGTGCTGTTTTTGTGCGGGGTTTGGTGCTGTTCTGGAGCGGAGAGGCAGGTCGGTTCAAGTCCACGAGTGGCTCCTTTGGTGGCTGTGGGGATGGTGGTTCAGGAGTGCGTTTCGGCTGTCCCGCGTCCTGAACCTGGCTTCATTGCCGGGTGCTTTGTTGCGTTGTGGAATCGATTCCAAGAGTGCTCTTGAGAAACGGTCTTGCGGCCGTGGAATCGATTCCAAAGAAGTGTGACAGGGGGCACGCCAGGCTGTCAACCCTCTTTATTTAGTGGAGTCTCGTATGACGAGTTCGTGGGGGAGGAAGGTTCTTCCCTTCCGATGTGAGCCCTCGACGGTCATCCGCTCCAGGAGCTCGGCGAAAGCCACGCGGCCCATTTCGTAGGCCGGCTGCCTCACCGTTGTCAGTTCCGGGACGCACATTTCTGCCTGGGCAGAGTCGTCAAAACCGGCCACGGCGACGTCTTGTGGAACTCTCAGCCCGGCGTCAGTGAGCTCGCGAACGCACCCGGCGGCGACGACGTCGGTGCCGCAAAAGACGGCGTCCGGGAGATCCTTGGTTTCCAGCAGTTTCTTGGTGAGATTCCGGCCGGCATGGAAACCGAAGTTGCCTTCGCCGAGCAGGACCCTGTCCGGCTCCAAGCCTTCCTCTTTGAGCGCTTGGCGGAAGCCCTCTTCCCTGAGCCGACCCGAGCGAGCACCCCCGTGGGCGAGCATCGCGAGCTTCTTGGCGCCAGTGTCGATCAGGTGTTTTGTGATGTCGTAGGCGGCCTGGCGGTCATCGATGGACACCCCAAATGCTGCTTCGGCGTCGACGATTTCACAGACCTGGACAACGCTGAGTTGCTCGGCGACAGTGTTGACGTCGTCGTCCGGCATGGTTGGCGAAAAGATGACCAGGCCATCGACTGAGCCGTTCCGCAGCATGTCTACGAGTTGCCGTTCGCGGTCACGGTCCCCGTCGGTTGCGGCGATGAGGCTGACGTAGCCGTTGTCCGCCGCCGCGTCGCCGACACCGCGGAAAACTTCGCTGATCACCAGGGAGTCCAGGTTCTTGGCGAGGGCAAGGACGCGCATCGTTCGATCCCTGCGGAGATCTCTTGCTGAAGCGAGAGGACGATAGCTGAGCTCCTTTACGGCAGCGTTGACCTTCTCCTTGGCCGCCTCGCTTACAGCAGGGCTCCCGTTCAAGACGCGCGACACCGTCCCCACGGACACACCGGCGGTCCTGGCGACGTCCTGAACAGTCGCTCGAGCCATTTCGAATCGTCCTTCCGCGAACAGTGACGATGGTCCTTACCGCCACATCGCTGCCGTGCCTTATCGGCGTTTCTCAGCATAGCCGGAAGGAGCCAACGGCCCCCTGCGTTCGCATGGTTTTGGTTGCGGCTTAGTCGTCCGCATTGTGATTCACATGGGCTCCGTGACCTACACAAGTCGGGACCGTTTGACTCAGCTCGGGTCGGATGACCCGCGGAACCCCTTCCGAGGCTTCTCCTCGGGACACGAAGCTTCCACAACTTCCACGGCTTTGACCTCGCCTATTGCCGCCAGCGTCTGCGATATCAAAGCTAGCTCCGAGCACCGCCGCACCGAAGGTGCTGTTTGGCAGGGTCGCGGAGTGGGCTTGATGCCTGGGCCACTCTATGAATGAGGCCGAGGGAATCCAGATGGACAGCGGTAGCCTAGGACAAAGTTCGGGTGCAGGCTACGGCTCGGCCTAGATGGCCCATAATCACTGCATGTCTAAGGATATTCTAGTCTCCATGACAACGACCGAGGATCCCGTGAAGACCTCGCTATTGACGGCCAGGACAGAGTTCTCCAAGGCCCGCATTTGGCCCATGCAGCCCATGGAGATCGACCCTTCCGGATGGTTGGAGAACTTCGCTCCTGAAGACCGACACGTAGCCGTTGCACTCCTTGATACCTTCATGTTTTTCAATGGCGAGATGACAAAAACCCTCCTTGAGTCAGCATTGGCCTCGCTGGCAGCCCAACCTGAATACTCTGACAGCCCCCACAAATGGGAGTCGTTCCTTCGACGGGCTCTAATCACGTTCCCGACTGGTGAGACACCAAGCCCTACGGACTCCGGTTACATGTTCGTACGAATAGCCCGGCAGCAGTTCGGATTCCCTGAATCTCAAATAGTTGATCCACAAGGGGCCGTTGTAAAGGTCGATGCCTCCCAAGAGCCTGTACCCGTTATTTTTGTAGATGACATCGTGGGTAGCGGCGATCAACTCATCGAAACTTGGTGTAGAGACTACCCGCTTCGCGAAGGGGGCTTCACCTCACTCAACGACCAGTGGGAAGGAGGTGAGATCGAGTCCGTGCACGTAGTGGCGCCCATTGTTACGTGGGCAGCAAATCAGAGGCTTGCCGAAGACTACCCGTATTTCGGGATAGGTAAAGCACATATTCTTGGACCAGAATACTCGGCCAAAAACTCGCGTACAGTTTTGGTACCGGAAGAACTCCGAACCGATCTCACACGAGTAATCACGAAGTACTCGCCTAAGTGTGGCTTCTCTGGTAAAGATGCATTCGGACACAATGAGCTCGCCTTGAACATCGCATTTGAGCACTCTTTTCCCGACCTTTCTCTACCTTTGTTATGGTCAGAATCTTCAGACTGGAAGCCTCTAAGGAAACGCAGTTAACTATGGATTCAGCAACTTCTAATCTTTCTTCAGAGATACAAAATCACTTAGGGCAGTATCGCGCAGAGTATCTGAATGACAAGATATTTGAACTTTTTGCAAAGCCTGTGTACTGGGACCGCCTTTCTGATGAACGCCCTTGCTTCATAATAGGAGGTCGAGGAACAGGAAAAACTACTACCCTGAGACAGCTCGCCTATGAAGGGCAATACCGAGACGTTGGTGCCAACGTTGGCCAATGGAGCACAATAGGCATGTACTGGCGCATTGAGTCGAGCGTGACTGCAACCTTCCAGGGCGAAAGATTCAGCGAATCAGAATGGATTCGTCTATTTTCCCATTATATAAACTTACAATTCATTGACATGATCCTAGAGTTCGTTGCTTGGCGTTCTTCAAAGACCGGCAACAAGACAACAATTGACAAGCGATATCTACGTCGTGCGTGCCTTGCTCTATCAATTGATGAGACCCAAGATCTGGAGACATTCGCCGAATACATATCTGATGAACTTATTAAATTCGAAGCAGCCGTAAATGGGTTGGGCCAGCCCATTAAATCGCTAAACCTTTCTACACTGGGCCGGCCGGTCTCGGCTGTTGTGGCAGCGGTCCGCCACGATGCCGCGCTAGAGAGCAAGGCTCTCACCTTCTGCCTGGACGAATACGAAAATCTTGCCCCTTACCAACAGCGCGTCATGAACACTCTCATCAAACACGTCGGCGACTCAGGATACACCTTCAAGATAGGTATGCGACGTAACGGTCTTCATGAACGCGCAACTCTTACGACATCAGAATTTCTTATCGAGCCCGCAGATTACGTCGGCATTGATATTGAGGATTCGATTAAGAAAAATGACTTCGGCGCATTTGCTGCCGCCGTCTGCAACGAACGATTGTCGAGAATCCGCGCCAATGCCGGACGCCCGCGTCTGGGAGTGCAGGAGCTCCTGCCAGATCTTTCTATGAATTCTGAAGCTTCCCTGCTTGGTAGTGATCAACGTGTCGCCGCTATTCGCAGAGAATTAATCGCCTCTGATGTATCAAATGCCGAGTTAGACGCGTTTGAGAAGATGGATAACGTGGAAGCGTGCGTCGTGGGTTTTTGGGCTGAATCACAGGGAACATCAGCGTCCAGCGTCCTTTCAGAGGCAATCTCAAAACCCGCCGAGTGGAAGAATCGTGTAAACAATTATGGCTACACAGTTCTCTTCACTCTGCGCAAGGGGCGCGTGGGAATATCCAAATACTATAGTGGCTGGTCCACCTATGTTCTGCTAGCCGAGGGAAATATCAGGTATCTGCTTTATTTGGTAACGGAAGCCCTTACACAACACAGCAGCCAGGGAGGAACACTCTCAGGACCTGTCTCAGCAGAAACACAGACACTAGCGGCTCAAGCAGTAGGTGAACGCATAGTGTTCGAACTCGCAGGGCTTCATGCCCGCGGAACCCAGTTGACTCGCCTCGTGCTCGGCCTCGGCCGTGTATTCGGAATTATGGCAAAACAGCCGTATGGCCATGCACCCGAGGTAACACAATTTCGAATCTCCGACAAAGTCAACAGTGAAGCAAATGCGCTCGTGGGTGCAGGCGTAATGCATAATGCGCTCGTACAGTTTACTGCCGACAAGATGGCGGCCAGTTCCTCCGAGACAAAAGATTTTGACTATCAAATGCATCCAATATTTGCACCATTCTTCGTGTACAGTCCTCGAAGAAAGCGCCGGATGAATCTTCGAGCCAGCGAACTCGTAGGACTGGCCAGCGCTGAGTCATCCACCTACATACGCTCTCTCATTGTGCGGAAAGACCGTCAGGTTGATAACGATCCGCCTCAACAGCTTTCGCTTTTTGCTGATTGGTTTCGAAATGAGTAGGATCTACCCCGGCCTAACACAAGAATTAAGCCGTGCTATTTTTCAGTTGCCTGCTAGTTCTGCGTACATTTACGGTGCTTCAAGCACCGAAGACCGCGGTATCCTAGGAGAAGATTGGATTCAAACCCAGACGAAACGCGGAGCGGTCTTGCTGCCACTGGTAGCAGAAACTCGTGAAACTATCACACTGACCAACGTCACTGGGAAATCTGAGACCTTCTCACTCTTTGACCAAGCGGCAATCCAGGCTGCGTTGCAGCTCCTGCCTCAGCCGCTCTATATCGACATAACGGCAATAGCCTTTGGGTCTTGGGCAGCTATTCTACGGGCCGCGCTGATATCAAGAATAGATCTCAAAGTGCTTTATGTTGAACCTTCAGATTACATCAAGAGTACATCTCCCTTTGGGAACCTTAAATATGACCTTTCTGATCGCACTGAGGGCATCGCCCCACTGCCGGGCTTTGCTCGTCTAACTAGCAGGCGTGCCGGAAGCCAACAAGTTCTCGTTCCGCTTCTGGGATTTGAAGGTGATCGCTTAGCTAGAATTCTTACGGAGATTGAGCCAGATGTTGAATCTACCTATCCAGTTGTAGGTCTTCCGGGTTTCCGGCCCGAGTACACTTTTCACTCACTGGAGAGCAACATCAGATACTTGGATGAGTGGGGTTCCACCTCGAACTTGAGGTATTCGCGGGCTAACTGTCCATTTGGTATTTATTCGTTACTCACTCAACTTTCTGAGTTCTTCCCGAAACAACTGATCCAGGTTGCTGTTCTGGGTACGAAACCCCATGCGCTTGGTGCCGCCCTATTCGCAATTGCGCGCCCAACCCGAGCCACCCTGCTGTACGATCACCCTGTTCGATCGAAAGGACGGACCAGCGGAGCGGGCCGCCTCTGCCTGTACGATATCGACAAGTTTTCTAAGTTCTACCCCCTGCTCCCCGATGTAGCGACAGTCTAGATGGACAAGTTCTATTCTCCGACGTGGCTGGCCCGTTCACTTTGCGAGCTCTTTTCTCTATCTCCTGGGGCACGCGTGTTTGACCCCACCATGGGCGCCGGCGCGCTTTTGCACGCTGCAGCGGACTCCGCCTCGCCCAACGAAATTGAACTGTTGGGCTGTGACATCGACCGCAGGACGGTCAGGGCGGTGCAATCCGAGCACCCCGCGTGGCTGGTGGGTCGCGCAGACATCTTTTCCGCTAACTCGAGGAAGCAGAGCCCTGTTTGGAGCACCGCTGCTCGTTCTGGTGTCGACGTCGTCGTCATGAATCCGCCCTTCTCCTTCCGAGGCAATCGCCGAAAGACGGTGGCCGCCTTTGGTGAGTCTTTTCTTCTGACACCGGCTGTAGCCTCCCTGGCTATTGTTCTCGAGAACGTAGAGATTAAGCAGGGGATTGGCATTATTTTGCCTGCGGGTAGCATCGAAACAGAGACGAATGTGTCATTTTGGGAGGCAATTGGCCGATCATATAAGGTCGATGTCGCTCAAGAATTGCCGCGTGGTTCATTTCCCGATGCGCACGCCTCATCGTTGCTCCTGACAATCAGAAAGCGGACCGCAACCGCTGCAGATCTTGAAGGCTTACCGTCGTCGATCAATATCACAAGTCACTTTCCAGCGCCCGCTGTCTGTAAATGCGTAGAAGTAGTTCGCGGGCGGGTTCCGACAATGAGAAGGTTAGAATCGGGCATCAGCTCTTCGCCCTTCGTGCATACGACTAACCTTCGTGGCGGAAGACTGCATTTGAGCGATGAACGTCGCTCATCATCGGTGCTGGCCACCGAGGGGCCAATGCTATTACTACCGCGTGTAGGCAAATTCTACTTCGAGAAACTCGTCGTGGCCGACGCCCAACCCGTCGTTCTAAGTGATTGCGTTATCGCCCTTAGAACGGCGCACCCATCGCAACTTGGGGCGTTAAAGTCGATTTTGACGCACCCTGCGACTGGCTTGGACCGCACCTACGGCGGCACAGGCGCGCCATACACGACGGTCCGCAGAATTATGGAAAAACTCACTTCTATAGGTTTCGTCCCGCGCCACGTACCAGCAAGCGGGACACCATTCACCTGTGATTGCCTATTTTCTCAGTCTGTTTCAACTGCTTCTTGAAGTCAGCCGCGCACACCATCACCAGGCACTGCCCCAGTCAGACTTTATCTAATTACAGCCCAAAGGCTCTTCATCCTTCTTGGGCAATGAGTCCCTGAGGTGCGTGTCATAGCGCCGGCCTGACGGCGCTCCTTACGAGATTATCTGAACTAGAACCGCACTAACGCCGCATTAGAATGCAGCCGAAATTCGCGAATCAGAATCTCGAGTTACTTTCGGAGATACCGCCGCCCGCGCGTTAAGCGTGTTTCTCACATTCGACGACCAATCTCCTGCTTGGATTTGCCACCACTTCGCCGACACATCTGCCCCTGGAAAAGCACATAATTCAGATCGGTACCACTTGGCCATTTCAGTGTTGTCCATAACCAAAGCCCAACGATAGTGGGTCAGCAAACTTCCTTCTTCTCCTTCGGCCCTAAGCGCATGCGGCATGGCCAAGAAAGCAGCCGTCCAGTCAGCGGATGGAGAATAGACACGGGAAGGCGCGTGGCGCCTGTTACTAGCAGGGGCATCAGCCTTCGGGTAGTCCTCGCCAAGATAACCTATCGCCCAAGCCTCAAACTCTTCCACTGAGCGTTTGAGGTCAATCAGCTCCTCACTCGCACCGCGGGCAGCGTCGGTAACTCTGGTCAGTTGCTTTCGAGCTCGAACATAGTTGCCAATGCTGAGCCCGAGGGCAACGCACGACACAATAGCAATCAGAGACACGATGACAACGCTCATATTCGAGACCCTCCTGTCTTTCGCTCAAGCTCTCTCGTAATCTGATCTAGCTTAACGCTCATCGCGGTCGTATTACTCCTAATCTCGACAAGATTGTCTGCCAAGGCCTTAGTAGCTATCTTCAAGCTACCCGCAACGTCCTTCGACGTCGTCTTTGCAAGCTCGATACTCGCGTTGGCAGTCTTGGTCGACTCCTTGACTGTCTGAGTCTGGGCCCTCCCCGCCAAAACGTTCAGCAGGGAGGTGATGAGAGCCAAGGCTGCGGCAGACACGGCCGACCAATCAGAAGCCGTGAAATGTTCAATGTCTAAGATCACTGCGCATCATCATCCACAGGTGTGGCATCCAAAGCATCACCCAGACCTGTAGTCGCCCACTCGGGAACGATCGCCTCTTCTAGAAGTCCTCGAACACCCCGCAGCTGATGCCTGACTTCATCGAGACGTGCAATGAGCTCGTTCAGCGATTTTCCCGGAATCTGAAAGACGACATTCTCTGTGCCAGCTATTGGCTCGTCAAAATGCATGCGAGCCGTGACTACCGGCGCGAGTATGGCGCCCGATTCCAAGTCAAGGACCCTCAGGTCGAGTGCTAATGAGATACCTTGGAAAATTGGAAGAAACCGATCACGCTGACGAACACCCTCAAGTTGCTCCCTAACAACCGGATCATCATGAAGGAGGTTGCGGATGCTCTGCACGTCCTTCTCCGTAAACCCGCTGTCACTCGACTCGATGTCCTGAAGTACTTCCTCTAACCCCTCTTTCTCCTTCGTGTCGTAGGCAAGAGTGAGGGCACTGACCATACGCCTCCAGCTCGTGTCAGTACGCAGGTCTAAACCTTCTGGCGCTCCTGTTGTGGGGTCGCCCAGACTCTGAACTAACGCGCCACGATGGGGCTCGGCTAGATCTGCAGCAGCCCTAAGCGCTGTCGCAAACGACGGGAGCTCAAGCAGATCCCTGAGTGCAGTCATATCGGTTTTCCTTCGTCGCCTTGGCTTCAACTGGGGCTCAAGATCCCCCACCTTGACTCAAGGATGCCACTAAATCGTGTGCCGGCCCTGTAGCGCATGCCCTGCAAGCAAATCACCTCTTCTGACGCGGGCACCTCTGGTCACCAACGGGTCGGCACGCTTAGTGACAATGCGGATCACGCACCATCAGCTCTGCCGCCACTCACACACCTTGGTATCCCAAACCCTCCCCCCTTGACTCCCACCCCCACCTTCCCTAAACTTTTCATAAAGCAGAATCTAAATTCCACAAAGCGGAAACTGAAGCCAAGCACCAAGCCAACGTCCAAGCACACGGGAAGATAGATCAAAGCCCCTCCTCGGAAGGACCTACGATGACGTACACAGTGAACTGCTCCATCCTCCTGACGGAGCTGCCCTTGCTCGAGCGCCCCGCCGCCGCGAAGGCAGCCGGTTTTGACGCCGTCGAGTTCTGGTGGCCCTTCGAAACCTCCGTCCCCACCGACGCACAAGTAACCGAGTTCGAAACCGCCATCAAGGACGCCGGCGTTCAGCTCACGGGCCTGAACTTCAACGCCGGCAACATGCCCGGCGGCGATCGCGGCCTGGTTTCGTGGCCCGCGCGTTCCACCGAATTCCAGGACAACATCGACGTTGTCGCGGGGATCGGTGAGCGCCTCGGTTGCAAGGCCTTCAACGCCCTATACGGCAACCGCATCGACGGCGAATCGCCTGAGAAGCAGGACGCCATTGGTGCCGAGAACCTCGCAACCGCAGCTGCCGGCGTCGCACGTATTGGCGGAACTGTCCTCCTCGAGCCGGTGAGCGGCGCACCCAAGTACCCGCTCCTCACGGCCGAAGACGCACTCAAGGTCATCGCCCGCGTCAAGGCAGAATCCGGCGCACAGAACATCAAGCTCCTCGCCGACTTCTACCACCTGGCAGTCAACGGGGACGACGTCGAATCCGTCATCGAGAACCACGCCAAGGACTTCGGCCACATCCAGATCGCCGACAACCCCGGCCGCGGTGCTCCCGGAACCGGCACACTCCCCCTCGGCGAGTGGATCGCCCGCAGCCGCGAACTCGGCTACGGCGGCTACATCGGCCTCGAGTACAAGGAACCGCAGGAATCGGCTTTCAACTGGGCCATCCGCCAGCGCGCCAACGCCAACTAGGCACCAGGCGCCCAACTAAGTAGCAGCAGAGCGCGTTTTGGACGCTCAAAACGCGCACTAATGCGACCTAGTTGGGTAAGCACACCCGAGTTAGCGCACTCGAGTTAAAAGACACACACAGACTTCAGACACACACAGACTTCCCCAGAAAGAGAATCACAATGAGCAACGTTGCAGTCATCGGACTCGGAATCATGGGCCTCCCCATGGCCATCAACCTCGTCAAGGCCGGCCACTCGGTCACCGGTTTCAACCGCAGCCAGGACAAGATCGACAAACTCGTCTCCGAGGGCGGCCAGGGTGCCACGAGCATCGCGGACGCCGTCAAGGACGCCGACGTCGTCATCACCATGGTCCCGGATTCCCCCGATGTTGAGGGTGTAGTCAGCGGCAAGGACGGCGTCTTCGCCAACGCGAAGAAGGGCGCCCTCTGGATCGACGCATCCAGCATCCGTCCTGACGTCGCAGCCCGACTCGCAGCAGACGCCAAGGAAGCCGGCATCCGCCCGCTCGACGCCCCGGTGAGTGGCGGCGAACAGGGCGCAATCGACGCCGTCCTGTCCATCATGGTCGGCGGCGAGAAGGCAGACTTCGACGCAGCACAGGATGTCCTCAACGCAGTGGGCAAGACCATCGTCCACGTCGGCCCGTCCGGCTCCGGCCAGACCGTCAAAGCAGCCAACCAGCTGATCGTGGCCGTCAACATCCAGGTCCTCGGCGAGGCCATCGCCTTCCTTGAGGCCTACGGCGTAGACACCGACGCAGCACTGAAGGTCCTCGGAGGCGGCTTGGCCGGCTCCAAGGTCCTCGAGCAGAAGGGTCAGAAGATGCTCGACCGCAACTTCGACCCCGGCTTCCGCCTGGCCCTCCACCACAAGGACCTCGGCATCGTGACCTCCGCAGCCCGCGAAGCCAACGTCGCTGTCCCGCTCGGCGCAGTCGTTGCACAGCTCGTCGCCGCAACCGTCAACCAGGGCGACGGCGGCCTCGACCACTCGGGGCTCTTCAAGCAGGTCCTCCAACTCAGCGGCCGGAAATAAGCCAAAAGGCGCCTAAGCAACACAGCAGGGAACCCGCCGTCGTACATAAATAACGACGGCGGCTCCCTCACCACACCCCAAAACACCCCAGACTTCGCCCGTAAAGGGCACCAAACTAGGAGTACACCATGGCTAAGATGCGCACCGTTGACGCGGCAGTCGCCATCCTGGAAAAGGAAGGCGCCACCGAAGCTTTCGGCCTGCCAGGCGCAGCGATCAACCCCTTCTATTCAGCAATGCGTGCCCACGGCGGCATCCGCCACACGCTGGCCCGCCACGTTGAGGGCGCCAGCCACATGGCAGACGGTTACAGCCGCGCGGCTGATGGCAACATCGGTATCTGCATAGGAACGTCGGGCCCTGCAGGCACGGACATGATCACAGGCCTGTACGCAGCCCAGGCTGACTCGATCCCCATGCTCTGCATCACCGGCCAGGCACCCGTCGCCAAGCTGCACAAGGAAGACTTCCAGGCTGTGGACATCGAGTCCATCGCCAAGCCGGTCACCAAGTTCGCCATGACCATCCTTGAGCCGGGCCAGGTTCCGGGTGCGTTCCAGAAGGCCTTCCAGATCATGCGTTCGGGTCGCCCGGGACCGGTTCTGCTGGACCTGCCCATCGATGTTCAGATGGCCGAGATCGAGTTCGACATCGACGCCTACGAGCCCCTGCCCGTGGAGAAGCCCAAGGCTTCCCGCAAGCAGCTGGAAAAGGCCCTGGACATGCTGACCGCAGCCCAGCACCCGCTGATCGTTGCCGGTGGCGGCATCATCAACGCCGGCGCTTCGGCCCAGCTGGTTGAACTGGCCGAGATCCTGAACGTTCCCGTGATCCCCACCCTCATGGGCTGGGGCGCCATCCCGGACGACCACCAGCTGATGGCCGGCATGGTTGGCCTGCAGACCTCGCACCGCTACGGCAACGAGACGTTCCTGCAGAGCGACTTCGTGATCGGCATCGGCAACCGTTGGGCCAACCGCCACACCGGCGGCCTGGACACCTACACGGCTGGCCGTAAGTTCGTACACATCGACATCGAGCCCACGCAGATCGGTCGCGTTTTCTCCCCGGACTTGGGCATTGCGTCCGACGCCGGTGCGGCGCTGACTGGCCTGATCGAGCTGGCACGCGAGCGCCAGGCAGCAAAGTCCCTGCCGGACTACTCGGGATGGGTTGCCGAGTGCCAGGAGCGCAAGGGCTCCCTGCACCGCAAGACCAACTTCGACAACGTGCCGATCAAGCCGCAGCGCGTGTACCAGGAGATGAACAAGGCTTTCGGCCGCGACACCACCTACGTGTCAACCATTGGCCTGTCGCAGATCGCCGGCGCACAGATGCTGCACGTGTTCGGTGCACGCAAGTGGATCAATGCAGGCCAGGCCGGCCCGCTGGGTTGGACTGCTCCGGCAGCACTCGGCGTTGTTCGTGGAACCCCGGACGCCACCGTTGTTGCCCTGTCCGGTGACTACGACTTCCAGTTCATGATCGAGGAACTGGCCGTGGGCGCACAGTTCAACCTGCCGTACATCCACGTTGTGGTGAACAACAGCTACTTGGGCCTGATCCGTCAGAGCCAGCGCGGCTTCAACATGGAGCAGAACGTTTCCCTGGCCTTCGAGAACATCAACTCCCCGGAGACCAACGGCTACGGCGTTGACCACATCAAGGTTGCCGAGGGCTTGGGCTGCAAGGCCATCCGCGTTGAGAACCCGAACGACCTGCCTGCCGCTTTCGACAAGGCCAAGGCACTGATGGGCGAGTTCAAGGTTCCCGTGGTGGTTGAAGTGATCCTGGAAAAGATCACCAACATCTCCATGGGCGTTGAGATCAATGGCGTGAACGAGTTCGAAGAGCTGGCAGAAACCGCGGAGGATGCACCCACCGCGATCCTCACCAAGGCCTAAGCGCCTGCCGGCACAACAACAGTAAGGAGGCACCGGAATGCGTGTTGTCATCGCCCCGGACAAATTCAAGGGCTCGCTGTCCGCGCCCGACGTCGCCAAGCATCTCGCAACAGGACTGCTGGCGGGGTTCGGTCAGGGCATACAGGCAACACGCATTCCGGTGGCCGACGGCGGCGAAGGCACCATCGACGCCGCCATCGGTTCCGGCTTCACCCGCCGGACCACCACCGTCACGGGCCCGCTGGGCGAACCGGTGAAGGCTGACTTCGCAGTCAAGGGCACGGAGGCAGTCATCGAAATGGCGGCCGCTTCGGGCCTTGCCCTTCTCCCTGATGGCCCCAGGAGCGAAACAGCCAAGAAGGCCACCAGCATCGGAACGGGCGAACTGATCCGCGCCGCGCTGGACCTCGGCTGCCGCAAGATCATCCTGGGTGTGGGCGGCAGCGCCAACACCGACGCCGGCGCAGGCGTCCTCCAGGGCCTCGGCGCTGTCTTCCTGGACGAGCACGGCAACGAACTCCCCGGCGGCGGCGCAGCCCTCGCGGAAATAGACAGCATCGACTTCTCCAACTTCGACGTCCGCATCGAAGCCACAGAGTTCGTGTTGGCGTCCGACGTCGACAATCCCCTCCTGGGGGCCAGCGGAGCCCCAGCCATCTTCGGCCCGCAAAAAGGCGCGACGCCGGACGACGTCACCGAACTGGACAAGGCGCTGGAACACTTCGTCGACGTCCTCGCAGCAACAACAGGCCAACACGCCAAGTACGCAGCCAAGGCAGAAGGCGCAGGAGCAGCGGGCGGCGTTGGCTACATAGCCATAGCGGCACTGAAGGCAGAGCGGCGGCCGGGCATCGACGTCGTGCTTGAATTCACTGAACTGGAGCAGAGGCTCAAGGGCGCCGACCTGGTGATCACCGGCGAAGGCAGTCTGGACGAACAAAGCCTGCTCGGCAAGACGCCCATGGGTGTCTCGCGCGCAGCACAGAGGAACGGGGTTCCCGTGATCGCAGTCTGCGGCCGGAGTACCCTGAGCCGGGAACAACTCGCGGATGCCGGCTTCCACACGGTCCATGCCCTGACCGACCTGGAAAAAGATGTCCAAAAATGTATCGCTGAAGCAGGGCCGTTGCTTGAACAATTAGGGAAGCACATAGGCGTGTACCTGGCGGAACGGACCGGCACCACCGACAATAAGGAGTACCTCAATGTCTGAAGCAATCGGCGCCTATGACCTCGTTATCCGGGGCCAGCGCATCCTGACCACCGCCGGCCTCGCAGCGCGCGAAGTTGGCATCCGCGACGGCATCATCGTCGCCATCGAGCCCCTGGGCAACGGCCTGACGGGCAACGAGGTCATCGAACTCGCAGACGACGAAACCCTCATCCCCGGCCTGGTGGACACCCACGTCCACGTCAACGAGCCCGGCCGCACCGAGTGGGAAGGCTTCGCCTCCGCGACCCGTGCCGCTGCTGCCGGTGGCGTGACCACCATCATCGACATGCCGCTGAACAGCATCCCACCCACCACCAGCGTGGACGGCCTGGAGCAGAAGCGCGTCGTCGCCAAGGACCAAGCGTTCGTGGACGTCGGATTCTGGGGCGGTGCCATCCCCGGCAACAAGAAGGACCTCCGCCCGCTCCACGACGAAGGCGTGTTCGGCTTCAAGTGCTTCCTCCTGCACTCCGGCGTGGACGAGTTCCCGCACCTGGATGCGGACGAGATGGAAGACGACATGGCTGAGCTCAAGTCCTTCGACTCCCTCATGATCGTGCACGCCGAGGACTCCCACGCGATCGACCGCGCCCCGCATCCCGGCGGCGACCACTACGAAACGTTCCTCGCCTCCCGCCCCCGCGGCGCCGAGAACAAGGCAATCGCCGAGGTCATCGAACGCGCCCGCTGGACCGGCGCCCGCGCCCACATCCTGCACCTCTCCTCCTCGGACGCGCTCCCCATGATCGCTTCGGCAAAGCGCGACGGCGTCAACCTCACCGTTGAGACGTGCCCGCACTACCTGACGCTCATGGCCGAGGAAATCCCCGACGGCGCCACGGCGTACAAGTGCTGCCCACCCATCCGTGAAGCGTCCAACCGCGAGCTCCTGTGGAAGGGCCTGCAGGACGGCACCATCGACTGCATCGTTTCGGACCACTCCCCCAGCACCTTGGACCTCAAGGACCTGGAAAACGGCGACTTCGCAGTGGCCTGGGGCGGCGTTTCCTCGCTGCAGCTGGGCCTGTCCCTGATCTGGACCGAAGCCCGCCACCGCGGCATCCCGCTGGAACAGGTGGTCTCCTGGATGGCCGAGAAGCCTGCCGCCCTGGCCCGCCTGCACAACAAGGGCCAGCTCGCCCTGGGTTACGACGCCGATTTCTCCATCTTCGCCCCGGACGAAGCCTTCGTTGTGGACGTCACCAAGCTCAAGCACAAGAACCCGATCACGCCGTACGACGGCCGTCCGCTGGCCGGCGTCGTCCGCAAGACCTACCTGCGCGGCACTCCGATCGACGGCCAGAACCCCGGCGGCAAGCTGCTCCGCCGCGGCAACGTTTAGGGTCCTCCGCCATGGCAGTCAATGCCTACGGGCCGCCGCCTTTCCGTGACCCCGCAGCGCGAGCCAGGGGGCGGCGGCCGGGCCTCAAGGCACAGCCCGGCCTTAGTGCAAGGGGCCTCGCGCTCTGGGTCAACCCGGCCGAGGGCGACGAGATGGATCCAGCAGTCTGGGAACGGGCAGCACGCCTTGTGCTGGCCCGTGCCATGAAACTTGCCCCGGAGGCGGAAGTCCGCATCTGGCCCGCCATCGGGGCAGAACACTCCGGCGTCGGCGATACTTCCTGGGGCGGCACTCCGCAGGAAGCCGCCGACGCCGGTACCCACCCTTCCCTGTCCCTCGCCGAAGCTCTCGCGGACGGACAGGACCGCGACGCCGGGAGTGGCGGCAGCACCGCCGTCGAGCCCGTCATGTTGGCCGGGCGCCGTAGCCAACTTGCAATCGACCTCGCGGCTGAAGTAGTGCTGCTCGACGGCGAGCCGGTTGCCTTTACTGGCATGGAATACAAGCTGTTGCGCTACCTCGTGGTGAACTGCTCGCGCGCGATCAGTCGTGAAGAATTGCAACGTTTCCTGGAGTCATTTGACCTCCCCGGCGCTGCATTTCGCTCCATTGACGTTTATGTTGGAAGGGTGCGGCGGAAGCTCGGAAGCGCCCGCCACACTGTCGCCACCGTCCGTGGTGGTGGCTACCAGTTCGTGCCAGGGCCTTATGCCACCGTGCGCGGACCTGCGGAATACAGCATCTAGTTTGGCTGTTGTAAAGCATCAATGCTCCGCAATTCTAGAATGACCGCTGTTGTTTTAAATGACTGCCGGCTGCGCGCCGGTGAAACGCAAAGGATCGCCATGACCCAGAAACTCCTCGTCGGAACGCAAGCACCTGACTTCGCGCTGCTCGACGCCGACGGCACCAAGGTCTCGCTGTCCGATTACCGCGGACGCAACGTCATTGTGTACTTCTACCCCAAAGCAGCCACCCCCGGCTGCACCACCGAAGCCTGCGATTTCCGCGACAACCTCGCCAGCCTGCAGGGCAACGGCTACGACGTCATCGGGATCTCCCCGGATGCCCCCGAGGCCCTCGCCAAGTTCACTGGTGAATTTGCGCTGACCTTCCCGCTGCTCTCCGATGAGGACCACTCCGTGGCCCTCGCTTACGGTGCCTGGGGCGAGAAGCTGGTTGACGGCGAGATCGTCGAAGGCCTGGTCCGCTCCACTGTCGTGCTCGACGGCGAAGGCACCGTCAAGTTAACCCAGTACCAGGTTTCTGCGCAGGGCCACGTCCAGGCCCTGAAGGAAGAGCTGGGCGTCTAACCCTCTCTCACATCCTGCGGTTTTCCGGGAATCCTTCTCTCAGATCCTGCGGTTTTCAGGGAATCCCTGTCGCACATAACTGCACAATTTTTGTAACGCCCGCTCACTATTATGAGCGGGCGTTACACGTCTCTTTACTAAACGTGACAAAAGCCCCGCGGCAGTAGTTAATGGAGCCATGGTCTCAACCGTGTCCCCGCGCCATGCTGTAGTCGTCGAAGATGACGCCGACATCCGTGGCCTCCTCGTTTTGATTCTTGAGCAGCTGGATTTTGTGGTGACAGAAGCGCCCGACGGTCTTTCCGGCGTCGAGGCTGTCCGTAACACCAATGCCGAACTGGTGACGCTGGACATCAACCTTCCGGACATCGACGGCATGGAAGTCTGCCGGCGCATGCGTGAGTTCTCGGACGCCTACATCATGATGCTCACGGCCCGTGCCGACGAGATTGACCGGCTCAACGGCTTGGACACCGGGGCGGACGATTACATCAACAAGCCGTTCAGCCCCAAGGAACTGCAGGCCCGCATCCGGGCGCTGTTCCGCCGCGCCCGGACGCCCGCTGCACCCGCCGAGGACACGCGGCAGACTGACGAACTCGCGCGCGCTGCGGTGGTGCAGAAGAGCCTCCTCCCGCAGGAAACAGTCCGGCTGAACGATTACGACGTCGCTGGCGCCTTCCGCCCGTCGCGCAGCGTGGGTGGGGACTTCTACGACTGGTACCAAACCAGCGACGGCATGCACCTGACGTTCGCGGACGCCATGGGCAAGGGCATGGGCGCAGCCTTGATAGCTGCCACAGTCCGCGCCGTGATGCGGTCCGTGGCTGACACCCCGGCTATTGCTGACGCTTTTGAGTCCGCCAGCGCCACCCTCACCGCCGATCTGAACCAGTCCGGATCTTTCGTGACCATGTTCCACGGGCGACTGGTCAGCGCTTCCGGCAAGCTCAGCTATATCGACGCCGGTCACGGACTTGGCCTGCACGTCCCGGCCGAGGGGGCGGCACGGAGGTTGGTTTCCGCCGGGCCACCTGTCGGGATCATGGACGGACAGCAATGGCCGGCCGCGGAACTGCAGCTGGAGCCCGGCGATTCGCTGGTGATCGTCAGCGACGGCGTGCTCGACGCGCACGATTCCCTTGAAGAGTTCGTAAGGAATGTAGAGAAGGCGGCGCGGAGCGGGGGCACCTCGGACGATGTCTGCGCTGCCCTGCTCGAGCTGGCACCGGCGGACACAGCGGAAGATGACGTGACCGCCGTCGTGGTTCACCGACGGCGTAAGGTTCACCCAACACTCGATGCAGGGTTGGAACGCAACCACAGCGGAGTTGCTGAGTACTAGCCACAAAAGGGGGGAACGTGACGCGATTCTGGACTCGGCTTTGTGTTGTCCTAACGGTCATTCTGGGCGTGAACTACGTGGCATGGCGCTGGCTGGCTTCGCTGAACTGGGAGGCGTGGTGGATCGCTGTTCCGCTGGTGATTGCCGAGACTTACAGCCTCATTGACGTCATGCTTTTCGGCCTGACTGTGTGGAACCTGAAGATTCGCAAGCCACCGCCCGCGGCGCCAGACACCGCTACGGTCGACGTTTTCATCACCACGTACAACGAACCCTTGGACCTGGTGATGACCACGGCCCTCGCCGCCAAGGACATCCGCTGGCCGCACAGTACCTGGATCCTGGACGACGGCAACCGGCCTGAGATGCGCGAGCTCGCCGAGTCGAACGGGACCGGCTACGTGACCCGCGGTGCCGATTGGACGCCGGACATGCCGCGGCACGCCAAGGCCGGCAACCTGAACAACGCGCTCATGGTCACCTCGGGCGAATACTTGTTGATTCTCGACGCCGACCAGATCCCCGAGCCGGACATCCTGGACAAGACGCTGGGCTACTTCAACGATGACCGCGTGGCGTTGGTCCAGACGCCCCAGTACTTCATCAACGTTCCTGCCGACGATCCCCTTGGTAGCCAGGCACCCCTCTTCTACGGCCCCATCCAGCAGGGCAAGGACGGCTGGAACGCGGCGTTCTTCTGCGGCTCCAACGCAATCCTGCGCAGGGAAGCCCTGATGCAGCTCGGCTTGGTGGGCTACGTGAAGGCCACGGAGAAGAGTGTGCGCCGTGCTCTGGCTGCATCGCGCTCTGCCATCAAGAAGGCCCGGCGCTCGGCGGAGGCGGAGAACCCGCTGGTGGAGCAAATGCTCAACGAGGTGGAAGCCGCGACTGAAAGTGCACAGCAGGAGCTCGAAGCCGGGGCATCCTTGAGCGAGATCACGTACCGCGTACGCCGCAAAGTGGACGACGCCGTTCGCACGCTGGTGGCTGCCGACTTCTCGGCGCTCCAATCGGACCTCGAAGAAATCGCGGCAATGGAACTGGCCCACGTCGGCGAGTCTGGCGTCACGACTGTGGCGAGTGACGCCGTCGACCGTATGTCCGGACGCGACTGGTCACCGCTCGGTGCCCTCGAGTCCGTCCACGCAGTCCTGGACGCCATCTCCGTGGAACGCACCGACGAAGCCCAGCCGATCATGCCCTTGGCCACCATCTCGGTCACCGAAGATATGGCAACAGCGATGCGCCTGCATGCACTTGGTTGGAAGAGCGTGTACCACCACGAAATCCTCGCCAACGGGCTGGCTCCCGAGGACATCAAGACCATGCTGACCCAGCGCCTCCGCTGGGCCCAAGGCACCATGCAGGTCCTCCTGCGCGAAAACCCTCTGGTCCAACGCCGCCTTACCTGGGGCCAGCGGCTCATGTACTTCTCCACCATGTGGAGCTACCTGAGCGGCTTCGCGGCCGTGGTGTACTTCGCGGCGCCCATCATCTACCTGACGCTCGGCATCCTTCCTGTGACCAGCCTGAGCTTCGACTTCTTCATCCGTTTCATACCGTTCATGGTGGTGAACCAGATGCTGTTCGTCATCGCCGGGCACGGGATACCCACCTGGCGCGGGCAACAGTACAGCCTCGCGCTGTTCCCCACTTGGATCAAGGCCTGCACGACGGCGGCGCGTAACGTCTGGTTTGGCCGTCCCCTCGGATTCGCTGTCACCCCCAAGGCACGGCAAAGTGGCGGACCCAGCTGGAGCCTGATTCGTCCGCAGATCATCGTCGCTGCGTTGCTGGCCTTGGCCATGGTGGTTGGAGTCCTTCGCCTCCTCTCCGGTATGTCGGAGCCGCTGGGAACGCTGGTGAACGTAGCGTGGGTATCCTTCGACCTGGTGGTCCTGAGCGTCCTGGTCAAGGCAGTTTTGTACAAGGGCTTTGTGCCTGAGGAATTGGCGGCTCCAGAAGGTCCTGAAAGCCCCGAACGTCCCGAACGCCCCGAAGAGAGGAATGCTGATGCAGTTTAGCTACGAAGTCAAAGACACTTACGCGGAGGTGAAGGGCGTTGGCCGGTTAAACATGGTGGCAGCCCCGAAGCTGCGTGAGGTGGTGGCCGAGGTGGTGGCCGGCGGATCCAGCCGTGTAGTGGTCAACCTTGCAGAAACCGACTTCATGGACTCATCGGGACTTGGCGCACTCATCGGCTGCCTCAAGGCCGCCCGCCAGGCGGGCGGCGACTTGCGGATATCGGGTGTGCAGCCGCAGGTCAAAATGGTCCTGGAGCTGACCAGCATGGACCGGGTATTGACCGCGTACTCCTCAGCGGAGGAGGCGTTCGGAAATGACTGAAGTAATCGCCCGCAGGGGCTACAGGGGACCCTCCGACGACGACGCGATCGAGGCCATCCACACCGAGCTGGACGCTCTGTGGGATGACGCCTCATTCGTGCCGGAGATGGACCGGATGACGTTCACAACCGCCGTCATCGAGTCCGCCGCCAACATCGTCCAGCACGCGCAGCCCGTGGGCGAGAAGCCGGTGGAGATCGACGTCGACATCACCGTGCAGCCCACCCGTCTCGTGGCAAGGGTCAGTGCCCACAATGCCCGGGAGCCCTTCGCCGAGGACATGCAGGCAGACTTGCCGGACGAAGAAGCCGAGTCCGGCCGTGGGCTGGCGCTCATCGAGATGCTGGTGACAACAGTGACCTTCGAGCGCCAGGACGGCACCAACACGTGGATCCTGACCCGCGAAACCTGATCCTCGCTCACTTCCCACAGGCTTTCGGGCGATCTTCTCTCACATCCCACAGGCTTTCGGGCGATCCTCGCTCACATCCCACAGGCTTTCAAGCAATCCTCTCTCACCTCCCGCGCCACGTCCCGGACGCAGGGTGGGGTGTTCTGCCCATCGCCAGACATGACGCAACTGTGAAAGCATTCCGTGAGCGCCCGCCGTCGAGGGCTTGATGAAACTGGGGGATGACATGGACCGCCGAAAGGGCCACACTTCAGGGAAAGTACTGGCAGCAGTTCTGATACTTGGGGCGGCAATCATGGTGGGCTGCTCCGCTCCCGACGGCCCCCATACGGAACCCAGCAGTCCCCCTCCCGTGACTGCCGAGCCTGCCCCTGTTGCAGAGAGCTTCGCAAAGTACGACGCCCTGCGCAGGGAGCTGATCGCGGCGTTGGAGAAGACGATGCCGGCAATCACCTGGGCTGTGGACAAGCCCGCCACCATGACCCTGACCAACGACGGCCGGTGCATTTTCCACCCCGCGAGCATGAAGAGCAGTGCAGATATTGTGGAGCCGTCCAAGAATTATGAAGCCGTTTTCGCTACGGCCGATCCCATCCTCAAGCAGCACGAATTCCCCGCCTTCGGTGGAATTGATCCGGTTCCCGGCGGCTGGACAGTAACCCGAAGCACGGACGCAACCGGGGCCACAGTAATCCTTGAGTCCAAAAGCCCGGCATATCTGCGCATGAACGTTCCCGTGGATTCCAAGACCTGCGAGCCTACGGAGATTCCCGCGAGCTAAGGGGAAGTTCTACCCATCGCCATGCGCAAGCTCCCACGGGTAACTTGACTAAGGCTTCAGGTTCAAACATAGGGGGACAGAAAGATGCCGGGATTCTACGGTGCTGACATTGATCAACTTCGGGCGCTCGCCAAGACAATGTCCCGGCACTCGGAAAAAATGAGCACGCTTTCGCTGGAATTGGGCCAGCTCATATCCAGCGCGCCATGGGACGGCCGTGACGCAGTGATGTTCCGGACGACTTGGGAGTCGGAGCACCGCCCGATGCTGAAGCTGATTTCCGGCGAGTTGCAAAGCCAGGCCAACGAGCTGAGCCGCAATGCGGACGAGCAGGACAAGACCAGTTCCGAAGGCACCCGTTCCGGCGACGCAGGCAAACAGGATTCAAATCCTCCCGGCGATCCGGGGCCGTTGGATCCGAATACTTCGGATGTGGATGTTCCAGGCGACGTCCGTAAAGACCCCGATGCAGGTGATCCGGCCGATATCCACCAAGGGCAAATCGGCGACTGCTGGCTCTTGGCAGGCATTGGCTCTGTGGCGCAGACGTTGGAGCGCGAAGGCAAACTCGATGAATTCCTTGCCTCCCATATGCGTCCCGTAGGAGATCCCCCAACTCACTGGGTTGTGACTCTCTACGAAGACGGCAAACCCGTCGAAGTGACGGTGGAGGCCAAGTCCACTGAGGGCGGAGTCCGAGGCGCCGACGGCCAGCCGAACTGGCTTTCCATTTATGAACGTGCTGCGGCCGAGCACCGTGGCGGTTCATACGATGACATTGATGGCGGGTTCAGCAACGATGCAATGGAGCTCATGACGGGACAGTCGGCGGACAAGGACGGCGAACTGGACCTTGAGGAGATCGAAGACAAACTAGCTGACGGTCAGGCGGTCTCGGTTGGCACCCAAGACGTCAAGGACGACGACTTTGACTGGTTCTGGGAGCCGGACGAGGTCAGCCGCACCGATGTCGTCCCCAACCACGCCTACATCGTGGTGGACGTAAAGACCAACGACGACGGCGAGAAAGTCGTTGTTCTGGCCAACCCTTGGGGTCCTGCAGGTGGGGAGCTTAATGGTGAGCAGAAGGCCGGAACCCTGGAACTGACCGAGGATGAGTACAAGGAAAACTTTGACTCCGTGTACTCCGTGGGCGTGAAGTAAGGATGACCGTGGAACAGCTAGTTACAGTCAAGCAAGGCATGCAGCCCACTTTTGACGGTGTCAGGGTTGGGGTTGTGAAGATCGGTATTGCCGACGGTGCTCCCGCCATCCAGTTCTGGATCCGGACCGCCGAACAGGAACGAAAGCAGGCCTTCCGCGCAGGTCAGTCGGTCGCCCTTCCGGGGGCTGGCCTCCTGACGGTCGCTTCGATCCAGCCCGCCGATGGCACCACCCCGGCTTCCGCGACTCTGGCGTACGACGCCGGTCAAGTCACCGACTGATCGTCGGCGCCGTGCGGATGTGAGCGAGCATCCGCCAGAAAACCGTCGGGATGTGAGCGAGGACCGATGTTCTCTCAAATAATTGCCGATTTCCCGGAACGCTCGCTCACTTACGCCTTGTCGATGGCCTCTTTGAGGGCGCCCAGCACCAGGGTCACCGAGGCGCTGTTCGCGTTCGGCCCCATCATTCCGATGCGCCAGACCGTATCCGCGAACTCACCCACGCCGGAACCGATCTCCATACTGAAGTTCTCCAGAAGGTAAGAGCGGACGGCGGACGAGTTGACGCCGTCGGGCACTTTCACCGTGGTGAGGCTGGGCAGCCGGGCGCCTTCAGCGGCAAACAGCTCAAGTCCCATCTCCTGCAGTCCGCTCTGCAAGGCGGCGCCGGCAGCGCGGTGGCGGGCTTGGACGACGTCGAGCCCCTCGGCGAGGATGCGGTCGAGGGCGGCTTCGAGGCCCGCGATCATGGTGACCGGCGCCGTGTGGTGATACGTGCGGGCGCCGCTGGCAGCCCCGACGTATCCGCCAAGCAGGCCGATATCCAGGTACCACGAGCGGGGATCCGTAACGCGCTGTTCGAACGCTCGGTCCGAGACAGTGAACGGCGAGAGGCCCGGCGGAACGCCCAGGCACTTTTGAGTCCCGGCATATCCGACGTCGATCCCCCAGTCGTCTGCCAGGAGTTCCAGTCCGCCGATAGACGTCACGGCGTCGGTGATCAGCAAGGCGTCGCCCTTCCCTGCCCCGAGCGCAGCGATGTCCGAGAGAACGCCGACGGACGTTTCAGCATGGACGGCCGCGATCACCTTCGGATTCGGATGGGCCGACAGCACCCGATCTGCATCCACCGGTTGACCCCACTCGTGGTCAACCCGGACGACAGTTGCCCCGCAACGCCGCGCCACCTCACACATGCGCGCCCCGAATAGTCCGTTGACAGCGATCACTGCTACGTCGCCGTCGGACACGGTGTTCACGAAAGCGGCCTCCATGCCGCCTGAACCTGTGGCACTCAGCGGGAGCGTGCGCGCATTCGAAGTACCCCAGACGGCCCGCAAGCCCTCGCACGTCCGGTCCAAGCGTTCGATAAAGACCGGATCCAAATGCCCGAGCACCGGGTAGGCCAGCGCGGCCATGGCCTCGGGGTAGCAATTGCTCGGGCCGGGACCGAACAGGAACCTGGACGTCAGTATGTCTGGCATGTGCACTCCTTCAGCTGGTTCTCGTCATTCTGCCCCAGCCTGTTGTCCGGGGCGAGCCCGTGGCCGCCAATCCTCCAGCCCAGACTGCTAAGGTTGCTCACCAATACGGAGGCAGCAGCTGTGGGGGCAGCCACCACGGTGAGGGGAAGCCTCCGGTGAGGGGACAAGGTGACGACTGAAGGAAAAGAGCAGCCGGAGCAGGGCGTCCGCGGCGAGGTAAGCCAGGACCGGTTCGTCGCAGGGAAGGACCTCACACGGTGGAAATCCCCTGTAGGCCGCGTCATCGCGGGAGCTGCACAGCGCATCACCACACTGCTGGGCCCGTATGCAGCGCTGATCATCACGTTGGCCGTGGGGCTTGTCATTGCCGTGTCCCTTGCGGTGGCTTTCGGTGAGGTCTACGAGTCGGTGACAGAAGCCGACGGGGTTGCGGGTCTTGACCACCCGGTCCTTGACGCCGCCAAGTCCGTTCGATCCCCTGGCCTGGACCTCGCAGTGACGGCCTACACCAACGTCGGTGGCACGGTTGGCATGCCCATCATCGCGGTGGGGATCATGATCGCCCTGGCCACCAAGCGCCGCTCTTGGACTCCTGTCATCCTGATGCTGACAGCGGGGCTGGGCTCACTCCTCATGACTGTCCTGGGCAAGCCCCTGTTTGGCCGCACCCGCCCTGACCTCGCGGATGCCATTCCGCCGTACGAGCACTCGGCGTCGTTCCCCAGCGGCCACTCCCTGAATTCAATAGTGATCGCAGGGATCGTGGCTTACTTGATCATTCTTCGCCTCAAAACGGCCAAGGCCAGAATCATCACGGTAGTGCTTGCATCAACATTTGCCGCCACTATGGGCTTGAGTCGCGTCTACCTCGGGCACCACTGGCTCACTGATGTCCTGGCCGCCTGGATTCTCGGGATAGCCTGGCTTGCTTTGGTCATCACGGCGCACCGCCTCTATCTCACCGTGAGAACGCGGCGCTCCAACGCGGTACTCTCTTGACACCAGCCCAAGTGCTCGGCTTAACTATTTACGTATGCTGAAATAACAGTTCCATGATGCGGAAGCACTAGAAGCAAGCTTCCTCCTGCTGGAAAGCAGGAGTTCCGCATAGCCCACACCATGGATGCCAGCATTTGCACGAGGATGACACAAGCATGGAGCTTGCAGTATTCAACAGTGTTGACCGGGACGAGGCCATCAGGACCCTGACCCCTTGCCTGGACATCAGCCGCTGGGTTGAGGACGTCGCAGACGCCCGCCCCTTCACGAGCGTCGACGAACTGCTGGGGCAGGCCCGCCAAGCAGCCGAGCCGTTCACGCCGGAAGAGGTGGAGTCCGCGCTCGCCCACCACCCCCGGATCGGCGAAAGGCCCAAGGCCCAAACCACCGAAGCGGCCATGTCCCGTTCGGAACAGGCCGGAGTGGACCCCAGCGACGACGGCACAGCCGCCGCCCTCGCTGAGGGAAACCGCGCTTACGAAGAGAAGTTCGGCAGGGTCTTTCTGATCCGCGCGGCAGGACGCAGCGCCCAGGAGATCCTCGGTTCCCTTCAGGAGCGGCTCACCCACACCCCCGAAGAAGAAGACGCAATCGTGGCTGGCCAGCTGCGGGAGATCGCATTGCTGCGACTCGCAGGCGTGATCAGCGAAGGAGAAAATGCATGACTGTTTCACAGGTAACCACGCACATCCTGGATACCGGTTCCGGCCGCCCGGCGGCGGGGGTCGCCGTCGTACTTTACGTCCGCGAAGGTGACAACTGGACTCTGATCGCAAAGGGCGAGACCGACGCCGACGGCCGTATCAAGGATCTCGGTCCGGAGCGGATTCCCGGCGGCGCCTACCGTCTGAACTTCGCCACTGGCGCCTACTACGAGGGCCTTGGCACGGAAACATTCTTCCCTGAAGTCGACTTGAACTTCACGGTTTCGGATGCCGGCGAGCACTATCACGTGCCGCTGCTGCTGAGCCCCTTCGCGTTTTCGACGTACCGCGGCAGCTGACTCTGCCCAATTTGTTTGCAGCTAATGCCCCGCCAGAGCAATCTGAGGGGCATTATCTGTACACAAACCCGGAACGGTAGGCTGGAAGGCATGGCTTCTGAGGACACCAACGCCCAATCCGGAAATGGCACTGCCCGCCGCGAAATTACAGTTCGCCGCGCACCCAGGTTCGTTCCGTTCATGATTCTCGGTGCCATTGTGGGTGCAATCGCCGCCGCCTTCATCGCGTACGGCCGTCCCGCGGACCCCGCTTTCGACGCCAACACCGTCTTCGGTTTCTTCCTGGTGGCCTGCGTTTCCGGCGGCGTCATCCTGTTCTCCATCCTCGCCCTGGTCCTGGACCGGATCAGCGTCAAGCGGTCCAAGCGGGCAGTAGTGGAGGCCGTTCCGGATTCGGTCCCGGATGAGGGTCCAGAGCACGACGGCGGTCGCTAGGCACCCAGCCCAGCGCACCGCTTTCGGGGGTACCACTGTGAGACACACCGCATTTTGGCCGAATCGGGCGTGTTCATGGGGTCACAAAGCCGGAGCGGGAACTTACCACGGCCACAACATGAGACAATCGACCAGTGGCACGTGGCGACGGAAAACTTTCTCATGATCTTCTCCCCGGCGAAAAAGGCCCTCAGGACGCTTGTGGCGTCTTTGGGGTCTGGGCTCCCGGTGAAGAAGTAGCAAAACTCACCTATTACGGGCTGTATGCGCTGCAGCACCGCGGACAAGAGTCGGCTGGTATTGCTACCAGTGACGGCAAGCGCATCAATGTCTATAAGGACATGGGCCTTGTATCCCAGGTCTTCGATGAGACAACCCTGAACACCCTTACCGGACACCTGGCCGTTGGCCACTGCCGGTACTCCACCACTGGTGCAAGCCATTGGGCCAATGCGCAGCCCACCTTGGGCGCAACCGCGACCGGCACGGTTGCCTTGGCCCACAACGGCAACCTGACCAACACTGCTGAACTCCGGGAAATGATCCTCGAGCGCAACGATGGCCAGTTGACCGGTGAAATGAAGCAGGGCAACACCTCGGACACCGCCTTGGTGACCGCACTCCTTGAGGGCGAGGAGGGCAAAACCCTGGAGCAGACCGCTCTGGAGCTGCTGCCGAAGATCAAGGGTGGCTTCTGCTTCGTCTTCATGGATGAAGGAACCCTCTACGCCGCCCGCGATACGTACGGCATCCGGCCGCTGTGCCTGGGCCGCCTGGAGCGCGGTTGGGTTGTAGCTTCCGAGCAAGCTGGCCTTGCCACGGTTGGTGCGAGCTTCATCCGTGAGATCGAGCCCGGCGAGTTCATTGCCATCGACGAGGACGGAGTCCGCTCCCAGCGTTTTGCCGAGGCAACCCCCGCTGGCTGTGTCTTCGAATACGTTTACCTTGCCCGGCCGGATGCTGCTATTGCCGGCCGCTCCGTGTACGAAGCCCGTGTTGAAATGGGCCGCCAGCTGGCCCGCGAGAACACCCACGAGGCCGACATCGTCATTCCGGTCCCGGAATCGGGCACGCCAGCCGCAGTTGGTTATGCCGAGCAGTCCGGCATCCCCTTCGCACATGGCTTCGTCAAGAACGCCTACGTGGGGCGCACCTTCATCCAGCCATCGCAGACCCTGCGCCAGTTGGGCATCCGCCTGAAGCTCAACGCCTTGGAATCAGTCATCCGGGGCAAGCGCGTTGTTGTGGTGGATGACTCGATTGTCCGTGGCAACACGCAACGCGCCATCGTAAGGATGCTCCGCGAAGCAGGTGCCGCGGCTGTCCACGTGAAGATTTCTTCTCCCCCGGTCCAGTGGCCCTGCTTCTACGGCATCGACTTCGCCTCGCGTGCAGAGCTGATCGCCAACGGCGCCACCATCGAGGAAATCTCCCAGGCAATCGGTGCCGACTCGCTGGCTTACATTTCCGAAGACGGCATGATCGGCGCAACCCAGCAGCCGCGCGAGCGCCTCTGCACGGCTTGCTTCACCGGCAAGTACCCGATTGAGCTGCCGCATGCTGACAAGCTGGGCAAGAACCTGCTGGAGCGCACGGACCTCGGCGGTTTGCCCCCCGCTGCTGAGTCCACCGATGACATCGAGGATCCGGCCGAGAAGCCCGGAGCTACGGGCTGCGATCCGGGCCCGGACGCTGAATTCGAGAACCTGCTGACCGACGCTGATCGTTTGACCGACGCCGACAAGAAAGAGTCTGTATGACCTCCGCAAACCCCGCCGCTGGAAGCACACCGAATTCAACAGGCATCACCTACGCCTCCGCGGGTGTCGACGTCGAAGCGGGAGACCGCGCAGTCGAGCTCATGAAGGACGCCGTCAAGGCGACCCACAACGCCTCGGTGATTGGCGGCGTCGGCGGTTTCGCTGGCCTGTACGACGTCTCGAAGCTGCTCACCTACAAGAAGCCGTTGCTGGCCACGTCCACTGACGGCGTGGGAACCAAGGTTGCCATTGCGCAGGCCATGGACATCCACGACACCATCGGTTTCGACCTCGTGGGCATGGTTGTGGACGACATCGTTGTGGTTGGTGCTGAGCCCCTCTACATGACGGACTACATCGCTTGCGGCAAGGTTGTCCCGGAACGCATTGCGGACATCGTCCGCGGTATCGCAGCTGCTTGCTCCGTTGCCGGCACCGCCCTGGTTGGCGGCGAGACCGCTGAGCACCCGGGCCTGCTGGGTGAGCACGAATACGACGTCGCCGGTGCCGCTACGGGTGTTGTCGAAGCTGACGCCTTGCTCGGTCCGGACCGCGTCCGTGCCGGCGATGTGGTGATCGGCATGGCTTCCTCGGGTCTGCACTCCAACGGCTACTCCCTGGTCCGCCGCGTTATCAACCACGCCGGTTGGGCCTTGGACCGCCAGGTTTCCGAGCTCGGCCGCACACTTGGCGAAGAGCTCCTTGAGCCGACCCGCGTCTATGCGGCCGACTGCCTGGACTTGGCCCGCACCTTCCCGGTTTCGGCCGGAGCGGCTGTCCACGGCTTCAGCCACGTCACCGGTGGTGGCCTCGCTGCCAACCTGGCGCGTGTCCTCCCACAGGGTCTGGTGGCCACAGTTGACCGCAACACGTGGGAACTGCCGGCGATCTTCAAGCTGGTTTCCGAGCTTGGCAACGTGCCCCTCGCCGACCTTGAGCGCACGCTGAACCTCGGCGTCGGCATGGTAGCCATCGTGTCCCCGGAAGCCGCTGACGCTGCCGTGGCACGCCTCAACGAGCGCGGCCTGCCGTCCTGGATCATGGGTACGGTTACTGCGGATTCAGGCTCCATCGACAAGACCGGACCGGACTACGTCCAGGGCGCCAAGGGTGTCGACGGCGGTGCCGTACGTTTGGTGAACGCCTACGCCTAGGCGCGTTTCCTCTTAGTGAAAGAGCGGCCGGACAGTTGAACTCAACTGCACGGCCGCTCTTTTGTTTTTGCTGCTTGTATGGTCCTGACCCTTTTTGATCGTTCAGGCCTGCCGACACGCCGCACCCCCCGGCGAGTCCTGGGATGTCCTGGCTCAAACACGGTCAGAACGCCACATCCTCCCCCGAGCCGACATCCCAAAGCTGCCGGGATTTCCCTCCGGCGCCTGGACGTTCAGACCTGGATCAAGCTGAGAACGCCGCCCTGGGGATCCTGGATGGTAGCCAGAGATCCTGGTTCAGGCTTGTCTTCCGGCTCCACGAGCACCACTCCACCTGCGGCTAGCGCTGCTTCGGCGGCTTTACGAACATCCGCCACGCCGAAATAGATCTGCCAACCGGCTTCTTCGCCCTCTTCGGCAGGGACAACCCCCGCCACTTCCCCGCCTTTGACCATCAGCGTGCTGTAGCTGCCGCCGTCGTCCTGGGGATATTCGGTGACTTCATGTCCGAAAAGCTCCTGGAAAAACGCGATGGCTGCTTGAGGTTCTGGAGTCAGCAGCTCAGCCCAAGCCAGGGCGCCGGCCTCATTGAACAGATGGCTTCCAATGTGGGTACCCGCTTGCCAGATCCCCGTGGTCCCGCCGCCGGGTGGCTCGATGAATGCCAGGACGCCTGTATCGGCCACTTGCTCCGGGCCGAATGCGAGCTTCCCACCAGCATGGACGGCGTCTTCCGCTATCTCCTCAGCGTCCGTTGCAGCGAGATAGATGTTCCATTGGCCAATTTTGCCGGCAGCCTCCTGCATGGGATTCTGCGGAGCGATGACCGCCACCAGATCCTTGCCGACAAACGCCTGCGCGTAACTTCGGCCGTCAGGGGTGGGCAGGTCAGTGAAGGTCCAGTCGAACAGCTTGCCGTAGAACTCCTTGGCCGCGGAAACATCGGGGGTCTGCAGATCGGCCCAGCAGGGTTCTCCGCTTGAATAATGGGTCCGGGAAGTCATACGGCAAGTCCTGTCATGATGCTGAATGCGGCGCCGGCCGGGTCCATGAGCACAGCCATTCGCCCGATGCCTGGAACATCGAAAGCCGGAGCGATGACGTGTGCTCCAAGCTCAACAGCCCGTGCCACTCCGGCATCCACGTCCTCGACGCCGAAATACGTCATCCAGAAAGGCGAGAGTCCTTCAATCGGCAACTTCAGGGCACCGGCAATCCGCTTTTCATCCACCAGCAGGCTGGTGTATTCCTGAAGATCTCCTGCTGGTGCGGTTTCGCTGCTGCACCCCGTCACGGCCTCGTAGAACTTCACGGCTTTGGGGACGTCGTCAGTCTGTAGTTCATTCCAAATCATGGTGCCGGGCTCATTGACCAGGCCGGATCCGGGATGGGTTCCAGCTTCCCAGAAGCCGATCTGTGCCCCCGTAGGATCTATGGCGAAGAACATCCGACCGCTGCCGTTCGGCACGTCGTCGGGCTCGAACAAGATGGACCCTCCAGCGGCCACAGCCCGTTCCGCCGCGTCATCCGCGGAGTCGACGGCTATGTAGTTGGCCCAATAGGACGGCATTCCCTCCGGAGCATCCGGCATTTGCTGCATCATGCCGGCAACCTTCCGTCCGTGGAGCTTCGCCATGTAGTATGTCATGCCGTTACCGGCGTCCATGGGATCCAATTCCCAGCCAAAGAGCTCAGTGTAAAACTTCTTGGAGACCTCGACGTCGGTGGAGGACAGGTCCACCCAACACGGAGTCCCCTGCTTGTAACTCTCGACCACCGGCATGCCGTTCCCTTTCCTAGCAACGCGGGGTCACATACGGCCCATGTTGAGGCCTGGAATGGGCCCTAAGTGACCCCGCGTCGGAGTCCATGGGGACTACGCTATGGCGCTTCCACTGCTTGCGCCAGACGTGCGCCTGATTACCCGGGCAGCCGAACAGGTTCGACGGCGTCTTCCGTGGTCTGGCGCGACAGGCGCCTGGACAACGCCGTCATGACGACTACGGCCAGAAAAACTGGAACGCAGACCGCAAGGACGATATTCTGCGGTGATTGGCCTGCCGACAGCAGGATGCCGCCCAATGCGGGCCCGGCAATCGATCCCAAACGGCCCAGCGCAGCGGCCCATGCGACGCCGGAAGTACGTGACGTGGCGGGATAAACGGACACGGCCACCGCAGCTTGCCCCACCATGCTGCTGGCCAGCCCCATGCCGACTCCCGCGAACAGGAGTAGGAGCTGCCATTGGCCGGGTTGCCCCAAGGCAATCATGAGCAGGAAGCCAATGGCCACAGACGCCGCCACGACCAGCATCCAACTGGTCTTGAATCGCACCGAAAAGATCATGAGTAAGAGCGCTCCCAAGATTCCGCCAATACCCAGCGAGGCTGCCCCGAGGGGAGCCATGGCAAGATCCAGCCCGAAGTTTGTGAGCAGAGTTGGGAGCCACGACGAGAACGCGTAGAACGTGGCGAAGATCAGAAAAGCAAAGAGCCAGAGAAGCACAGTGGGCAACGCGAAACCACGCCGGAACAGGCTCTGGACAGTCTCTTGGCCTGCCTTCGGCGACGGTCTGGGCGCATCCGCCTCGCTGATCCCAAACCACATGACAGGCACCAGGATGATGGGAAGCACCGCCCCGAGCCAGAAGATGGACTGCCATCCCAGCTCACTGATCAGCTTTCCTCCGCTCAAACCGGCCGCCAAAGACCCCGCAGACAGGCCCATGGTCACGAAAACGGCAATCCTTTCGCGCTGACCTCCGTCCCTGCCTGTTGTCGCGAGCGAGATAGCTGACGGTAGGACAGCTCCCAATCCGACCCCTGTCAAGAAACGGGCAATCGTCATGAAGGGAATCCCTGAAGACACGGCAGTCAGAGCGGACCCCAGGGCAAATACCACCACACCCGCAAGCAACATGCGACGCAACCCAAACCGAAGGGATAGCCGTCCGGAGAGCATATAGCCCGCCACCACTCCGGCGTTTGTGGCGATCAGTGGGGCAGCGAAGGCTGCGGGCGACAGAGACCAGTTCTTGGCCAAGCCCGGCACCGCAAGGCCCAAGGAGGCTGTATCGAAACCGTCGAGCAGCACGGCAAGAAAAGCGAGAATAATGACCAGCCAGCGTGACAGACCCTTGCCTGTCGCCACTGGCGGAAAGGGCGTCCCAGTGGGCGTACTGGATTCAAGCATGATGATTCCTTTCGAGGGCGCGGAAGATCAGCCGCCGTGCGGATGTCCGGCAGCGTTGGGGAAGAGTGGTTGTGGACTAGTAACCCAGCGAACCGTGGGTGATGGTGCCGGCCGCCATGGTCAGTTCCACTTCAATACTTGGAATTTCCTCGGGTTCCACGGCCCGCGGATCGTCGGAGAGGACGACGAGGTCCGCGAGCATTCCCGCGCGGAGAGTTCCCGTTCTGTGCTCCTCGGCTGCGCACCAAGCGCTGCCGTGGGTATACATTGCTAAGGCTTCCGATGTGCTGATGGCCCATTCGAGGCCCAGCACTCCCGCCGAGCGGCTACGCCGGGTGACGGAACTCGACATGCCGCGAAGAGGCTCGAAGGGCGCCACGGGGCTATCCGAACCTCCACCAACGGGCACGTTGACGCGGGAAAGATACTGCGACAGGGGCGCGATATTTGCCGCTCTTTCCCGTCCCAGATACTCGACGAATCCGCCACCCAGGGCAAAGTGGAGCGGTTCCTGTGCGGCCACCCCCACACCCAAGGCATTCAACCTGTTCCAGTGATCATCGTTGGGGTACAGCATGTGAATGAGGGTCCATCGGGCATCAGAGATGGGGCTCAACGCATGGGCTGCCTCAAAGGCATCAAGGGCCATATCAATACCAGCGTCGCCAACGCAGTGCGCACCTACTGGAAGGTTCGCACGATTGGCCGCCACGCAAATGGCTTCCAGCTCAGCTGCCGATTGGAACGATTTGCCACGCGGGAATTCGGGGTCGTCCTGCCGTTCATAAGGATCGCGGTAGAAGCCCGTTTCTACACCGCCATCCACACAAACCTTCACGCCCAAGGTACGAAGCCAGACGTCATCGAGCTGTGCTGTTACCGCACCGGAATCGAGGAGGTCGACTGCCTCGTCAGCTGTGCCAGCCGGCGTCGGAAGCTTCCACATCATGGATACCCGGACCTTCTGCGCTCCCTCCCCGTAGATAGCTTTATAGGCAGCCATTTCATCCAAGGTCAGCCCGGGATCGATGACTGAAGTAATGCCCGCCGCGGCATACCGTTTCTGGACTTCCTCCAGCGCTGCACGATAGTCATCCATGCTCGGTTTAGGCAACTGGTTCAGCAAACCTGCAACGTGCGCGCTCCCTACGATCTGGCCGGTGAGCTTCCCGTTGTCGCGAATGTAGCTGGCGCCCTCGGGCGCAAGGCTGTCGTCCCCTATACCGAACAACGACATGGCCAGGGAGTTCAGCACAACGTTGTGTCCTCCCCGGCGGAGGATCACCGGATTCTTGGGGGCCACGGCATCAAGCTCGATCCGCGTTGGCATTCTGCCCTCAGCCAATCCGCTTTCATGCCAGTCACTTGCGGTTGCTACCCACGCCCCGGATTCGACGGTTTCTACTTGCCGCTGAACGACATCCAAGAGTTCCGCGACTGTACTGGCGCGGGCCAAGGAAGGCAGCAGCATCCCCATACCTGTGGACAACATGTGGTTGTGGGAGTCGTGGAAACCCGGACAGACAAACCGACCGCGTAGATCCACTTTCCTGGTGTCAGGTCCTGCCATGCCCAGCGCTTCAATGTCATTGCCTGCATAGACAATCCATTGGTCGGCTATGGCAATGGCCGATACTGGCCCCTTTGTGCTCGACGGCCCCGCCAGAACGTTTCCGTTATGAAAGATGACATCGGGAAACTTGTCCTCAATGTGTATCGTCCGTCCCATTTATGCCTCCTACCGGCCGCAGCCTGGTATTTCGAAATCCTCATGACCGTCATAAAGAGTCGATACCTGAGAGAGACTGTAGACCCGACAGGGGTTGCGTGCAATGGTTTTTACAAATTGGTATACCAAATTTCCAGACAAAAAAGAGGCCCGCGGGTACACCAACGACTGGCGTGCCCTACGGGCCTCTTTCAGAGATATTCGGCATCCGGAGATGCGCGACGACCTTAATGTACGACGGCGGTACGCATGTCAGCGCCAGAGGCACCGATTGTTTGCGACAGCTAGCCGATACGGCGGGTGTCTACCTCGTCGTCATCGTCTTCCGCGTACTTGTCCTCATAAGCCGAGTAGTCCGGCTCCGGGGGATCTTCGGGGAAGTGGCTCTTTACACGACTGGATGGGCCCGTGAGCTCACGCTCAAGTGCCGAGTAGTCAGTGTTCGGGGAGTAGTACTTGATGTCCCGAGCCTGCTTGGTAGCTTTTGCCTTTTGACGGCCGCGCCCCATGGCGTGACCCCCTTTTGTACTTGGACCGGAGGTGGTCACCTTGGCTATCGGTGAGGCCCCGGAATGTTTGGTCAATTTGTCGTATGTCTAGATTACATGCTTTCGGGGGTGCCTGTGTGCCACCTTGAGCCTACGTCGAGTACAACTGCACCCCAAACCGCTCCCCACCACCTCCAATACACCCAAAAATTGGGTAGAGTCTGCCTCAATGCGGCTCCAAAGCAGGAAGGCAGACTCCGGGATATGAGCGAGGACAACACCCCACCACGTGATGATTCACCGCGGGATAAAGGCGAGGCCGGAGTGCCGCCTGCGCCCAAGGTACCGCCCACGCCGCCGCAGGCCCCCGGAGAGCAGCCGCCGCAGGCCCCCGGAGAGCAGCCGAAGCAACCTTCGGGAACACAGCCCGAGGCTTCAGGCCTCCAGCCCGATCCTGCGCCCGACCTTGACCCGGACTTCGTGCCCAATCCCAGCGACCAGCCTGATCCTGCGCTGCCCGCTTATTCCGGCCAGCCAGAGCCCACAGGCCAGCCAGAATATCCTGACCAGCCAAAGCATCCGGCCCAGCCAGCAGGCCCCTACCAGCCACCCGGTCCCTACCAGCCAGGGGATCCCGCCCAGGATCCTCAAAACCCTCCGCACGGGGACCCTGTGAAACGCCAGCGGCTTGTCATCGGCGGAATCGTGGTGGGTGTCCTGGTGCTCATCGGTGTCGTGATCTGGGTGCTGTTGAACCTGTTGGGTACCCGGCCGCAGGCTGTGGTCACTACCCCGAGCCCCACCGTGAGCCTTGGCCCGTTACCACGGGATACAGAAGCCAAGGACTTCCAGGTAGGCGATTGCTTTGCAGACTTCGACCCCAATGCTCCCAAGGCCAGGGCCGTTCCCTGTGACACGGAGCATTCAGCCCAACTGGGCGCCGTCCACATATACCCTGCGGATGATTCCTTTCCCGGCACGAACGCGCTGAAGGACAAGGGCCGTGAAGTCTGCGGCAACGTAAAGCTGAATCACGAGGCGGCCGATAAGTACGTACTGCTTCAGCAGAACGTCTACCCGAGCACCACCAGTTGGGATCGGGGCGACCGCCGCGTTGATTGCTTCATCGTTGTGGATTCGGGCAACACCATCAAGGAAGACCTCCTCAGTAGGTAGCTCCCGAGTTACTTCTTCCGAACCAGTAGGCCTGTGCCCACGGACGGACCGCCGTCGGGACCTGTCAGTGACTCGAGTCCATCAATGGTGAGTTCATCAAGGTCGGCCGCAGTATCGACCAAAACGGTGTCGCCATCGGTGATCGTTCCGGCAAGGATTTCCTTGGCCAAGCGATCGCCGATCTCGCGCTGGACAAGGCGCCGCAGGGGTCGTGCACCGTACGCGGAGTCATAGCCGGACATCGCGAGCCAGGCGCGGGCTCCGTCGGTTACCTCGAGGGTCAGGCGGCGGTCCCGCAGTCGCTTGGTGAGTTCGGCAACGTGCAGCTCCACGATCCGGGCAAGCTCGTCCACGGACAGGGGGTCGAACAGAACGATCTCATCCAAACGGTTCAGGAACTCCGGCTTGAACGAGGCCTGCACCACCGCCATGACGGCATCACGCTTGGCTTTGTCATCCAGGGACGGGTCCACCAGGAACTGGCTTCCGGAGTTGGACGTCAGCACCAGGATCGTATTGCGGAAGTCCACAGTCCGCCCTTGACCGTCTGTGAGGCGGCCATCATCCAGAACCTGCAGGAGGATGTCGAACACCTCTGGATGGGCCTTTTCCACCTCGTCGAGAAGCACAACAGAGTACGGGCGACGACGAACGGCTTCCGTCAGCTGGCCGCCTTCCTCGTAGCCGACATATCCCGGAGGGGCACCGACCAGGCGCGCTACAGAGTGCTTCTCTCCATACTCGGACATGTCGATCCGGATCATGGCGCGTTCATCGTCAAAGAGGAAGTCGGCCAAGGCCTTTGCCAGCTCGGTCTTGCCGACGCCGGTTGGACCCAGGAACAGGAAGGAGCCCGTGGGCCGGTTGGGGTCGCTAATGCCCGCTCGCGCACGGCGGACGGCGTCCGAAACTGCCTGCACGGCCTTGGTTTGGCCGATCAGGCGCTTGCCGAGTTCTTCTTCCATGTGCAGCAGCTTTTGGGATTCACCCTGCAGCATGCGCCCGGCGGGGATGCCAGTCCACGCGGAGATGACCTCGGCAATATCGTCTGCGGTCACATCTTCCGCAACCATGAGGTCCGGTTTTGCATCGCCCCGGGCGGACTCCTCCTCGGCAGCCGCATTGAGCTCACGTTCAAGGGCAGGCAGCTCGCCATAAAGTATCCGCGAGGCCGACTCAAGGTCGCCTTCGCGCTGGTACTTTTCGGCGGCAGATCGCAGCTCGTCGATCTTCGCTTTGAGGTCACCGACCCGGTTGAGTCCGGCCTTCTCGGCTTCCCAACGGGCGTTGAGGGCCCGGAGTGCTTCCTTCTTGTCCGCCATGTCCGCGCGGAGGGCGGCCAGCCGCTCAACGGAAGCAGGATCGGTCTCGCCCTGAAGGGCCAGTTCTTCCATGGTCAAGCGGTCGACGGAACGGCGGAGCTGATCGATCTCCTCCGGCGCTGAGTCAATCTCCATGCGAAGCCGGGATGCGGCCTCATCCACGAGGTCGATCGCTTTGTCCGGAAGCTGACGGCCAGAGATGTAGCGGTTGGACAGGGTTGCTGCTGCGACCAAGGCGGAGTCGGCGATAGCCACCTTGTGGTGAGCTTCGTACCGTTCCTTCAGCCCACGCAGAATGCCGATGGTGTCCTCGACGCTGGGCTCGCCCACGTAGACCTGCTGGAAACGGCGCTCCAAGGCAGGGTCCTTCTCGATGTTTTCGCGGTACTCGTCCAGCGTGGTGGCACCAATGAGGCGCAGCTCGCCACGGGCCAACATCGGCTTAAGCATGTTGCCCGCATCCATTGCACTGTCACCCGTTGCACCAGCGCCAACAACCGTGTGGATTTCATCAATGAACGTGACGATCTGGCCATTGGAGTTCTTGATCTCCTCAAGAACCGCCTTGAGCCGCTCCTCGAACTCGCCTCGGTATTTGGCACCAGCAACCATGGAGGCCATATCCAAGGCAATGAGGGTCTTGCCACGGAGGCTCTCCGGGACGTCGCCCGCAACCATGCGTTGGGCGAGGCCTTCAACGACTGCGGTTTTGCCAACGCCAGGCTCACCAATGAGCACAGGATTGTTCTTGGTGCGCCGGCTCAGGACCTGAACCACGCGTCGGATCTCGCTGTCGCGCCCGATCACCGGATCCAGCTTCCCGGAACGGGCGATGGCAGTAAGGTCCGTGCCGAACTTCTCCAAGGCCTGGAACGTATTCTCGGGATCCGGCGAGTTGACCTTTCGGTCGCCGCGGACACCCGGCAGGGCGGCGAGTAACGCTTCATGGGAGGCGCCGGCGTCGCGCATTAACTTTCCGACGGCGTCACTACCGGCGGAGAGCCCCAGCAACAGGTGCTCGGTGGAGACGAAGGAGTCACCGAGTTTGTCGGCTTCGTTTTGGGCAGCCTGGATGGCCTGCATGGACTGCCGGGAGAGCTGGGCTTGCTGGACCGAGCTTCCCGACGAGGACGGCAGCGCCTTGATGGCCGAACTGGCCTGAACACTGACAGCATCCGGATCAGCACCTGTGGCGCGCAGGAGAGCAACAGCAACGCCCTCGCGTTGGTCCATGAGGGCCTTCAGCAGGTGCGCCGGCTCCAATTGCGGGTTCCCCGCAGTGGAAGCGTTCATGGCGGCCGCAGAAAGGGCCTCCTGGCTTTTGGTAGTGAATTTGACGTCCAAAGAGAGCTCCCTTTCTGGAGTGAGACCAATACTTTTAAAGTTGAGTCTACTACGCTCAACTTTGCTTTGTGGTCCACTGCCTTCCATGTTTGCCCACGGCGAAACCCCTGTCCAGACAAAACCAGAGCTATGTGAATAACAGGGGGCCAGAAGCCCTCACCCGTAGGCTGAGGCCATGGAATCAATCTCCACCGTGGAACAACTGGAACAATTGATCGGTCTACCCCTGGATCGCGTGCGCCGAAAAGTGCGCACTTCACTGAGTGATTTCGACCGGCAGTGGCTGGCCGCCAGTCCCTTCTGCGTCATCTCGACGGCGGATGCCCAAGGCCGGGTGGACGCGTCACCAAAGGGCGACCCTGCAGGATTCATCGAGGTCCTGGATGACTCCACTATTGCCATCCCGGAGCGCCCAGGAAACAAGCTCGCCTTCGGCTTTCGCAACATCCTGGAAAACCCGAACGTCGGGATTTTGTCCGTGGTTCCTGGACGCACGGACACGCTGCGAATCAACGGAACGGCACGCGTCGTCAGCGACGCCGACTTCTTCGAGAAGATGACGGTCAAAGGCCACCGGCCGCGCGCCGCCGTCGTGGTCTCCGTGGAAGAAGTATTCACGCACTGCGGCAAAGCGTTCATGCGCAGCGGCTTGTGGGAACCGGCAACCTGGGACTCCGAGGGCCTGCCGAGCATCGCGATGCTCTCCAAAACCTATGTCCAGCCCGAGGCTCCCCTGGAGGACCTTGAAACCTACTACGGGCCCGGTTACGCGGAGCGTCTGTACCGGGAGTAGGCCTCAGGCGGGATAGATCGAAACCAGCGCGGACTTCACGACGAACCGCACGTTCATGCCGGGCACCAGACCGAGATCGGCAGAGGCCGCAGGAGTGATATCGGCTGACAACGTGCCGCGCTCCCCCGTACCCGAACCGGCCGCCCTGACGCGGATCTGGTCGCCGTGCGGCTCCAGATCCCTGATCGTTACGGGAAACGAGTTGCGCGGGCTTCCGTGGACGTCGCCAAGGAAAACGGAAACGGCCGACGGCGGAAAGGCCGCCACGCCTTCCTGGCCGGGAGCAGGTGACCACTCGGGATCGTGTTGTCCGGCGAAAAGCCGGCCATCCGGCGTCGTGATTCCCTGCTCTGTGATCATTCCGCTGACGAGGTTGAGCCCCGCAAGTCCGGCTGCAAAGTGGCTTCGAGGGCGTTCGAGAACTTGGCGGGTTGGGCCCTCCTCGGAAATGCGCCCGTTCTCTACGACGACGACGCGATCGGCGAGCATGTAGGCGTCCAGGACGTCGTGCGTGACGATGATGGCGTTGCGTCCGGCCAGGACCCGTTTGAGGACGCGGCGCAGCAGCGGCGCCGCGTGGATATCCAAGGCTGACATTGGCTCATCGAGGAGCAGCAACTCGGGCTCGGCGGCGAGCGCGCGGGCTACGGCCACGCGTTGCGCTTGACCACCAGACAGCTCTGCCGGCTTACGGGATTCGAGGTGAATGGCTTCCACCTCTGTCAGCCACAGCCGCGCGGTTTCGCCGGCCGCAGCCTTCGATGCGCCCTTGCTGCGCGGCCCAAAGGCGACATTTTCCAGCACGCTCAGGTGCGGAAACAGCAACGCCTCCTGGGCGAGCAGCGCAGTACCGCGCAGGTGCGGGGCACTCCACCGGTGGTTGCCGCCGTCGAGGTCAAAAAGCTGCCTGCCGCCAATTTGTGCACGTCCCGAATCCGGCCGCAGCAGACCCGAAATCACGCCAAGAAGCGTTGATTTTCCGGCGCCGTTGGGACCGAGAATGGCTAGCGTTTCGCCGTCGGAAAGTTTGATCGACATGTCGAAGTTGCGGGATCGAAGGCTCGCTTCCAGTTCAAACGTCATGGCTGGACGTCCGGACGGGCGCTTCCACCAGCGCTGGGGCGCCGACCATAACTGAGGCCGACTACTGCCGCGGCCACCGCCACCAAAACCAGAGACAGGGCGACGGCGGCGTTGGCGTCAGTTTCGCGCTGAAGGTAAATCTCCAAGGGGAGGGTGCGCGTGACGCCTTGCAAGCTGCCGGCGAAGGTCAGGGTAGCGCCAAACTCGCCGAGGCTGCGCGCGAAGGACAAAACGGCGCCCGACGCGAGCCCTGGCAGCACCAAGGGTAGTGTGACGCGGCGCAGCACCGTGGTTGGCCGGGCGCCCAGGGTCGCCGCCACGGCCTCGTACTTGCTTCCGGCGGTCCGCAGGGCGCCTTCGAGGCTCACTACCAGGAAGGGCAACGCCACGAATGCTTGTGCAAGCACCACGGCGGTAGTGGAAAACGCGATCTGAATTCCGGCCATTTCGAGCGACTTCCCCAGCAAGCCTTGCCGCCCGAATGTGTAGAGCAACGCAATACCTCCGACGACGGGCGGCAGCACGAGCGGCAACAGCACCAAGGAGCGCAACAGCCTCTGCCCGGGAAACTCCCCGCGGGCCAGGACGAGGGCCAACGGCACACCTAGCACTATGCACAACAGAGTGCTTGCTGCTGACGTCCTAAGGCTCAGGCCCAACGCATCGAGGGACGACTGGGAGGTGATGAGCGGAAGGAACTGGGACCAGTTCACGCGCACCAGCATCGCGAGCAGGGGAAGTACCACCAACAATCCGCCCACAGTGGCGATCACGTAGATCCACCGTGGGATGCCCTGGTAGCCGGAGGCGGGATTTCTCATTGACATCCCTATGAGGGGCCGAAGCCAGCGTCGCTGAGGACCTTCTGGCCTTCGCTTCCGGCGACCATGGCAATGAAGGCGCGGGCGAGCTCCTTGTTCTTGCTACTGCCCACTGTGGCTATCGGGTAGGTGTTGACGGCCTTGGCGGACTCCGGGAATGGGATGCCCTTGACCTTGCTCCCGGCACCCTTGATGTCCGTGACATAAACCAGTCCGGCGTCCGCTTCCTGCGAGACCACCTTGCCGAGCACGTCGCTGACTGACGACTCTTCGCTGACGGGGGCCAGGGTGGTCCCCGAGGCCTTCTCTATGGTCTCCGTGGCCGCACCGCAAGGAACCTGGCTGGCGCAGACCACAACTTTGACGCCTGGTTTGGACAGGTCCGCGAAGGAAGAGATCGACGCCGGGTTGCTGGGCGGGACGGCGATCTCCAGTACGTTCGTGGCGAAGTTTTGGGCTGTGCCATCCAGGAGCTTCGCGTCGGCCAGTTTCGTCATGTTCTTGTTGTCAGCGGAGGCAAACACATCAGCCGGGGCGCCCTGGGTGATCTGCGTGGCCAAGTCTGAGGAACCGGCGAAGCTGAGGTTCACTGTTGTGCCAGGGTTTTTGGCTTCGAAGTCCTGGGCCAGTTGGGTGAACGTTGCTTTGAGGGACGCCGCAGCGAAGATTGTGATCGTGCCACCGGGTTGATTCCCGGTTGCCGCTGGGCCTGTGGTGTTGGAAGCACAGCCGGCAAGGCCTGCCGCCAGGGCTACTGCGGCTACCGCGGCAAAGAGGGCGCTTGTGGTGCGTGTGAGCTTCATACGATGCTCTTTCCCTGCGGCGTTTCGATGATGACAGTAGTGGCCTTCACAACCGCCGTAGCCACTGACCCAAGTTCCAGGCCCAGCTCGCGCACGGCTTCGCTGCTCATGAGCGACACCACCCGGAAGGGCCCGCATTGGAGTTCGACCTGGGCCATGACCTTGTCTGCTGTGATGCCCGTGACCAGTCCGACGAAGCGGTTCCGGGCCGAACTGCCTGTGCGGGCGGGGTCATCCGGAAGGTGGGACTGATCGCGGGCAACCTTGGCAAGTTCCAGCCCGTCCACGGCGAGCCGGCCCGCGGCATCCTTCCGGGCCGTGAGTGTTCCGTTCTCGGTCCAGCGCCTCACAGTGTCGTCGCTGACACCGAGAAAACGGGCTGCTTCGGAAATCCGTATTTGCGGCATGGAATGAGTCTAGTTCCGCAGATGCGGATCTTGGTGGGTGATTCCTCCGTAAAACGCAATATGACAGTTGGGTCGCAGGCTGGACCGCCATGGATTCACTGAGCAGCTCCCGGTGAGGGTCGCCCTCGTAAATGCTCATGTCAGCACATCGGACGAACTTGCTCCCCCGCGCGGTTGAACCTGGCCAAAACTGCGCCAGCGCATGCAGCCGGCACCCTAGGGTTGGAGACATGCTCACGAGAAGTCAGTCACTCCGCCCCGCAGCGGCTCCAGGTGCGGCCGTTGCCATGCTGGTTGCGCTGATGATTCTTGAGGAGCGCGGCTTCAACCCTGCCAGTGCCATGTTGATCGCCCTGACGGCGGCAGTAGCAGCAGCCGAACTCATTCCGGTGCCGGCAATCATCTTCGCTTTCGGGGCCTTGGGGCTTCAGGCGATGGGAGCCTTCCCCTCGGTCATGTTCTCGGGGGCCACGCCCTACGTCGCCCTACCTCTCCTCTTCTTCTTCGCAACACTCGCCTGGCGGGAGCCGCAGCGGTGGCCCGTGCCGCTTGCCGCCTTGGCCGCATCGGCTTTGATTACAGTGAACTGGTTCGCAGACACCACATGGATCAACTTCGTGTTCGGGAAGCAACTGGCGGAGGCAGGCACGCTGCGCATCGCGGTCTACGCTTTCCTCGTCTTCGCCTCCTTCTCCGCGCTCAACCTGGCCGGGTGGGCAGCGGCGGCGGCGGCACGGCAGGCAGCCACCAATCGGCAGGCCAAGGAACGCGCCGAATTGCGTCTGGAGTCAACCGCCGTGGCCCTTGCCATCGAACAGGAGCGCAACAGGATCGCCCGGGAATTACACGATGTCCTGGCCCACTCGCTGGCCGTCATCACCGCACAGGCCGAAGGCATCCGGTACGCGCACAGGACGGAACCGGAATCGGTGGAAGAAGCTGCCGGAATCATCGCGTCGGCGGCCAGGACCGCGCTGCAGGAAACCCGGCGACTGGTCCAAAGCTACGGTTCCGAACTTGAGGAACCAGCTCCGGGTGCCGCGGATCTCCACGCACTCGTGGAACGGCTCAAAGACAGCGGGATGCCGGTGGAAATCCAGACTGCCGGGTTGGAAGGACTCTCACCCGTGGAGAACCTCACTGTTTACAGAATCGTCCAGGAGAGCCTGACGAATGCGTTCAAACACGGTGACCGCTCAGCGGGCGCTACCGTCACGGCCGAGCGCGAGGCAAGTGGATTGCGTCTAAGGATCCGCTCAAGGCTGGTAGTCGGCGGCACTTCAGTTCCGGCGTCGGGAACCGGCAGGGGCCTGCCCGGGATGCGGGAACGCGCGACGGCGGCCGGCGGCAAACTGACAACGGTCACCGAAGGCCAACTCTTCGAAGTGGAGGCGATCCTACCGTGAATGGGAACAAGATCCGTGTGGCCTTGGTGGACGATCAGCCGTTGTTCAGTGCAGGGCTGAAGATGATCCTCCGCAGCCAGCCCGACCTCGAAGTGGTGGGAGAAGCCACGGACGGTAAGCAGGCCGTTAAACTAGCGGCGCAGGTGGAGCCCGACGTGATGCTCATGGACATCCGCATGCCGGTCATGGACGGGATCAGTGCGACCCGAAGCATCACAGAAGAGACCGGGCGAACGAAAGTCATAGTGCTCACCACCATTCAGCACGATGAAGCCGTGGTTCGAGCCATCCAGGCAGGAGCTGGCGGATTCCTCACCAAAGACGCGACGCCCGAGTTCCTGCTGGCAACAATCCGGACAGTGCATGCGGGCCACGCTGTGATGGCGCCAGCTGCAACCAACGAACTCCTGCGCGACTACACCACGCCGTCGCGGGCCAACTTAACAGTCCTTGAGCCCCTGTCCGTGCGGGAACGCGACGTCTTCATGTTGGCGGCGAAAGGACTCGCCAACGGAGAAATTGCCACATCACTGGTGCTCAGTGACGCCACCGTGAAGTCCCACGTCGGCAGCATCCTCTCCAAGCTCAAGCTCAAAAACCGGATCCAGCTCGTCGCGTTCGCCTACGAAAACAGCTTGCTCGGTTAATTCAACCGGGCTCACGTCCTGGCATCCGCCAGAGTCCTGCTACAGCTTTGCCAAAAATCGATCATTCCCCGTACCAAGGAGAAACAGTGAAAAAGAAAACCGTGGGGGCACTGATTCTTGCAGCCGGTGCAGCGGCAACGCTCGCAGCCGCCGCAACTCCGGGAGTCTCGTCCATACTTACCAAGGCTGCAGAGCGTCCGGTCTCAGGGATCACTTGGACTGCGGAGCAGTTTGCCTCAGCCGACGCCATGGCCGAGAAGGGGCTGGCGGAAGCCGTCCGGCGGTGCATGGCAAAGGCGGGCTACGACTACACGCCTGCCTCTGCAGGGCAGGAAAAGGTCGATCTGAAAAACGCCATTGGCTTCAACACCCTCACAGTTGAGGACGCCAGGGCCTCCGGATACTCGGTGACGAAGCCGAGGGGACCGGGTGAGCCTGCCCCGGATTCCGATTTGGGCAAGCTATTCGCGGATCCTGGCTTCCAGAAGGCACTGCATGGCGGCGAACCCCAGGAAGAAAACATGGTTCAGTCCTCAAGTGGAACGGGCATGCTTGCCGGGGGGTGCACAGGGGAGGGCATCACGGCCATCTACGCCAATGCCAACGACTACATGCGGGCAACAGGCCTGGCCTACAACTCTGTCCTGGTAGCAACCCAGGCCGCCGTGGAGGACCCGGGCATCCAAGCTGCCGTGAACGGCTGGAAGGACTGCATGTCCACTACCGCATTTCCATACAGCACACCGGGTGAAGCAGTTTCGGCCGGGCTCGCGGCAGGTGGACAGAAAGAACTCAAGATTGCCGTTACCGACGCGACATGCCGGGAGAGCACAGGCTTCGATGCCAAGCTGAACACGGTGTTGGACAAATACTTGACCACCCGGATGCAAGAGCTGGATAGCGAGGTGGCCGCGGTTCAACAGATCCGTCGTGAGGCCTCGGCCAGGGCTGCAGCCATGATGGGATAGCTGGCCAACTTGCAAGCTCGCGGCGTGCGCGCGGTACCTGCCGCCGTCGTGGTCTATCCGGGACGGAGCCATAGCCGTACCCTGTTGCCAAGGAACTCCTACGCTCCTTCCCAGTTGCTGTGAACCACACCGGCAGTGAAGCCTGTGTTTCCGGGGCGGACGCTCGGCGGTAGCCGCTCCGATGACCGGTAACTGGGAAGGATCGTTTGGCTTACACTTTGGCCATGGCCGTATATGTCGATCCGCCCCTTTGGCCCGCCCACGGCACAGTGTTTTCGCATCTGGTATCGGACAAGTCCTTGGACGAGCTCCACGCTTTCGCCGCGGCGGCCGGAGTTCCCGAAAGGGCGTTCGACGGCGACCACTACGACGTTCCTGAACGTCGCTACAATGACCTCGTCGCGGCTGGCGCCATTCCCGTGGAGGCAAGGGTGCTGGTGCGGAAACTCATCGCAAGCGGCCTTCGCATACCAGCGCGCGAACGCAGCAAAGCCCTCACCGTTCCCTTGATGGAGCGCTGGAACAGTACCTACCCGGGACACGAGGAACTCGGCCTGGAGCTCCTGGAAAGGTGGGGGGACGCCAGCCGTAAGTACCACAGCCGGACCCATTTGCTCGCCGTCCTCGAAGCCCTGGACATTTTGACGGAGCCGGCCCTCCCTGCCCGCACAGTCACACTCGCGGCCTGGTTCCACGACGCCGTCTATGAAGGCGTCGCAGGGCAGGACGAGGAAGAGTCCGCACTCCTTGCCGAGGACCGGCTGACTGCTGCGCGGCTTGCCCCGGAAGACGTCGCCGAGGTAGCCCGACTGGTTCGGCTCACATCCGAACATAATCCCAAACCCGACGACCATGCCGGAGCCCTCCTCTGCGACGCTGATCTCTCCGTCCTCGGGGGCGACGAACAGTCTTACGCCCGTTACCTGGCCGCCGTCCGGGAAGACTACGTTCACGTCAGTGACGACGACTTCGCCAAGGGGCGTGCCGCCGTCGTGCGTCATCTGCTGTCACTTGACCCGCTCTTCCATGGCGAACGGGCCAGGGCGCTTTGGCTCGATGCGGCCCGCCGCAACCTCACGGCCGAACTCGCATGAGCGAAGCCGGAGCGCCCCAGCGGCAGTTGCCGTACTCGGTCCGGTTTGAATGGGGTCTCGACGGCGCCCGCGCCATAGTGCCTCGGGCGGACCTTGCGGTGGTGGTTGACGTTCTATCGTTCACGACGTGCGTGAGCGTCGCCGTGGATCGTGGGGCTGCCGTTTTTCCCTACCCGATGAGGGATGCTGCCGCGAGTGAGTTCGCCGCTCATCATCACGCTGCCTTGGCCGGGCCGCGTGGCGGGGAGGGGTTGAGTTTGTCTCCAGCGAGTTTGCGTCATGCGCCGCATCTTGAGCGGGTGGTCCTGCCCTCGCCCAACGGCTCGACGCTCAGCCATGAGCTCGCCGACTCGGCCCGGCAAGTAGTGGCTGTGTGCCTACGCAACGCCGCGGCGACCGCCGACTGGGTCCATGCGAACCTGCCGGATGACGCCGTAATTGCTGTCATCGCCGCAGGTGAGAAGTGGACCAACGGTTCGTTGCGGCCAGCTTTGGAGGACGAGCTCGGAGCCTTCATCGCCGGACTAGCAGGATCGGGGCGCGGCAATTTCTCGCCGGAAGCCGGATCTGCGGCCGCGGCCTTCGACGCCGCCGAGCCCAAGCTGGCCTCGGTGCTGCGCGGCTGCTCCAGCGGGCGGGAACTGATCGATGGGGGCTTCGTTGAGGACGTGGCAATCGCCGCCGAGTTGGATGGCAGCACGATGGTCGCCTTGCTGACGGATGGGGCTTTTCAGGGCGTTCGTGCCACCGGTTAGACGACTCGCTGCAGGCCAGACGGTAGGAATCGTCTGCCGGGCTGCGAGTCGTCTAAATGGAGCGGATCACCTCAGCGATAGGTGCTGACGAACGGCTGGTTGGTCGGCACGATCTGCTTGCCGAGAGGCATCAGCGACACCGGGATCAGCTTCAGGTTGGCGATTGCCAGCGGAATACCGATGATGGTGATGGCCATGGCGAAAGCAGTGACCACGTGGCCGATCGCTATCCAGATACCCGCCACGAGCAACCAAATCACGTTGCCCAGAAGTGCGAAGACACCCGTTCCGCCGGGCTTCTCCACCACCATCCGGCCAAACGGCCACAAGCAATAGGCGCCGATCCGGAACGAAGCGATGCCCCAAGGAATGGTCACAATGAGCACGCAACAGATAATGCCTGCTGCGAAATAGCCCAATGCCAACCAGAAACCACCGAAGACCAGCCAAATGATGTTGAGCAGCGTTTTCATAGTCTCAATTCTCCCTTGCCGGACCGACATTAAGCCTAAGGGTCTGCCCTGAATCGGCCCTGACTTTGATGACGTATCAAGAGCGATTTAGTCCAACAACGCGTCCAGCTTGTCGAACGAGGTTCCCCAGCCGTCCCGTGTCATTTCCACCCATTCTTCCGATGCGAAGGGGCCTTGGGTGAGATGCATCCGGGTGCGTCCATTGAGGTCTTCGAATTCGAGGTGCATTTCCTCGTACTCATGATCTGCGTCGGGAGCAGCCTTTGCTCTTGCCACCAACAGGGCAGGAGCGTCCAGCTCCGTGATGACAGCTTCGATGGGAGCTTCCTGCTCCCCCTCGTCGTCCGTCCATGCCATGACCACTTGCCAGATTCCGCCTACGCGGGGCTCCACGATGATCTTGTCGCGTGGCGCGTCCACTTCCACGGGCCCGAACCACTTGGTCAGCTGATCGGGGTCCATCCAGGCGTCGAAGATCCGCTCACGCGGGGCGTCGAACTCGCGGATCATGGTCAGGGTGTGCTGTTCCGTGCTCATTGCGTGGCTCCTGGTTCCGTGTGGTCCGTTGGCTGGGTTCCGTTTTTGGTTCCGTTTTGGTTCCGTGTTTGGTTACGTGTGTAAAGTCCAGTGGCGTGTTCCAGTGAATCGTGTTGCCGTCAGCGAGTCCAGGCTGCCAGTGCCAAGTCGGATGCTCTCTCACATCATCACCCGAATTGCCCAACCTTCTCTCACATCATGAACCCCATCCAGGGTTTTCGGCTGTAGGACGTGAGAGAGGAACGCGCCAAAAGCGGCAGGACGTGAGAGAGGAACGCGCCAAAAGCCGTTGGACGTGAGAGAGGAACGCGCCAAAACCTGCAGGACGTGAGAGAGGAACGCGCCAAAAGCGCAGGCTGTCAAGCTGTGTGGAGTCAGTGGGTTGGTTGTTTGTTTGGTTCGGGGAGGTTGATTCCTACGTAGGTTTGCGGTGCTGGTGTTGTGGGGCGTTGTCGGAATCGGTGTGGGT
>NZ_JAHOPC010000015.1:0-119341 GCF_019038615.1 Paenarthrobacter aromaticivorans
ATAACGGATCCACGAGAAGGAAAGGACAGCCAATGCCACCGTCATGCACGTCCCGGACACACCCACCAACACAAAACCGCAGGCCAGAGGCACACCAGCCCGACGGGCTCAAGATAATCCAGCAGCAGGTCGGCCACAGCTACTCATCGACCACAGCCCTCTATACTTCCGTGTCGGCGGACTTCAAACAGAAGACTGTCCAGAAGATGATCGCTCAGCGGCTACGCGGCAGCGGTACTGACGAAGGGAACGGCCCATGGCTGAACAGCGACGGATCGGCTACCGATGGAACCTTCGGCAGATGATGGCCCAACGGAACCTCTGGAAGACCACCGAACTTCTCCCCCTCCTCAAAGCCCGCGGCATTAACCTCTCCAATGCCCAGGTTCACCGGCTTGTCACGGGAACACCGGAACGCATTCCCGCCCAGACGTTCGCGGCGCTCTGCGACATTCTCGAATGCACGCCCAATGACCTGTTTGAACCCTTCGTCCAGATGAGGGCGGCCAAGACCGCCAACGCCCCCAAGCGGCCAGAGGACCTGGGAATCCAGCCCGATTCCCCGGTCGCACGGCGGATCAGGGTCTTGCCACCGGATGAAGATGCCTAGACCCCGGAAACCCGGCGACCCCACGAAGTGGCCCGAACCCTGCGGGCGCTGCTCAGAACACCACCAGATCGTCGTTCGCTGGCCCGACAACGGAATCTGCGGCTACTGCTACCAGCAAGCCAAACGAACCCGGGGCACCTGCGCCTGCGGCCACGAAGGCATCCTTCCAGGTCGGGTAAACGCGCTCCCGGCCTGCCGTAAATGCTCCGGCGTCGAACTCAATATCGACTGCATCGGCTGCGGCAACGAAGACGAAATCCACTCAGGAAACCGCTGCTGGGCATGCGTCCTCTCAGCAACAGTCGACCGGCTCCTCACACCGGAAGAGCAGACCCCCTCCCCCGAACTCCAGGCCATCGCAACAGCACTGAAATCCATGAAACGAGCCAACAGCGGGCTCACGTGGATCCAACAGCCCCACGTCACCGACTTCCTCCGGGAACTGGCGGCAGCAGCTGGGCCGGGCAAGCGATCGACCGGATCACCACCCAGAACCATCGCGACATCATCCGCCGCTACATCCGCTGGCACCACCAACGCCGCATGAACCAAATGGACGAAGTCACCCAAGGCACCTTCCTCAGAGCCAAACAATCGCTCACCGTCGCCATCGAACTGCTCAACTGGCTCAACGAACACGACACCGAACTCACAGCCATCACGCAGGCGCACCTGGACCGCTGGCAGGCACAGGGCCCCACGACGAGAGGCATCGCATCACGCTTCCTCGACTGGGCAGCCAAAACCAACCTCATTGACCGCTCCTTGAAGCTGCAACCCCACCGTCGCGGCACCAGCCCCCGACTCGACGCAGCCAAGCAACAAGAAATCGTCCAAAGCCTCACCCGCGCGACCGAGATGAGCCCGCGGGACCGTGCGGCCGCGATCCTCGTCCTGGTCTTTGGCCAGCAGGTCTCCGACGTCGTCAAACTCGCCTGGGACCACGTCACGGTCACCGACGAGGACGTAATCATCACCCTCGGAACCGTCGAGATTGCCCTCACACACCCGCTCGATGAGCCTTGGCGTCAGTTGGCTGCCGCCCCGACACATGATCACAGATCCGTGCACCTTCATACATGCGAAGCTCATCGCCCGGTCTTACGTCCCGCCAAGCTGGCGTGCCTCTAAAGAAGAAGGGCGCGATTACGGCGCGAACTGTTTCACCCGGCTGAATGTTCTGCCTTGAGAAACCCAATATCGGCGCACCGGCTTGCTCGCCGTCGGCCCAGCCAGGCAGGCCCCAATTTGGTCGGTAGCTGAATCTAGTCTTCACGGCAGAACCACCAAGCAAAGGTGTGTCCTGGCCGCCTTCCACAGTCGGCACGACTTCGAGCTTGGTCCCTATGGCCACAGTGGGGACGAATTCCATAACCGAAGTGTAAATGCGATGGCACCAGCAGACGCCCGAAATGCCAAGGCCCTAACTCGTCCCACTTCAACACGTCTCGCTACCAGTCGAAAATCACTGGGTGAGGCCCAGCTCCTGCCTGCAGCAGGAACGCCTGACCTTCCGGCGTGAGGGCGGCTCCTCGCGATTCCGGACGAACAATTGCACCACGCCCGTTCAAGCCGCAGCACCACCACCATACGCGCTCTCGCGAGATCTAATGCCGCATGTGAGACAGTTTCCTGAGATCCGATCATCTTGCCTTCACCCGGACTGGCGGCGACATATCCGCACCTGGCCGAAAGGCCGCCCGGGTAGGTAGACGCCGCCAAACCACTGGACTGCCTCACCGCGGAGGGTCGATTCGAAAAGGGTTCCCCTTTCCGAATCCGTGGTCCTGAGGTTCAACATTGCCGCTCGTCCCGATGGCCCTGTGACCGTTAGGATTGAGCCGTTTTTGTCGGACTCAATGGCGGGATCCTGGAGCAGGACTTCGAGGAGCCCTCCATGGCCAAAAAAGCGGATGGCGCCTGCGAATTGAATCCGGCCCGGCTGGGTCCCCACCTCCGGAAAGAGGAAGTCGTGGTCCCGTTGCTCCGCTGGCTCCCGAGCCTCGATCATTCCGTCAGGAAGACTCCCGACGTATGCGAGGAAGTGGGGATCAATCCCCCAGTGGAGCCGGGCGACGTCCTGAGGAGTCATCATGCACGCTGCCTCGTATAGCGTTCTTCAAGGTCCAGGTAGTATCCGACCCTCACAGTGTCGAGGATAGGCCGGCCAGCCTTAAGGCGGTTGGGCTTGTCCGCAAAGTAGCCGGCGGAGCTATACGAGGAGCGGTATTGCTCAAGGACGGCACGCACCGCTTCAACAGCAGCCTCCAAGGTTAGCGCGGACGGGGAAGCAATCTTGACGCCAACCTCGCCCAGATCAGCGGAGGAATAGCCTTCGGGCGCGTCTCCTACATACATGACGGGACCATCGATCGCTGCTGCGGCTTCCTGAATGACTCCCATCTGTCGGTCCGGGGTGAGATCCGAGAACGAGGAATCGTTGTACTGAACCATCATGGGCATGACCAGATCCGCGCCTGCCTTCATATACGCATTGGCTCGTTCGATCTGATCTTCGAATGACACGCTGTCGCCGTCGGTACGAGCGATGATCACGAAGTCGGGGTCACGGCGGGCCTCTACCGCCACGGCGATGCGGTCCGAGGCCTCTTCGATGGACACTAACACGCGTCCTGGAAGGACGGGACAACGTTTGGGCAGCGCTTGATCCTCAATGTGCACCCCCGCCAGGCCGGCATTCTCCGCCGCTCGGATGGTCCGGTGGATGTTTTGGATGCCGCCGAAGCCAGTGTCCACATCGCTGATGACAGGTATGTCCACGGCCTCGGTGATCCGGCCGGCCTGCTGAGTAAGTTCGGTCATCGTCATTAGGCCGATGTCGGGTCCTCCCAGATGGGTCGCCTCCACGGCGAAACCGCTGATGGCCGCGCAGTCGAATCCGGCGAGTTCGATGAGGCGTGCCGAGAGGGCGTCGTAGCATCCGGGCATGTGAAGGACGCCGGGCCGGGACAGAAGGGTACGCAGGGCAGTGGTAGAACGGACAGTGTTCTTTGAGAATGTCATCTGCTATTCCTTGTTCTCAGGGAAGTACCCGGCGACTACCAAGCGGGTCCGCTCGTCCATGAAGGCCGGTTCAATTGGGTGGGTCGTGCAGTATGGCGCGTCCAGATCCATCGATCGCAGCACCATAGGGCCGACCGCCTCGGGCGCCAGGGGAGAGTGGAATGACTCCGGAGCCTTCTTGTCCAGGTGCGGGTATGCGACGACCGGACGCTTGTCCGAGCGGTTCGTCTCGTTCCTGCTCTGTTCGCTGGTCTGCGCTATCGAAGTAGTGATGTATCCGGGGTAGAGGATCGTCACACCGATATCGTCGCCGTGATCACTGAACTCCTCCCTCAGCGTGTCCGAGAACGCGTCCACGGCAGCCTTCGATGCCCCGTACATGGCATGGCCGGTGTTCCGTGAGAGCGTGGCGACAGATGACGTGTTCACTATGTGGCGGCGCCCGGACTGTTCCCTCATACGGGGTACGAAGGCGAGTACGCAGTTGACGACACCCAGGTAATTGACATTAAGCATCCACTGATAATCGTCCTGGGACGCTTCCCAGATGGACCGATAAGGGCGCATCGTAACCCCGGCGTTGTTGACCAGGATGTCAACGGTGCCGAACCGCGAAAATACACGATCGGCCATATCCTCAACCGCGTCAACATTGCTCACGTCAAGGGCATGCGCCAGAGTGCTGACACCGAGTTGTTCGAGCTCTCTTGCGGTTTCAATTGCCGATTCCTCATGAAGGTCCGCGATAATCACATTTGTCCCGCGCTTTGCCAACTCATGCGCGATTGACCTTCCGATGCCTCGCGCGCCACCTGTAACGACAGCCGTCGCACCTCGATACTGCAAATCTGCCATGGGGAACACCTCTCCTTTGAGTCACTTAACATGGCAAGCTCATCAAGGGACGCCCAATGTGTCCAATGCATTTTTCAGTGCTTTCCATGAGCCGAAAGCATATAGGTCGGCATGTCTTCAAGGCATGGAAATCTTCGAATTATGCATTGGACGGCACGAGTTGGGTGGTGTCAGTCTTGGAGCAACCAAGACCCGCATCCCCCGGATGCTGCCAAACCCAACGACGAGATTGGACCGGTATTGCAGTGGACACAGCAACTATCGACAAAAACCTCACTTCGGCAGAGTTCTTCGCTGACCCCAGCTTTCATGCGACATTTGCCTATCTTCGCGAGCACGACCCCGTGCATTGGACAGACGGAGACTACGAACGGGGATTCTGGACCGTAACACGCCATCAGGACTGCCTGGCGGTTTTGTCAGACGCCGAGACGTTCAGCTCCCAGCGCGGCACACATCTTCCTGTTCAGGGCGTTGACCTGTCCGAGGAGGAAAAACAGGCATTGGGCTTTGACGTCCTGCTTCCCTTCAACGATGCGCCCCGCCACCCCACACTTCGCCGGCCGGTGAACCGCCACTTCACAGTGCCGGCAGTGGGTAAGATGCGCGCCGAAATCGAGAAAATCGTGGATGACGTCCTGGATTCGGTTGCCCAACGGGGCGAATGCGACGTAATGTCCGACATCGTGGCCGAACTGCCCGCCCGCTTGTTCCTCGGGATGTTCAATGTACCGAAGGAAGACTGGGCACGAGTACGTCGATGGACGATGTCGATGATGCACCCCAACGACCCGACCTACCAGCTCCCGGGCATGACTCCCGAGGAGACCTGGCGCACCTGCATGCTGGACCTGGTGGCCTTCCTTACTGAACTAGGGAAAGTCCGTCGCGAGAACCCGATGGACGATGACTTCGCCACAGTCATCGCCCACCTCGAAGTCAACGGAGAGCTGCTGGACCCCCGTCTGGTCGGCTGGTACTACTTCCAGATCATCGGCGGAGGGTTGGAGACGACCAGGAACGCCGGCGTGATCGGTTTGCGGGAGTTGATGCTGCACCCTGACCAGGCCCAGTACCTCCGCGAGCACCCGAAAGCTATTGCGAACGCGGTAGAGGAAATTGTGCGATGGGTCACCCCGTCAAAGAACCGGCTCCGGGTCGCCACCCGCGACGTCGAGCTGAATGGCAAGCAGATCAAGAAGGGCGACTGGGTAGTTGCCTGGATCGTCTCAGGCAACCGCGACGATGAGGTGTTCGGAAACGGCTCCGAGTTCGACGTTCGACGCCAGTCCATCCCACACCTGGGCTTCGGCGAAGGGGTGCACCTGTGCCTCGGGCGCAACGTCGCACGGCTGGAACTTGCGATCCTCATCGAGAAGTTCATCACCCGATTCCCGGACTACGAACCCAACGGCGAAGTCAGCTGGGTCGCCGATAACAACACAACCGCCCTGAAGGGCCTCCCAATCCGGTTCACACCGGAAAAACCACGAGAGAATGCGCTGACCAATGCCTGAGATCGAATTCGCCTACCCCGACGGAAGCACTGAGCTGGTAACTGCCAACATCGGCCAGAACGTCATGAAGGTCGCAGTCAACAACAACGTCCGGGGGATCGTTGGAGAGTGCGGCGGAGAAATGTCGTGCGCAACCTGCCACGTCGTGGTTATGCAGGGCCACCAGAGCAGGTTTGAGGAAGCATCCGAGGATGAACTGGACGTCCTTTCGAGCCTTGACACGCTAGAGCCCCACAGCCGGTTGGGATGCCAGTTGCGCGTCCCCGCCGAGGACACCATCCGCTTCACCGTCCCGGACGCCTAGGAGATAGATCATGAAGTACTTCGACGTGCTGATCGTTGGCGGAGGTCATGCCAGTGCGGAAATGGCGGCTAACATCCGCCGCCTCGGCAGCAGTGTCTCTATAGGCATCGTCAGTGATGAGCCTTCCCTTCCTTACGAACGGCCACCTCTGTCAAAAGCATTCCTGTCAGGAACGGTTCAGAGCGACCAAATCCTGCTGCGGGAGGAGCTGTACTGGGAACGCAACAACGTCTCAGTGATAACCGCCGAGCGTGTTTCCGCTGTTGATACCGAGTCCAAAGTCGTTCAGTGTCTAACAGGCCTGCGACTTGGCTATGGATCATTGGTCTGGGCGGCCGGTGGACGTGCGAGGGTCCTGCCGGTTCCAGGTTCAGAGGCTGAAGGCGTTCACTACGTTCGCACCCTGGAAGGCGTCAACAACCTCCGTGACGCCCTGCAAACGGTGAACGACGTTGTCATCATCGGCGCTGGCTACATTGGCATGGAGACCGGTGCCGTCCTCAAGTCAGCACTCAAGGTGCCGAACGTAACCATCGTGGAGTCATTCAGCCGGGTCCTGGCACGGGTCACATCGGAGCCTGTCTCCTCGTATTTGCAGGACCTCCACACGCGCAACGGGGTGCGACTGCTTTTGGACGCAGGCGTTGAGTGCCTTACCGAACAGGACGGGAAAGTAAGTGGAGTCAGGCTCAGCAGCGGGGTCACCCTCCCGGCCGACGTCGTCATCGTCGGGATTGGAATCACTCCCAATGTGGAGGAGCTCGCGGCGGGGGGCGCCGAATGCTCAAATGGCGTCGACACTGATTTTGAAGGTAGGACCAACCTTCCAGACGTGTGGGCACTCGGCGACTGCGCCAACACGATCGTGAACGGCTCACGTCTCCGACTGGAATCGGCACCAAACGTCACCAGCCGGGCAAAGATCGTTGCCGCAGCGCTCCTGGGCGCACCCCTGCCGGCTGCGGAGCCCGCGTGGTTCTGGTCTGACCAATTCGACGTACGGATCAAGACCGTGGGCGTATTCACCGGCTACGACAAACTTGATCTCGTAGGCGACCCCGCAACCGGAAGTTTCTCGGTTCATTACTACTTACAGGACGCGCTTATCGCGGTGGACACTGTTAATGACTCCAAGGGTTTTGCCGCAGCAAGGAAGCTTCTGAGGCCCTCCACAGCTCAAAAGACACTAACCGCATAACGCTCCGCGTAGCGCATTCTGCGATGTCTCTTGCCTGCTCCAAAACACATCACACCAGCCGAACAACGATTGCCACCCCACCCCCTATTTCAATGACGAAAACGAGGAACCCATGCAGACAATGCCGACGGCCGTGACGAAACCAGCGCGAGCCAGGTCTGAATTAACTCAGGGATGGCGGCCACTTCTCGGAGCGGTCGCCCTGTACGGGGGAAGCCCCATCATCCTTCTCCAAACAGGTGGCCTCTTTATCCAGCCCATCAGGGAGGCGACAGGGCTTCCCGTTTCGGTGATTGCAATCGCCCCGATCGTCACGCTGATGCTGGCCCTTGCGCAACCTGCCGTTGGGGCTTTGATGGAACGTACCGGCACCAGGCCCCTGGCAATCGGCGCATTGTGCACGATGGTCGCCGGCCTGATCGCCCTGGCGGCGCTCCCGGCCAGTGAGGCGACCTTCCTCACCGTCGCAATCCTGATCGGACTGGGAGGTTCGCTCGGTTTCACCGCTACCACGGCAAAGTACTTGTCGCAGTGGTTCCGGAAAAACTTTGGTTTGGCCTTCGGTATCGTTGGAGGCGCCGCTTCACTCATCCCGCTGCTGGCCATCCCCCTGATCACCCCGGCCATCTACTCTTCCGGGTGGCGGGCAGGCTACTGGGTGCTGACAGGTTTCGTAGCCCTGATCAGCCTGCCCATCGTCCTCTGGGGCTTCCGCGAACCTAAGACCGCCCTCTTCGATGACTCCGTGGCCGGCGAAAATCAAAAAGGCTCATCCCCCACCGAGCAATCTGCCAGTTACCGCTACGTCCTCACGGATGCACGTTTCTGGGTGCTCATGCTCTCGATCGCTCTCGTAACGCTGGCACTGGGAGGGTTCATCGCCCACCTCCAGCCCATGCTGCTCATGAGCGGCATCCCAGTCGGAACTGCAACCACCATGACCATGGCGATCCTCATGGGAGTACTAACCGGACGGATCCTAGGAGGCTTCCTGCTCGACCGTATCTGGCCCTACTTGGTGCCAATCATCGTTCTCACAGCTGCAGCCATTGCCGCTTTCACACTCACCACGTCCGCAAGCACCCTGGCGGTCCCCCTACTGCTGGTCACAGTCTTCACCATTGGCATGGCCCAAGGAGCGGAAGCAGACTTCCCAGCCTTCTTCCTGCTGCGCGAATTCGGCCCCAAACGGTTTGCGGTCATCTCTGGCTACGCATTCCTTATCGCCGGAGTGTGCGCGTCCCTGGGCGGAATCACTTTCTCAGCCCTGCGTGATCTGACGGGCAACTACACAATCGCCGGATACCTGGGCGCGGCATTCTACGGAGGCGGAATGGTTCTGATGGTGGTCGTCGGCGCTCTCAGCCGACGCGCGGCGCGGCAGGGCAAACCGGTCTACATCGGGCACAAAGCAAAGTAGAGACTATTAAGTGCAAAATCTAAATGAGCGCGGTGGCCGCAACGCGGTCGCCGCGCTCGTCTTTGTCTGCGTGAACGCCAGTCTGATACAGACCGTTGTGCTCCCTATCCAAAGCGACCTCCCGCAGCTCATCGGTGCCCCCATGGCCCAGACCTCTTGGGTAGTAACTGCTGCCATCGCCGCTGGCTGCGCGTCAGCACCCATATCAGGGCGCCTCGGTGACATCCACGGCAAGAGGCGCGTCTCTCTACTTCTCCTCCTAATCCTGGCCGCAGGATCTGTGATGGCAGCTCTGGCCCCATCTATTGGCTTGCTGATCGCGGCACGCGCATTGCAAGGACTGGCGATCGGATTGGTTCCACTGAGCGTTTCCATCATCAAGTCCGTAGCGCAGCCTGAACGACTTCCAGGCAGCCTCGGATTGGTCTCCGGGGCAATGGGAGTCGGCTCGGCGCTCGGATTCCCCGTTGGCGCCGCGCTCAACGTTCTCTGGGGCTGGCAATCCATGTTTTGGTTCAGCACGCTGGCTGCCCTCATAGCCATAACCTGGACCGCGGTGGCAGTCCCTTCGGACGGACGACCGGCAGCCGCATCATTCGACTGGATCGGGGCGATTGGCACCTTTGCCGGTTCCACCGGGCTGATCATCGGAATCGGGGGACCCTTCGACGGGCAGAGCCAACTTGTCCAGGGAATAACCGCCACTGCCGGAGCGGTCCTGCTCGCCGCCGCAATAGTCCACATGGCCCGGTCACGGACACCCCTCATAGATGTCCGCGCCTCAATTCGTCGTGAGCTCATGCTGGCCAACGCAATGTCCTACCTGCTCAACTTCGGGATCATGTCCACACTTGTAGTGTTCCCGCACCTCCTCAACGCGGCGGCGATCTCGCCCCTTGCCGTAGGACTCGTCATGATGTCCTGCGGCCTGAGCCAAGCGATCGGAGCTCCTCCCCTGGCGCAAGCCACGCGAAACCAGCCCATCCAGGCAGTCGCAGCGCTGGGTTGTGGAGGCTCTGCAGTCGGAATCGGCCTCGCCATTCTCTTCGGCTCCTCCTCCTGGGCGATCCTGTGGGCCAATGTCGTGCTCGGACTGGGATTCGGACTGGCATTCGCAGCGCTCCCGAGAATCGTGATGGCATCGACACACGTCAACCAACTCGCGGCAGCAAACGGACTCAACGCCCAGATCCGGATGTTCGGAACCGCCAGTGCTGCAGCAATTGTCGGGGCTCTAATGTCACAACATTCCCCCGCGACCGTAAGCAACCTAACCACGCCGCTCTTATTGGCGCTCAGCGCGGCCATCGCCGCAACCGGACTTAGCCTACTGCTATTCCGTGGGGCACAACGCCAAAGAAGAACCCCTTGAAAGGGTGAGCCCTTCGCACCGGAACACGACTGGCCGACGTCTTGGTCGCCCACAGGCACCAACCGGTGGCCGGAGCACGGTTGCCGTGGCAATGGATTTTACGGCCAAGACTGAATCGCAACCCTGGCATCGCGAATCAACTTGAGAAAGGCACGGGCGGCGAACCCCAACTGCTTCCCGATTGTCGGTAGAAACCCAGAAAACGCGCGCAAGCGGGGCACCTTCCGATCTCCGGCCCTTGGATGGCCGGCAGGGGTCCGGGCCGGTTGTTACATTCCCTGCTCACCCGGCAGCGGAGGGTCCGGGTGGCGATCAACACGATGATGGGATGTGCTGGGGATCGCAGTGACGATTCAGAGGTCGCAACGGATCGCGGCGTTACTCACTTCTGCCGATCCCATTTCGGGAAGTTGATCTGGGGTAAGGCATCCCGAAAAGCCGGGGAGAGCTCTATGCATGAGACGCATTTCAAAAGCAAAAATATGCATTGGACGTTCGGTTATTCATGTGGTGGACTGGCCGTAGCCCCCGACGTAGTGGACGTCACAGAAAAGAGACCCAAAGGATGAAACGGATCACAGCCGCCAACCAACGCCCCCAGGCGTGGGGAAGCTTACTTCCAGCCGCAGGAAGTTCTGCTGCCAACCCGTGCCCTCCGCTCGAACGCTGGGAAAGTGCCGGGCCGGACCGTCGAACAGCACCCTCTTGCTCCAGTTCATTGGGAGATTCCTATTCCTGCTACGAATCAGTTGGATGTCAGCTCTGGCCCGACTGCGCTGACTGAACGCCTTTAGCCCGCTGCTGCAAGCTTCGAAATCCAAGAAGCCGCTCCGTGGATCGGGTGGATGGCTAAGCCAGCCTGCTAAGCACCAGTCCTGTTCTTACCACCACCTCATCCCAAGGAGCTTGATGATGGACGCCGTTCAACTCGTATCCCCCGACAGGGAGGCCGACCGGCCGATCTCGGCGTTTTCGCCCCGAATTGGCCTCATCGAGGATTGGTCAATTCTCGTAGGCGCCGATGCCGATATACGTCGAAATGGCGTCACTGTAAGGCGAGGCCGGGTCGAGTCGGTCACGGCCGACGGAACGATGCTCTGGATTGAGGGCGACCACACGGAAACCCGCCGCCTGTTCGACAAGGCCGAGAACCGTGAGGCCTGGGTAACAGAAGACCTAACCGCCTTGTTCTATGAAATGAGGTGGCCAAACAATTCCTGGCATACTGCGGTTCGCTCGTATGGCATGCGGCCGGTGCGTTCGCACCCGGAATGACGGACATTATCTGGCGGTCCGGTCCACCAATCGTGCCCACTGGCGGTGATGACCCCGCAGGAACACACACTTGCGGACGCGCCCGCCGAACAGCACCAGCCAGCCGCCCCATCAACGAATGCAGGAGCGCCCCGGCGAATGCAGCCCATTCCCCCACACCGGCGCACAAAGCCCTGCCCTCCCAATTCCTCGACGGTCACACGAAAAGCGAGCCGTCCGTGATCAAGCATCACTCCAACCGGGTCCTGAACACCGCCGTCGATATCGTCCGCGGCTACGCCACGCAGGAACGCCGCAACGGCATCCCGATCGCCCACACGACTATACCTCCTACACCGTCACTCTCAGCCTCGACGTCCCCTACGCACAAACCCACGAACACCGCGCCGCGAACGTGCAGCGTTTCCGCCAGTGATAGGTTCTGCGTGTGATCGATCTCCACAAACTCAGGCACCTGCGCGCCCTCGCTCAGTACGGCTCGTTCGTCAAGGCGGCCGACGCGCTTTACATCTCACAGCCCGCGCTTACCCGAAGCATCCAGAGCCTCGAATCGAAGTATGGGATGCAGCTGTTCGCCCGCCGAAGGGGTGGCGTCGAGCTCACCGTTGAGGGACGCGACGTCCTGCATAGCGCCGAAGCGCTCCTCGTTCACGCGGAAGCTGTAGAGCACGATCTCAGCGCCTTGGCATCCGGTGACCGACGTATCGTGTCATTTGGCATCGGCCCGATGACAGGGTCGATGCTGCTTGAAGGACTCCTTAGCCACATCCTGCTCGAAGACTCGATTGCCCTCAGCGTCAGGATCGGGTCCAACACCGATCTGCGGGCCAAGCTCCTCAACGGCGAGATCGAATTCTTCGTTGGAGGGATGCCGCGCGAGAAGGACTACGCGCGCAGCTACGGCTTGGAGTACGAACGGCTAGCGACCAGCCATGTCGGGGTTTACGTTCGTACCGATCACCCTCTCCTGAAGCAACCTGACGCGAATTCGATCACGGAGTTCCCGGTCATCTCCGGAAGTTTTGCTCGTGCGCTGCTGGAACGCGACGATCTCGCCAGTATCGGCCTACGCCAGCCCGCTCTGGAGCTTGATGACTATGACATGCTGCTTCGCCTGGCGTCGCACTCGGACGCCTTGCTGATCACGTCCCAACGCCTCCTCGAACTACGTGCTGAATACACGTTCCATGTACTGGTTCCTCGCCTCGGCCCTCACCTTGATGTGGGGGTCGTCACGGTCGAAAACCGCCCGACATCTCAAGCCGCCCGACGAGTGATCAACTTGCTCAAGGAGGAATCGGCCCGCAGCATCCTTCCGTCCTGACCTGGCCAGGCAAGATTGCATCGAATCTTTAAAATCGGCCCCCAACGGTCAGTTCTATATGCCCTATTCGGACGTCTGGGCGATGCGAACGCGTCAGGCGGTGGCGTACGCTGCGGCCACAAACCGATGGGCATCACCGTCCACGGCGTGCTACGACGAACGCGACTCGCCGGTGGTGGTCAATTATCGGCGTTCCAAACAAGCGACGGCTTTGGTAAGAAGCTTGGACCGCGTCCTCGGCTCCTTGGCCCAGTGAGCGTGAACAGGCCGAGCACATCGCACGCCTAACCTGGGACGACGTCAGCGTCACCGACGAACTGGTCACCATTCAACTGGGGACTATCCACATCGCGCTGCCAGATCCCCTTGCGCAGCCATGGCGGGAGCTCGCCGCGAACCCGGGCCACGAACTGACCGCCGCGCACCCCAACACCAAATGGGTGTTCCGCGGAGCATCACCCGGACGCCACATCCACCCAGGGCACCTCACAACCCGCCTCAGCACACTCTTCAGCACCCGCGCCGCACGCCTAAGGCATCCAAACCAACGAATTAGAGTCACCTAATCGGGCGGCAGCTATCCTCATCCTCGTCTTCGGACAACAAGCCGAAAAACATGGCACGCTTAATCTGGGACGGCGTCATCGTCAGCGATGACCTAGTCACTATCCAACTAGGGAAAATCCAGATCGCGCTGCCAGACCCCGTAGCCCAGCCATGGCGGGAGCTCGCCGCAAACCCAGGTCACGAACTGACCGCGCACACGCCACGCCAAGTGGGGTATTCCGCGGAGCATCACCCGGACGTCACATCAATCCATGACACCTCACAACCCGCCTGAGCAAGCTCTTCAGCACCCGCGGCCTCTTCAGCACCCGCGACCGCACGGCTGGGAACACTTCCACGAACTCACCGGACTGGCACCCGTGGCCATCATTGCCGAAACCCTCGGCTACTCCCCACAACCATCGAACGCCACGCCACACACTCAGCCGCCCCCTACGGCTCACGTCCGCCAAAGACGACTCCATCGCCAGCGGACACCCGCTGCGACACAGACAAAGAACTTCTCGAACGCATAAAACTGCTCCCCTCAAATCGGAACTGAAAATTTCTCATTCCAACTTCAGGGGAGCAGTTCATAGTTGCCGGGAGCCCTCGCTTCTCAACGGGTTGGTAGGCACAGGCTCCTACGGGTTTTGACTGCTTCGGTCCTCGCCGTGTAGGCGACGGAAGAACGCCGAGGCTTGACTGAAGCGAAAGGGGCGGCAACGCCCGCTGAGCGGCCAATACCTAAAGCGATACCGTCGCGATTGCGGTGTGCTGATGACGTGCTATTTCGGTCTGAGTGATCTTTTCGTCAAGGAGTTCGACGACGATCTTTCCGTCACGAAAGACAAGCACCCGATCGGAAAGCTGACAGAGCTCAGCGTCGTCGGAACTCGCGACGATGACGGCGCACCCGGCTTGCGCCGCCTCCATAGTCAAGGTGTGGATTGCCGATTTCGCGTGAATATCAACACCTTGCGTCGGCTCGTCGAGCAGAAGCACCTGAGGGTTCTTTCGTAGCCATTTGGCAAGCACCACCTTCTGCTGATTTCCACCCGAAAGGGTTGCAAAGACCGCTGTTGTAGACGTAGGGCGAATTCCCAGCCGCTGAATCCAGCCCAGCACTTCCTGCTCCTCGCGTCTGTCACTGAGGAGGCCGAATTTTCCGCTGAACCGACTCACGTCTGTCAATGTCAGATTGTGCTTTACACTCAGCGTCCCGATGCTCGACTGCCGCGCGCGATCCGCTGCGACCAGAGCCATCCCGTTTCGGATCGAGGCCCGGGGATCTCCCGAGTCGATGGGCTGCCCATTGATTCGAATGACACCACTGCGTCGGGATGCTCCAAAGATCAGCTGCAGCAGTTCGTCTCGCCCGGAGCCAGTCAGCCCGGAGATACCCACGATTTCTCCCGCCCTTACTTGCAGATCCGCTTGCTGGATCACTGCGCCGGACAGCCCGCCCACCTCCAGCCGAACAGGCCCTGTGCCGCGTATTTCTTTAGCGGGAAGCTCGGCAAACTCGACATCCCCGAGCATCAGCGAGACGAGTTGAGACTTATCGATATCGGCAGTGGGGATGGTCGCGACCCGCTGGCCATCCCGCAGGACTGTCACTCGGTCCGCGATCGCGAAAACTTCGTCGAGGTGATGCGAGACGAAAACCACCGACATGCCTGAGCGCCGTAACCGGTCCATCATGTCGAACAGCGCCGTCGACTCCCCGACCGGCATTGCTGCCGTCGGCTCGTCCAATACCAAAACCCTCGCGCTCCGCCAGTCGTGAAGTGCTCGAGCGACTGCGACGGCAGTTCGCTGTGCTGCCGACAGTTCGCCGACGGGAATCCGCGCGTCGATTTCGTAGCCCAGCGATCGCAAGCGCTCTTCCGCGTCGCGGCGCGCGGCACGCCATCGGATGCGGCCCAGCACACCCGTCGGGTAGCCGACTCCAAGCCCCAGATTCTCTATTGTGTTTAGTGCGTCGACTAGGCCTAGGTTTTGATGTACGAAGCGGAATCCGGCGTCTGCGAGACCATGGCGTTCGAGACTCACGGGTACGCCGTCGACTTCAACTAAGGCGCCCGGCTCGGGCGTGTGGAATCCCGACAGTATCTTGATCAACGTCGACTTGCCGGAGCCATTGCCGCCGAGCAGGGCGTGGATTTCGCCCCGACGGATGTCCAGCGAAACGTCATCGAGAACCAGGGCGTCGCCGAATGCTTTGCTGAACCCACGTAACACTACAACTCCCTCGCGGACCTCCTGGCTCATCGCAGTGCTGCCTTCGCAGGGCTGCGACGGACGCTAGGCGGATCGGTCTTTCGGGGATGCCGTCCCCTGCGAAGCTGCCTTAAGTGACGACTGGCGAGGGCGACCGCCAGGATTAGTGCCGCACCTTGAAACAGCGGCTGGCTCCAAGCGGATGCGGAGGGGGCGGCCAGGGTGAGTCCTTGAATGCCGAAGGCTAGGGCGAAGTACGCCACCAATGTCCCCCACACGTTTGGTCGTTGCTGGAATTGGGACGCACCAAGGAAAACGGCCGTGACTGCTGGGAAGAGGTACCCCGGCCCAGTGGTGGGAGCAAACACCGCGAACTGCATTGATAGAACGATGCCTCCGAGGCCGGCGATGAAGCCCGACGCGATCAACGAACCCCAGATCATCCGATCTGTTGGGACACCGGCGAGGCGGGCGGCTTCCGCATTCCCACCGGTGGCGAAGAGGTACCGGCCGATGCGTGTGTGCTCGAAGATGAACCACATTAGAAGTGATACCGCCAGCAGGAAAAAGATGATGATTGGAGCGCCCAGAAATCGATCGATGCCCAGCGCAGCCCAGAAATCTGGAAAGTGGCCAATGATCTGTGAGTTCCCCGAGATCAGGATCGAACCCGCGAGAAGAAGCTGACTTACTCCGAGCGTGGCGATGAACGAATCGATGCGCAATCTAACGACGATAAAGCCCGATAACGCTCCCACTGCGGAGGTTGCCAGGAGGGCGATAACCGCAATAAATAGGATCGGAAGATCGGTCGCGATATTGAGGAACACGCAGAGGGAGAGGCTGAGCGCTAATAGTCCCCCAACTGAAAGGTCGAACGCTCCTGCGGTGAGAGGGACCAGGAAGGCCAGCGCGACCAGGCAGGGCACGACACCTTGGTGAAAGACGATGGAGAACGTTGTTGCTGATAAGAAGGTGGACGGTTCGAGAATGCCGAAGGTAACCATGAAGAGCACCCACAGCCCCACAGCGCTGAATCGGCTGAGGCGGAGGCGAGCGACAGCAGCCACTATGCGCCCCTGGACGGTCATCGTGTAGTCCGGCGTCACTGCACGTGCCAGATCTTCTTGAACTGCTCCTCAAACCCCGACGGACCCGGCCAGAGACCGCCCTTAGGGATGAGCGTCTGTGCGGCTTCCGGTGTCTCAACCACCCATGCGGGCATCAGCCGCTCCTCCTCCGACGGCTGGGGAAGCCCTGCCGCGTACCTGGCCATCTGGTTGACGGATGCCCAACCCATGTAGTGGGCTGCTTGTGGGAGCATCATGGAGACCGTTCCATGCACCATCTCTTGCGTTACCGCAGGTGAGGTGGTCCCGTCGACGATCAGCTTTAGCCGATCGGCAAGACCTACTGAAGCAAGTGCGGCACCAACCCCCGTGGCGGCGTCGCCGAAGGAGAACGCTACATACTTCACTTCCGGGTGCGCCTGAACAAACGCAACCACGCTCGCGGGGACCGCGCCACGCCCGATCTCTTCCAGGCTGATCGAATGCAGGTTCAACGAGCACTTGGCGCATTCCGCGAACCGGTTCTTCAGGGCGGCAGCTGAAGCCTGCTGAACCGGTCGGTCACCCAGATAGAAGTACACCGCGTTTGCAGTGCTGCCGGAATCGGCCATCATCCAGTCGGCGAGGTACTCAGCGCTGCGTTCAGTGGTGGGCGCCATATTGACTCCGGCGTATAGACCAGCGCTTTCGTCGGTTTGGATATCCGTGGAGTTTACAAAGACGGGGATTCCCGCTTTGTGGGCATCTTTGAGGCCAGCTTCAAGCGCTTCTCTCGGCTGACCCGAGGTGACGATGAAATCCGGATGTCGGACCACGGCGCTCCTGAGGGACGCGCTCATGTCATTCGTGTCGTACACCATTGTCTCGACGGTCCACCCGAGTGCCTTTGCCGCATCCTCGAACCCCTGGTTGAATCGGGCACAAGTCGGCGCGCTGCAGTACTGCACGATCACCTTCTTTCCCGGTGCGGGGCGCTCCTTCAGCGGCTCCGTCATAGGGATACTCGAGGGCTCAGTGGTCGGTACATCTGCACTCAAAGCCGAGGGGGTAGCGCTGCCGGCTGTGTCGGGCCCCGAGCCACCGCTTTGGGCGCTGCAGGCAGCCAATGTGATAACCAGCGCTATTCCGAGACCGAGGGTAAATTTCGGTTGTTTGCGCATCCGTGCTCCTTCTACATCATTGTGTTGGAACAAACCTGTTCTGCAAAATAGAACATCAGACCCTATTGCAGAACTTTAGCGTAGGATCGGGCTCGAGATATGTCAACGGTCGGGTCCCGGGAGGGCGTTCTCCCAACGAGGCTGGACAAACACGCCCGCCCTGAACGACAGACCGGATGCGGGAACTGCGGCCTGCCGAAGAGGCAGGGCGGAGACAACACGTTCGATGGGCAGGACACTCGCCTGAAGTACGGGGCTAATGCCATCAGGAATCCATTGAGAATCGCCATCGGCAGTCAGACTCATCGAATCGGCTGGCTTTCTCCCGGCCGAGCCCTTGACCTACGTCGCCTGAAGGTACGTCCAGCATTCAGTGCGATTGCTTAAGAGCCGCCCTGCTTCGTCTGGCTGTCTGGTGCCTGCGTGGTGGCTGGCGTAGATTCAATTCACTCGATATGGCGCGGCGGTTGCAAAGGAGCCAGCGGTGGCCGGATGGAATGCAGACAACGTGGCGGGCCCCACCGGGCAGGGGGCCGTAACACTGGTGGAGGGGTCTTCGTTCTGCATTTCTATGCAAAACGGGGACATTTCCCCCCAACACCCTCATGGCGTTTTCTATCAGGACACCCGAGTTCTGTCCCGCTGGTGCCTGACCATCAACGGGCAGCCCCTGGAGCCGCTCGGCGCGTGGACGCCTTCGCCCCACCAAGGGGTGTATGTCGGCAGGGCCGTAGGTGCTGATGGCCGGGCGGACAGCCCGTTGACGGTCGAGCGCAAACGTGAGTTGGGAGCCGGCATTAGTGAGACCATCACGATCCGCAACTTTGCCCAGCAGCCGACCAAGTGCGATATGGTGCTGTCCATCGACGCGGACTTCGCGGATCTATTTGAAGTCAAAGACGGGCGATTCCAACGGCAGTGGGAACAGGAACGGCGTTCTGAAGAAGGCGCAGTACATATTGAGGCCGTCTGGGAAAGCGTGCGGAAGGGCGTTTACGTACGCGCACCTGGCACCGGGGCAATCCCGGAAGGCCTTCGCCTTACTACAATCGTCCCCGCGCATGGCGAGCGGGGCGTCCGGGTAACTGTAGTCCCGGACCCGGACCCGGATGAAGGAGCAGTGGCGGCGACTGTGCGTGTCGATTCCGATACTGTCTCGCCCCAGGAACGGCGACAGCAAGCTTGGGCTACAAATGTACCCGTTCTTCGCGTCGGCAATCCGTCTGTGGAACGGACCTTCCTGCGCAGTTATGACGACATGGGGGCCCTCCGGATCGTTGACTCACGCCACCCAGATCGCATGGTCGTCGCAGCAGGGGCGCCGTGGTTCATGGCACTTTTTGGCCGGGACTCACTACTGGCCTCCTTCATGGTGGTCCCAATAGACCCGTCACTGGCATTGGGGACGTTGCAGACCTTGGCCGATAGACAGGGCTCTACGGTGGATCTGATGACCGAGGAAGAGCCGGGGCGGATCCTGCACGAGGTGCGGCTTGGTGTCGGTACTGGCTTGGCGCTTGGCGGCAAATCTGCGTATTACGGCACAGCGGATGCCACCCCCCTGTTCGTGACCCTACTCGGCGAAGTCAGCCGCTGGGGCGTTGCCGCGGAGGACATCGCCCCGCTCCTCCAAAACGCTGACCGCGCCCTGGAATGGATAAGGGACTACGGCGACCGCGATGGCGACGGGTTCGTCGAGTATGAGCGACTCAACGACCAAGGCCTCATCAACCAGGGCTGGAAGGACTCCTGGGATGGAATCAACTTTGCAGATGGCAGCCTTGCGGAGGCCCCCATCGCATTGTGCGAAGTGCAGGGCTACGTTTACAGCGCATACCTTGCCCGTGCCTCGATGGCCCTTCGTACCGGCGAGCAGGCGTTGGCAGCTGAATTGCATGACCGTGCAGCGATGCTGAAGAAAAAATTCAACGACATGTTCTGGCTGCCGGAGCGTGGCTATTATGCCATCGCACTCGACCGGAATAAGCGGCCGGTCGATGCCTGCGCGTCCAACATGGGGCACTGCTTATGGTCTGGCATTATTGATGTGGACAAGGCCCAACAGGTTGCAGACCGGCTCATGTCGCCGGAGATGTTCAGCGGCTGGGGTGTTCGCACCCTAGCGACGAATATGGGTGCCTACAATCCGGTCAGTTACCATAATGGTTCAGTCTGGCCACACGACAACGCGCTCATAGTTGCCGGCCTGATGCGCTACGGGTTTGTAAAGGAAGCCCAGACAATTTCCTCGGCGCTGATGGAGGCAGCCGAGTACACGGATAACAGGCTTCCCGAATTATTCTGCGGGTTCAGCCGATCCAACTATCCCCAACCGCTTCCATATCCGACTGCCTGCTCACCTCAAGCGTGGGCGTCGGCGACGCCACTCATGCTTCTCCGGAGCCTGTTGTGTTACGAAGCGGACGTCTCTCTCGGTGGACTCTGGATGAACCCTCTTTTACCGACAACGTGGGGCAGCGTGCAGGCCACGAATGTATCTGTGGGCAGGGCGCGGCTATCCGTCGAGGTATCCGGGACCAGAGTTACCGTGGAGGGATTGCCAGAAGGAATCGTGCTGCACAGGGGAACGCGGCCCTCGTTTGGTGACCCACTGGAGCTGGACAGACTGAGCCGGAAGGGTAACCGAAGCGGCGGCTGGCAGCGCCGGGGAAAAAGCACGTCTCATTAGCCGCCTTATTAGCCTCCTCGGGCCGCCAGCAGCCTCTGTCGCATGACGAACGACGGAAGCCGTGAGAAGACGGAAGTCAGTCCGCGGGTGAAACTCCAAGCCTAGGGTGTCCTAATAACGCGGAGACGCTATTGCAGCGGGCCTACTCGAGCCGGCGGCTAAGCCAAAGCCGACGGCGCCCTCCCGGTCTGCGCAATACCTTCGCAAATAGGCTGCCTGAGGCATGCAGCGGCCACGCTCCTGCTCGTGAGCGACTGTCGCGAAACCCTGAGCTGTCATCGTGATCGGGAACCGGTCACTCGTACGGCGCCCGCGGTGAGAACATCTGGATGTCCGGTCCTTGAGCTATTCAGGTCGGCCCTCAGGGCCACCAGCTGGCCGAAGAAGGCTATTGAACTGCTGGCCCTGCTCAGTTTCACCAGGGAGGGGCCCTGCCCATGGCTAAGGCCAGTGCTCGCCTGCAAGTGCATCCGACCAACGTCGCGAACAGTGTTGATCGGGTTGAGCGCGCTGGCCTTGTCGGGCGGCGTACCGCCGACCCGCCGACGGCCGGGAAAGTCCTTTAGAAGGCTCGGAGGATGTCCTCGACGCGTTGTTTGGCATCCCCGAAGAGCATCTGCGAGTTGTCCCGGTAGAAGAGTGGATTCTGGACGCCGGCGTAGCCGGCGGCCATGGATCGTTTGAACACGATGACGTTCTCGGCTTCCCAGACCCGGAGTACGGGCATGCCCGCGATGGGGCTGGACGGGTCTTCGGCGGCGGCGGGGTTGACGGTGTCGTTGGCGCCGATGACGAGGACCACTGAGGTTTCGTCCAGGTCGTCGTTGATTTCGTCCATTTCCAGGACGATGTCGTAGGGGACTTTGGCTTCCGCGAGGAGGACGTTCATGTGTCCTGGGAGTCGTCCGGCGACCGGGTGGATGCCGAAGCGGACGTTCACGCCGCGTTCGCGGAGTTGGTGGGCGAGTTCGGCGACTGGGTATTGGGCTTGGGCGACGGCCATGCCGTAGCCGGGGGTGATGACGACGCTGGTGGCGTTGGTGAGCATTTCTGCGGTGGCCTGGGCGGTGATTTCGCGGTGCTCGCCTTGGTCTGTCTCCCCCTTGCTGGTGGGCGTTGCGATGCCGAAGCCGCCGGCGATCACGGAGATGAAGGACCGGTTCATGGCCTTGCACATGATGTAGGACAGGTAGGCGCCGGAGGATCCGACGAGGGCGCCCGTGATGATGAGCAAGTCGTTGTTCAGCAGGAAGCCGGCGGCGGCTGCGGCCCAGCCGGAGTAGCTGTTGAGCATCGACACCACCACGGGCATGTCACCGCCGCCGATGGAGGCGACCAGGTGCCAGCCCAGCCCCAGAGCCAGGGCCGTGACAACGATGAGTAGCCAGAGCTGGGAGTCGTTGACGTACGAGACGGTCAGGGCGACGAAGGCGGCGAGGGCGCCGAGGTTGATGCCGTTTTTTCCCGGCAGCATCAGCGGCGAGGATTTCATCCTGGCGGAGAGTTTCAGGAACGCCACGATCGAACCGGTGAAGGTGACTGCGCCGATGAAGACGCCGATGAACACCTCTGCGTGGTGGACTGCCGTCAGTTCCGGGGTAAGGGTGGGGGCTTCGAGGTGCCCGTTCCAGCCGACCAGCACTGCGGCGAGGCCCACGAAGCTGTGCAGCAGCGCGATGAGCTCGGGCATCCCGGTCATTTCAACGACCCGGGCGCGCCAGAGCCCGATGGCCCCGCCCACCAGCACCGCGGCCAGCAGCAGTACCAGGCCGGTCAGGGCGTGGCCGGTGCCCCAGGCGCCTTGGACGGTCAGCCAAATGGTCGCGGCGAGGGCGATGATCATGCCGGTGATGCCGTAGATGACCCCTGCCCGGGCTTTCTCATGCCGGCTCAGACCGGCGAGGCTCAGGATGAACAACAGGGCCGCGACAATATACGCAGCTCCGGCGATGGAGTCGGCGGTCAGCGGACCGGAGGCGGTGTCAGACACGGTAAGGCTCCTCGATTCGATTCGGGCTGCTGTTTCGGATACGGTGCTCATGAACGGGCCTTCTCACCGCGGGAGAACATCGCCAGCATGCGTCGGGTGACTGCGAATCCGCCGAAGATGTTGATGCTGGCCAGCAGCACCGCGACCGCGGCCAGGACCTGCATGACAATGTTCTCGGAGGTGACCTGAAGCAGGGCGCCGACGACGATAATCCCGGAGATCGCGTTCGTGACCGACATCAGCGGGGTGTGCAGGGCGTGGTGGACTTTGCCGATGACGTAGAACCCGACGACGACCGAAAGCATCAGCACCGTGAAGTGCTGGGGCAGCGGCGCCGGGGCGACCGCGTTAACCACCAACAATGCCGCGATGCCCGCGGCAAAAAGCCCCGCCTTACCTGCCGGGCTCACCCCGGCCTTCTTCTTCGGCGCGGCACCTTCAGTGGAGGTCCCGACGTCGGTCTTCACTGCCGGGGCGGCGGAGACCTGGACCGGGGGCGGCGGCCAGGTCTTCTCACCCTCGCGCACCACCGTCACCGAGCGCTGCACCACGTCATCAAAGTCGAGGCGCAGGATCCCGTCCTTGTTCGGGGTGAGGAGTTTGAGCAGGTTCAGCAGGTTCGTCCCGTACAGCTGGGACGCCTGGGCTGGCAAACGCGCCGGAAGATCCGTATAGCCCAGGATCACTACGCCGTTGTCAGTGACAATCCGTTCCCCGGCGACCGAGCCTTCGACATTCCCGCCTTGGCCGGCGGCCATGTCGACAATCACGCTTCCGGGTTTCATGCCCGCCACGTCCTCGGCCGTGAGCAGCTTCGGCGCCGGCCGTCCCGGGATCAGGGCTGTGGTGATGATGATGTCCACATCCGCTGCTTGTTCGGTGTAGATCTCAGCAGCCCGTGCGTTGTAAGCCTCGGACGTGGCCTTGGCATACCCGTCAGAGGAGTTCATTACCTCCTGGACCTCGACCTTGAGGTAGGTCCCGCCGATGGACTTCACCTGGTCAGCGACTTCAGGCCGAGGGTCCGTCGCCCGGACAATCGCGCCCAGGCTGGACGCGGCACCGATCGCTGCGAGGCCGGCGACACCGGCGCCGACGACCAGGACCTTCGCTGGCGGGACCTTGCCCGCCGCGGTCACCTGGCCGGTGAAGAACCTGCCAAATTCGTGCGCTGCTTCAATGACGGCCCGGTACCCGGCAATGTTCGCCATGGAGCTCAGCACGTCCATCGACTGTGCGCGGGAGATACGCGGAACGGCATCCAACGCCAACGCGGTGATTTGCCGTTGCGTCAAGGCCTCCACAAGATCAGGCCGAAGTGCAGGACTCAACGTCCCGATCAGGGTTGCGTCGTCGGCCAGACGCCCGATTTCTTCCTCGGTGGGCGGGTTCACCTTAAGCACGACGCCGGCACCCCAAGCCTCTTCCGCACCAACAATCAGTGCGCCAGCATCCGCATACGCTTCGTTTTGGAATGATGCATGTTCCCCGGCGCCCTTCTCGACCACAACCTGGTAGCCCAGCCCCAACAAATGCTTCACGGTGACAGGCGTCGCCGCCACCCTCGTCTCGCGACCCAACTCGGCCACAATGCCAATGCTCTTCAAATCTTCTCCCTTTAGTCCAACTTGCTGATGGGGCACACCCTTGCCCGGTGCAGCACGGTATCGGTTCGTTTATTCTGGGTCACAGTCAGCAACTGCGTGCTGACTCTCCCTCACAGTGTCTTCGGGAGTGCCATCACCCCGTGAGACTCGTCAGCTGTCCTCGTCGTCGCGTGCCGCAGGCCCATCCTTCGAGAACCCGCCCCGCTCGTACATGGAATTCAGCCTTCCCATGTAGCGCGCCAGTTCTCTCAGTTCGTGCACGGGCCATTCACCCAAGCGATCCCGGAAAACCCGCCTCCGGGCATCCTGGACCTGACGCATTCTCTCCTCGCCCTTGGGCGTGAGGCGGATGGACTGTGCACGGCGATCCAGCGGGTCCGCTTCCTTGGACAGCAGGCCGATGTCTTCCAAAAATGCAACCTGTCTGCTGACAGATGGTTTGCCGACTCCAATGTTCGTTGCGAGCTCTGTCAGCCGAATGGAGCCCACGGAGCGGATAACCTTCAGGAGCCCATAGGCGGCCGACTCCATATCGGGGTGGACCTTCCGGGACAGCTGGTTGGCTACGGCCCTTGCCTGCATCCAAAAGAGACTGAACTGGTGTTCCAAGTTCTGAAGCTCCGTTTCAACAGCGTCCTCATCGACGCGCGGCGGAGTAGCGTACAGGTTGCTCATCGCAACGATTCTAGAGTGAGGAGCTATCAATGTATACACAAAATGACTTATATTCAGTTTTTTCATGCGTGCGTGCCCTTGATGTATACAATCCTTTTTATGCGTCCTCCGAACGGGCCTACAACCTTCGTGAAGACATCGGTGAGTAGCGTCTTTTGCCGGGAACTGTTCTGGCTGAAGTCGAACAATCGGAACGGCTTGGCCTCTCCCGCACTCCTCTCGGGGAGGCACTTGGCAGGCTAGGCGGCAAGGTCTCACGCAGACTGCTCAAGATCGCGGTGTCGTCGTTACTGGTATTTGTTGGAGGACGTCGACGAGCTCTTCGAGGTGCTCGAGGAGCTAGAGTGCAGGGCAGCAGCTCTGGCTGCGCAACGAGGAGAGAGGAGCGTCTTCGTTGCGCTTCACGCGGAACTCCGTGACGCCCCGATGCTCCTCAGCGCAGCTGACCTGCCCGCGGCGGCTATTCCGCGCCGGTGGGCCGGTTGGTTGAGGCCATCGAAGCCGCCATCTCCAGCTCCTATCTTGCCCAGGCCATGCGCTCCCAACTGAAGACACAACCGTTCTCCCATCGGCGCGAAACAATCCGCCGCGCTCGGTGCGCAAGAGCTCATCATGGTAGCGGGCCTGGGACCGTGATGTGGAAGAAATGAGGGAATCCCGTGCCGCCGAAGAGTCAGGCTCGCGCACGAGTGCCCAAGTCAATTGCGGGCCGCCAGCATCCATCATGTCGAACGTGACTTCCGCGGTGAAGACACGGTCCGGAAGCGTGTCGTAGTCAGACCGGTAGACGGCGTGCGTAGCGCGTAGCCGGCGAGGATTTCCAGCCGGTCGGCGATTTCGGTAGCTTCATTTTCACGTCAGGCAACATTTCCTTTGCCCGTCATAGTGCGCCGGCCGCCGCCGAACGTCAGCTCAGGAACTGTCGGATTTTTCGGTCGGAGCTTGTGCCTGTGCAGCGGCGGTGCACCGGTACCCTAGGGCCGCGGTTCTCTAGGTTCACTGATGCAGGTAATCGGTAAGCAAGTCCATCGACTCGTCGATGAGATGGTGCAGCGAATCGTCCGGGCGCATCAGCCACTGCTCGTACGCCGTCAGTGCCAGGGCCAAGGAGACGTGACCGACAACCTGCGGCAGCGCGTTGTGCGGAGCGGTTGCCGTGCGACTAGCAACAAAATCCGCGATGACTTGGCGCCATTGGGTGAATCGGATTGCCGAATGAGCCTTCAACGCCGGTGTCTGTAGGATCAATCTCATGCGCTCAAGGTGCGGGGGCTGCGCGTCCTCCGGAAAGCTGTTGAAAGCCAGGATGCCACGGTGAACTGCCTGGTGGAGGGGAATTTCCGGCGGCATGGAGTCCAGAGTTTCGCGGAAATGCTCCAGAGTGGAGTCAAACTGCCCCCAGGGGATGTCGTTTTTGGAGGGGTAGTAGCGGAACAGGGTGCGGCGCCCGACCCCCACAGATTCTGCGATAGCGTCGAGCGTCGTCGCCTCAAATCCCCGCTGGGCGAATATCCGGAAGGCCGCCTGTTCAATATCGGCATGCGACGTTGCTTCTGGGCGTCCAAGCGCCAAGGACCGTGTCTGACTGCGATGGGCCAACTGTCTCCTCCTCGGGGTTCTTCATTTTGACAACGAATGCATCTATCGTTGTCACCACTGGTGCATTTATTCTCCCGCACCACTTCGAAAGACCCCAACACCGTAGAAGAAGTGTTCGACTGCGTCTCTGCCGCGCACGAGTTCTGGCCGGAGCGCCGATGGGGTTAAAGGCCCGACTTTTAACAGAAGCCAAGTGACATTAGGGCCGCCGATTTCTTCGCCGGAGTCGGATGCGGCCGCGATTGACATCTAGACACTTACCCTGCTCGGAGCGCATTTGACATGCCGGCAAATTCCAGCGGGGCATTGCGAACTCCTCATCGCGTCCTTGACCCAATCTCGATGATGCCAGCGCATCGATCGCTTGGACGGAGACACGAGTAACGGCCATGCGGTGGGTGCCTACGGGGATTGACAATTCGGATCGGGTTGATCCCGACGACGCTGTTCACCGCTCCCAAACCCCTTGGCGGTGCCGAACTTGTTGAGCCGGCGCGCGCACCACTGCCGCAACCGAAGAGAAAAAATGACCAAACTAGCCAGCTAAGGAACAATCGGCGGTATCGGACGTGGATTGGAACCAGTGAATGACTGGGCCAGGCTGCCGGGGTTCGTCGTGGAAATCTGTGGCAGTCACAAACTCGTCGACCGTGGCATCGTTGGCATGGTGACTCCGGACGGTTCGATCCTTTGGCTGGCCCAGGAAGGCGCCGGGCACCGCCAAATCGTTGAGAAGGACCTCCGACGTGTACCCAGAAATGCATACGCCGCCGACCACAGCCTGGCATTAGGTCAGAGGAATGGAATCTTCTTTTATTGGCACAGATTGGAAAACACCTTCGGCCTTCAAGCTGCGACATCCGGCACGCCGCAGCCCGCTGTCCTCTCCTGCGGATCAATGGTTCGTGTACTTTAGGATCTCCGCTTCGCCTTGTGTTCCGATGATTTGTTAAGCGGCCGACACGCTGATTCTTCTTTACTGCCGGAGCGGTTGAGCCGCCCATAATGGCGTATGCCTTCAAAAGCCTTACTTTTCCTTCTCGTCGGACTTCCGGCTTCCGGCAAGTCGACTGAAGCCCGCCGGCTGGAAGAGACTGAGCGCGCACTCCGGCTTAGCTCAGACGAATGCATGATTCCTTTGTTTGGCCGAGATGACCCCGACAGCAAGCGGAACGTGGTGGAAGCCCAGTTGATTTCAATTGGTTTCAGGGCCGTTCAGCTTGGCTTAAACGTAGTACTGGATCTGGGATTATGGTCTAGGGATGAGCGCTCGGCATTGGTATGGCTGGCCGAAGAACTAGGCGTCCAACCGAAGATCGTCTACCTGCCGATCGATCCAGCAACACAACTGGAGCGCTCACTGCGCCGCCTAGCCAAGGATCCCGACCAGGTCTACCCTGTATCAGTTGAGCGCTTCGAATCCTTTCTTGACTACTTCCAAGAACCCACGCCGGAGGAGATCTCAGGAGCGGCACAGTACCAGCCTCCGCCTGGATGGGTCGGATGGTCTGAATGGGCTATGGGGCGCTGGCCTAGCCTTCCGCATGTTGACAGGATGAGAACCGGGCGGGACTAAGCTCGGACGACTCCTGCAGGCAGGCACGTTTCGGCCAGGTTCTCGAGACGTCGCCTAGGCGGTCGACCTGGGGCATCCCAGCCGGATCACTTCCCACGTAGTTTGGCACGCCGCCTTGTTCAACCCAGGAACCCACGGCCTCTGACTGACCCACGGTTTAGGGCGTCGTGAAGTAGCCATGGGGGCGTTCCGCCGCCCATTCATCCTCGAAATGCTCCTGAAGGGGCCTCGTCTCAAATCAACCTCATGCGCGCACAGGTGCTGCGGCATGGGATTTTGATCAAATGGGCACGCCCCCGGGGGCGTGTCAGCGCTGGTCGAAAAGTGAGCCGTTTCGTGGGTTGAAAAGTGAGCCACGTTGACGTTGGTTATTCTCCCGTATTTTCTGGTCTTGTCGAGGGTAATGAGTCCGTTTGGGTGTGCTTGAGCCGGTAGCTGGTGCCTTTGAGGGTGATGACTTCGGCGTGATGGACGATCCTGTCGATCATGGCAGAGGCCACGACCTGGTCTCCGAAGACATCACCCCAGCGGGCGAAAGGCAGGTTGGAGGTCAGGATCAGCGAGGCGTGCTCGTAGCGTGAGGAAACGAGTTGGAAGAACAGGTTCGCTGCGTCCTGCTCGAACGGTATATAGCCGACCTCGTCGACGATGATCAGCCCATAGCGCCGCAACCGGATGAGCTCCTGCGGCAACCGTCCGTTCTGATGCGCTGCCTGAAGCCGGGCAACCCAATCGATGGCGGTAGCGAACAAAACCCGGTGGCCCAGTTGTGTAGCGCGCAGTCCCAGCCCGGTCGCGAGATGGGTTTTCCCGGTTCCGGGCGGGCCGAGCAAGACGATGTTGGACGCCTCGGTCAGGAACGCCCCGGTGGCCAGATGGGCGATGGTGTCGCGTTTGAGGCCGGGCTGGTGGTCGAAGCTGAAGTCCTCCAACGATTTACGGGCCGGGAACCCCGCGGCCCTGGCACGGGCTTCGGCTCCGGAGGCTTCGCGGGCGGCGACTTCCCGGGAAAGGACCGCGGCGAGGTATTCCTCATGGGTCCATCCGGTCTCTCGTGCCTGCTCAGCGAGCCGGGCTGCCGCTTCCCGGATCCGGGGTGCTTTCATGGCCCGGGAGTAGTACTCGATCTGGCCGGCGGTTTCTTTGGTCCCGGGCATTATGCGACCTGCCCGTCATCGAGTGCGACGCCGAACGCACGGTCGTAGTCTGCAAGGTCCCGCATCCCCGCGGTGTCTTCGGCTGGTGCGGGGTTTTGGAAGGCTTTGCGCAGGGTCCGGGCAGCGTCGACGTGGTCCGGGTCGGTGATGGTCAGTCCGGTGCCCCAGGACCGCGGGTGGACTCCGACGCTTCTGCCGTCCAGGGTGATGCGGATCGTGTCCAGGTCTGCGGTGATCTCGACGAACCTGCCGATGGCCTGCGGGTGGACGGAGTAGTCATTCGATACCACCCGGACGTAGTAATCCCGTGGGAGCCTGATTCTCGCGGCGAATCCTGTCACTGGCTGGACCGGCGGCAGGGCCAACATCGCCGCCTTGTCCTGGGGAAGCAGTTCCGTGGGCCGGGCCCCGGTCCGTCGGACCAACCGGGCATTGGCCTTGGGCAGCCACTGGCCGAGCTGGGTGTTGAAGTCCTCGGGTGAAGCGAAGGACCGACCCGGCAGGAATGATGTTTCCAGGAACCCGTTGGCTCGTTCCACCACTCCCTTGGACTCCGGGTCGTAGGGCTTGACCTGCACGATCTTGGTCGCGAGGACCCCCGCGAAGGCGGACACACCGGCCGCGAAGCTGTTCCGGCGACCGATGCCGGTTTCGTTATCCCAGATCAGTCGCCGCGGAACGGCGCCCAAACCACTAAGGAGCTCCCACATGCCAGCGAGCAGATCCCCGGTCATGCGGGACGGAATCATCCGCGCCATGATGAACCGCGAATGCGAGGACACCATCACCAGCACCGGCAGGATTTTCGGCTTCCCGGACCCGACCGGGATCCGCACCTCCGGGAACCATAAGTCGCATTGGGCCTGGTCGCCCGGTTCGTAACTGATCCGATCCGCGGGATCGACCGGTGCGTACTCTGGCCGGATCCTGGCCACGTTCTCCCTGAACCAAGCCGGTGACCCAGTCCACCCCACCCGCTCTGCCATTACGGTGGCTGGCATCCGCGGGTTCTCTTTCAGCAACGCCCGAATGGCCGGCTCGACGGCTTTGATCCCGGAGTCCTGCGGCGCGCGCACATACACCGGCGGCCCCTCGGCTCTGACAGCCTTGGCAACCGTATTTCTCGATACCCCCAGCCGCGCGGCTATAGACCTCATCGACTCACCCTCGGCAAGATGCAACCGCCGAATAAGCGCCCAATCCTCCACAGTGATCACCCACCCAATCGTTTGGAACGAGTGGCTCAGTTTTCAACCGTCACAATGGCTCACTTTTCGACCGTCACCGACAGGGCGACCAGGTACCGTAGCGAGATCCCGGCGGTCCTATGGAGCCGGCTCCCAAGGGCGCGTTTTGAATGGAAATGCGGCCACGAGCCACCCACACGCCTGCTGATTCAGCAGTGAGCTGCTGCTCATCGCCGTCGCATCCACTTTCTGCTGCCCAAACGCGCGATCCAGACATGGACCGCTACGTTGGCAGCAGCCCAGACGCAGTCTGCAGGATCATTGTGAGGTCATTTCTTCGCCCGATTCCCACAGCCCCTATCTTTTTTGCCCTGAGTGCCACTACTCTGAGTTCACCCCCGGAGCTCAACCGGAGACGACCAACCCATACCCAGAGGATAAGAACCATGGAGTACGTGAACCCGAACCTTGAAACATCCGCAGCAGCGGACAAGGACACCGAACTAGTGGCAGAGGATCTCATCGAAGACGTGTCAATCGATGGCATGTGCGGCGTCTACTAAGCGGACCGCCAACTCATGAATACGACCAGCCCAGACACCATGCTTGATGAAGCGTGGGTGCTGTCCCCGGCGGTGGCGTTGAGGCCTGAGCCATTCGGTGCCATGGCCTACCACTTCGATAACCGGAGACTGACTTTCCTGAAGCGGCCGGAAATCGTGCGACTGGTGGAGTCATTGGCGGGATGCGCCACAGTGCGGGAGGCAATGGTGGTGGCCCGTTTACCAGAACACCAGTGGCCCGCCTACATCACAGCGCTGCGAAGTCTGGCTGAAACAGACATGATCCGCGCCCGCGCCCGTGAAGGAAAAGAGCAATGACCCAAAGTATCAGCACTCCCGTGAAACGCCCGTCCGGCGGATCTTTGGTGGACCAATTCGAATTCGGATTGGACGCACCGATTTGCTTGACATGGGAACTGACCTACGCCTGCAACCTGGCATGCGTGCATTGTTTGTCTTCTTCCGGTCGGCGGGATCCGCGCGAACTGACAACTGAACAATGCGAAGCCGTGATTGACGAGCTTCAGCGCATGCAGGTGTTTTACGTCAACATCGGAGGTGGAGAACCTACGGTCCGTCCCGACTTCTGGCACCTCCTTCGGTATGCTGTCGACCACCAGGTTGGCGTGAAGTTCTCCACCAACGGAATCCGCATCGATCAGGAAAAAGCGGCTCTCCTTGCCTCCACGCCTTACGTGGATGTCCAGATCTCCCTCGACGGGGCCACTGCCGAGGTCAACGACTACGTCCGGGGACCCGGCTCCTATGACACTGCGATCCGCGCCCTTAAGAACCTCAAAGAAGCTGGTTTCAGGAACGCCAAAATTTCCGTTGTTGTTACCCGGCAAAACGTTGACCAACTCGACGAATTCAAACGAATTGCCGATGAACATGGGGCCCTACTGCGGCTGACCCGGCTGCGCCCGTCCGGGCGCGGCGCCGATGTGTGGGACGAACTGCATCCTCTTCCTGAGCAACAACGGACCATCTACAACTGGCTGATGGCCAATGGGGAAAACGTCCTCACGGGTGATTCCTTCTTCCACCTCGCCGCTTTCGGGGAAAGCCTTCCCGGGCTTAATCTTTGTGGCGCCGGGAGGGTGGTGTGCTTGATCGACCCTGTTGGAGATGTCTACGCGTGCCCCTTTGCGATCCACGACACGTTCCTGGCAGGAAACGTTCTGGATGAGGGGGGATTTAAGAAAGTCTGGCAGGAGTCGGACCTGTTCACCGATCTGCGTAATCCCCAGACGTCGGGGGCCTGCACTCGGTGCACGTTTTTTGACAGCTGCCGAGGCGGCTGCATGGCGGCCAAATTCTTCACAGGCCTCCCCTTGGATGGTCCGGATCCTGAATGCGTGCAGGGGTACGGCGAAGTGGCCCTCGCTGCAGACCGTAGCAGGCCCCAGCCCAGCCAAGACCACTCACGTTCCAGCCTACCTAAGCGGGTGCAACCCGTCATGGTCCAGTTGAGTCTTCGGCGTCCAGAAGTTACAGATCCTCCGGTGTCGGCCTGTGCAGCAAGCCCTCTGGCCGGATTCCGGCCCTAGACGTTAGCACAAAACACTTTTGAAAGGTTAGACATGTTTAAGAATCCTTGGGCCAAAAACCCCTGGTTCGAATCTGTAGCTGAGGCGCAGCGCCGGGCGAAGAAGCGATTGCCAGCTTCTGTCTACGCCGCCCTTGTTGCCGGCTCCGAGCGTGGGACAACCCTTGATGACAATATCTCGGCCTTTGCTGAGCTTGGGTTTGCGCCGCACGTTGTCGGTCAACCACCTGAACGGGACCTGGCCACCACTGTCATGGGTCAGAAGATATCCTTTCCGGTCATGATTTCCCCCACGGGTGTCCAAGCGGTGCATCCCGAAGGCGAAGTTGCCGTCGCTCGCGCCGCGGCCGCGAGGGGAACCGTTGTCGGGTTGAGTTCCTTCGCTTCAAAATCCGTTGAGGAGGTCGCCGCGGCAAACAAGAAGACGTTCTACCAGATGTACTGGACTGGAACGCGGGAGCAGATGCTCAGCCGCATGGATCGAGCCCGCGCTGCGGGCGCGAAAGGCCTGATCATCACCACTGACTGGTCATTTTCCATGGGGCGGGACTGGGGAAGCCCCGAAATCCCTGAGAAAGTCAACCTCAAGGCGGCCATCAGGCTCGCACCCGAAGTTGCACTCAAGCCCCGGTGGTTAGCCTCGTTTGCCCGTGACTTGCCTGACCTGACCGCTCCCAATCTCGCACCTATTGGGGAAAAGGGCCCCACGTTCTTTGGGGCCTACTACGAGTGGATGAAGACGCCCCCACCGACGTGGCAGGACATCGAATGGATGGTCACAGAGTGGGGCGGGCCGGTCATGCTAAAGGGTGTCTGCCGCATTGACGACGCACTGCGTGCCGTTGACGCGGGTGTCACTGCGATCTCGGTCTCGAACCACGGCGGTAATAACCTCGATGGAACCCCTGCACCGATAAGGGTTTTGCCAGCTATCGCCGACTCTGTGGGCCATCAGGTGGAAGTCGTCCTCGACGGCGGCATCCGGCGTGGCAGCGATGTGGTGAAGGCTCTGGCTCTGGGAGCCCGTGCTGTCATGATCGGGCGGGCATATCTGTGGGGACTCTCCGCGAACGGGCAGGCTGGTGTTGAAAATGTACTGGACATCATGCGTGGAGGCATCGATTCCGCACTGATGGGCCTCAACGTCGCATCGGTACAAGACCTTCGACCGGAACACTTGATCATCCCCGAATCGTTTCCGCGGGTACTGGGCCTGCCCGCCACCACCCGGTCATGACAACTGCACCGCACTTGCTGGGCAACCTCACTTGGCAGGAACTTCACACAAGACCATTGGTTCTTGTACCCTTGGGCTCGACCGAGCAACATGGACCCCACCTGCCGATTGACACCGACACTGTTGTGGCCGCGGCACTGGCGGTGGCTTTGGCCGGCGCTATCGCCGAAGAAACGCCCCAAGGTGTCGTAGTCGCCCCGGCTGTGAGCTATGGTGCAAGCGGAGAGCACCAGTCCTTTCCAGGGACGACGTCCATCGGGCTTGAAGCTCTACGAATCCTGGTGGTCGAGCTCGTGCGGTCCCTTTCGACATGGGCGGGCCCCGTCATTCTAGTCAACGGCCATGGGGGCAATGTCTCCGCGTTGTCGGCCGCTGTGCAGCAGTTGATCGCAGAGAAACACGATGTTGCCTGGCTCCCATGTACACCAAGAAACGGTGACCTTCACGCCGGAAAGGCCGAAACATCACTCATGCTTCATCTTCAGCCGGAAAGCGTGCGGGCTGCGAAATGTGGAGCCGGAGACAAACGGTCTTTGGCCGAGATACTTCCACTCCTTCAGGCCGGAGGCGTGGGATCCGTTTCACCTTCCGGGGTGCTCGGTGATCCTACCGACGCAACAGCTGATGAAGGCCGCAAGATCTTCCATGAGATGGTCGTCGATTCCCAGCATCGGTGCCTGCACGGACGAACCAACATTCACGGAATGCTCACCCTACAAAACAATCCTGCTTCAACATGGGTGTCGGCGTGAAGATTAGCGGTTTTGGTTTGCCACACGGATTCGCCGTTGAGCTCAATGATCTCGTCCGGACTGGGCGTACCGGACGAGACCTCGTTGGTGGCTCCCCCACGCGCGTGCTCTATCTCTCAGCGTCAGCTCGTCGGCTCATCACGAACGGAAGGGCCGTCGTCGCTGATGACAATAGCCGCAAGCTCGTGGACCACCTGCTGGATGCCGGCATGGCGGACCCTTGCCTCTCTACCCTTCCGGCCGCAGACCCCTCGTCAGTCACAGTCGTAGTCCCCGTATACGGACGACCCCTTGCCTTGGACAGGTTGCTCGCCAGCATGGCAGGAAAGTACGACGTTGTAGTTGTTGACGATTGTTCCCCTGATCAGGAAGCCATCCTGGCCGTCACGGAAAAACATCATGCGCGTCTGGTACGTCTCCGGGAGAACGGTGGTCCAGGCCACGCACGCAACGAAGGCCTGAAGCGCGTTAACACTCCCTACGTTGCTTTTGTTGATTCAGATATTGTCGTGGCCACGGACACGATCGAAATCCTTTCCAAGCATTTCGCCGACCCCAGGGTTGCCTTGGCTGGACCCCGGATACATGGGTTGAAACGCGGGTCGGGAATGACCTGGATCGAACGCTACGAACATGCAAAATCGTCACTCGATCTTGGAGGCCGACCTGGTACGGTGCGCCCAAGGTCCCCTGTCTCCTGGCTACCGGGAGCTTTCCTGCTTGCCCGAACGCATGCCATATCAGAAGGATTTTCATCTACGTCCCGCGTTGGGGAAGATGTCGACCTCGTATGGCGTCTGGTTGAAGACGGGTGGCGTGTCAGGTTCGAGCCGGAGGCAAAGGTATGGCATGAGCATCGGCAATCCCTGACCACTTGGCTTTCCCGAAAAGCCTTCTACGGAACCTCCGCACATCCTCTGGCTCTCCGTCATTCGACAGCGGTCGCACCGGCTGTCCTAACACCTTGGTCGGTCGCGGTCGTAGCGGTGACATTACTCCAGAAAAGATGGTCCATCGCGGCGGCATTGGCGATCACCGCAGCCGCAGGCGTGCAAATCTCGAGAAAGCTAAGTCGCAGCGAGCAACCGATTCAGTTGGGCCTCTATCTAGCGACCAGGGGATCCATAGCAGCTTACGCGCAAACTATGGGCCTGCTCCTTCGTCATTGGTGGCCGCTGGCTCTTCTTGGCTGCATCTTCTCCCGACGGATGCGCCGCGCCGTTGCTGTCGCTTGCCTTGCCGATGCTGCCTGGGAATACCGCCGGTCCAGGCCACATCTCGATCCGCTTCGTTTTCTGCTCGCACGGCGGCTGGACGACGTCGCGTATGGGGCCGGAGTGTGGTTCGGCGCAATTAAAGGAGGAGCGATTCGCTGTCTGCTGCCCGATATCCGTTGGCGAACTTCCAAATGACATTGGTGAATACTGCGGTCAGGACTACTGAAACCTTGAGTCAAAGACGCGACGTTACGCGGACATACGGAAATGATGAAGCCTATGACGTTTTGGTCGTCGGGGCAGGGGGTGCCGGCGCCCCTCTAGCGGCACGCCTGAGCGAAAATCCCCGCTGTTCTGTCCTGCTACTCGAAGCCGGACCCGTACCCACTGAGGCCACAAACTTTCCATCGGAGCTGCTGAACGCCGGGACCGTAGAAGGAGCCGCTCCCGACCATCCGAACAACTGGTCATTCAAGAGCAACCTAATGGCGGGTCGGCCATACACGCTAGCACGCGGAAGGATCCTTGGAGGTTCGACTTCGATCAGCGGAACGTACTTCATTCGTGGCAGAAAGCAGGATTTCGATGGGTGGTCCTCGCGCGACAGCGACGAATGGGCCTGGGATAGAGTACTGCCGTTCTACCGAAAGCTCGAGAATGACCTGCAGTTTGGGGACGCGGAGGGGCACGGCCGGCGGGGACCAATGATTATCTCCCGCCCGCCGCAGGATCATCCAGCAAATCAAGCCTTTGCCGAAGCTGCTAGAGAACTCGGATTTCCTCTGGAACCAGACAAAAATGGCCAACACTCCCCCGGTTATGGCCCGATGCCCACCACCAGTCCCCGAGGCCTTCGGATAAACACCGGTAGCGCCTACATTAGTCGCGCCCTGGTTCGCCCAAACCTCACCGTTCGCGGCGGATCATACGTACGAAAGGTGCTATTTGACGGAAAACGTGCCACAGGAGTAGAGGTTCTTCGTGAAGGACGGGTTGAAGTCATCCGAGCACGAGAAATCGTGCTCGCCGCAGGCGCCATAAAAACTGCCCACATCTTGCTCGTCTCCGGTCTAGGACCCGAAGCGGAGCTGGGGGCGTTGGGCATCCCCGTAATTAGAAACCTGCCAGGAGTAGGAAAGAACTTCAGCGATCATCCCAATATCGCGGTAACTTGGAGTTCAAAAACCCCGATTGTGGATTACGGCACGCCCCAATCGATGGGTGGGGTCCTCAACTTCACGGCGTCTGGCTCTAACGTCATTGGCGACCTTGAGATTATCCCGCTGCTGAAACCGATGAGCTACATGCTCCACGGGGCAGATCAAGACAGCCAGGATCTTGCTTTTCTTGTGTCACTCCAAGCAGCGACTTCACGTGGTGATATCACCTTGGAGTCATCTGACCCCGACGCGCAACCGCGCATCGAATTCAACTATCTCTCTACGCTAAGCGACATCGAACGCATGAGGCAAGCCGTCCGTGTCGCTGTCCGACTTCTAAAGTCAACGGCTTTTCGGCCACTGTTCCACAGGCTTCCAGATCTTGCGGATGAAACGGTGGCCGACGACGATCTGCTGGACATGTGGATCCGGAACCACCTTGGAACAGCCTTCCATACTTGCGGGACAGCAAAATTCGGCACACCTGACGATCCTGAAGCAGTGGTAGACCAATTCGGCCGGGTTTATGGCGTCGAGGGACTCCGCCTCGCAGATACATCAATCCTGCCTTGGGCGCCAACGCGTGGACCAGCAGCCACAGCGATAATGATCGGCGAACGAATCGCTCACTTCATGCTGAATCCCGAGTCAACACCAAGACGACGGCACTCGGGTGGTATCCGTTCGATTCGAGACTAACCCAACCGCCCGTTTCTATCCTTCTCTCCCGGGCTCGGAGCCTCTGATACCCAGCCCTCGTGCGTGGCCCTGTACGCCTTTGCGAAAGCTCGGAGGAAAAACTACAATTCGTGCAAGCTCGCGCGACGAGCACCTCGACACAGGTCGCCCACGACTGCCTTGAGTTTCATCAAGCCGGGAGCGACTCACCGATCTTTGACGCACCCGTTTCAAGAATTCGAGCTATCTCTTCAGCCTGGCTCGGCTCGAGCCTTGAGGGCGGCGCTGCAATCGCCAAAGCAGCCCTGGCGCGCCCTTTGCCATCACGAATCGGCACCGCGACTGAGTGCACTTCTGGCTCGCTCTCACCGAAGTTCGTGGCGAACCCGGTCTCACGGACTAGCTGCAGGTCGGCATCTAGTTCCTTCCGCGTATTGATCGTTCTCTCCGTCAGCTTCGGCAGGGTAGCTGTCCCAAGGACCTCTGTGAGCTCTTGTGAGGATAGGTCCGCCAGCATCACCTTGCCGGAGGAGGTGCAGTAAGCGGGCAGCGTCATTCCAATCCGGGACCCCACACGAAGCGAGCGGGTACTCTCAATGGAGTGCAGAAAGTAAACATCCTTCCCACGAAGCTCGGTGAGATGCACGGTCTCATTTAGTTCATCGCGAATCTGCTCCATGACAGGCTGGGCGACCGTGCGCAGATCCAGGTTCTGCACGATCGCGAACGAGATGCGCAGCAGTTGCGGCCCGGGCACGTAGGCCCGCGTGTCCTCGTCCTGCACCACGAAGCCGCGATACTGCAGCATCTGGATCATTCGATGCGCAGTGGAACGCGCGACACCTAGCAGACGACTCGCATCTGATATGCGTACGGACTTGCGTTCGCTGAACATCACGATGAGCCTCAGCGCGTTATCGACAGAGCCGATCGGATAGTTCGGCGTGTCGCCGGACGCCTCGTCCACCAGCGCTAGGGCGGATCTTGATTCACTCACAGTGGTCTCCAAATTCTGCTTGGTGGAACATCGTTCAATCAGACTGTACCAGTTCCCCGGGTCAGGCGAACCAATTGCTTCAAGCGGCGCTACGGTCCAAGGATCCTTCTGTGTTTGTCAAACGGGGCTAGGTGTTGCCTCGGCAGCATTGAGCACGCGGTGGATCTGGCGGGCCACGTATCGCCTGAGGCAGCGGCGGATCTCCTTTGTTGTGTGGCCGTCAGCACTCCATTTTTCGACGTAGGTGCGGGGCGCGGGTCGTGAGACATGCGGGTGATTGTGGCAGTGCTTGATGCTCTGTTGAGGCCCCGATCGCCCCTGCGGTTGAGTCTATGGCGGATGGTGTTTCTGGAGGAAGCAGGGATGGGGCTTGTGCCGGCAAGGGCGGCGAACACGGCTTCGGAACGAACTCGTCCGAGGTGGGACCAGGCGGTCAGCGCGATTGCCGCGGTCATGGGCCCCGACGCCGCCGTCATCCCTGCGGGGAGGCGCAGTTCGTAACGGCCGAGGGCAGGAATGCGGAGGCAATGCGGTGGGCGTCCAAAGGATCGGACTTGCCGATAACGCGGTCGGAGCGGGCGTTCATCCGCGCGGCCTCGACAACCTGGTACCCGACGTGCGTGACGGTGCGGGCCAGGCGACAGCGCGACCCATTCCTGCGGAAGTGACACGGAGCTGCTCCGCAGCCATCACCTCCCACCGGCTGCGCCGCCACGCGGCCGGTGCGAGGTCAGCCGCAGCAGCATCGGTTGGCTTTCGGTGCCAGCAAAGGTTCCGTCCTTGACAATGACGCGCTGGGACACCGAGAGGCGAACACAATGGAGGCCGCGTTTCTCCGTGGGCCGCGTAGCAGGGGTACTGGCCGTAGACCGTCCCCTGCTACCCAGGCTGCCGGGACTCCTGCGTCCAGGACGCGGAGCATGTCCATGGCCGCCACGCAAATATCATCGCCCACCGCCAAGGATTAACACATCCGCATGCTCGAACACAGACTAAGCGCCCCGACCGCAGAGAAAATAAACGCAACTGCAGTACTAGTCCCTAATCGACTCGAGGGCCGAGCGGGCGTCCACCGGAGTCCACCAAGGTGTCAACCCGAGATCCTCAGCGATGACTTTGGCCGAGATATAGCCTCCCCCGCCTGAGATAGCCCCGCCGGGGTGGGTAGGCGATCCCGCCATATAAAGCCCCTCGATAGGCGTGCGGTAGCCGAAATGGTTCCACATGGTCTGGTCGCCGGCGAAAGAAGCCATGAAGATGTCCCCTTCCACCATGTTGGTGATGTCGCGACTGTAGTCGTGCGCAGTGTGCACGTACTTATGCAACACGTTGTCGGGTGTGAGGTTGGGTGCGTACTCCCGCCATTTGTCCATGATTTTGTCGGTAATCTCTTCTTTCATGGACTCGACGTTCTCAGGAGCACCTCCTGGCGCGTAAGGCATCGCGAGCCACGCGTATGCGGTTGCTTGGCCGTCAGGGGCTTGGGAAGGGTCGAACTGTGTGATGTGTCCTGTTCCGAACGACAAAGGGTCGGGCACCCGCCCCGCTGCTACCTGGGAGTGGAGCTCGAACAGTTCATCGACCGACTCGCAGCCGATGTTGTACTTCAGCGCACGGTTGATGTTCGGGTCGAAGTCGGCGCCGATGTAGGAGGGCTCTTCCTTGAGCGCGAGGTGCAATCCGAACAGTGTCCACGCGGTTTGCTTGAATTTCTTAACCTTCTCCTGGTAGTCAGAAGGCAGCTGGTCGAGGCCAACCAGGCGATTGAAGGTCTGCGGAACATCGATCGTGCTCGCGACGAACTGGCGCGCGCGAAGTCGCCGGCCATCGGCGAGCTCGACACCCGTCGCGCGATTGTTGTCAACGACGATCCGGTCGACCTGTGCGTGATTGATGAACGTACCTCCTGCAGCGATGAACGTCTCCATCAACCCACGGGCAAGGTTCCAGCTCCCCCCGACGGCCACCTGGTATCCGGCCGCAAGATCAAATCCTCTGAGTGCCGCACCCATCGGGCTACGTTCCGACACCGCGTCATAAAGCACCGTACCGAACAGGGAGAGCTTAAAGAGCATCAGGAGCCGCACACGCTCGTTCTCGAACAGGTTGTTCATCAGGTCGATCGGTTGATGCTCGATGATCTCGAGGAAGTCGCGCCCGAGCTTCGAAGTCTCCAGGAGTGCGGTGCGCTCTGCCTCTGGCAACGGTTCGGAGAAGCGCTCGGGAAGAAAGATTGCGTTGCTGATGGCATCGGCGCGCTTATTCCAGTCGCGGAAGACTTCAGCATCCTTCTGCGAGAAGCGGCCGATCGAGGCGATGGTTTCCTCCGCGTCACGGGAGAAAACGAGGGACGTGCCGTCAGCGTGAGGCTGGGCGAAGTCGTATCGCGGAGTAGCGTACTTGACCTTCGCGCTAAGCCCCAGATCCTTATACCAGGGAGTCTCGGTGAGGTTGAAGTGATTAATCGAATGCGGGTTCTGGTAGAAGCCTGGGGGGCCCGGCTGAATGGTGCTGAGGCCTCCCCCGAACATCATCCGTCGCTCGAGGACCGCGATCTTCAGACCTTGCTTGGCGAGATAGCTGCCCAGCACCAAGCCGTGTTGTCCCGATCCGATGATTATTCCGTCGTACGTTTCGGTCACTTTCGAGCACCGCTCTCACTATAGTTGATATATACATTCTTCTGCTGGGCATACGAGTAGAACTCTTCCAAGCTCTCCTCGCGGCCAATACCACTGTCTTTCATGCCGCCGAACGGAGCGCCCGGCAAGTGCTGTCCGCTGTGGTTGACCCAGACGTATCCTGCTTGCAGGTCGCGGGTAGCAGCCATGGCGGTAGCCAGCGACGTTGTCCACACGCTCGCTGTGAGGCCGACGTCGAGGCGGTTAGCCTCTTCGATCACCTCGTCGTAGTCGTCGAAGGGCATCGCGACCACGATCGGCCCGAAGATCTCCTCGTTCACCAAGCGCGATCTGCTGCCCCCTCCATCGAAGGCGAACAAGGTCGGCCGGATGAAGGTGCCCACACTCGGTCTGTCCTCCAGGCCGCCTGTGACGAGGCGAGCGTTCGGATCGGCGAGTCCTTCCTCCAGGAAGCCGCGTACCGAATCGTATTGCTTGCGAGAGACGATTGCGCCGACATCGGATGCTGGATCGAGTGGATCGCCGACCTGCATCGCCTCCAGCTGGCGGCCCATGCGCTCGATGAATGAGCTCCAGAGACTGCGGTGGACATACACCCGGGAGGTCGAACCGCACGACTGGCCCTGCCAAGTGAAATTCATCCCACGCACGGCACCGCCAACTGCAGCGTCCAGGTCGGCGTCAGCGAATACAATCAGCGGATTCTTACCACCGAGTTCAAGGGTAACGACTTTGGCTCGGTTGGTCGCTGCAGAACGCTGGATCTGCAGACCCACCTCGACACTGCCCGTGAAAGCGATGCGAGGGACGTCGGGGTGGCGCACGAGCAGATCCCCGGCGTGGCTTCCGCGACCGGTGAGCACGTTGAGGACGCCCGGTGGGAGCACTTGCGCGGCGAGTTCTGCGAACCGCAGAGCGGACAACGAGGTCTCCGCTGACGGCTTAAGAATCACTGTGTTGCCGGTGGCAAGGGGTACGACTACCTTGGACGCGGCGAACATGAATGGGTGGTTGAAGGGCACGATCCTGCCAACCACACCAAAGGGCTGATGAATGGTGAAGTCCAGGCTGTCGCGCTCATCGGTGGGGATCGATTGTCCCTTCAGCTCCGTGGTCAGCCCGGCGAGGTACCGGATTTGCCGGATGCCGAGTGCGATGTCGCCGCGCATCATGCGGAGCGTACTTCCGTTGTCGACGGAATCGATCAGAGCGAGCTCCTCGGCGTGAGCCTCCAGGACCTGCGCGACTTGCAGGAGCAGATTTGCCCTCGCGCGGGGAGCCTTACGCGCCCACGAGACCTGCGCGGATCTTGCAACCTCCACCGCATGGTCTACGTCTTCGGCGGTCGCATCGGCGATCGTGCCGATCTGTTCGCCTGTTGCCGGGTTTATGACTGGAATGCGCTTGCCAGCGGAGGGAACGAACTTATTCCCGATGAATAATGACCAGTCGCGTGGGGGCCCGAGCGTTCCCGCGTCCGAGGGTGCGACGGGAAGGATGTCAGTCACTGTTTCCCCGATTCTGTTCTGTAATGCAGATAGGTAGTCGATCTAGAAGAACAATACGACCATATTTGGCGATCACCGCGACTGTCAAGTGTCCGCGTTGCCTCATTTGAAAACCTCCCGCGTGACGGAGTGGTGGGGGTGTTGACCGCGTATGCGGCAAGCTGTGTCGAAAAAGAAGGAGGCCTTGGCCCAGGGGGCGCGGATCGTGCGGGGAAGTCCTGGATTCTTGAAGCGCTGGTGAAATGGACCGGCTGGCACGGCGACTGTTTCAGGGTCGCGCTGCGGGAGGCTCTGGTGTTGAAAATCCCTAAGCCCACGTCGGCCAGGCTTCTGGCCCCTATGCTGCCGGTGCTGGTGCAACTGCTGCGCCGAGATGGGGAGCTTGAGCTCAGCGATTATCGACCGGAAGACTGGCGGGGAACGGGCGAAAACTGATCCCGCAGGGACGGTCCCAGACCAAGCCGGGACTCTGCTCAAGCCCCAGATTTCGATCCACACCCGGCCCAACGAGACGGTCGCCGTCCCGGGGTTCGAGGAGATCGATCTGGTCGGTCACCAGATGGCAACAGCTTCGGTGAATTCTGCTGAACCTTCACGGTGATCGATATCGCCACCGCGTGGACACTTGCCAAACAAGGCCGCCAGATGGGTCTTCGAAGCCTTGGAGCACGTCACGGCGGTGTCCCGTCCCGATCATCGGGATCGATTCGGATTAGCTCGGACGACGGTTCGGAGTTCATCCACCAGCTCCTGATCAAACTACTGCCGCGCCCGTCAGATCACCTTCATCGGGTCTCGGCCCTGGAACAAGAACGACTGCGCACACGCGGAGCAGAAAAATGGTCCCGGGTCCGGGAGCTGGTCGACTAACTGCGCTTCGACAGCGCCGCTGTTCTGGCCGACCTCAACGAAATCTGGGCGCTGGACAGGGTATTCACCAGTTATCTACTGCCTCAGCAGAAGCTGGTCTCCAACAGCGCCACGGGGGCGAGGTCGCCGAGAAACACGACGCATTCGCCACGCCTCACCAACGCGCGGTCAGGCACGAAAGGATGCGCAAACGCTTGGTCATCCACATGAAAGCCGCCTTCAAAAAGATCAAACCCAGGCAGTCTCACGCCACATCCTGGCTCTGGCAGCCGACCTGGAAACCCTGCCACTGGCAAAGAAGCCCGCCCACGTTCAACCAGTCGCCCTTGGAACAACTGAGATCAGGCGGAGGTATCTCACTGGGGCAAGAGGGTGTGGCCCGTTACTGATCTATTGAGCGACATGCAAGGGCGCAGCGGAGCGCTCTCTCCGGCTCCAGGCTCCACTGCGCCAGTCGCTGGTCTCGGGTCAGTGGCTCACAAGACCGCCGTCGACGATCAGTTCTTCGCCGGTGACGAACTTGGATTCGTCAGAGGCGAGATATAGCAGCGCGTAAGCAATATCCTGCGGTTCGCCCACGTGCGGAGGCAGTGGCACGTAACCCCTGAAGATCTCCCCAGCGGCCTCGCGCGTAGGTATCCCGTTCAGCACAAACATCGGCGTAAAAATCGGACCAGGGTGCACAGAGTTTGAGCGGATGTTGTCTCCCGCGAACCATTGGGCAATGTGCTTCGTGAGCGAGCGCACAGCGCCCTTTGAGGCGCTGTAAGCGGCGCTGCCACCGTCTCCCGCGAACCCGCCCACAATACCGGCGACAGACGAGACATTCACGATGGATCCGCCCCCTCCAGCCTTCAGGTGAGGGATGACATGCTTGGCACCTAACCAGACACCGGTGATGTCGACTCCCAGAACCCTATTCCACTCGTCGAGTTCGGTCTCCAGAACGCCCTTGGTAATAATGATGCCCGCGTTGTTCACGAGGATGTCGATCGAACCGTAGGCCTCGAGTGTTCGAGTGACGGCGTGGTTCCACGAGTCCTCAGAGGTCACATCCAGGCGAACAGCGATTGCGTCGCCACCGGCCGCCTTTATACTGTCAACGGCTTCCGCCAGATCGGGTTCAGAGATGTCGCAGAGGACGATGCGGCCGCCTTCCGCAGCAAAGAGTTGTGCTGCGGCTAGGCCCAGGCCTTTCGCCGCTCCCGTGATGATGGCTACTTTCCCTGACAATCGTGTCATGATATTCCCTTTCCTTGTCCTATTTGATTACGGCGCCGGCATCGACGGGCAGCGCGACGCCTGTGATGTAGCGTGCCTCGTCCGAGGCAAGAAAGAGCACCGCGTTCGATATGTCCACGGGCTCAACCCATGGGACAGGAATGGCATTGAGCGACTGCGATGCCGGGCGGAAGTCCTCGATCGTGGGATTCTCAAGATCCGGACGGAAGAGCCGGTACATGCTGTCATTGAGGATCATCTCGGTACTCACCTGCGTGGGGTGGATGGTGTTCACGCGGATGAAATCTCCGGCGAGCTCGAGCGCGAGCGTGCGCATCAAGCCCACGAGGCCGTGCTTCGCCGCGGAGTAGTGCGCCGCGCGCGGGAAACCCCGAAGCCCCGCGGCAGAACTTATGAGCAAGATTGACCCGCCGCCACCACCGGCCTTGATGTGGGGGATCGCCGCCTTCGCGCTGTGCCAGGCGCCGCTGAGGTTAATGTCGATCATCGTTTGCCACTGCTCTTCGGGGAAATCCTCGCCAAGATGTGTTAGGCCGGTGATGCCCGCATTCGCGACAACGATGTCGAGTCGTCCCAGTTCGGCCACGCCGGCATCCACCGCTGTTTTGAGCGCGTCGAAGTCGCGCACGTCTGCCTTCATGGCGACGATGCGCCGACCGAGTGCCTCGACCATCCGAACGGTTTCATTGAGGTCTTCCCCTGTCGCCCCGGGAGCCATGTTGTCCGGGATCTCGGCCGCGATATCCACCGCGATGATGTTCGCACCCTCTTCCGCGAGACGGATGGCGTGACTGCGTCCTTGCCCTCGCGCCGCTCCGCTGATGAAGGCGACTTTGCCCTCGACTCTTCCTGACATGTCTGGTTTCCTTTCGTCGTACGGCGTTTCTAAAAGCGTCTCGCGGCGAGCTTCAGCCCTTGCCCAGCGCTCCGAGACGATCCCAGTCTTCTTGGATCCTCTGTCGCAACTCAGGATCGGAAAGCCACTCGCCACCGCGCACGAGGTTGCCCGTTTCCTGGAATTTCAAGGACACTTCGGGCTCTTCCGTCGCCAATGCGAGGACACGGTCGGTGTATTCCGCTGCCTCCGACTTGGTTCCTTCCTGAACGACTCCGTCGATCTCCACGCCCGGGATGGAGTAGTCCGCATTCGTGGAGAAGTTCCAGCACAATTGGATGATGGAGTCGAGATCCTTCTGAAAGTTCTCTGCTAGTCCGTCTAGCGTCGTTGCTCCGTCGTCCTGGTATGACCTGAGGGCCGTACCCAGCTTTCGAGCGCCGATCGCGGCGGAGCTCATGCCTTGGCCGTAGACGGGATTGAGTGCCGCAGCCGCATCCCCGAGGACCACCAGGTTCTCGGGCCTGGTAGGCAGGTTCACATAGTCGCGGAGGCGACCGGCGGTATTCGTCCACGACTGAATCGGACCGACGACCTCAAATTTCTCGACGATGTCGAGGAACTCGCTCGACTCGAAGCTACCGAGGAAATCCTTGAAACCTTCGATATCGCGGGGCGGATAGTCGCCGGCGCACCCTTGCGCGGTCATGACGACGAGATTGTCTTCGTGCTTGACGACACATCCTCCCCGTGTGGCCGCGGGACCATCGCCATCGATCCTTGGCGCGATGAGCATGGAGGAGTAACCCGGATCCCAATCCTCCGGAACCTTGAGATACATCGTCGTGTAGCCCCAGTGGGCATCGACGACTGTCTCCTTCGGTCGCGGATAGCCCGCTGCTTCCAGCCAGTGGGGGGTGAGGGAAGGGCGACCGCTTGCGTCGACGACGAAGTCGCCCCGAATCTCGCCGGAGGACTCGCCTTCAGTGAGCACACCTACGGCGTGTCCGTTCTCGATGATTAGTCCAGTTGCTGTGGTCTTCTGCACCACTTCGACGTTCTCAAGTTCGCGGAGTTTGCTGCGCAGATACCACTCCAGCAACTGTCGAGTCGCGCGCAATTGCCGCATGCCGGACTGCTGGCGAGGGAACCACCCACGCTTGGAGCGGTATCGCAACACCTGTGAGGGGTCGACATGCGGTGCACCGCGTTCGGTGAGATCCTTGGTCAAGCCCGGGAAGAGAGCTTCCAGGTTCTCGAGGCCGGCCGCCGTCAGGGAGTGAAACTGGTAGCTGTGCGGTGCACCCGTTCGGCGTCCGGGCTCTTCAGGCAGCCGGTCGCGATCGATGATGGTGATTTTATCGAAGTACGGTGCGATTGCGGCGGCAGTGGCACTGCCCGCGATGCTCGCTCCGATGATGACAGCCCGACCGTACCTCGGGCCGATTTTTGTCTCATTGGTCTCTGTCATGATGGCTCCATAAGTTGATGTGGGGTCTGCGACTCGCTCGCCTGGCCAGTCCTGAGGGAAAGCGGCGAACTCAGCGAATGCGGATTCGAAGACATTGCAACCGATCTGGTTGGGGTGCGGGAATCCGCTGCTCGGCAAGACGCGCTGTTGCGTGACGCTGGTTCATATCGGCGGTCATCCTCTTGCTCCGCTTGGTGGCATCTCGATTTCGGGATTTCGAGATGGGATCTTCCGTGTCGCGATGACCAGATCATCGAGACACGGCCTTTGTGTTGGTCGTAACGGCGGCTTGCAACGCCTGCAAGACGTCGGAGTCATCGAGGGTCGCCGGCACCGTTAAGCCATCACCGTTCGCGATCTCCCGCAACGTCTTGCGGAGAACCTTGCCCGAGCGCGTTTTCGGAAGCCTTGGCACCACGAACAGATCCTTGAATGACGCGACCGGTCCAATCGTGTTGCGGACCAGGTCGACGACTTGGTCCCTGAGCGCCGCATCATCACTGGTCTCAAGTCCTGCTTTCAATGTGACGAAGGCACACGGTCTTTCGCCCTTGAGTGAATCGCGTACCCCGATCACCGCGGCCTCAGCGATGGACGGGTGGGTGAGCACAGTGTCTTCAAGCTGGCCTGTGGACAGGCGGTGTCCGGCGACATTGATGACATCGTCGGTGCGCCCCAGGATGAAGACGTATCCGTCTTCATCAATCATTCCCCCGTCGCCCGTGGAGTAATAGCCGGGGAAGGCATCTAAATAGGCCTCTTTGAAACGCTCTTCGCCGCTCCAGAGGGAGATAAGGGCTCCGGGCGGAAGTGGTAGCTTCACCACGATGTTCCCCGCGGTCCCAGCCTCGCAGCGGGAAGCGCGGCCGTCCACAACCTCGACCTGGAAACCCGGGATGGGAACGGTCGCTGATCCGGGCTTGACCTCTAGGAGCCCAAGGCCGCGGGGGTTTCCTACGATCGGCCAGCCGGTTTCGGTCTGCCACCAGTGGTCGACGACGGGAACGCTTAAGGCCTCAGCCAGCCAGTGGTAGGTTTCGGTGTCTAAGTGCTCTCCGGCCAGAAAGACCGCCTCGAGGCTGGACACGTCGATTCCGCCCAGCAACTCCAGTTCGGGGTCGGTGCGTCGGATCGCGCGAATCGCGGTGGGCGCTGTGAAAAGCGCCTGCACTCGGTACCGTTCGATCACACGCCAGAAGGCCGCGGCGTCAGGGGTGCCTACCGGCTTGCCTTCGTAAAGCACCGTCGTGGCGCCGACGATAAGCGGACCATAAACGATGTAGGAATGTCCAACCACCCACCCGACATCGGATGCCGTCCACCAGACGTCTCCGGCATCAATCCCGTACACGTTGCGCATGCTCCAGGCCAGTGCAACGGCGTAGCCACCACTGTCCCGTACTACGCCCTTCGGTCGCCCCGTCGTCCCGGAGGTGTACAGAACATATAGCGGATCGCTTGCGGATACAGCTACGGGCGCCGCCGGCTGAGATTGGGCGATTTCGCTGTTCCAGTCGAGCCAGCCCTCTCCCGCCACACTGTCCAGTCCGATGGCGTTTCCGGGCACCTCCGCGCGTTCCTTGACGATCACGGCCTGGACAGTACCTTGCTTCCCGTTGCTCGCAAGGGAAAGAGCCCTTCGAAGAATCGGCAGATATGCAATCGGCCCTGAAGGTTCGATCCCGCCTGATGCGGTAATGACGAGATTTGGGCGGGCATCGTCGATCCGCGCGGCGAGCTCGGGTGCGGCGAAACCGCCGAAGATGACCGAGTGGACGGCGCCGATCCTCGCGCATGCCAACATCGCAACGACGGCTTCCGGAATCATCGGCATGTAAATGATGACGCGGTGCCCGCGTGCTGCGCCATGCCTGCGCAGCACATCCGCGAACCGCGATACCTCATCTAGCAGTTCGGAATAGCTGATTCGCCTGCGCTGACCCGTCATTGCTGAGTCGAAGATGATGGCATCCTGAGAGCCGCGGCCCGCCTCGACATGACGATCGAGAGCATTCCACGAGACGTTGAGCTCACCGTCGGCGAACCATCGATAGAACGGCGCGCGAGTGTCATCGAGGATCCGCTGCGGCGGTCGTACCCATCCAATGTCCTGAGCTGCCTCGCGCCAGAATCCCTCCGGATCCTCGACAGAGCGTGCGAATTCGTGCTCATACGTACTGTGCGCTTGGGGTGAAGTCACAAGCTGGTCCTCTCTCGCGGACGCAAGGTCCGCTGGATTACGGAAGAAACGCAGAGCCTCAGTTGAATGGGGCCCAAAGCACGGCCGCAACACCTCTGGGCCGGTGTGCCCACCTTGTAACGCTCATCGTTTCAACCACTCAAACTTCATCGTTTGCGGCGCTCAACAACTACCGATTGAAGAATAGCGTTCTGCAACATCGGATGTCAATCTGTATAGCAGAATTATCGCGCTGTTTTGAGCAGGGCCCAATCGTCAGCAGCAGCGGCCCTACGCCTGTCGCGTTGATGCGTGCAAGACCGGCGGGACCGGTCTGTGGGCGCGGCGATCATCCGGCAACGGGGATACGTTCCCACCAGGGATACGATCGTCGGCGCGAGGACTCTGGCGAAGCGCCCGTCGCCGGCTCGGCCGCATCGACGAGCACTCGCCGCCTGACGGGACCGATCTGGAGATTTCCCCGAGTCCGTTCTGAGTTCGTTTGGAATATTGAGTGACACTGGGCATGGGAGAACGGTCGTCAGCCCTGCTGCTCTTCGTCTTCGAATCGATCGTTGACGTCGAGGAACAGCAGGCTGACGATCGTTGACGCGTTAGAGTGCGATCCACACGTTCTTGGTTCGGCTGAACAGCTGGAGGCCCTCAAGGCCGCCGATGCGGCCGACACCGCTGTCTTTTCCGCCGCCGAAGGGGATCGACGGGGGTAGCCCGCCGGCCCCGTTGATCCACACCATCCCGGTGTCGAGCTCGTTCGCCAGACGGTGCGCGCGGGTGATGTCAGACGTCTGTATGTACGAAGCCAGACCGAACTTCGTGTCGTTCGCGATTGCGACGGCTTGCTCCTCATCGGAGAACCGGACGACCGAGAGAACCGGGCCGAAGACCTCGTCTTGGGCGATCTCCGCGCGTGGATCCACGTCGGCGATGACGGTAGGCTGCAGGAAGTACCCGTCGGCGAACTCGCCGCCATACCGGGCACCGCCGCTGATCACGCGACCGCCGCTCGATGTCTTGGCACGATCGATCATTCCGAGGATGCGATCGACCGCGGCCTGATTGATCACCGGGCCCAGCGTCGTCTCCGGAGACACCGGATCGCCGACGCGATAAGTGTCCTCGGAGCGCTCCTTCACCAAAGACACGACATCGTCAAAAACCGCATCCTCAACCAGGAGCCGGGTGCCGTTCACGCAACCTTGGCCGGCGTTCTGGAAGCTGTAGCGAACGGCGGCAGCAGCGGCGCTCTCGAGATCAGCATCGGCGAAGATCAGGTTGGGCGACTTGCCACCCAGCTCCAGGCCCACCGGTGTGAGGTTCTCAGCAGCCGATTGGAGTATCCGCGTTGCGGTTCGTCCGCTGCCTGTGAAGTGGATCATGTCGATTCCGGCATGCGATACGAGAGCGGCGCCGACTGCTGCACCGCCCGGAACGACATTGACCACGCCTGCCGGGATGCCCGCCTGAAGCGCCAACTCGGCAAACCTCAACGAAGTAAAAGGCGTGAGTTCCGGCGGCTTCACGATCACCGTGTTGCCGGCGGCCAGGGCCGGTCCCACCACTGTACCAACGCTGAAGAGGGGACTGTTCCACGGGATGATGATTGCGACAACGCCGTGCGGCTCACGCACTGAGTAGTCGAATGCGGCGACCGGCCACACGGGATGGACTTGACCGACCAGCTTGTCAGGCCACCCGGAGTAATACTCGAGCACATCCACGACCGAACTGGCGTACCGGCCTGCGGAAACGATCGGAGTGCCGTTCTCCGCAACCTGTATAGCGGTGAGCTCCTCGATGTTCGCTTCGACCAACTTGGCAAGTTGCCACAGCAGCCGACGCCTCACATTCGGTGGCGTGTCGCGCCATTCTCGGGCTGCGCTCCGGGCCGTCGCGACGGCGTGATCCACGTCGTCAGGTCCGGCCAGAGGTACCTCAATCGTCGGGCGGCCGGTCGCGGGGTAGATGTGCTGGTGCAACCCCCCATTCACCGACCGAGGTCGGCCCTTGCCTATAAGGGGCAATGGGTCCGGGAACAGTTCAGTGGGGGCGTCTTTGATGATGGTCATAAACTTCCTCTCAATGTATGTCGTGTGATGACCGACGGCTAGAGAACACTCGCGCCGAGATCGACCGGCAGCACGGCGCCGGTAATGTATCGACCTTCCTCGGATGCGAGGAAGAGAATCATGTTGGACACGTCGATCGGCTGGATCCAAGGGATGGGCCAAAGGTTGATTGTCGCGTACGTGCCTATCGCGTCGTCGAGGGTGGGGGCCTCCAGGTCCGGCCGGAACACTTTGTACATCATCGGATTATCGAGCATCGGCGTCTCGACGTTGGTGGGACTCACCGCGTTCACCCGCACCCGGTACTCCGCCAGTTCGCGAGCAAGCGACTTGGTGATCCCGAGCACGCCCCATTTCGAGGCGACGTAGCCGACGCAGCCTCGGGCGCCCTTCATTCCGGCGAGCGAACTGGTAATGACCATTGATCCGCCCGTCCCTTGCTCGATAAAGTAGGGGGTTGCTGCCTTCGTGGTATTCCATACGCCAGTGAGATTGGTGTCGATCATCGTGCGCCACTCTTGGTCGCTCCATTCGTGCGAGAGCTTGCCCGAGTTGGCGATCCCGGCATTCGCGAGGACGATGTCGACCTTTCCGAAACGCTCCACCCCCGCCGCCAGAACACTGCTCACGGACTCGTAGTCACGGACGTCGCCGACGCCGGCATGCATCCGGCGCCCCACTGCCTCGACCTGTCGCACGGTTTCGGCCAGATCCTCGCTGGTGGACGCCTCATAGTCGAACCCGGTATTGGCGCAGACGTCCAGCCCGATGATGTCGGCTCCCTCCTGGGCAAGCCTGACTGCATGCGAGCGACCCTGCCCGCGCGCAGCACCTGTAATGAATGCAACTTTGCCTTCAACGCGTCCAGTCATGTCCTTCGTCCTCTTATCTCGATATCAGCCACTCGATCCCGCGCGGCGTGCACGGGTGGTGGACAGTAGGGTCAGGAGACTCCGCGAATCGGGAGGCTCGGGGTGTCCAGCAATTTATCCGGCTCCTGCTCGACGGGATAGAGCAGGGCGATTCGCACTCCGATGATCGAAACCAACCGGTCCTCAGGATCCTCCCAGGACAGTCCATACCGCTCCTGAAGCCTCCGAAGTCTCGCGTACACCGTCGTGCGGTGCAGGTGGAAGTCGAGTGCCAGAGTGGTGGTGTCGGAGTCGCGTTCCAAGTAGCGCTGCAGAAGGCGGATAGTCGTGCGCGTCGATGTCCTGATGAGTTCGTTGACTCGCGGATCTATGCACCGGAGCGCTTCTTCGCGACCCAGCAGCAGTAGTGGCCGCCAGGCGCCGAGCGAGTCCCAGCACACGGTCCGCGCAGCGAGCGCCTCGCTGCGGAGAACCTGCAGCGCCAGGGTGGCCTCCCTGTAGGACCGATGCGCGTCCTCGAGCCGGTCGACCACTCCGCCAGCCGCGGCGATCGGTCGCTCGCCGGCCGCGTCCAGCGCTCCCTGCCGGATGCGGCGGAGCACGTGATCGCTGGAACCTCCCACGATCACCACGCACTGACTACCGATCCGGCCCCAAGCGACCTCTGCGTGAAAGAGTTGCGCCCACGTCGCTTCGGAGGAGGCCGCCCGGTTGGCGCCCGCGTCGATGATCACTACGCGATAGGCGCCGTAACCGACGCGCGCCCTCGCGGCGATCAGCTCGGCCGCAATCTCTCGTTCCGGCGGCTGCCCGGTCAGGAGGCTGGGAACGGCCTCCCGGACGCCGTTTCGCGTGATCCGGTCCAGTTGCAATTCGTTGCCGACAGCGTTGAGGTTCTCGCTGAGATCATCCAGAGCGGCGTAAGTGACGGCGCGCTCAGGATCGATGATGCACAGGTATCCGATCAGGCGGCCCTTTGCGTGTACCTTGACGAAGACCCGTTCAAGGAGACCGAGCGCCTCATTGGCGCTGACCCTTCCACGATCATCCGTCGATTGCATGGCAGTATCCAGATAGGCTCGCACCTCCGGCTTAGGCGGGCGGCGTAGGATCGCGTCCGCGCGTGAGGAGTCGATGAGGTGCGCCGGCTGGGAAGAGAAGGCCACGATGTTGAAGTGCGCGTCCAAGAGCGTGACCGGTGTGCTGAAGCGCGTGTAGAGCGCATCCACCAACTCTTGGTATCGCGGTGTCACGAGGTTTGCTCCTCATCGGCCGAGGGAATTTTACAGAACACTGATCTGCTGTACAGATCAAACTGTAGACCCACGCCGACGGAAGGGCAACCGGGCAAACCCTGCTGTGCTACATGTGTTGAAAGTCGGAGCGGACGGCCACCACGCGTGTCGATGCAGTATCTTCATAACCTAGATCCGACGACTGAGCCCTGAGGCTCGGCACTGACAGGGAGCTCTGAGTGCACATGGCGGAGTCCTCCGCGTTCATCACACCTTTCACCGTGAACATCTCCAATGGCGAAGTCGAAGACCTTCGGCGACGCCTCCGGGACGCGAGATGGCCTGACCAGCCCAGCGGGATCGGCTGGAGCCAGGGCACCGACCTCGGGTACCTGCGCGGACTCGTCGAGTACTGGAGATCATCCTTCGATTGGCCTGCGTTCGAAGCCCGGTTGAACTCCTACCCCCAGTACACGACCTTGATCGACGGTGTGAGTATCCACTTTTACCACGTACCTTCCGCTGTCCCCGACGCTCGCCCTCTCCTGCTTCTGCACGGTTGGCCGAGTTCGCCTTTCGAGTTCACCGGCCTCATCGACCGGCTTAGCAATCCGGTCGCCCACGGCGGCCGCTCCGAAGACGCTTATCATCTGGTGATCCCCTCTCTGCCAGGCTTCGGGTTTAGCGGGCCGACGACAATGACGGGTCTCACCCCCATGGGGATAGCTGATAGGTTCGCCGAACTTATGACTCGCCTCGGCTACGCACGGTTCTTCTCACACGGTGGCGACTTCGGCGCGATCGTCTCCGGCCATCTCGCCCGGCGCTACTCCGATCGCGTGATGGGTGTGCACCTGACCTTCCTCACTACCGCAGGACTGCGCCCAGAGGATGGGGAGCCGACGGCATTGGAGAAACGACTACACGATCAACAGGCCGCGTACGCACGTTGGGAAACGGGCTATATTTCGATCCAGTCGACCAAGCCTCAGACGCTCGCATACGGGCTCTGTGATTCTCCTGTGGCACTCGCTGCATGGTTAGTTGAGAAATTTCGCGCGTGGACGGAGAACGACGGCAATGTTGAGACTGGCCTCTCCCGGGATGAAATTCTCACTATCGTATCGACGTACTGGTTGACTGGGACTGCCGGTTCGGCGGCGCGTCTCTACTACGAGACCGGCGCCGCTGGCCAGTTCGGCCCTTCTCCCCATCGGATCGAGGTACCAACGGCTATCGCCATGCCGCCCTTCGAGCCGTATCGGACAACCAGACGAATGGCCGAGCACCATGCGAACATTGTCAATTGGGTCGATCTGCCAAACGGGGGGCACTTCTCGGCTTTGGAACAGCCCGAGTTAGTTGCTTCGGCGATTGCCGAAGGGCTACGGGACCTGGGGTGACGATGAAACCTTTGCTGCTCACCGGGGCGGTTACCCCGCGGCCAAGCGTTTCGACCCCCGGGACGATCGATGGTCGTGGTTGCTGATCCCGAATGTGTTGCTCAGACCATGTGAGGGCGTTCAAGCGGCTCGACATCAGCTATTAGCCTGACCACCGTCGTGCGTGCACGGATCTATCCTGCAGAATTGTGTTCTTCTAAACGGTCCCGTCGTGTTATGGTCGTAATCACAACGGGTCTCGGCGGGCGCCAGCGTTCAACGAGGGAGTTGAGAGTGATGCAGTATGCAATTAATGTCCGACCCAGAGCTCTCGCTGGAGCATTGCCGATCCTGCACGCGCAATGAGCGGTCCCCGAACGGTTCCCCTGGCGCCATCGACCGGGTCCGCCTTATTGCCGCAACCCTCGGAAGGGTGCTGGCGTTCGGACTGATGTTGAACATTCTGATCGACGTCAACGGCCGGCAATCTTCATCACCCTTTGCTCAGCATCCTCGATCTGACGTTCATCATGCTGTCCCTCGCCCGACGGCGACGAGTGGCGTGGGGTGCACACTGAGGATCACCGGCGTATTCAAAGGTGTCGTGCCGGTCATCGGCGCCGGCAACTTGATGCTCATCGCACTCGTCATATGGCCGGAAACCGCACTCTGGCTACCCGGACTATCCGCCTCAAAGTAAGGAAACCTGCAGCATGCCCATCCTGATCGTCAAGACCAAACCCGTACTCGGCAGCGAAGAGCAATACAACGATTGGTACGACGCGCAGCATCTTCCCGAGATGCTTGCCGTTCCCGGGTTCGTTGCTGCCCGTCGGTATCGCAAGTCGGTGACCCAGTCGGCCGGTAACACCGCGGCCGCCGATGATCCGCTGGAGTACCTCGCCGTTTACGAGATCGAGGGCGACCCTACGGTGGCTCTAGAGAATTTGGTGACTGCCGTGCGTGGAGGGCGCATCCACATGAGCCCCGCGAAGGCGCCCGAGCAGTTCGCAATCGTGTATGACGAATTGGGCGACTGGACGCGCTCGGACAACGCCTGACTGGCGGGCTATGGCGGTCGTTGCAACATCCTGATTGGGAGTTGCAACGACCGCGTCGTGTTTAACGGCCAAGCCCGCTAGGTGTCGGAGATATTCTCCGGAACAGAAGGATCAGTTCTTGCGCTTACTCGACCGGGTTCAGAGCCTGAGTGCCACAGCGAGGGAGTTAGGGTGTTCAGTGTGGTGACCTGTCATCAATGGATTCGCGAGGCAGGTTTTGACCCTGTGCAAGGTACGGAAGCACCCGCCAAACTCGCTGTTGAGCCGGACCTGCGTGACTACGTGAAGGACAAACTGCTCCCATGCTGGTCTTCGGAACAGATCAGCCACACGCTGCTCGAAGAGTTCCCCAGGAACCCGGTTGCGCGTGAGCCCAGAGACGATGTACCAGGCCCTCTACCCCCAGGACGCCGGAGGACAACGCACCCCACAGGTTCATCGACCCCAAGGTCATGATCTCCAAGCGTCCGCCCATGGTAGAGGATCGCGCCATGCCCGCCATCGTCAGGAAGGGGACCTCATCCCCGGGGCATACAACCAGTTGGCGATCGCAGCCCTGCTCGACCGCACGACCCGCTACGTGATGCTCGTCCACCTCCCGGATGACCACACCACTGAAACAGTCCGCGACGGGACTCATCAACACCATGGCCGTCCCACCGGCGCACCCGCGAGGATTCCGGACCTTGGACCAGGCCCGGAAATGGCCGGACATAAATCCTTCACCCTGGCTACCAACATGCAGGTTTTCTTCTGCGACCCCGCCAGCACCCTGGCAACGCGGCTCAAACGAGAACACCAACCGACTACTGCGCCAGTACTTTCCCCAAAGGCACAGATCTGTCCGTCTACGGGCCTGAGGCCTAGAACACGCCGCCCAGGAATTCAGCGGACGCTCACGCAAAACGCCCGACTGGAAAACCCTAGCCGAGCGTTTACGTGATTTACTACTAACCCACCTAACCAATAGGTGTTGCAACGATCCCTAGAAACCGCCACTGCTCGTCAGGACCGACGCGGCCCGTCTCGGTCAGCGCTTCTTAGCGGCATAATCACGAATTGCGTTGGCTGTGTCTTCGCTCCATTTGGGTAGGCAGAGGAAGTCCATCCCTTCGTCGATAGCCTGAAAGACGTCGACCGCTCCGGGTGTGCCGATCGGCACACCCGCAGCCTTGGCCGCCTCGATGACCTTTCGGCGATAGGGGTCAAGCTTGGAGTCGGCGAGGTTGAAGTCGCGTACCCCAAGGGTCATCGCACCGTCTGCGGGTCCCCAGATCAAGGCGCCCACGCCGGGCACGGCGAGGATCTCATCGATCCGTTCCCAGGCCTTGACGTTCTCCACAAGCAGCAGGAGGGTGAGCTCCCCGGACTCGGTGAGGGGCCACAGGTCGGCCCGCTCTATATACTCTGGCACCGAGATACCCCAATAGCGCGACGAATGGGTGGGCAGTGCTCCGCGCACACCTTCCGGCCCCTTGCCACCCGGTCCTTGGGGGTATCGCATGGCCGAGACGGCAGCGACGACGTCCTCGGGATCAACTACCTGAGGAACAAGAATGCCGAAGGCGCCGTAGTCCAACGCCTGCTTGGTAACCCACTGGTTGCGTTCCGCGGCATTAGGCGAGACCCGCACGATGGGAGATGCCGGGATCGGGCGCGCCTGCGCGAGCCTTCTGCGGCTGATCAGCCACTGCATCGTCTGGCCGAGATCCGGCATCGAGAAGCCGGTGTGTTCCATATCGATGATGGTGAAATCTGCTGAAGAGTCACCGATCATCCGCGCCGTTAGGTAGTCCGCGTTGCTGAACCACCCGCCGACCGGAAAACTCGAGGACTCCGTGAGCCCATGGATCAAACCGTTTAAGTGCACCATCGATGCTCGCTTCTTTTGAATTCGGCTTCGCGCCGATCGGATGTTGTGGGTCCGCGATCAGAGCGCGGGGTTCAGGACGACCTTGATAGGGTGCTCATCGGTCTTGTACGACGCGACCGCGATGGCTTTTTCCGCGTCCTCGAGGGAGTACTCGTGCGTCACCAGGCTCCCAACGTCCATTCCCTCCTCGAGGAGTTGGACCGCGAAGTCGAACGAACGAGCGATCGTGTGGGGATGCGAGAGCGGGCTGTTGATCGTGACCTCGCGGACGTTCCGCCAATTGATCTCCTGGACGGGCGGCGTGGGAGCGGCGACCAGCGTGACTATGCCAAGTGGTGAGATGACCTCGAAGGCGAGATCACGCGCGGGGGTGTAGCCGGCCCCCTCAATCACACCGTCGACTCGCCCGACCAGTGCGCGGATCTTGCGCGCTGTTTCGACTGGTTCTTCGCCTTCCGGGATGGCATAGGTGTGTGCAGCGCCGAGGGTTTTTGCAAGCGCGAGACGCTCCCCATCGTGCTCGAGGCCCACCACGACCACTGTCGAACCCATTCTCGTTGCTGCGATCGTGCATGCCAGTCCCTGGGGACCAGGGCCGATCACCACGGTGGTCTTGCCAGGGCCCGCTCCGTTTACCTCACTCCAGCGCAGCCCGTTCGCCAGAACGGAGCATGCGAAGAGCGCCGTGCGGAGCGGCAGTTCCTGAGGCACCTTGTAGAGAAGCGCTCCTTCGGGAACGAACACGTGAGTGGCATATCCTCCCCACAGATGCGGCGGTTCCGCTAGGGAGATGGTTCCGTAACCTCGGAAAGTCGTATTGTGCATGCATAGGAAGTACTGCCCTCGGTCGCAGTTTTCGCAGCCTGCCGCACAGGGCCAGCGAGCCTCCACCGTTACGAGGTCGCCAATAACCAGGCCGTGGCGTTCTTTGGCAGCGACACCGATGTCGACGACTCGGCCGATGATCTCGTCACCGAAGGTTACGGGCGCCTTGTCGTTGAGCCAGTCGTAATTGCCGTTGTACATATGCAATTCCGAGCCGTCCACACCGCACAAAACGACCTCGAGCAATGTGTCCTGCGGTCCGATGGTGGGGAGGGGTATCTCCTTCATCGTAAGAACGCGGGGCCCTTCGTAGACAACTGCAGTGGCGGTGGAGGTAGACATCTTTGGTTCCTTCCTGACGCGGCGCGGAGCACACCGCACCCGGGTGTTGGGACGTCGGTGCTCCGCCGGGTGCCAACGATCCCCGATGCCGGAGGGCACATGCGTTCCGCTGGTCGCAGAGGCGAACAGCGGGTTCCTCGACGGGAGCCGAACTGTTTTCGGCAACGCGTAGCGGAGGACCGATGGACGGCTGTGAGGAACAGTTTCTCTTGACATCCTCCGCGTTTAGCAGTCTATAGTAATCGCAGCAGAAGAACCAAGTTCTTTTCAGAAGAACATTTTTCGCGGAGCAGTACGCAAAGCCGTTCATGGATGCATTCGTGACTGAAATGATGAGCGAGCGTCGACCATCTAGCGGAAGCAAATGTTGGAAAGCACACGCGAGGGGAAAACCAGGATGAACAGAACCCAGGAAGAATCATTCACCGCTGTGAGCATTGACACCGCTCAGAAGACGACGCGGGACGCACCGTTCGACACTTCGCGGCTTGACGCGCTTTTGGCGGAGGCGGGCGTGGATCTCGTTCTGGCCACGTCTCGACCCAACAGTCGGTACCTGCTCGGCGGATACTACTACTGGATTAACGCAACCGAGCCCGCAGTAGGCAACACGCAGTGGCTCCCCTTCGTCGGCTACCCCGCGGGTCGCTCCGACGAGACGTTCTACGTCGGGAACCTCATCGACGGTTGGCACCAGACTGTTGAGCCGTTGTGGCTAAAGAATGTCCGCAACAGCAACATCGCCCAGCACCTCGGCGCGCAACACACGGTCGAGGAGATCAAGCGACTCGGCCTCGACACCAAGACGATTGCGATCGAGCGGAGCTTCCTCACAGTGGACGCGTTCGATGTTCTGAGGGCTGGTCTGCCCAAGGCACGCTTCATCGAGGCTGGCCCGATCCTGGAGCGGCAGCGCGCCATCAAGGCGGCGTGGGAACTCGACCAGATTCGCGCCGCCACCGAAAAAGTGACCCAGGCGATGATGGCCGTCTTCTCCGAGGCACCCGTCGGCGAGTCGACCCTTCAGCTGAACAATCGTCTTCGCGACGAGCAGGTCAAGCGAGACCTGACTTTCGACTTCTCGCTCGTGAGCGCAGGGACGAGCATACTTCGCAAACCCTCGCCAGACGTCTTTTGGCAGGCCAACCAGTTCGCATCACTCGACTCGGGTGGCAACCTGAACGGATTCATCGGCGACATTGCTCGCATGGGCATTCGCGGCGAACCCTCCAGCATGCTCAACGACATCATGGACGACATTCTCGGCATCCAGAACCGGATCGCCGAGGCTCTCCGGCCTGGCAGCATCGGTCGGGATGTGGTCGATCTTGGCCGCCGCTCAGTTCGCGAGTCGCGCTTCCATGAAGACATGTTCCTCGACATTCACGGTCTCGGCTACGTGACCCACGAGCAACCGCGTCTCATCAGCCTGGGCGACGTGACACCCGACCACGTCGACGAACCGCTGCAGGCGGGTTATGTCGTGTCCATCGAGACCTCCTTTCAGAAGGAGGGCTTCGGATTTGTGAAGATCGAAGATACCGTTTTCGTCAACGCAAATGGGCCGGAACTGGTTGCCGACCTAGGGCGAGGCTGGAACGTCCAGTGACCCACCCTCGGGTGCATCGGCATGGCCTGGCAAAGGCAGATTAAAGAATGAGGATCGCGACGGTCGAGATGTCCTGTTTTCCGCAGAGCGTACACCGCCAGCTCATAGGAAAGTGGTACGGGAAATGAACTACACATACGACACAGTGATCGTCGGGGCAGGTCAGGCGGGAGTCCAGGTAGCTCAGTCGCTCCGACAGGGCGGATACGCGGGCAGCATTGCCCTAATCGGCGATGATCCGCACCAACCCTATGAGCGACCGCCCCTGTCCAAGGCGTTTCTCAGGGGCGAGGTGGAGGCGAGCCAGTTCTTGCTGCGCTCGTCGTCGTACTGGGCCGAGCAAGGAATCGAGACCTTCTTCGGCACCACGGTGAACGTTGTCTCCCCCGCCGACCACCTCATCCACACGTCTATGGATGACCGGTTCGAGTACCGTCACCTCGTTTGGGCAGCCGGCGGCAGCCCCCGCCGACTGCCCATCGAGGGGGCCGAACTCGACGGGGTATACAGTCTGCGCGACCTGAAGGACGCGATCTCGATCAGAGAGGCAATGCGCACCGCCCGCACGGCGGTCATCATCGGCGGCGGCCACATCGGTCTCGAAGTCGCTGCTGCGCTGCGCCTGCGAGGCTGTTCGGTCACGGTGATCGAAGCGGCGGACCGACTGCTTGCGCGCGTCACCAGTCCGACAGTCTCGGCGTTCTACGAGAAACTGCATCGCGATCGGGGGGTCGATATCCGGACCGGCAGCGGCGTGAGCGAGATTCACGGCACCGACGGGAAGGTCAGCGCGGTCACTCTCATCGAGGGCGAGAGCCTGCCCGTCGACCTCGTGCTCGTCGGCATCGGTCTGGTGCCGAGCATCGAGGCCCTCGCGGTGGGCGGCGTGGAGTGCAGCAACGGGGTCAACATCGATGCAGACGGCCGCACCAGCGTTGACGGGGTCTTCGCCGCTGGAGACTGCGCGAACAAGCACCATCCCTTTGCCAACGGCGAACGAGTGCGGCTGGAGTCGGTGCCCAATGCCACCGAACAGGCCAAAGCCGTGTCGAACGCTATTCTCGGTATCCCTAACGGCAAAACTCCCGCTCCGTGGTTTTGGTCACACCAGTATGAAGTGAAACTGCAGACGGTGGGGCTCATGACCGATTACGACGAAGCGATCGTGCGCGGCGACGTCGAAAACGCGAAGTTCAGCGTGGTCTACCTCCGCGATGGAAGGATCATCGCGTTGGACTGCATCAATAACGTGCGCGACTTCGCGCAGGGTCGTCAGCTCGTTGAAGCAGGCGCGGTCGCCAGTGCAGGCGAGGTGCGTGACGTCGATCTGTTGAAGTCGCTGCTCGCGCGTAACGAAGTGCAAGCAGACCAGCTGTAACCAGTCCCCTGGGCGCCGCACCTTTATAAGGGATCCAAGCACCAGTGCAGACTCTCTGCGCCTCATTGCAATACCTCTGGAAAGAGTGATTCGTTGCGTCCTTAGAAAGCCTCCGGATAGTTGGCTACGTTGCCTCAGTGAGATTACGTCCGCCTGATCTCGGTTGATCCAGGCACGGTTGACGGGTTCGATGCGGGCGGGCACCTTTACCAGTGCCCGGGTCTCCAGCTCGGCTGTCAGCGCAGAGAATGTGGCGTGAAAGTGCCTATGTTCTTCGTCAAGCGGCTGTGGGTGTTTGGGGTTGGTAGACAGTTAGCCGACCAGTTCCGAACCCAAAGGACCAGCTTTTCTGCTCCACGCGGGCGCCGTCGTTCTTTTTTCAGGGTGGGACCTGGTGAAGGTGATCTGCGCCCATCGCTCCGCGGTCGTGAACGAGACCTGTAACCGTTCGCCGCGCGACGCAGCGGTCACTTACCATCGACGATGCACCGAGCCGGACGGAGCCAACCCTTCGGCGTCAGGATCGCGTTAGCATGGGAAATTGAAGCCCTCCTTGTGGGGGGACTCTAGACAAGCCCCACCCCACTTGGAGGTCGTTTCTTCGTGTCACCACACCACGCCGACTGTCATTGACGTCTCTGGCTAATACAGAAGACCCATTTGGCGGCCTTGTTTGGTATCGGTCACCGTGAAGGTTCAGCAGAATTCACGGAAGCTGTTGCCACTTGGTGACCGACCGGATCGATCTCCTCGAACCCCCGGGACGGTGGCCGTCTCATTGGGCCCGGGGCGGATCGAAATCCGGGACTCGAGCAGAGTTCCCCGCCAGTCTTCTGGTCGATAATAGCTGAGCTCAAGCTCCCGTCCCGGCGCAGCAGTTGCGCCAGCACCGGCAGCATCGGGGCCAGAAGCCTGCCCGGCGTGGGCTTGATGATTTTCAATACCAGAGCCTCCCGCAGCGCGGCCCGAAACAGTCGCCGTCCCAACCTGTCCACTCGACCAGCGCCTTAAGGGTCCAGGACTTCCCCACACGATCCGCGCCCCTGCGCCAGCGCCTCCTTCTTTTTCGACACAGCTTGCCCCAGGGCCGTCGTTAGCTCCATGAAACGGGCATAGCCTCATCCGCAGCCGACCCCCCAACCCCTCCGTCACGCGGAGGTTTTCTGAGAGTCAGCGCGGGCTCTTGCGGGCACAAGCATGTCTTCTGTACCATGGGAGTGTGTTCTTTCCAGAAGAACTTGGCTGAAATAATCAGCGTCGGAACTAACAGCAAAGGACTGATAGGGACAGTGACCAAGATCACCTTCAAGCTGCTCAATGGGGGCAGCCAGGAAGTCGATGCGTGTGACGGGCAGTCATTCATGCGCGTCGCGGTTGACAACGATGTGCCCGGCGTGACCGGTGAGTGCGGCGGCGAAGTATCGTGTGCCACCTGCCACATGTACCTTTCGCCGGAAGTTTCCTCGGGTATCGGCGATCCAAGTGACGAGGAACTGGACCTCATGGAGATCATGGACTCCTTCGTGCCGGATCGCAGCAGACTGGGCTGCCAGCTCGTCGTCCAGTCTGAGCTGGACGGTGTCGAGGTTGAAGTCGCCCCGACGCTATGAATAGCGGCTTCCTCCACTGGCGGGTCAAAGACAGCTTCCGCGAGTACGTCCGGACAATCGAGGACGGCGCGGAGCAGGTCTCTGACGGAGCGTTGGAGGAAGATGGGGGCTTCGTCTGGCCTGCCTCGCCAGTCGACTCCCCAACCCGCGATGCCACTCTAAAATTCTGCGGCCGAGTGGAGATCAGCGCCTACCGGGGAATCCTTGCGGTCTGCCTCGAGGACCCCTGGATCACCTTTGGTGAAACTATTCAGCTATCCGTCGTGGACTCCATGAGTCGAAAGTCCGATGCTCCGCGCGTTGTCGTTGCCTACCTCACGCCGGGGGCAACCAATCCCGCCGCGAGTCTCGCGAGCATGACCGATGCAAAAGTTACTCTCGCTAGGACCGGAGTCCGTATCTTCGACGACAACTATCCCGCCGGCACCGAGTTGGCGCCGCTGAGCTATACCGTTTCGGCCGCTTCGCATGCGGCTTAGAACGTTGTCGAGCAATCATTCGAGCAGATAGGTTCTATATATGAGTTCTGTTACCCAGACCATAATTCCGGAGCGCGGAACGTTGAGTGGTAAAGTCGCAATCGTCACTGGAAGTGCACAGGGCATCGGGAGGACACTGGCCGAACAGTTCGCTGCTGCGGGCGCCAAGACAGTCATCGCTGATCTCGATGTCGCCAGTGCGCGGAGGGTTGCAGACGACCTTAAGGCCGGCGGGATGGCGTCGCTTGCCGTTCAGGTCGACGTCGGCAACGCGGCCAGCGTCGAGAACCTGGTAGCCGCTTCGATCGCGGAATTCGGGCGCATCGATGTGCTGGTCAACAATGCTGCAATCTTCTCTACTATCGAGATGCGTCCCTTCGATGAGATCCCTTCCGAGGAGTGGACCAAGGTGATCGATGTCAATCTCACGGGCGTGTTCAATTGTTGTCGGGCCGTTGCCGAGACGATGCGCAGACAAGGCACCGGCCGCATCATCAACATGTCGTCAGCGACCGTGCTGTTCGGTCGCCCACATTATCTGCACTATGTCGCATCGAAGGCGGGCGTTCTCGGGATCACCCGTGGCCTAGCCCGTGAACTGGGCCCCTTCGGCGTCACGGTCAATTCCATTCTGCCCGGTTCGGTAGAGACGGGTATCCCGCGCGGCAGTGTCTCCGGAGACCAGGCCAGCCGGATCATCGCTTCGCAGTCCATCGGACGAAGACTCACCTCGAAAGACATCGTCGGCATCACGCTGTTCCTCGCATCAGACGATTCTGAGGCGATAACCGGACAATCGCTAGTTGCGGACGGTGGAGCGAACTTCCTCTGAGCTAGCGCGTCTCCTAAAGCTGCCAGCCAGATGCTGATTGACCGGAGAACGGCTCCGCCGACGTAGGTCAGCGAGTTTGTCGTAGCGCGCTGCCAGGGCCCGCCACTGTTTGAAGGTGTGAAGTTTCGTTCGACGACGTTCCGGCCCTTGTATTCCTCTTTGCCGAAGGCTGGCGGTCTGTCGCCGGTGGAACCGCGTCGTGTCCGATGACCGATCTGATCGGACGGTTGCGGGATGACCGCTACGATGCCTCGGTCCCGCAGGTGGGTCCGGATCGCCTTGGAAGAGTAAGCTTTGTTACCGCACACACGGTTCGGGCGGGTTCGTTGCCTGCCCGGACCGGTTCGGTTGATTCTCAAATGATTCATGAGGTGGGTGAACATTGGCGCGTCTCGGGCCCTGCCCGGGGAACCATCAGCACCAATGGCTGGCCTGTGCCATCAACTAGGGCATGGATCTTGGTACTCAGTCGGCCGCGGGAACGGCCCAATGGCATGGCTGCTCAAACAGATTCATGTGATTCGACAGTGTGTCCCCTGTCGTGCAGGGAAGATTGGTGCGATGCTGGTGGGCGCGAGTCAACAGACATGGACCAATCCACGTCACCGCGGCCGACAACAGCAGCCCGGCCAGGATCTACCGACTGTACCGATGGGGGGTCATCCACGCTAGCGAATTGATCCTCCTGACGGACTACCCGCCGGGCACCGACCATCTACCTGCTGGCAGAGCCTCTTCACCGCGGCGCGAAACAATCCCTGCACGATATCGACGGGCACCGCATCACCGCGTTCCTGACCAGCGCACCGCGCTAGTACTACCCATTTCTGGATGCCCGGCCCCGGGCCTGTATTCAGCCGTTGCTGTCGTCCTCTGCCGGTAGTCGGGGTCGTCCGCTCCGGGGACGATCGACGGGTTGTGGAGGGCATTGCTTGCCGGCATCGGTGCGGGATTGCCTGGCGCGATGTGCCCGCCGAGTTTGATCCGCGGCAGACGATCTGGAAACGGCATCGCCGCTACAGTGGTGACGGAACATGGGCCTCTCGTGGTCCCGGGCAGGCTGACAGTACTGTTTGACACTGAGCCAGCCCAAATGTGGGCTTAGCCCGCCTGGACAGGGTAGGAGAGACGGAGAACTGACGTCCACGGAGTGTAGGTAAATGCAGGAATTTCCGGGATGCGCCGGCGCTGTCGGCGCGGACCAGGATTCTTCGCCCCTCCAGCCTCCCGACAGAGAAGAACGCCTCGGGAAGCTGGGACATGGCGGTGCTGAAAACGCGGATGTGTTCATCGGTGCTGTTCGCCCCCCGGCATGTCGGAGCGCAGCAGGCAAGCTAGGACTTTCCCCGGTGCCGTGGCCGTGCCGTAGTCCACGCTGGCGATGAACGAGGCGAACCCGTATCCGCCCTTGTGCGTTCCGACGGCATGTTCCTGGCCCGTGCTTCCCGGGGGCCTCGAAGCCATAACTGGGCAATTCTGGGTTCATCACCGTGCGTTCGAAAAATGGGTGGACGGTCGCGTTCGAGGGCAGTGCTGCGGACACCCAGCGGAAGGGTGCTCCTTCGCCTAGTGAAATAGCGGACTCGATACCCACTATTTACCCAGCTCAGAGCATCCTTCCGCCTTTTAACATGCCCTCACTTATCTCATGAAACGCCGGGCAGGGGGCGGACGTGCACATCGAGCGACACTGGCGACGCGGGTCTGTCGTCACCGGAGCGGGTAGCGACATCCGCGGTCGATCGAGGGCTGGGATTGGCGTATTATTCCTGTAGCCCCGGGGAGTCAAGAGGGTCCGCACTATCAGGACAAAAACACCTATCAACGACCTCCAGAAGAACCGCAACTTCAGACCGTCGCGCGCCGGCCGCCGGCATGATCATCGAATGCCTGCGCGAGACAACGACGAGTGCCCGCACGCGGGTGGTTCAACCAATTCGTTTGGGCGCGACTATCTACGGATTCGTCTCTGACTGTCAGATGCGGAATGCCTCGCGAACCTCGTCGGGGAAGAGGTCGTCGACTGCGAGTTCGCGCTCCAGGAGTCCTTGCTCCAAGGCGAAGCCGAGGAAAGTTTCCAGCGTGGTGCGGTTTGCCTCAATGCCGTATGGCCAAAGGTCGGCGCCAAAAATCTGCTCGTCCTCTTTCGCGCGTTCCGGCCCCCAGGGCAAGGGAAAGTGCGGCGCGGTGGCATCGCGCAAGCGACTCAAACTGCGGTCCTTCGCCTCACCAAATGCCTTGAGGAAATTCATGGCGATCCACGGATGCGCGGCGAAGGCGTCTGCGCGCAGCACGATCAGATGCATGATAGGGAAGACGCCCGTTCGTTGGAAGTACTCCCTCTCTACGCGCCGCGGCTCACTAAACAGCTGCACGATCTCGCCGGATCGGTCCTCGAACGAACGCGGTGGGTGTGGAACGAGCATCGCGTCGATCTCGCCCGCGAGCAAGAGATCATTGAGTGTAGCATCGGGACGCTGATCGATCTCGACCCCAAGCGGCAAGCCGACCGGAAGGGTCTCGACCCGCCCCGGACTGTTGATACCAGCCTGCACCCACGAGACCTCGTGAAGGGGAATGCCATACTCGTGCTCGAGCAGCCCGCGCTGGTAGACAGTGGCGGTCACGGTCCACTCCGGTATGCCGATGCGGGCTCCGGCGAGCGCCGCCGGGTCGTCAACAGGTCCGTCTGCACGAACGAAGATCCCTGAGTGACGGAACGAGCGCGACGGGAAGACAGGCAGACCGATGATCGAGGTATCTCCCCGTGACCTCAAAGCCGTGAACTTGCCTAAGGACATCTCTGATACCTCCCACTCACGAAATTTCGTGAAGCGGAAGAATATTTCTTCGACGGGGTACAGCAGGCACGTCAGGTCCACACCGTCGACTGCGACACGACCCGACACGAGGTCGCGGACCTGGTCGGAGTCGTTAATCGCGAGGGTAAGTGGCACATTCGGCCGCTGGTTAGCCATGGCGCTCACGACACTTTCCCCGCGCTCTGCTCGAACGCGGAGCGCGATCGCTCGCGGTGAGCAGCCTGCGCAGCGCGATACGAAAAGGCGATGATCGGGCCTAGCGTGGCGCCCGCGCCCCAGTAACCCCGGCCTGAGGCAGACGCGACGCAATTGCCGACGCCGTACAACCCGGGGATGGGCTCTCCGGAATCATCCAGCACTTGGCCCTCCGTGTTGGTCCGCGGACCCCCTTTGGTGTCCAGAGAACCGGCAGTGACCAGCGCTGCGTAATACGGACCCTGCCCGCTGATCGGCCACATAGTCGGGTTAGTGCGACCCTGCTCCTCACGCACCGGCCCATTGAGAGCACGCTGGATGGCTGCGCTCCCCCGGCCGAAGTCGTCGTCCTGCCCCTTTTCGGCCAGGTCGTTGAAACGTGAAACGGTCCGAATCAAATTTGGCAGGAAATCCTCGCCGAGGCGGAATCCGCCGGTCGCTCCTGCATGGCGCTCCAAACGCGCCGCGATCTCGTCGGTGAGCGCTTCGAGGGATTCGCCGACGATGACGTGTGCGTCGTCCTCGCCGGGACCGACGATGAGGCCTCCCTTCACACCGGAACTGTGCCGCTGCGATCGCTCGTCCCAGATCTGGATGAGGACGAGATTTGGGTATTCGACCGCCATCGGATCCCAGCCGTAGAACGCTTGCGCGAGCTCGTTGTATGGAAGTTTCTCATTCGTCGCTCGCCGCCCGTGCTTGTTGACGAGGATCATCGAGTCGCCAGGGAGCTGGAACATTCCGACGACCTCGTCGGGGCTCGTCAGTACCTTCTCCAGCGGTACGGGACATGCCCACATGCTGTTCATGTTGCGCAGCTCTGCACCCAGGTGCGCTGCGATCCGGACGAAGTCACCCTCGTTGGTGGGCGCCGCGCACCCGGAGAACGACGGAACGGGAAGGAACGCGGAGCGCAGGGCAGGATTCCGGGAGAAGCCGCCCGAGGCGAAGACCACGGCCTTGCGAGCGTGGATACGGTACAGGTGGTTGTGCGAGTCCGTCGCCTCAACACCAATGACCTCGCCGTCCCTCACGATGACACGCTGCACCCGGCGATCAGTCGCGATCTGGATGCCGGCGTCCAAAGCGACGTCGACTAATTGGTCGACGATTACCCTTCCTCCCCCTCCGGCCAGTCCGGCCGAACCGACCGGTGAGAGAGACCTTCCCCACTCCACGACGGACTCGTCGAGGTGACCGTAGTACTCGGGGCTCAGGGTTCGGTGAACTTCGAACTGGACTCCCGCCTTCTCGGTCAGCAGATCCAATGCCGGCGACGCCGTTTCGTAAACGGCTGCGACCATCTCGAACTCCCACGCGTCGAGTCCGAATGTTGGGCTATCTGGCTCGTAGCGTTCGGGTCGGGACACGCGCGCGACGAAGCGGAGGTAGTCCTCGCGGGAGTCCACGATCCCTTGCTCACGCAGATACCGGTTGTTCGGGATCCAAATGCCGAATCCTGATTTCGCGGCGGTCCCGCCTACAGCGGGCGCCTTCTCAAGGACAGCCACTTCATCGCCCTGCCAGCGTGAGAACAAGGCGGTCGTCAAACCCGCTCCCCCGGCACCCACGATAACGACGTCTGTCTCGAAAGTGGCGCCGTTATATTGAGGAGACACTGGGGCCGAAAGTCCACGCTGGGCTACGCGGTGATCTGTCATCGCTTCGCTCCTTCAGTCTCAAGTGCCTGCAGCACGGCTTCTGCGGGGTCGTAGCCGTAGAGCCACTGACTGGGCGAGAAATAGCTGCCTGATTCATCGTCTGAAGCAGCGCCGTCCGTCGTGCCGGCGAGGCGGGCATCACGGGCACTTTGTTCAGGACCATCGGGCAGCTCCCATTCCCGGGCGTGATCGGTCGCGATGTTCTGGCAGCGACGAGCGCGCTCGAATCGAGTTGCCGAGTACACATCGAGCCGACGCGAGATGTCTAACCCTGGCGCACCCGTCAGCAAGGCCCGGAGAGCCTCGGCATCTTCCATCGCCATCGCAGCACCCTGCCCGAAAAAGGGCACCATCGGATGAGCAGCGTCGCCCAGTAGTGCCACTCGTCCGACGTTCCACCGTTCGCTGGCGTACCGGTGGAAGAGGCCAAACAGGGAGAAGCTCTCCGCCGCTTCGAGAATGCCGCGAACCTGCGGATGCCAGTCTTTGTATGCCTCCCTCACCTCGAGAGGGTCAGCTGCAACGGTCCAGGCCTCCTCCAAGTCGAGCGGCGAATGCACCGTCGCCATGACGTTGAGCGCTCGGCCCGACGAGACCCAGTAGTGGGAGAAGTGGCGGTGCGGTCCCAGCCACATGGTCGTCGCATCCTCCGGTCCCAGATCGAGATGAGCGACTCGTTCCCGAGGAATCACTGTGCGATTCACCGCGTAGCCGGACGAATGCGGTCGAGTGCCGATATTGAGCAGCCGAGCGACCGTTGAGGTGATGCCGTCGGCTCCCAGCACCACGTCAGCTCGCACGCGTCGTCCGCTGACGAATTGAAGATCGACGCCGTCGTCGTCCTGAGTGAGGGTCTGGAGCCGCTCACCGAGATGAAGGGCTCCAGCGGGAAGCGCCGAGATTAGGGCGTCAAGGAGGTCAGCCCGATGGATCGTAAACCGGGGGGAACCGAAGTCCTGCTCGAGTCGCTCCTCACGAGCGGATCGGATCACTCTGCCATCGTCGAATCGCCGGAAGACTTCAAGTGATTGCCTCACGGCGCGAAGCTCGATCTTTTCCCGAAGCCCCATCTTGGTGAGGACTCGCATGGCATTTGGGAACAGACCCAGCCCAGCCCCGACGGGGGCGATCTTCGAAGCCTGCTCGTAGACGTCGACTTGGAAGCCTTCGCCGGCCAGGAGGGAAGCGGCCGTCAAACCGCCGATCCCCCCACCCACTATTGCGATGCGGTTCATGGTGTCCGGTCCTTTCCTGGGAATGCTCGCCGGTGAGCTCTGCGGTCGGTCTTGTTCATCGGTCCAGTGCTGCCGCTTGGGGGGCGGCGAACTTAGCCCATTCGTCAATGATGTGGCCGCGAACCTCGTCGCTGACCTTGAAGTCGATCACGAGGGGGCCGTTCAGGTTCTGCAGTTGATTTGCGAGCGCCGGTATCTGGTCGAGTGAACGCACCGTCGCCGCCTCGGCGCCCAGAGCGCGGGCTATTTCCTCGAACGAGCGGTCGTCGTACCGCGCAAGCCGATCGGGAATCCCGTCGATCTGCATGAATTGCACCTCGGCCCCATAGGCCGCGTCGTTGATGACGACGACGAGCAGACGTGCGCCATACCGAGCCGCGGTGTCGATCTCCGCTAAGTGCATCATCAGGCCGCCGTCGCCGATACCGACGACAGTGAGCTGTTCGGGCTTCCCGAGTGCGACGCCGATGGCAACACCGAGTCCCGTGCCGACCGCAGAGAACTGGAGCGGCCAGATCCAAGAACCAATGCCAGGCGCCTGGAGGTACTGTGCTTCAAAAGCCATGTGGTGACCGGCGTCGACGACCGCGGTACGCTCGCGCGGGAGGATGCGATCCAGCTGCAGCCAGATTGACCGCGGGTCGAGGGCGCCCTCACTGCTTTGATCGTCGAAGGTGTCGCTGAGATCGAGCGCGGCGATTTCAGCGACAACGCCGTTGTCGCGGAACCCCGCGACGTGGTGGCCGCGGCGGTCCAACTCGTCCGCCAGTGCGCTGGCCGCGAGGCCGGCATCCCCGAGCACGGACACGTCCACGGCGTTATACCGCCCGAAAGCGGCTGCGTCGACATCGAATTGGATGACTTTGGCGTCGGGGAACAGTTCGCCGACGTAGGTGGTGAAGTTGTTCAGCGTAGCCCCGAAGACGAGGATCGTGTCGGCGGAGCGAAGCAACCGTCTCGCAACCGGGGTGGAGAATCCGCCGATGGTGCCGATGTTGTGCGGGTCGCCGGCGAAGTAGCCACGGGCCATTAGGGAGTTCCCCAGCAATGCTCCTGTGAGCGCACCGAGGCGCTCCAACTCCGATCGAGCGCCAGCCAAAACGGCACCACGACCCGCGAGGATCACGACTCGGCCCGAGGCGCCCTGCGCCTCGATCAGGTCGGCGGCCTCCGACACCGAAGCGGGAACGGGGGCGCCCGCCGGCGGCCTCACCGGAAGCACGACCTGCGCATCGTCGGACCCCGCGGTTTCGTTCAACACATCGGGCGGAAGGTTGACCATGATCGTCATACCCTCGCTGGCACGGGCGATGATGGCGCGGAAGTCGGCGACCGCCGTCGCGGGTGACCGGAGTGTCACGCTGACAATGCCGGCGGCCGCGGCGATAGCCTCGTTGTCGAGGTGCTTCGGCGCCTTCGCGGCAGCGATGGCAATCCCGGGGTTCTTCAACCCGATCGCGCTCACTGGAGCGAGGACTATCATCGGCGTCCGCGCCATCGCGGCGGTCTTCACCGCCGTGATGCCGTTCGTGATTCCGGGCCCTCGGCTGAGGATCGCCACGCCGAGGCGCCCGGTCGCCCGCGCATAGCCGTCCGCCATGCCGACCGATCCCTGCTCGTGGCGACCGCTGTAGTACGTGATGGAGTGCTCCTCAAGGAGCGCGATGAAGTTGGCGATCTCCTCACCCATGAGCCCGAAGGCCTTCTCGACACCGGCCTTGCGCAGTTCGATGGCGAATGCCTCGTAAACATCCATGAAGTCTCCTATACGTGTGGAGGTGCGGGACCGACTCGACACCGAGCGGCGGGGCGCACCCGTCCATGAGCACCAGTGGCATATATCAACTTGCAGAACAGTGCTCTGCATAACAGATCAAACTCTAGTCGACGGAAGCCGCATGGGCAACCGCTACGCTGACCGCGATGGCGGCGCAACCACTGCGGAGCATGGCGTTGCCAATTCGCAACGATGTCGAGTGCGGAAGCAAGCAGCCATGACCCGAGTGAGATCGTGATTCGGTTTCGTGACCGAAGGAACCTAGGGATCGTTAGAGTCAGCCTTCTACGACACGTTCACCGGGAAGCCGTCTACGACAACATCGGCTCCGTCGTCGCTGTGGCCCCGTCCCGCGCGACGGACGTGATTCGGAAAAGGTCTGAGAAAGCCGGCTACGTTCGCATCGGTACAACGTGCTGAACCTTCGCCAAAGCGGGATCCTGGCGTTCGCCGGGCGCATCCGCTTCTACGATGCGACCGGCGAGGAATCGGCTTCTCGGTGGAAGCCGGCCACCTAGGTCGTCCCGGAATAGGTTAGAGGACGATGCATGAGCTTTTTCAGCAGACGGAGCGCATCACCAACACGATCGAGTTTCCTATGATCTCGAACGCGTCGACACGCGTTTCGGAGGAACCCGGAACATCTATCGCACCGTTCGATCGGCCGAGAAAGCGGAGCTCCACCTCGAAGATCAAACCGTACCCAGGTAGTGCGCAGTACTGCCCAAGCTCGAACTGGTGTCGATCGAGGAAGCGGTCGACCGCGTCTCGATCGCAGTGGGTGCGCGCGTCAACCTCGACCTCGTGATCGACACCCGGACAGGCGGCGACAGCTTTTCCTACAACAACCAGATGTAGCGCGCGAACTCCCATCTGGACGCCGGCGCCGACCTGGCGATCCCCACGATTATCGAGTAAGACGGAGGAGCGTTCAGCGCGCTGTGTCCGACCGACAGATGGCCATCACCGAGCGCGCGGTCCTGGACATGCCCGGCCCTACCCATACCGACAGAGCCTTTTAACCGCGGCCTACTATTCCGACTAACCGGCCAAGATCACCGCCGGTAGGCCGCTCCTCGACAACCTTCGTGTGGGCCACCACCTCAAGCTCGAGGAGCGCCTGGGCCGATCACAAGGGTTACCAGCGGGCAGGCTCCATCCGCCTGCCATAAGCGATGATCACGAAAGGCCGCGTCGACTCGTTCCTCGGGCTACAGGGGTGAAACGCACCTTCATCTCGGTAAAGCCCGTCACGCTGCGGTCCGCGATCCAGCTGGGGTTCTCGTTTTCGACGACTTCGAGGTCGGGGAAGGTTGAGAGCAGCTTCGGAAAGAATGTCCCCAGCTCCAGCCGGGCGAGGTTACGACCCAAGCACATGTGCACGCCTGTGCCCAGTGCAAGGTGCTCGTTCGGCGATCGGGTGATGTCGAAGCGATTTGGATCCTCGAACTGCCGCTCGTCCATGTTCGCCGATGCCAGCCACGCCACGACCCAGTCGCCAGTTCTTATCTTCTTGTCATGCCATTCGAAATCGTAGTTCGCGATGCGAAGCCGGTTCTTGGCAGGAGTCGACCAGCGGAACACCTCTTCTACCGCGCCCTTGGCAGATCGTGGATTCTCCAGCAGCAATCGCCGCTGATCCGGGTTGTTAAGGAAGAGCCAGGTGCCGACCGAGGCGGAATTGCGTGTAGTCTCCAGGCCGCCGGCGATGATCGTCGCGAACCACGTCTTCATCTCGTGAGGCGAGAGCGGGTCTCCATCCACCTCCATGTTAGCGATCACGGTCGCGAAGTCATCCTGCGGGTTCTTCCGCCGATTCGCGGCCAAGGCCGCGCAGTAGGTCATGACGGTGTTTAAGCCATGGAGGTGGGTCTTCATCTCGTCGCCGTCGATGATGTAGCGCGGGTCGGCGGAGGCGAACCACTGCCAGGAGGCGAGAGTAATGAGGTCCCAGTCCTCCTCGGGCACGCCCAGCATGCGCAGCACGACCAGGATGGGCAGCCTGCCCGCGATGTCCTCGACGAGGTCCGCTTCGCCTCGCTCTGCCACGTCGTCGATGATCTCATCGACGATCGCGTCGATGTCGTGGCCCAGCCTGGCGACCGCCGGCACGGAGAAGTGTTTGTTCATGGGGCGGCGGTAAACGTCGTGCCAGGGGTTGTCGCTGCGGGATATCTCGATATCGATCCCCTGGGCATGGCGCTCCTCCGGCGTCCGACGTTTCGGCGAGCGAGGGACACGGGTGTCCCAGCGCGAGCTGAATTTGTCCGGTGACTCTAGGTAATCCTTGACGTCGTCGTAGCGCGTGACTGTCCAGTAATCCTTCCCATAGTCCGAGTCCTCCACCCAGTGCACGGGATCTTCGTCCCGGAGCTGTTTGAAGGCGTCTCTGTACGCGAGCGATGTATAGAAGTCGGGGTTGAGAAGCTTCGTATGGTATTCAGACAGATCGGCCATAGCCGTTCGTTCCTTTCGTCGGCGTCGATGCGCAATGTCGTTTACTCGGGTGCGATTGTCGTGGAGGGATCAGCGAACGGCGAGGTTCTCGTCGGCCGGCACGCCCAGCCGACATGCGCCTCGGGTATCCATAAGTCTTCGCGGCGCAGATCCTGCAACGGTAGAAGGTCGGGCCGAGAGTCGCCGAGTCCAAACCTGAACGGAGAATGTCGAGCACGTTTCGACTCCTGCCCGACCTTTCGCTGTGAGGCCCCAGAGACAAGCGCGAATCAGCACAGCCTTCGCGCCCAATACGAGAGTTTTCGCGACATCATTGCCGCGTCGGATCCCCCATCGAGCAGCACTTCGATGCTTTCGTCGACCTCGTCGACGATGGCACGGATCATCCCAATCGCCACCCACGCGGAGTCGAGGTTTGTTCCCGCCCTGATTAGACACCGAGATCGCGCTCATTCCGACATCCACAGACGGACGTCGTCCAGACCTGTAATCCCGTTCAGCATCATTGGCCCGTCCCACTGCTCGCGAACTGATCGGCACCTCTTCCATGCGCGATTCCAACTCCGCCGCCTTGGCGCGGTCAGCGTGGGGCGACGTGTGAGGGAATAGCAGGCTGGGGTTCATCGTGCGACTCTCTTCTTCGAAGATCTTTCAGCCTGCCACGACCGTTGCGGCTCCGCCTATAATAATGGCATTCAGTGCCAATGAAAAGAGTTTCTTCTTGAACGATCCCGTCGTGGGCGAGCCCACAGCTTCTCATCGCGGTTCAAGACGCGGCCGCGCCCGCTCCACGTCGAAGGCAGAACTCGGACGAATCGGGTTGAGCTTGTTCATTGACCGCGGCTTTTCCAACGTCACGGTCGAGGACATCGCGCATGCTGCCGGCATTGGACGGCGGACCTTTTTCCGCTACTTCGCGTCGAAGAACGACGTGGCATGGGGCGATTTCGAGGAGCTGCTGGTCGACTTCCGGGCTAACTTGCATGATGTGCCGGGCCGCCCGTTGGTACTTGCCGTGCGCGATGCCGTGCGTAAGTTCAACGAGATCCCCGATGAGGAGCACGCAAACCACCGACACCGCATGAGGATCGTTCTCGAGACCCCCGAGTTGGTCGCTCACTCCACGATGCGGTACTCGGCGTGGCGCGCGGTGATCGCAGACTTCGTCGGGGAACGCCTGGGCTTGGTGAGTCGGTCCCCGGTGGCACAGGCCTTCTCGTGGGCGTGCTTGGGGATTTCGCTTTCCGCATACGAGCAATGGCTGGCCGATGACTCCTCGGACCTTCTCGAGCTGATCGACGAATCATTCGCCGCGTTGGGTTTACTTTTCGGGGCTGCCGGAACCTCCGCCTCAGCTCCCAGCGACTTTCCCACCTACCGAGAGTCCGTGTCGGGGCCGCCATCACCGAAAGGGAACGAGTGGTGACGGGCTCGGGCTCCCAGAGCCGGCACTTGTTCCCGCAACGAGTCATCCCTTCGTCGACGGCGAAAGCGTTAAACCACAGCCACAGCGTCGAGAGAACCAGACCCTGAGGCCCGAGCATCGCCGAGATAATTCGCAAACAAAACCCTGACGCAGACGTTCAATGGGCTCGCCGTGCTTCGAGACAGTGCTCGAAGCGGGGGTTTTCAGGTATCACGACGAGCACGCTAACAACCGCTGGTGCGGCGTATGTAATGACAGTGCATTTGTTGCCTGGATCACATTTCACCCTTAGTCTTTTGGAGGCCGCAGCGTCGCGGCCGGCAAAGGGGGAGTTGTTAGATGAATGAAAAGCTCAAGGTTCTGGTCAGCGTGGATCTCGATTGCGCAAGGGCTAGGGTCGCGGCCCAGGGTCATGTCACCGTCCGTAGCGTTCAGGCTCTTTATGTGGTGGTCAAGCGCGCCAACTCACTCATGCGGGGCCTGACCCTGGAGGTCGACATGACCGGCGCCTGGGTCGAACCTGACGCTCTGGCGCAACTGCGCGCCTGCTCTAGATCCCATCACCTGCCTGCTCGGATCGATCCGCACCAGACCGAGTGCCGGATCAGTATCCTGAACGCCGGCGAGACCGGATCTATTGCCCAGGAACTTCTCCTCACCGCCTAGGCGGTGGAGGCAAGCGCGCCTATTTGCCTTACCGCATTCCAGTACCGCCAGGTCCTGACGCCACGAACAACCAGCCCGCGCAGTCGCGGCCCTCATTGGTCCTTGACGGGACGTTCGTCGAGCTCGAGCAGCCGATCGCTCCAATCCCGGACGTAGAACCGCGGATCAAATCCAGGCGGGCGCCGACACCACCGGGGTTATGGTGCCAGCACGGCCGGCGGTGACAGCCGCTGTGTCCCGTCCCGTCGCCCATGAAGCGACGTCGGCGAGCGTTCCGCTCACCGTGACCGGATCCTCCGCTCCGATATCGCCGAACACCAGTTCCTGTTGCCGGCCCGTGACTCTGACAATCAGCCCTATGTCCGTCCCCCGGGTCTTCCAGACGCCAGTGATGTCCTTGAGCAGCCGCTCAAGGACGGGGACCGGGATGTCTGAGAACGTCGCGCCGTTGGCCAGGTCGACGGCATGCACCCAGACTTCGCGAGTCCGCATCCAAATGGTTTCCTCAGCCGCAACAACGCGCCCCTGGGCGGTCTTCACCTTGGCGTGCCACGCGTCGGCGGCCAGGTCACGCCATTCCACACTGAGGTGGATCGCCGAATGGTCGAAGAGGTTCCGCAAGGCAAACGGCGGCAACGTGGCGCCGAAGTCGATCTCGTGATTCCGGGCCTCGGCCGAGACGTACATCGGAGTTTCCACCCCCGTGCCGGCCCATTCGATGAGCCGGGCGATGGCCCGGGCGTTGTATCCGACGTGGGCCACGACGTGGCGGCGCGTCCAGCCCGGCAGCAGCGAACCGTCGTCGAGCTCTTCATCGTTGAGCTCATTGAGCTTGCGTGCAAAGAACGCAGTGCCGCGCCGCGCCTGCAGCAACCCGTCGAGCAGGTTCGGGTTCGTCGTCTTGTCGTGCCGGGCGACCATCAGGCTTCCTTGACCACGCGGTTCGTAAGCCTGCCCAGGCCCTCGACGGTGGTCACCAAGACCTGGCCCTCCTGGAGGTACCGCTTAGGGTCCTGCGCGTGGCCGACGCCACCGGGCGTCCCTGTCGCGATGACGTCGCCGGGGTTCAGCGTGATGATCGTGGAGATGTAGGAAACCAAGAATTCCGGAGTGAACACGAGGTCGCCCGTGGGGGTCTGCTGCTGGATTTCACCGTCCACGGCCGAGGTCATCAGCGGCCCTACCGTGAACTCGTCCTTCGTGACCAACGCGGGTCCGAAGGGCGTGGACTTCTCCCAGGTCTTGCCCTGCAGCCACTGGACGGTGCGGAACTGGTAGTCGCGCATGCTGATGTCGTTCAGGACCGCGTAGCCGGCAATGTGGTCCGCGGCGTGGGCTTCACTGATGCGCCGGCCCTTCTTGCCGATCACGACGGCGAGCTCGGCTTCCCAGTCGACGGTGTCCGATTCCTGCGGCACCGCCAGGTCATCGTTCGGGCCGATGAGGGACTCCCGGTACTTCGCGAATAGGGTAGGGAATTCCGGGACTTCCCGGCCCATTTCCTTGATGTGGTTGCGGTAGTTGTGCCCGACGCAGATGATTTTTCCCGGTGCGGGCACAACTGCGGCCAGGTCGGCGCTTCCGAGGGCGTGCGTTTCGCCGTCGGCTGCCGTCGCCGTGGCTTCCCAGTTCTCGGTTTGGAGAAGTTCGCCGACGTCAGCGAAACCGGGAATTTCGGTGAGGGTGTCGCCGTCTTGGCGGACCGCTTTGGTGCCGTTTTCAGTACGGAGGGTGAGTAGTCTCATGCGTTCTTGCGTCCTTCTGCATAGGTGCGGTTGAAGTTCAGACGTTCAAAGATGGGGGCGTCGCTGAATCGGAACAGGTCGAACTCAGTGTCCGCTTGAAGAGACCACGCAGCCCAAGACGGGACCACGAACAGGTCCCCCTTTTCAAGGGTCCGGGTTTCGCCGTTCAGGACGGCCGTACCGGACCCTTCGAAGACCTGCCAGACACTGGAGCCGACTTCGTGCACTGCGTCAGTGGCAGCGCCGGCTCGGAGACGGTGGAATTCGGCGCGGATGGTGGGCATGACATCGCCGCCCGTGGTCGGGTTGGTGTACCGGATCGCGGCGTGGCCTTGCGAAACGGTGGCCGGGTGTCCTTCGTCCTCCAGCAGCAATTGTTCGCGCAGTGCCCGGTCGGTGTATTCCCAGCGGTACGCGGCGATCGGGGAGCTTGTGGTGATGTCCAGGCCGGACAGCGGGCGCAGTCCGGGGTGGGCCCAGAGCCGCTCCGAGCGGGAGATGTCAGGAGTGGCTTCGTCGGTGACCCGTTCGGTGCCGAACTCGAAGAACCCGGCATCGGCGTAATGCGCGAAAGGAATGTCCAAGCCATCGATCCAAGCCATCGGCTCATCGGTGTCGTTGTGGTGCCCATGGAAATTCCAACCCGGGGTCAGCAGGAAGTCGCCGCGGGACATTCGGACAGGATCACCGTTCACGACCGTCCAGACGCCCTCCCCTTCGACGACGAACCGGAAGGCATTCTGTGAGTGCCGGTGCTCGGGGGCTGTTTCCCGAGCGCCGAGGTACTGTATGGCTGCCCACAGCGTCGGTGTCGCATAGGGCTTGCCACCCAGCCCCGGGTTGGCAAGGGCGATCGCCCGGCGCTCCCCGCCCCGGCCAACCGGAACCAGGTCTCCGGAGCGTGCAGCGAGCGGGTAGAGATCATTCCAGCGCCAGACATGCGGCAGCGCCTTAGGGGACGGGACCATCGGCATCAGGTCTGCGATCTGCGTCCACAAAGGGATCAGGTTTTCCCGGTCGAAGTCCTTATACAGCTGCTTGAGCTGGACAGCTTCTTCAGGCGTATGCTCCGGAACAGAGTGAGCAGCCGCTACCGACTCGTGAGTAGCGTTTTCGGCACTGATGGACACGGGGGGCCTCCTCGAGGGCAAAGTTCACTGGCTAGTGCCACAGTAAGCGTGCATTCCTCGGGACCACAGAATATTCTGCCCAAAAGAATCTGTTCGCCAAATTTCTCTGAACGGGATTAGGCGGGATTGGCAGCTATATCGATCTCTAGTTGCCGTCTTGTCTCAGCCATGATGGGCACAAGGTCCCGATCGAACAAGGGGCGGAAGCGCGCCACAGGCGTGGCGACACTTAATGCGCCCACTACTTCACCCTTACCATTATGAAGAGCCATCCCTAGCGCGCTGATGCCCTCCTCAGTACCCTCAAAGTTGGCAGCAAAGCCCCGCTGGCGGACAAGCTCCAATTCCCTGGCGAATGCCGGATAGTCCTGGCTTGGGATACTGTCCCCCGAGATTTCAGCGGTGCCGCTGCCGAAAAGCTTCCTGACCATCTCCGGATCCAATTCCGCCAGGATGGCCTTGCCACCGGATGCTTTGTACGCTGGCATGACGCTCCCCTGACGGTCTCCGACCCGGAGTGCGTTGGTACCTTCGACGGTACTCAGGAACCGGACGTTGGTGCCGACCCGGACCATCAGATTAACTGTTTCGTTGATCTTTGTAGATAAGAGCTCCAAGTGAGGTTGGGCAACTGTGCGCAGGAGACGTGCCCAGCCAAGCCCCGATGGCCCCGCGCCGACGGCTGCACCCGGGTAGTACACTCGTGATTCGTCCTGTACGGCAAACCCCCGATACACCAGCATTGCGAGCAGCCGGTGCGCAGTTGAGGGCGCCACACTAAGCTCGGCCGCCGCGTCCTTGAGCCGAAGGCTTCCACCATCGCGCAGCAACTGGAGCAGGCGAAGCGCGTTGTCTACTGCCTCAATGGGGTACATCGGTTTTTTCTGGATGCGCTGATTCTGCATATCAGAATTGTATTGCTGCGATTCCCGGGTGCGAACGATGCTAGTGCCCACTATCACACAGAAGCACAGCCCAAATAGGAGTAAATCTTGTCTAAAACCTCATCGTCCACAGATGTACTCGTCGTCGGTGGCGGAATGGCGGGACTTGCCGGAGCATTGGCGCTCCGGGAAAACGGAGCCGACGTCACTTTGGTAGAAATGGCCCCTGAATTCGGCGAAGTCGGCGCTGGCCTGCAGATGGCACCCAATGCCACCCGCACACTGAAGCGCTGGGGCTTGCTTGAGAAGGCACTGGAGATCGGCGTTCGGCCGAAGCACTTGGTGTTCCGCGATGCGATAACCGGAGAAGAACTCACGCGCCAGACCCTGGGCGGCGAATTCGAGGAGCGCTACGGCGCCCCCTACGTAGTGATTCACCGCAGTGATCTACACCGGATCCTGCTGGAAGCCTGCCAGGAGCTGGGCGTTGCCCTGCAGAACAACGTTAAGATCGAACGGGTAGATACGCTAGACAATCGGGCCCGGGCATATGCTGCCGACGGCGCTGTTTTCGAAGCCGATGCCGTGCTTGGAGCCGATGGGCTCAAGTCCACGCTGCGCCAAACCGTCGCGAACGATGGACCGGTCTCATCTGCCTACGTCGCATACCGCGGGACGGTTCCCATTTCCCCGGAAACGTCAACAGCGGACCTGGAAGACGTCATTGTGTACCTCGGACCTGACTGCCACCTCGTTCAGTACCCGCTTCGGAAGGGCGAACTGCTGAACACGGTCGCTGTCTTCAAGTCCGCATCCTTTGAACGCGGTGAGGAGCAGTACGGCGGAGTCGACGAACTCGAAGCGGCTTACCGGGACTGCGTACCTGCTGTGCGCAACGCACTGAAGAACCTTGGAACGAGCATGCGCTGGCCCATGTACGACCGGGACCCCATCGGAAACTGGGTCAACGGCCGCATGACGCTCATCGGCGATTCCGCCCACCCCATGCTGCAGTACCTGGCGCAGGGGGCATGCCAGGCCCTTGAAGACGCCGCGGTACTGCAGGACATCAGCCGGGACACTGTTTTCAAGGCTGACGGGATTGATAACGAGGCGTGGGGAGAAGCGCTTAAAGCCTTCAACGAGGCCCGCACCGCCCGCACCGCCAAGGTCCAGCGCACCGCCCGCACCTGGGGCGAGTCCTGGCACGTCTCGGGCCTCGGCAGGGTGCTGCGGAACCTGCTGTTCAAGAGCCGCGGCGACGGCAACTACCAATACTGCGACTGGCTCTATGGACAGGACGCACCTGGCGTCCCTGCTCCGGTGGCCGGCCAGTCGGCTAAGGCCTCTATCTAGCAGCAAAGTTAGCTGGGCAGATGCGGCTGCAGCCGCCCCTCCACCTAGCAGCCGCATTCCGCCTGCACACCATATCCTCTTCTTCCGCGCTACCTACAGGAACCACCACAAGGCCCCAGCGCAGCCACTTCATTCCTGCTACTCCGAAAGCTGGACAAACCATGCTCCTGCGCAAACGTCAAGATCTTTCGCCAACGGCAAGCCGTGACGAAGATGCGTCCTCTTCTCGGGCGTCCAACTCAGGGGCTCAGAAAGAGACGTCCCCTTCACATCTAAGCTTGGAAATCGATGAGATGACTGCCTCCCCATGGATCGGGCTCCATTACAGGCACGAGTTCTTGCTTCACCACAGGCACGAAACGCTGGAACCTATAGCCTTGCGCGCCGCAACCATCACGATTCCATCGTCCCAGAGGCTTCGATGATCCGCCTAAAATCCAAAACCGCCAGGGCGAAGGCCCTCGTGGGCGCCGGCGCTGATGCGATCTCCCCGAAGCCATGCGTGACCTCCATGAATTCCGTGCCATCCGGGGCACCGTGGACGTGCCCAACTTGGCCAACATGACCGAGTTCGGCAAAAACGACCTCTTCACCACCAAACAGCTGCAGAACGTCGGAGTGAACATAGTCATTTACCCCGTCACGCTAATGCGCAGTGCGATGGTCGCCACTGAACAGTTCTTGGACACGCTAAGAAGCCTCGGAAGCCAGGAGGTTCGCGTGCTTCAAATGCTCACCAGAACCCGACTCTACGACCTAGTGGACTACGAGGCCTACAACAAATTCGATTCCGGCATTTTCAACTTCCAAATCCCCGGCACACGATAAACGAGAACTGCAACGAAGGAGTTCGCACGACTGATACAACGATCAAAAAAGGCCTCGCCGGCGTCGTGGTGGACTACACCGCCGTCTCGAAGGTCAACCCGGACACGAACTCTCTGCTGTACCGGGGGTACCCGGTCCAGGAACTGGCCGCCAAATGCAGCTTCGAGCAGGTCGCCTACCTCCTGTGGAACGGTGAACTGCCAAACGAGGCCCAACTCGCTGAATTCACCGCCCGTGAGCGGGCCGGCCGCGCCCTCGATCCGGCCCTCAGACTCATCATCGATGCCTTGCCGGAAGATGGGCACCCCATGGACGTATGCCGTACGGCGGCATCCATTCTCGGTGCCCGGCACGAGTTGACAGGGGATTCCTCCCCCGAGGCCAATATGAAAAAAGCCATCGACCTGTGGGCCGCCATGCCCGCCGTGGTGGCCTTCGACCAGCGCCGCCGCCACGGCTTGGACTTGGTGGAACCGCGAGAGGACTTGGACTACTCCGCGAACTTCCTGTGGATGACATTCGGCGAAGACCCCGTGGATGAGGTAGTTGAGGCGTTCAACGTCTCGATGATCCTCTACGCGGAGCACTCCTTCAACGCCTCGACATTCAGCGCCCGTGTGGTCACTTCCACCCTCTCGGACCTGCACTCGGCAGTTACCGCTGCCATTGGCGCCCTCAAAGGCCCGCTGCACGGCGGGGCCAACGAAGCCGTCATGCATACTTTCGACGAGATCGGCATCCGCAGCGAAGAAGCCATGGAGGAAGCCGCGGTACGGGCCCGGGCATGGATGGAAGACGCGCTGGCCCAGAAGAAGAAAGTCATGGGCTTCGGACACCGCGTCTACAAGCACGGCGACTCCCGCGTGACCACCATGAAGGCCGCGCTGGACAAGATGATCGCCCACTACGGCCGGCATGAACTACTGGGCCTGTACAACGGCCTGGAGCTGGCGATGGATGAGGCAAAAGCCATCAAGCCAAACCTCGACTACCCTGCCGGACCGACATACCACCTCATGGGCTTCGACACCCCCACCTTCACCCCAATCTTCGTCGCCAGCCGCATCACAGGCTGGACCGCACACATCATGGAACAACTGGCCTCCAACTCTCTGATCCGCCCCCTCAGCGAATATAACGGGCATGAACAGCGTCCCGTCTAGCTGGCAGCCTCCTGCAGCCCAAAATCCTGCGGTGAGGTGTCAGATGATCACCCGGATCATTAACTATCGCAACGCCATGCGGCACCTCACCGCCAAGGCTCGCCGAACACTGACACAGCGCTTCCAAGCCAACTCGCATGCATAAAGGAGTAACCCTATGGACCTTCACCTGCAACCAGATTGGCATCGCGCCCTTGGGCAGCGTGTAGAGATTTGGAGAGACGGGGAATTCTTCCGTAACGGAACGGTAGAGGCCGTAATGCCAGACCAATCGATTCTTTGGATTTCGGCGGAAGGTGCCACCTCAAGGCAGATGATTTTCCGCAAGGAGGGATGCCAGGTTTTCGCGCACTTCCTGCCGGCACCTGAATCCGTGAACTTCTATTAGAAATCAATTTCGGCCGGTCCTTCGACGCTGAAAACTTTCATCCCAAGCTCCTGTGGACCAGTCTAAAACAAGGACCAACTACCGGAGCTTCTTATGAATCGAACAATGATCAAGTCCAAAATTCGCCGTGCCACCGTCACCCATGCCGACTAACACTATGTCGGTTCCGTGACCGTTGACCTGAACCTCCTTGACGCTGCAGACATACTCCCCGGTGAACTTGTGGCCATTGTGGACGTAACCAACGGCGCCAGGCTCGAACACCATCGCTGGAGAGCGCGGCTCGGGCGCGTGATCGGCATCAACGGCCCGGCAGCCCATCTGGTACAGGAAAACGACATTGTTATTCTGATCACTTACGCCGAAATGACCACGGAGGAAGCCAAATCCTACGAGCCACGTGGACTACAACAACAAGGTAATTCAGTTGGGCAACGACCCGGCTGAAGGCCTCACGCCAGGGCTCTTGCGCCCGTCCCACGCCCTGAATAACCCACCAGTCTGAGCGACACGAAAACGCTCGTTCGCGACAGAAGATGAGCAGCGTCGTCCATATACATTGACGCCGGCTCTGACAACAGGCTATCCGCCCTGCGGGGGCAACGTCGGTGTCGGGTTTTGCTTACAGCCCAACCTGACGTCAGGCACCGGCTGAAATCGCGTCAGGTTAGAGCCCATTAGCCTTTTCTTGGACAGGTCTTGATGGGATTCTTAGAGTTCAACCTGTCATGCCGAGGTTGGAGTCTCCTGTGGCTGGTCAGGGAACCGCGCGAGAACGAATGAAGCCGGTTCGTGGGATGACCGCCAACCACGCTGGCTGTGAGCGGATTCAGCGCGACGCCGGGTGAGCATCAGGGATTGAATCACCGACACTTGGCCGTCACCGGCTTACTCCAAGCACGAGGCCGTCCTATGAGGCGAACTGCGGCTTTATCTCGAAAACCAAGTAGGCAACGTTGCTGTACCCAGGCCGCACGACTCCATCCATGCTGTCGAATCCTATTTTCTGCCCTTCCACTTCAAGGAAGTCTGTTGATGTCAGCCTGAATGGACTGTTCGGTGAGTTGTTGTAGATGGCTGCCGAACCTTCCATGTAGGCCACGTTGAAGGGGATATCGGAGTTCATAGTGAGTCCATCCCACACCTCGTTCGGGAAAGCATCGTTTGATTTTATCCAGGCGTTCGTTGCGATAGAGGTGCCCGTGCACGTGGGGAGATTCACCATGACAGAAGTTCCGGTGGCTATCGCCCCCACGTCAGCGGCATCGTTTCGTATATAGACGCGCACAAGGTACGTGTGTCCTTTTTCAACTCTCACCTGCTTTTTCCATGGGCCGTTTGTGTCTTTGGCGTCCTTTATGGCGTAGAAGCTCCTTTCATCTCCTAGGTTTGGATTGTCACGGATGGAGTTGAAGAGGGCGTACTGCGGTGTTGCTGTATCGGCAAAAATGGGTCGAGCGGGCCCCCACCCAGCTGGAACTGAGGTTCCGTCGCTCAAGCAGCCCTTCGCCTTGGGCGTAGCCGCCTGATCGGTGGGACCCGGATTTGGTCCGCTCAATGCGGGTTGATTGATTCTGTCCAGCATTTCCCTGTTGATTTCATTTGCGCGTCGCTGTTCATCAAGTTGTCGGGCCGAGCCGTCAGCGGCATTCGCAGATGTGCTCCAGTTCTGCACCCCTGTTACCAGGGAGAGGATCAGTGCAACGGCTGCCACTATGAGGCTTCCGAAGGACACAGCTGATTGGTCATGGGACCAACCGGGGCGTCGAAGCCGGACGAGGGGTTTCAAGGTCTTCGGGGAACGCTTAGGGACCACGGTCCACCTATCCTTCAACTCGGAGCAGATCGTTGATTCTGAGGTTAGCCGACATGACGCTCTCTGCCGATAACTCACTGCAAGCTGAGTCAGATGCGTAACAGAGGTGCCTTATGGAGAAACGTCAACGAGTCGCACTCATGCCGCCATCCCGCGCTCTATCCTTTTTTGTGTATGGAAACTACACCTCGGAGCCCGTCGATGAAGAAATTAGTGCAGTTTACCCTCTTCCTTGCTTTAGTCGCCTTTGCGCCGTCTTGCACGGCTGCGCTTCCTGAAACTGAGCGGTCGACTCCAGCCGCAAGCAGCCCTGCCGACGACAAACTACAAGATCCTGTGGCCCTGGGTGGCTGGGGACCGGAGCGGCCGACCTTTCGTCAGGACTCACCAGCTGACTACATAACCCTAAACTCCCTTACCAAGAGTTCATGGGGAGATGAGCGGAACTTCCTACAGGTCAAAAACAAGGATTCTCCAAACTCTGAATATACAGATGACCTAGAAGTCGCAGTTGGGAAGACTTACACAGCGATTCTCATGTATCGAAATGCGGCTTCATCCCGCATAGCAACACCAGCAGAAAACACGGCCATGCGAGTGATGGCACCGGGTTCAATCAAAGGTGCAGGGGAAATTAATGGATTTCTTCAAGCTTCAAACTCAAACCCCCTCGAGGTCTGGGACAGCGTCGTGATAAGGCTCACTGATCCTGCATCTGAAGTGGCGCTCAGATATGTGCCGGGCAGCGCTGTTATTCACTCGCGAGGACGGGTCAACGGCTTACCCCTTCCAGACGAGCTCTACACCACCGGTACACCAATTGGCTGCGACCAACTAGATGGACGGCTATTTGGTGGAGAGGAAACGTGCACAGGGTACGTTACCTTCGATTTCATTTTGGATCAGCCAAATTTCACGGTAACTACTCTGGGTAAATCTCCTCAGAACCATGAGCTGACGCCCAGCATCTCGGCCCGCGTCGGAGACACGTTAGAGATGCGTGGAGAATACAAAAATACCGGCACGACACTCCAAAATGATGTCGTGATGGACCTAAATCTCCCCGCGGGCATGGAAATGGTATCAAACAACATGAAAATCGCCAATAGTGCTACCGATGGAACTTACAAAAGCGTATCTGAGCAGACGGCAAATACTTTGTTGCCGGGAATTCTAAACATCGGAAGCTACAAACCGGGAGGGAGTTGCTATATTAAGTTCTCAGTCACTATCCATGATGTTCCAGGATACGATTTTGCAACAAGCGGCCAAGTTTATAGATATCCCGAAATATATGTTCATACTAATAACGGCTCAAAAGTGTCGTTCCTAAGGGTCAAAGTACTTGGACCCCTTCAGTGAAGCCATCCGCGGCCAGCACCGAAACTTCCCACCGACGAAAAAGCCTCTGGCCTGGGCTGTGGGCCGAAGTTAAGAGCAGGCGAACCTCTATTGCTTCCTCGCTTTTGGGCTTCGCGATTTCCGGCGTGCTCATTGGCGTCCTCGTTCCGCTCAAAATTGATGCCGATGCCGCTGAGCGGGAACGGATTCAGCGCTGCTGGGAAACGCATGTGGCAGTCAGGGAACGCGCTGGACAGCTGAGAGACGGATTCATCATCCAACCGTCTGCCCCAATACCACGAAGCGCCGACCTCCGGACCGTTCGCCTTGCAATTGAGAACTCGGCGTTTGCATGCCGGGACATACCCTCCGTGAAAGATTTGATGGGTCAATCAACTACGCACCTGGACCAGCTTGAACTGCTCTTGAACCGAAGCGATTCCGGAGACTTCCGAACAGCCGACGATTTTCAGGAGACCCATGTCGTGGAGGCTCTGTCGGAATGGTCGCAGTCGGTGATGGAGAAGTTGGGCGCACCTCCGTCGCCTCATCTCTGGTAGCCGACCGCGGATCAGTCTCCAGCCCCAAGCTGGGTCCATGTGCCCATGGAACTGCTGATAACGATTTATAACGAGATTTGTTATAAGTCGTTATCCTTCGTTAGCGGCTTGGGCTTAGAACTGACCCAACGATTCGTGAACATTCATCCTCCAGAGACTCCCTTGCCAACCCGGCTTGGATCAATAGTGCCACCGCCTGCGCATTTGGAAGTTTTGTATCACTTGGTGTTTTTTCGGGGCTCAGGGACCGCAGTCTTCCGTCAGGACGTGACCAAGTTCTGATCAGCAGCGACGTCGTTGGCGGGGTCTGTCGTTCATGGTGCCCAATCCTTGGGAACGGCTTCGGTGACCAGACGCGGCGTGTAGGTTTCTTGGCGGTTGAAGAAGTGGTGTCCTTCCCGGCACAGTTCGAACGGGCCGGTGGGTGAGAAGAGTGTTCTTGAGTGGGCGTCCCAGTGGTAGACGAACCAGCCGGAGAGCGTGTTTTCGTCCTCTGCCCGGACGTACTCCTCGTATAGGGCGCGGAGCCTGGTGACGGCTTCGGGGTGGTTCCACCATTGCGGGCACCAGTACCGGGTGTTTTCATCATCGGTGACGGCTTCGATGTCGTGGATGAAAGCCTCAACCCAGTCCACGAAGTTATCGATCAGGTCTTGTTCGCTCAGCTCCGGGGTTTCACTGGCTGTTTCGCTCATGCTGCGACCTGCTGTTCCGGGACCGGGTCCGTGGAGGGCTGCGGTTCGCCTTTGGCGATGGCGGTAGCGGCTTCCATGCCGGCTTCAATGGTCCTGCTGAGTTCCTTGTTCTGGTGCCACGGGGTGAGCCGGAGCAACGCGGCGGGCGCGGCGCTGCTGCTGAGGATCCCGGAGAACTTCGCCAGCTCGGCGAAGTCTTGCACACTGACCTTCGGCAGACGCTCTTTCCGGTCGGAGCCGTGGTCCTTGCGCTGGTAGGTGCCGATCGCCTTGGACAGCCCTTCGGTCCAGTCGGTTTCCTCGTTGCTGCCAACAAAGCGGGCACCGGACATCTGCCACAGCGTCTGCATCCCTTTGGTGCCCCATTCGCCGCATCCCTGGGACCATCCCTGGAGGTAGAGGGTGAAGCAGAGGCCACGGGAGCCGTAGTGGCTGAAATCCTGCGGCAACGTCGGCCACGGGACGATGTTGGCCACTTCGTCCAGCTCACCGACCAAGGGAACGGTCAACCGTGCTTCGCCCGGGGTTTTGCGGACGGCGGCGTTGCAGATGGCTTTGATCATAGCCGTGAGCACGGCACCGGCCCCGCCGGGGCCTCGTTCGGACAAAAGGATCATGGTCTGCCGGCCCTCCATGAACTCGGCCGGGTCGAAGTTCCTGATACCGGGCGTGGGAGTGGTCCACGCCAGGATTGCGTCGTGCACCAGGTCGCGGCACATGCGTTGGGTGGTGGCCACCAAGGAGCCGCGGGTGCGGTCAGGCCATTTGTCGAAGCCCCTCATTTCCGCGGCGGGGCGAGGGTATTCGTCGGCAAGAATGTTGCTGACCTTCTCGAACGATCCTTTGGAGATCCATTCGTGGACATCCGCCAGGGCCTTCCCGACCAGGGCCACTGCCAGCAGCGTCCACGCCAGGCACGACTCACCGGAGGGGCCGAACTGGGCGTCCTCGGCCGCTTCACTTTCGGTACGTGGGTTGTTCTTCAACGACGCTGTGATGATCCACGACGCCAGGCGCATGGCGTCCTCGGTGCCTTTCACTTCCCACAGGGGACTAAAAATGAAGTCCGGTTTGTCGGACTGCCGGTAAATCTTTCCGGTATCCCACACCCACACCGTTCCCAGCTGGTGGCGTGCAGCGATCACTTGGGCCACACCGTCTACCTTGTTCGAGGTCATCAGCGCCGCACCGGGAGCTGCCGCCAGACGAGGGACCACCATACAGGACGTCTTACCGGACCCGGGCCCCATGACGCACACCCCCAGATCCCGCCAGCCCTGATAGAGAACGGCGGGTTTCCCGGCAGCGGTCTGACCCAGCACCTGGCCAGGAGGCAGACCCACGGCTTTGGGATGCAACTGCTGGGCGTCCTTCTTCCGCTCCTTCTCCATCAACGGGGCGAGCTTGGCCCCCGTCGCGAGACGGGACCCCAACTCACGCTGCGCGGCACTGCCCGAACCGCCCCGGCCGGCAGCGGCCAGCGCCGCACCAAACATGACCATGACCGCCAAAACAACGGCGATCCACGTCGAGGCACCCGGCCAAGCGAACGTGCCGGCCTTGACCCGAGCCACCAGCTCGGCGACATTCGTCCACGGCATCCCCGTGGGCGTCAGGAACTCACCCAGAAACGCGGAGACCCATGCGATGGCGACCAAGCCGACAAGGACGCCGACGAGGCCAAGTTTCATCAGGGTATCTGTCGAGGTTTGCTTGCTCATGCGCGGATTTCCTCCATGGCTTCATCAGTGGCGGCTTCATCGGTGGCGGGTTCTTCGGTGAAGGCGATGGTGGAGGTGGACTTCATGGCCCCGTCCGTGTCGGTCAGCTCCACCTCGAGGGGGCTGCGGACGTGGATGGCTTCGAAAGGATCGAACTGGTCGATTTTGAACAGGCACGTTCCCTTGACCAGCTTGGTGATCACTTCGGCGGTCCCGACCGGGAGGGTGAACATCTCTTCGCACGCCAACGCGTCGGCGTTCTTTTGCTGCTTGTACAGCAGCACCGTTCCGCACTCTTTCAGCATCGAGATTGCCGGGCTGTCGGCCGGGATGTCGGAGATGTGGTGGAACGCGAACTGGCACGACAGGGACAGGGCGCGGGAGAGTTTGGTGTTGCGGCGGGTCACGGTGGCCACCGAGCCCTGGACGGTGTGCCAGGCCTCTTCAATCAGCAGGACCGTGGGGACTGCTTCTTCCTGCCGGTAGAGGGTGTTGGCCAACCAGGTGTTGATGATCGTCATGACGATCGGCAACGCGGGCCCGTCCTCCGGGAGCAGGGACACGTCGAAGACCGTCAGGCCGGCGTTGAGCTGGATGTCCGGACTGGTCTCGCCGTCGATCAGGCCGGCCAGGTCATCTTCGATCATGCGTTCGAGTTCGAAGGCCGGGTCCTGGCCCCATTCGCGCAGTTCCTCCACGGTCAGGTTCGTGGCCTGCGCGGCGTCTTCGCTGGGGGCGTAGAGGGCTTTGAGGACGTGCCCGATGTGCGCGACGTCCCCGGCCTTTTTCGCGTCCGTCAGGGCTTGGCGGTGCGCCATGCGGACGGCTTTGCCTTCCTTGGGTGTCATCGGCCGGCGGAGGGCTTCTTCCATGACGGCACGGACCAGCATGGATTGGCCGGCCGGGGTGCGGGACGCTTCGGCGCTGTCGTGGTTTTCCTCGTTCAGCCGTGCGGCGATGCGGGGGTCCAGGATGTTGATCCGGGATCCGCCGCCACCGATGCTGAACCGGACCGGAGCAACCCCGAGTTTGCGTGCAAGGGGTGTGTACTCGCCGCCGCCGACGTCTTTCTGGTACTTCTTATCGATCACGACCACGCGGCGGCCGAGGATCAGCTGACGGAGCACGCCCCAGGTTTTCATGGCCGAGGACTTCCCTTGGCCGAGGTCACCGATGTAGCAGACGTTCGGCGATTCCAGGGTGTCCCCGTAGGCGGTGAACGGGTCATGGACGATCATCCACCCGGACCCGGCATCGACCCCGAACACCAGACCACGGTGGGACGTGGGCGGGGAGGCAATCGCCATGTGGGAGAACTCCATTTGCCGGGTCGAGGACGGCACGCCCGGTGCTGCCGGGTCGTAGAAGCCCAGCTTTGAGGCGAACGCCCATCTACGGTCATGGTGCCACCGCGTCTGGGCGGTCGCTGTGGCCTCGATCAGCTCACGGTCCCTGGCTTCCTGCTTGTCAGCATTTTTCACCGCCCGCTTACTCAACGGCTTGTTCACCGGGTTCTTGGCCCGCAAACCTTCGGCCGCGGTATCGGCTGCAGCTGCGTCGAGTTCCAGTTTCCCGGTGCGGGCCTGTGACCGGATGGTCCGCGTGGATTTGCCGGCCACAGCCCAGGGAAGGGCCAGGCGCTTGACGCCGTTCGTGGTGCTCATCGGATTCCCCTCGTGAATGGCATGGTGGTGATCAGGGCCAGGTCATTACGGTGGTCCAGCCAGTCAATGAACTCGATACCGGCATCGGAGGCCGCTGCCTCAACGATGTCGGTCGTGGACAGGATCTCGTTCGCGTCCTCGACGGCGAAGGAAATATACAGCGCGTAGGCTGCGCCGTGGTGCCCGGAGCCGGGCTTCAGGTCCACGAGGCGTTGGTGGGAGGCCCCGAGCAGCACTTCTTCGGTGCCGTCGGTGACGACCCCGGATTTGGCGACTTTGTTCCCGGTGGCCCTGTCCATCGCGGCGTCGGTGCGGGCTTTGGACCGGGCGGTCCGGGCGTCCTGTAGTTCCATCACCATGGACACCGAATGCACCACGGCCGGTTGGATGCCGCTGATGATCGCTTCCAGCGCCTCGACCGGGACAGGTGCGGGGCTGAACGCCGCGGCGGGCACGTACGCGGTGCGGATGTGCCAGTGATCATTGACCATCAGCGAGATGGGCGAGGCTCCCCCGTCCAGGTGCTGCCAGCAGTCCATCAGGTCGGCGCCGTCGTAGTCGTCGATGTCGAAGTCCGGGTCCTGCAAGTGACGCAGCAGGGCGGCCATCGCCGCCGGGCCGAGGGGCCGGGAGTTGGTGATCGACCCCATCATGGACGCCTGGGCCATGGCGGAGCGGATTTCCTGATAGATGGCCTGCCCGATGCCCTCGTCCCCCGGACCGTACGCTTCGGCCCGCCGGTACAGGGCGGCGGAGCCGGGGATCCGGAACGTCTCGTAGGTGCGGTGCTGTTCGGAGCGTGAGCGGGTGGTCTCGCACAGGTCCCCGTAGGACTCCAACAGGATCCGTGGAACGTTCTGCGCGATGCGCCGTTTGACCCACAGCAGGTGATCGGCCGAGTCCATCGGCACGGCACGGGCCAGCGTCTGGACATGGGTTACCAGGGATTGGCGGCGTGCCAGCCGGGCGAGGTACTGGCCGCGGGCGACGTGCCCGGATTCCTTCCGGTGTTCCTCCCGGATCCCGGAGGAGGAGCCGATGACCTCCATCGTGGCCGTGTAGTAGGGCTTCTTGACTTTGCCCTGATGCCGGAAGATCACCAGCGGGCCTTCCGCGGTGTCAATGGTGAAGTGGCGGACGGTGCCCACCATGAGCGGGGCGTTGTCCTTGTGCCGGACGGGCACTTCGATCATGCCGTGCGCATCGGCCCGGTCCCGGTTCTTTTTCCCGGCTTTGATCATCCGTGTCTGCGGGCGGTCCTTGACCGGAACATAAACCAGGGACTTGTTCCTGGCCCGGGCCTTCTTGTGGCGGACCTCGACGTAGAGGGCGCCCAGGGAGCGGTGGCCGGAGAACTTGTTGGGCGTGGTCAGGATGACCCCTGCCAGGATCAACACGGCGGCGAGGATCAGGGGGACGATCTGGATGCCGCCGGCCACGGCGATCACCAGCGCGGCGCCGATGGCCACGGACAGGCCGATCCATTCCGGTGCTGTCCGGTTTCCTCCGAACAGGCCACGGCTCTGGACTTCACCGCCGACAACAACCATTCTTCCCATGACTACCTACTCCTCGTGCTTCTGCTTACCGGCCACTGATGTGGTCGGTATCCGGTGCCATCGAACGGGCTGAGCGTTGACCGCGCAGGGAGGCCTGCCGTGCCGCTTCCCGGCCTGCCAGCAGGAACGCTGTCGCCCCGCCCGCTGCGACCTTCACCGATCCCCGGCCAACGGCCTCGGCCCCGGTCTTCAACGCCTGTGCTGTCTTGGCCCCGCCGGTTCCGGCACGGTCGGCTTTCTGCAGCTCGCCGATCGTGCGGGTGTCCGGCTGCCCCTGGCTGCCCTGAGCTGCGGGTGTGCTTTGCTCGTTCGGGATCCTTGACGCTGCGCTGCGGCGTCCGGAAGCACCCGAACCATTCGAACCTCGTCCCGGACCGCCGGCCTGGGCCTCTGTCTGGGTGGCCATCGACGCTGACCCCGCTGCGCTGGTGCTGCCGGGGCGTGCACCTCCGGCGGGGGTGCCGGACTGTACTTGGGCGGTCCGGCGCTGCCTGATCGATGACGAGATAGCCGCACCTGCCCCGGCGACCATGGCCGCCCCGGCGACCGACTGCCGGCCCTCGCCCATGCTCGTTGATGACGAAGGGAGAATGGGGACGTACTTGTAAAGCATCGGCAACGCGACGGCCAGCACAAGCATGGCCGCTGCGGCCAGGAATACCGAGGTGGCGTTGACCATGCCGTCGTCAACGCCCTCACCGGCGAAGGCCGGGCGGGAGGCGACGTAGCTGAACACCGCGCCCATGAGCAGCAGCAACAAGGGCTTGGACAGGGAAATCCCCAGCCACAACGAACCGACCTTGCCCACGCGTTCGCGGTACTTCGGGTGAATCATGAACCCGATCATCAAAGCGATACCAACCCCGATCAGGGACAGGCCCATGGGCTGCAAGGCGAGCAACCCGAGCATGGCCCAGGCGGCGATGAACAACAGCCCGAACAGCAGGACAGCGGCCAAAGGTCCGAAAGCGCCGCTGGACTCGTAGGACGCGAACCGGGAAATTGCCACCCCAAAATCCGTGACCCGGCTGGAAGTCCAGAACGTGATTCCCTCGGTGAGGCCGGTTATCCATCCGTTGATCACGTGCCCGAGCGCGGGTCCGAACAGCACCAGGATCATGGACAACGGCCCGTACCAGAGCAGGGATGTTCGTGCCGAGTCCATGTCGATCTCTTCGTTGGACACGTCCTTCCAGAGCTTGAAATACATCAAACCCATGACCAGGATCCCGATCCCCGCGAAAGCAGCCCACGTGGCCCGGAAAGCGTCGTCAACCTCGAACACGGAGACCTTCAACAGGTTGTTCAACACCTCATTGGTGGACTTCACGCCCTCGGCCTTGACCGTGTTGGCGAACTTCTCAAACCCGTCCTTGGCGTTCGCGATGAACGCCACGGTATCGACCGTCCCCAACACCACGTTGCCGCCCGGCATCGCAGAAAGGGCCGCCCGCATCGCCACCCCGGCAATCGGCAGGAACTTCTCAACTAAAGACCCTTGGGCGCACCACAGAGTCGCTGAGTCAGGGGCGCCAGCTGCAGGCAGTCCAGCGCAGAAGGCCGTTGTGTTCTTGCCGTCGTAGTCCAGCACTTTCTCAGGCGTGGTCAGAAACGACCCGAACGCTTTCGCGGAGATAGTCTCACAATCGCTGGGGCCCATTGCCGTATGGAAAGCAAGATCCCCACAGGCATTCTTTGCCAGCTCCTGGTTCAGACGGTCCCTGATCTTGTCGCGCTGGTCAGATGGGAGTCCGGCCAGTCGTTTGAGCTGGTCCGCGTTCAATTTCTCAGACTTGCTCACGTCATCCGCTGCCTGGGCAGGACCGGCGGTGAGAATTCCAAAGCTGAGGAAAACTGCCAGCACGATCGCGACCAGACGGATGGTTCTGCTAACGCTTAGCGTTTGCATACTCAACCCACCCCTCACGGGATAGGTCCTTGAAGAAGGCGTTGACCATGTCGTTCCGCAGAACTGGCGTGGCCTCGTCCTCCATGTTGGTGCCGACACTCATCGGACCGCCGTCCTTGACTCGACCGCCGAAGTTCTGACCACTCTGCAAGATGGCAGCATCAGAAATCTTCCAGTCCCCAGCCCATGTGAGTTCGAGGGAGACTGTTTGGAAGAACGCACTCGGGGCTGTCTTTACGTTGGCGCTGACTGCCCCGAAGAACACCTGCACAACGGCTTTCTTTTTCGCGTCGCAGCTGGCAACCCGGTAGAGGCCACCCGAAGCCAGATCAGTTCGGGTGAACCACCCTCCGTCGAAGGGACCGCTGGGAAGATCTTTGGCTGTGGTTAGCAAATCTCCCTCATAGGTCATTTTTTCGACCCATGGACCGGGCTTGCCTATCTCTGAGAGGGTCTTTTTCTGTTGTGCCCAGGTGGAGGTGTTGATGTCCTCAAGGAGGGGTGTGTAGTTGGCGGCGGCTTGGGCTGCGGAGTCGCAGGTGCCGTTGTAGCCGGTGATGGTTTTGCCGTCGCTGGCGGTTTTGGTGCCACCTTCGCCGATCTTGATCCGAGAGACAGGGAACCCGAATTTCCCCGAGGCTTGCAGGGAGCTGGGTTCGTCCTTGCTGGGTGCCGGGGCCGAGGGGTTCAGGAGAACGACGGCCACGGCGATGATCACGATCACCGCCCCCAGCGCTGTGAGGAGTTTCCAGTGTTTCCGCATGGGCTAGGCTCCTGCTGCCGAGGCGAGTGCCAGGATGCCGCCGAGGATGACGCTGGCTCCGGCAGCGGCGCCGAAGGCGATGCCGGTTTTCTTGGCCCCGGATGCGCCTTCTTCGATGTCATCGGAGTGGCCGCGGTTGCGGGCGATGCCCCACTTCATGAGGTTCCAAATGAAAAATCCGGCCAGGATGAGCAGGGCAAGCGCCCAGAGGCCGCCGAGGATCAGTTGGGCTGCTCCGGTGAACTTCACGCCAAAAACAGCGATGCTGGGTGTTACGCCCTCCAGCGGGTTGTCGATGAGGGGCACGGCGGACCGGATGAGAATTTCGTTGCCGATGCTGCTGAACATGGTCCGTGGTTTCCTTATCGGTTGATGGTGTGGGTTGAGGTGGCGCGGTCAACGGCCAGGAGGCCTTCAGCGATTTGAGCTGATGCGCGTTCGAACGCGCGACGGGCCGGGTCACCGACGAGCTGCCAGTCGATGATGGAGCCGGTATCCAGGGCCGGGTCGTAGGGAATGTCGATCATCACGCGCACAGCGGAGGCAAGGTTGGCCCGCAGTTCGGCCTGCTCGGCTGCGGAGACCTTCGCCCCGCCGCCCTGGGTGACTAGGACGACGGCGTTGGCCACGAGGTCTTTGTAGCGCGGGTTCCCGGTGCGTTCGGACATGGACTCGAGCTGTTCGATCATCCGCAGGGCCGAGACGACAGCGTTGCGTTTGAGCGTTGTGGGGATCACCAGTTGGTCGGTGACCTCGATCGCGGCCAGCCAGTTCGCTGACCGGGTGTTGTTGCCGGTGTCCACGATGATGGTGTCGTAAAAACGGCTCACGACCGTGTGGATGCGGTTGAATTCGTCGGCGCCGATGGACTTCATCCTGTCCGCGTCCTCGTCCGCGACCAGGACGGAGAACTGGTTGTTGCCCTGATGGCGGGTGTAGTAGGACAGCTCGCCCTTGCGGGCGGTGACCGTTTCGAAGGACTCCAGAACGTTCAGCAGATCCCACACGGTCCGCGTGGAGTCGTTCGAGTTGGTGCGTACCCCGGCGGTACCCATCATTTCGTTGTTGTCCCACACCAGCGTCTGCTGACCGGAGTGGATCCCGAAGGTAGAGCCAATACCGACGCTGCACATCGTCTTACCCACTCCACCGAGGGGCTGGACGACCGTGACCTGCATCGGACGGGAGTAGACGCGCTGGATCGCGGACAAGTCAGCCCGGCGGGCCAGCTCGGCCGCACCGACCTTGGGGCTGATCAGACCGAAGCTGATCGCCCGGAGGAACGCCTGCCAGCCGGTGGCCGGCGGCAACTGGTCGTTCACGTTCTCCTTACGCAGCACGACCGCGCTGCGGCGGCCGCTGACCAACGGAGCCTCCCGGTGATCCACCGGCTCGGGCTTCGTCTCGGTCGCGTCCGGTTCGGCATCCGGTACGGCGTGAATGACCGTGGCCGGATCCGCGGTCGGCATTTCCGGCTCGGTGTCGGTCAGGCTGATGGGTGCGCGGCTCTTGCGTTCGCTCCCTTGCCAGTTCGTACTCATCGGATGATTCCTCTCGCTCGTTTCCGGTTCTGTCTTTAGGTTCATGAGGTCGGCTCTTGCGGGGATATGGCGGTCACCAGCCACGGCTGCTGCTGCCCGGAACGGTGCAGGAGCACCCTCCAACGTCCCGCATCGGTAGCGAACGTCGCAGTGACGGTCATCGGATTACCGGCGTCCCTGCTGATCGCTGGTCCGTCCGTGGTCTTCCGGATCGGCACCCGGGCCGGGTCGATGTACTTCGCATCTTCCGCGTACTCAGGTGCGAGGTGTGGGGCCAGGTCAGCGAACCAGGTTGCTTCGGGAACTTCGGGACGTGCGAACAAACCCATGACCTTGGCCGCGGTGTCCTTGACCGACTTCTCGGCTGCGGCGTCCCACGTCACTTCGGGGATTCCGTAGTGTTCGTCGGCCCCGTCGTCGTGCCCGGCCCCGGCATGGTTGCTCTCCTGCCCGGTGTTGACCGTGGGGGTGGGGTCTGTTGCAGGTTCGGTGCCCGTGTTACCGGCGCAGGCACTCAAACAGAGTGCGGCGGCAAGTGCGACTGTCAGTGCGAGGTGCTGGCGCATCAGAGAATGCCTTTCTCTTTCATGATCGGAGTCGGGTCGATGGTCGGGTTGATCGGAACCATGGGGTTCGGCATAGCCCCGGCGAAGAACTCCATGTGAAGGTGGCGGCCGGTGACGTTGCCCGTCGCGCCTTCGGTGCCCAGCGGTGTCCCGGCGGCCACGGTGTCACCTTCCTTGACCTTCACCGACCCGGCCTCCATGTGATACATGCCGATCGTGAGTTTCCCGTCCACGGTCTGGCCGGTCACGCCGGTGCCGAACAGGCCATCGAGGTTGCGGACCTTGACGATCTTCATATCCGCCAGGGCCACGATCCTTCCCGGCCCCCCGGGGTGAACGAAGTCAATGCCGTAGTGGAAGTTGGCCAGCACTCCCCCTGCAGTGCCAGGCGGTGCAGGGCGGGGACCGTAACCACTGCTGTTGATCGCCCCATCCATGGGCTTGACCCACTTACCAGCCAGCTCACCGACAACCTGGTTGCCCTCAGCCGGGCACACCCCGGACGGGTCCACAGCCGCACCGGACTCCCCGCCCAAGGCTTTGAAGACCTCCGTGGCCTGGGAACGGAACTTCGTGTAGTGGTTCGGGTCCGCGTTCCGCTGCGTCCGGTGGATCGCGATGGTCGGTTCGAGGGCCTCCCAGCCCTCCACCTTCTGAAGTGCCTTGAAGAAGTTCGTCGCCGAAACGGTGGGGTCCATCCGGTCCGCGTACGAACCCCAGGAGCCGTTGGCCCGCTGCTGGAACAAACCACGGGAGTCCGGCCCGGCCCCGTCACCGTAGTCGATGACGCGGAGCGTGGACTCACCGATCGCGGCCTGGATCCCGATCAGCTGCGCCGCGACCGGCAACTTAAGGGACTTGGCCGCGTTCATGATCGACTGGGCATTCTTCATCTGCTCGGCATCAAACCCGGCCACTCCCCCAGTAGGGGCAGGGCCGATGGCCACGCTTGCGGGCGCGGCGCAGGAGGATGCTGCCTGGGCCGGGTCGCTGTCATCCAGGACCACTGTGACCAGCCCGACCGTCAGCAGCGCAACGATTGACGCGCCGGTGATAACTTTCCGGGCGATCACTGATGCGCCCCCGCGCGGGTACACAGCGGCGCGTTCATCGGCTGCATGCCGAACGGCAGCGTGTTCTTCAAAACCTGTCCCTCCCCAATGGGCATTGTTTCCACTTCTACTGCTTCCCGCCGACCTAGAAGAACAGGGAATCGTCCCATCAGATGCTGATGAGCATCGACACGGCCAGCGGGTCATATACACCTTGAACAAGCCCGCCCGGGACAAGGCACTGGCGGGCAATGCTAAGACGGTAGGCGGGAGGCAGTCGCGCGCTGCGCTACTGCCTCGCGAGCGTCCGTTCACCGACCACATCGGCCCCCTCAACAGCCGATATGACTCCTCCTTCCTAGCAACGGCAGGCGCGGCCAGCTCGGAGGACTTGCTTCGTCAGATGAGCAGCTCTGCCTTTGGTCCACCACACCCAGAAAGGCGGCGGCTGGACAGTAAAAACCATACACGCATGCAGCGAACATGTTCAATGCTTGTAGCAAGCATGCCTTATGCATGTAGCACCAGTTTGCAGGGCGTTAGGATGAACGGGCTCCGTTACTTCCTCGGAACGGTGCTGAAGGAGTAAGCCCTAATGATGATGAGAAGACGCGCTGCGGCTTGGCTGACGGTCTTCATGCCGGCGGCCGCACTCTCTGGATTCGCTGTTGTCATGGCCCGCAAGATCGTCAAACGCGGCCCGAAGGATTACCGTCAAGCTGAACTGACGCATAGCGGGCTGCGACTCCGCATCGACTTGGACGACTACACCAGAGCCCCGGGGGACTTTGGGGTTTTCGATCCGGCAACTGAGAAGTATTTTCGTGTCGGCGAGGTCATGCTGATTGATGAGGCTCAAAAGTATGTGGAGCGGCGGCTCTCCCCTTCTGGATCTGGTCCGGCAAATCTGGGGCCACTGGTCGATTGGACCCCCGACGTTTTCTTCGAACCTTCCGCAGTCGGCGGACCCTATAAAGAGGTGACAGTCCCCACCAGCTACGGCTTTGCTCCTGCGTGGCTGTTCGAAGCTGAGAACAAGGACGTGTGGGTGATCCATATCCACGGCAGCTGGACCGACCGATCGATCATGTTTCGAGACGTCCACGCTTTCAAGAGCCTAGGCTTTACGTCTTTGGTTCCTTCATTTCGCAGCGACACGGAGGTGAGCCCACAACAGGCGGCGTCGAGTCACTTGGGACAAACCGAATGGCTCGACGTGGAAAGCGCCATGACCTACGCCGTGGCTCATGGGGCGCGAAGAATCGTCCTATCAGGCTGGTCAATGGGTGGGACTATTGCCTTGCTCACCGCGGAGCGCAGCGTTCACCGGGATCGCATTGTTGGAATCGTCCTGGTTGGGCCTGTGACGAGCTGGCGCAAGTCCATCACAGCTGGAGCAGCGCGGGCAGGTGTCCCGGCGATTGGAGCAGGCTTTGTCATGCGCCTGCTGCAGGCTCGCACTTTCGCAAAGATGCTCGGTCTAGCCGAAGCGATCAACTTCAATGCGCTTGAATGGGTCGATGTACCAAGCCGGGTGGTGGTCCCAACTTTGGTCTTGCACTCCATCAAAGACCAAGAGGTTCCTTGGGAGATCTCGCTGGCATTCCAACGCGCCAATCCTGAAACGGTCACACTGATCGCAATGCCCGAGTCCCACCACACTCAGGAGTGGAATACATCGCCGCTTGTCTTCACCCATGAGCTAACGAGCTGGGTCAGGAAGACGATCGCTGAGTCTGGCTAGACTCGCACGTCCAGCTTGGCTTCTATTTGGCTGATCCTGCGTTGGGTTGATTCCGGGAACGTCATCAGGTTTCCGCGTTCGTAGTTGTGTAGGACTATGAGGCTTTTGTAGACGCCGTTTTCGAGCGTTTCATTGAAAAGATCCCACGCTGGGCTGACTCGTGATGGATCTGCATGAACCCGCATCCTCAACGCGGTGAGCCAGAGAGCATCGGCCATCCAGAGGCGTAGTCTCGGGATCTGCTTTGACACGAAAAGGATTAGCCAACCCGCGGCCGTCACCGAAAGTCCCACATAAAAGAGGCGGTCGAACCAGGAACCGATCGCTCGGGCCCAGGCATGCCATGGAGAGAACTGGAACAACACCACGTAGGTGATATGGCATGAGACGGCTGCAGCAACCACGAGCAGGCCGGCCGAGAATGTTGCGTACAGGCTCTTAGCCTCGTGGCGAAGCATGTAGATGATTCTGAGCACGGTGAACAACAACGCAACCATGTACGTGCCGCTGTAAACGGCAGTTGCGAGTTGGTCCATGCGGGTGTCGATGAAGTCCGCGGCCGTTGGACCTTTATTCTCAACGAGAGCGAAGCTAAGAATCATTATCGGAATGCTCAGCAGCGGAGAGTAATAGGTCCATCTGACAATGGATACTTTAGCCAAGCGCCGCACGCTGTCGTTGAAGAAGAAGATCGCCAGTAGCGCGAAGATGGCTTGGAGCAGGTTTGTCACGTTGATGCCACCGAGGTAGCTATCAATCACATCCAGGGGTGTTACCGTTCCCAGGACATAAAGCGCAGCGAGTCCGAAGACCGATGCCACCCACGATGCCCGTGATTCCGTCACCTTGACCACCGAAGGAACCCGAAGCAGGCATAGGGCGCTGAGCAGCGCAAAGAGCAGCAGTTTCATGGTCTATCAGAGGAAAGGATCGGGGCCCGAGCTGCGTGAACGAGTCTTTTTCGACATCTCAAAAGCAAAATCCTCCACCCACCGTTCGACAGGGTGGTTCGGAACAGTACGGCAGCTCATGCTTATCGCTCCGGCGGCTTCCTTTAGCATCTCCTTGGAGAACGTGGGCCCGGAAACTGGAATCCGGAGACTTTCCAGAAAGATGTGCCCGAGTTCGTGATAGATGCAGTGAAGCTTGTACTGCGTCGATTTTTGCGGGGGGAAAAAGATCTTGATGCGATCCTCAGCATCCAACTTAAAAGCTGTCAGCGTTCCCCAATCCCAGTCCTGCTCAACTAGCTCAATCGGTTTCTCGCGAATCTCCGCTAGACGCTCAACGACTTCCGACAGAGAAGCAGTGCCGTCTCCGCATAGTTCCCGCACTTTATCCTGAACGAGTGGGAGAGCCATTCACTCTTCACCCTTCATCGAAGCATCAATGATTTCAGTGATTGTCCTGAGCGTTTCAGGTGACATCTCTCCCAAGTTCCGGGCAGCGAAATTCTTTACCTTGAGCTTGCGCATCTGGACGAGGAAGTCCCTCCTCGCCTCCACCTCAGGCGGAATCTCGCTGTTGAGGTCACATAGATAAGCACCAGGTACTGCGAAGACGAATTCTGCGATCGCCTTTAGGAGGTCTTGATCTGTCACTAGGCTGCCATTGCCGTTGATCAGGTAAGACCAGCGGGTCCTCGACAGATGAATTCCCTGGGTAGAAAGGGCTTCCTCGACGTGAGCGTAGGTGAGCGCGGTGTTGTGGTCGGCCTCCCAAATATCCTCGAGGATCGCCATGCGATCCGCCAGCCGCTCCTTCTTCTGCTGCTGCGTAAGAAACACGCTGCGGCCCCCATCTGCCATCGTTATAGCTCCTTCAGTCAAGCTCGGCTACTTGTGTAGACCGCCACAAAGAGCAGGCGGACAGCTGACTCAGAATTTTACCTGAAACTGCGCGGGGAGTGCAGGCAATGAGTTGTGCATGTGCGAAGCATGTAGGTAGGCTGTCACCCAATTGGCCTGAAGGGGATGCTGCAGGTGCGCGGCCGCGACAGGACCTGTATTGCTACAGGTCTCTCTTAAACCGGACTTAGGGAGATTCACATGGAGGAATACCACCCGCCCAAGCTAATCGGAAAGAAGGCGCCAATGAACTGCCTTGTACTCCCGCACCAGCACTACAACGCCTGGAAGGCGACTCAGCGTTACGACATGTCTTTCGGCGAGTACGTGGGAGCTCTGATAGATCGAGCGGAAGGCCGCCCCAACAAACTCGACGGGATGATACGTGCCACCTCGCAGACAGAGGGGCCTTAGCAAGCTTTGAAGCGATCCTGGCGCCGTAGATGCAATCTCTGCGTCTTAGATTCCGGGCACGGAGGCGGACTACTCATCCTCAGAAAGGAGCGGTCACTATGAGAGAGGCAAGTTCACGTGCCTCATACTCTGGCTCTGGGGTCAGCGAAGGGGCCACCTATACCAGGCACGACACGCCCAATAGGCCTTCCCACTTAATGCCTAGCGTTAACGCTAGTTTTACGACCATGACTACATCTCCCGTTCGCAGAAAGCGCGGGACAGGAATTGGCAACGTTCAGTTGGTGACGACTGTCCCTAAAACAGACAAAAAGCTTGTTGTCGATCTTGCCGAGCAACTGGGGCTGTCCCAGAGCGAGGCCATGGAAGTCATCCTCAAACATCTACGCACCGAACTCGCACAAGACGGTATCCCCGTCTGGTTCGATCGGAACCAGTTGCCGGAGGCTCTGCCTATCGCGCAAGCAAGTTAAAGTCTGAAGGCCCGCACTAGGCGGGCCTTCAATAAGTATTCAGTTCAGATCACGTTCTTGGCGGGACCAGATCCGAACTATTCGAAGCTTCCTCTAACGACGACGCTCCCTTTGTTACATCCTCATCCACGATAAGGAGTATTGCCTCCATGGTACCGGATGCCGTTTTGGCGTCAACGCATACACGCGCGAGTGTCGGCGCGTCGTCAATCACACCCGAGCACGCGTGGAGTCTTGCTCCGTTGATTGCTGGCGCCCCGTCGTACCGTTTGGGGCGTTGGATTGGTCAGAAGTTTCAGTATCCCCGGCCGGCGAGTGCGCCGAAGATCACACGGTTGTTGCCGGAGCGGCCTGCTGCGGTTGCTGTGCATGGGGTCGATGGCAGTGTCGCGACCCTGTGCTTGGACTTTGATACGTCCAAGGCTTTGAAGGGTGTTGTCGACGCGGACGCGGCGCGTGTGGGTCGGTTGTTGTCCGCCTGCGGCTTGGTGTTCGTGGAGGACTTCTCCCCCAGCGGTGGCCGGCACCTGTACGTCCCGCTGCAGGATCGTTTGGACGCGGCCGAGGCCAGGGACCTGGTCGAGGCCTTCGCGCTGACCGCATCGAGCCTTGACCCGAGTCCACATCAGAACGTCACGGACGGGTGTATCCGCGTGCCAGGTTCGGTGCATAAGTCCGGTGGCCACCAAACCCTGATCACTCCCCTCTCCCGGGCGTATGACATCCTGCGCCGACGCAACCCCACGGCCGCGGTGATGAAGCTGCGGGCTGCGCTGGCCCCGGAGCTGGCTCGCAAGCGCGCCCTGCAGGCCCGTACCGCCAAGACCGTTGCCGCGCAACGCACCGGCACCCTGCCGGTCCTGCCCCTGGCTTCGGGCAGTGAGGCACCGCTGCGCCGCGTAGCCCGGACCGGTTTGTATGACACGGCCCGGTACAAGAGCCCGTCCGAGGCCAGGATGGCTGTGCTAAACCACTTCAGCGCCTGTGGCTGGTCCCTGACCCAGGTCGAGAACGAACTCGCCGGCCAGTTCCCCGGCCTGGCCGCCCTCTACGGATCCCCGGAACGGCAGGCACGGTTGCTGCCATTCGAGTGGGCCAAAGCCCAGGCCTTCACCGCTACCAACCCGACCTCGCAGAAACCACTCCCCCGGAAACACGGGGAAGAGAGTGCACTTATTAACAACACAAGCCAAACGTTAACCACAGGGGGGCGGGAAGAACCCAGCAGTTCTGCTGCGCACCAGCTCGTGAACGATCTGGAGAATATCCTCTACGCGGTCCTGGACCACAGACTGCAAACCAAGGGCAGGCAAGGCCTCGGCTTGCGCTTGCTTATCCGTGGACTGCTGGGGTACATGAGGGCCAAGGAAACAGACATCCTCGACGTCGGCTGCCGCACCCTGGCCGCCGCGATGGGCAAGCACCACGTCACCATTGCCCGGCTCCTTCCCATCCTTGCCAGTGCCTCGGACGGGATCCTGACCAAGATCGCCGACGCCCACTACAAAGCCGCCGACGTGTACCTGATCCAGCTCCCCGAGCAGTACCAGCAACTGGCCCGCGAACTGACCTGGCGCAAAGGCAAAATCCACGCCATCCGGCCGGTCTTCAGGGCCCTCGGCGACGCCACAGCACTGGTGTACGAGGCGATCGAACGCGGCCGCCACTCCCCCACCACCGCGGACCTTGTTCGCGCCACCGGTGTCAGCCGCAGCGCTTGCTCGAATGCCCTGGCCGAAATGGAAAGCCTCGGCATGATCCAACGCCACGGACGGGTGTGGAAGACCACCACAGCCAATCTGCGCATGCTCGCCGCCCGACTCGGCGTCCTGGATGACTACCTCGACCACATCGCCCGAAACCGCCGCGAACGCGCCAAATGGCACGCCCACCTCGACCGCTTCCGCGACACCCGCATCAATGAAACCGACCTCTACGACGCTGAACGCGACGAACACTGGGGCCCGCCAGACGACAACCTCCACCTTTGGCACGCTGCCTGAGTCTCGGCCAGGGATTTCCCCGCACGGCGAAATCCTTGAGCCGAGGGATTTTTGCGGAATTTAGTTACTTGCTCGCCCATCTTTCATGAGCGGCTTGCCTTGTCATACCGGTTTCGCGACCAATGTCTGCCCAGGTTGCACCGGCAGTACGAGCTTCTGCGACGACTTGATCTAGTCGCACGGAGGCTCGACGTAGACTGCGGGCGGCCATCTCAACCGCCCAGGTCAAAGCATGCCGACACCACTCCCCTAGCGCCGATTGCTCTACTGCGATCGGCGGGACAGCAGGAGACCCCAGCAGCGCTTTGACTTCACGTTTCGTCCCCACTATCCGGAATTGGCATCCGGCCCGATTCCTAGGGTCGTCCGCCCAACCGCATTCGCAGGAGGCCCGCCATCCCACGGTTGAGTCTCTGGGACGATTTCAAAACCCGGACGTTCAGGGTGGCGGTGGTGATGACCGCTCACACCCTCGACGACGACGCCACCAGCTTCGTAAGGTACTCCAAGTCTGCCATCAGCCAGAACGACTCCTAGTCGGCCGACGTGTACACCGTCTCCCAAGTCCCAAATCACCATCATTGCTCTCTGTCAGGAGTTCTTGACAGGCTCATCCTAGGTTGATGGCACGCTTGAAGAGTAGGGAGATTTTGTTAATGACAGAAATAAATATCTATTTGCATCGGCGAGCTCTGCGATCCTGGCGGCATCATCAGGCCAGTCCCATACGGCCCCAGTGACCGGACCGTGGGTTGGGTGCTTAGAAAATGCCGGAGGTGAAGAAGCACTGGACGTTATGGGGGGGGGCTTGCTCACGGCCACCGCAGCCTTAACAAAGTCCCCCGGCCGGCGCTTTATCTATCAATCAATATTTCTGTCATGACAGAAATATTGATTGATAGATACATAGATTGACGCATAGATGGATAGGCGGATGGATGGAACCTACGGTTCCGTTGTGCGTATTCCCTGCCCGAGCCGGGGGGCCAGTGTCCGGCATTTAGCCCATCCATCTTTCTGTCTAGACAGAAAGAAATAATGTCATCCACCTATCTATCAATCAATATTTCTGTCATGACAGAAATATTGATTGATAGATAGGTGGGTGGACATACGTAATGATTGGTTGATAGATTGAGGGAAGGAACGATCGTCAAGAAGACCAGAAGGGTGCTGGCGTGAAGGTAACAGCAATCGGAAACCGCAAGGGCGGAGTTGGTAAAACCTCTGTCACACTCGGTCTCGCCACCGGTTTGAAGCTGATTGGCAGGCGCGTCCTCGTCATCGATTTGGACCCTCAAGCTAATGTGTCCGAGGCCTTGGAGGGGGCAGGGGAGTTCGATGTCTTTGATGTTCTCTACGGCGGCGAGGCCGGCACACTTGGGCAGGCAATCACCGAAACGACCTGGTCGGGGATCGACCTGATTCCAAGCTCGGAGGCTCTGGCCCGTTTGGAGTCTGAGGCTCTCATGACTCCGGAAATGCGTCTCAAGACCGCTGCCTATGGGGCGGCGGAGCTTGAAGAGTATGACCATGTGTTGATTGACTTACCGCCAGCGTTGGGTCGACTGACACTCAATGGTTTGATCTGGGCGGATCGAGTGCTGGCCGTGACCGAGCCGGCCGCCTTTTCCGTAAAGGGAGTGACAGAGTTCCTCGAGACGGTCAAGAAGGTCAAATCCTTGCCGCACTTGAATCCGGCGTTGGATTTCTTGGGCATCATCATCAATAAGACGAGCTCGCCGTTGACCTCTGAGCATGCCTTCCAGATTGGGGAACTTCAGGAAGCATACGGTTCTGAGGTTCGCGAACCTCATTTGCCCTTGCGGACGGCAATGCAGGACTCGGTGAGCATGAAATCGCCCCTAGCGAAGATGCCGGGAAGGGGAGCGGCGATTATGACAGAGAAGTTCGTTGCTCATGCGCGATACCTGGACGGGGTCAACTGAGATGGCACTCGAACGCAAATCCGCAATCCGCAAGGCGCCCGCAGCCGACGTGGTCGATGTGTTGACGACGGCGAAGCCCGCTGACGCGCAGATTGACGACGAACAGTCATTCGCCATGAAGCCAGAACCATTGGCGGCATCATCGCCAGAAGGCTCCGTCTCGGGGCCACGTCGACCGGGTCCAGGAAGGCCGCGTGGGAAACGGCGGATGGAGCCCTTCTCATCAAAAATTGAGATAAACCTTCGTGATGACCTGGATGCATACCTCGCCGAGACTGGTGTCACCATCACGGATTTCCTTGATGAGGCAATCCGAGAGAAGTTGGCCTCAATAAATACGTCTGGACAGAAATAAAATTTGTACCCGTATGAGGTCGGTGAAGCGCGGGAAGTTGATGGTACGTGTTGGGTGACGGCGCTGCGGCACTTCCCGACGGAAGCCGCCAGGCAACAGCTGGCGGCCTCCGCTCCCGTTTACGGGATGTTGTGCCAGAACAGGCGGGCGACATCAACGACTAGTCGGATGATGTTGACCACCAGGTTCCAGGCGCCCCATGGTTCTTCACGTTTCCGTTTGGATTCCATGCCGGACACCTCCTCCCGGAGGAACAGGGCACGGCACGCACGCGTTTGTGGGCACAACAACGTTGCGCCCTACGTGCGTAGGGCCATAGACTCAAAGTGTTCGGATTGAGGTTCTACGGCCCTCTACCGCACCAATGAGCGCACCGCTCAGAACGAAGACCCGAGGCCTAAGTCGGGTCTTCAGTTCGTTAACGGTACCCAGGCTTTATGCCTGGTGATTCAAGCCTAGCTGGAACGATGCCAAGCCCCGCGATATTAGCCAGCCGGACAGTATCCCGTCCCGCCGCCTGACGATGTGTATAAGAGCGGACAGGCGAAGCCATCGGGTGCGGGGAAGCCCTATGCGCCTGCATGGCACCAATGATCTTGCGAGTCTGACCCGAGGGCAGCGAGTCGTAATCGACCGTTTTCGTCGCAGCGGTCGCCGCTGGCGACACGCTGGCGACACGCTGGCGACAGTGCGACACAAACGTGAGACACCCGTGGATGCGGGTCAAAACCGCATCCACGGGTTTTTGTCGTTCCTGGTCAGGTTGATGCCAATGGGGAAGGCCAAGCCACGGCACTGATTCTTGCGTTAGTTGGCATGAGACATGCCCACCAGCTCGGTGTCTCACCCTCTATCAAATGAGGCTGCCTGGTCGGGATCCTGCACCGGGCGCACTGTTAGGAAGCGGTTGGCCGCAACAAGCAAACGCGGTCGTTCTGCCGATCGTTACATCCTAGGCGTGCCAGCATGGGCACATGCGGAAGTGGAGCAAGAGGGGCCAGCGGATGTAGGAGCATCATTTCCCACGCCTGCAGAATTGGCTGAAAGGGCTAGGGCCAGACACATCAACCTGTTCTTTGCCGCGGCGCTGTCCCTAGACGGCGCTGTTGTCATCGCAATCGTTGCAGCTTTGGTGCTCGCCCCTCGGCTTAACGTAGGGGACTAGACAACGCCGCCAGCAGACCTAACGAGGCTTTCGCTGACCGTTGCTGCAGGACTTGGAGGGGTTGTCGCACTTGTTGTGGCGTATCGACGGCACGCAACTGTCTTGGACTACAAAAGGTTTACGAGACAGCCATCGTCCCTGTAAGGGGAGCCGGTTGCCAAGCGTTGGATTCCACTGATCCTTCTGCTTGCCGTCTGTCTTGATGGGTCATCTTGCCGAGAAGTGTCGCGGCGGTATTCCGCAACGGAGTGTATGAGGCAGGCAGGATGGCTGTATAACGATGCTTGGTCGGTCTCGTCATTGAGTAGCAGCGCCAAATTGGTGTGGGAATTCCGGCCTGCACGGCGGAGTTGTGTTGAGGCGTTGATCAACGGTGGCCACTCCGCCCAAAAGCCGTTCGGCCCGTCTGATCTGGGGCCAACTGATGACCAGCGTTGTGGTCTGTGTATCGCTTGTGGTGGAACTCCGTGTTCAGGTGGGGTTTCGCCCGTCACCGGCAGGTTGGGCCTAAGCCCGGCTAAGGAGTGTTCGGTTTGACGCTGTAAGCCGCTGCTGGGAGACTTTTACACAGGATGACGAGTGTTAGCTCGTCGTGCGGGGTCCGTCCGGGCCTCTGGGTCTCACCTAGAAAACAGAACACCGAACCAAACAGCGGGTAGTCGATAGACGGGCTACCTGAGGGGCGACGGTTTGAGTTTGATGTTCCGAATTTGAAGGTAGAGGCCATGGGTGTTTTCCCCACTTGGGTAACTGGAGATCCGGTCCTCTGGATACTTTTTTCCGTGCTGGGCGTGTTTCTCGTCTGCTTCACCAGGACTGCCAGAACCCTTCTTCAGATCCTTAGGATTGAGCTCTGGGCGCGCTTCGCCAAGCGCCATCACAAAGCGGGGTCCAGAGTTCAGAAGCTCATTGAGGAAGCGAGCCGGCAAGATCTCCTGTCTAAGAAGCGGCTCTTGAAGTAGTCCTGGGGATCCTCTTATCTCTGAGGTGCTTGGGCGTGTCATTGTCCAGAGCCATATGTCGAGCCGAACCTTTGGATACGGTCGTGAGTATGACTACATGCGCTGTGCTGAGCTGCTCAGAGATTGCCTCAGAGGAAATCGAGAATGAGAAATCGGGAAGCGAGTTCCTCGTTTGTCCCGACCACAAAGCCGCTGTCGAGAACGGTCATCCCTGGTGGCCGGACCGGGACACGAACGGAATCCGGATGGGCCGCGACCTTCCTCCAGGCCTGGCCAAGTGGACAGTCCTGGAGACGGAAGCCCCCGGCCTGATCCTTACCATCGAGACGGACCGCCCGGACGTCGAGCCGTTTCAGATTTACCTGAGTAAGGATTCCTACGAGCACCTTGCTGGTGCATTCAGGCCCGTATTCAAGCCTGCCGCCCAGTAACCAAAGCAATTAGTGTTTCGGGTTGTCCTGCTTGGACTCTCACGGAAGCGGTGGATAGGACTGGTGCGAGCTGGTCCACCGTCCGCAAATACCGAGAGGTTTCTAGTTCGTCCAGGGCCATCGGTTGACTGCGGAGCGGAAGTGTTCGCAGATGGATCTACCAGAGCAGCCGACAAATGGGCCTACCTAGGGGAGTCCTCCTAACTGCACGTAACGCGAGTTCATATCCGAGCCGTCAGCGCCGGCTTCCGCGCAGGACGCACTGCTGGTTCCGTCTTCGATGTACAACAGTGAAATCGACGAAGCCCAGGTGGGCAATGGATAGGCTGTAGTTGAGGTCGGTCAGATTCAGACGCAACTTCGTATTAGGCTTCGAGCGCTTTGCACCTGACCTCGCCTGACCAAATCCGGAAGAGGTCACTGGAAACCGAGACTTTGCCTGAGACTCGCCGGTTGGCGCCCACGTGCACGGCCGCCCATGCATAGACTGCCCCTTATGTTGAGTAATGAGGAGCTCGCTGCCGTCATCACGGTCGGCCACGAGACGCGGAGCGTTGAGTTCAAAGCTGCTGGACAGCTGTCTGATAAGGCTTATGTTGCGTTGGTGGCCAGGGCTGCCTTGGCCATGGCAAACCAACGGGACGGTGGCAACATCGTTCTGGGTGTCGACGACAGCAATCCTGGTGATAGCACCGGTCTGAGTCAGAATCAGGTTCGTGAGTGGACCAGTTTGGATGATGTGGCCGACAAACTCAACCGCTATTGTGATCCGCCGCTGATACTCCGTGTCGAGGCCAGGACGCATCCGAACGGCGAATCTGTCGTTGTTGTCGAAGTGGGAGAATTCAGCGAGATTCCGTCACTTTGCGTGAAGGAGTATCCCGGCATTTTGGTGCTGGGTCAGTTGTACACACGCTCTTTGCGGAAGCCGGAGAGTTCGATCTACCACACGCACAACGAGATGAGGGAAGTCCTGGATCTTGCGACGCAAAAGGGGCTTCGACGTTTTCGGGAAACTGCCGCTGGTGCGGGCATCGCTTGGGCAGGAAATCCGTCCGATAGGGAAAAGTTCCAAGTTCAGATCGATGCTGCGACGGCTTCCTCTGAGCTGAATCAGATTACGTCGGAGGCCCATTTCAGGCATCTGATCTATCCTCAGTCGTTCGATGCGCGGAAGGTCCCTCGCCGCGATTTGAGTTCATCGGTGAGAGATTCGGCCGTGCGACTGAGGGGCTGGCCCTTTCCGTACGTCAACGAACCTCGCAACGGCGAAGACTTCATTGGTGAGGGGTCGTCTTCGACCCGCCGCGCCGAGGGATGGCGTTTCTATTCCAGCGGGCTTTTTGCAGACTACAGGACGGTAGGGGAATGGCCTGATGATTGGGACTCCTTCGGCGGCCGGGCTGAGACTTCTGGCAATATTCCCGTGTGGTTTGCCCTCCTGAACTTCACGGAAGCCCTTGAGTTTGCGGCCAGACTCAAGACCAAGTTAGCGATCGCTGAGCCTCTAATGGTTCGCTTCGAGATGGCAAATGTGGCGAACATGAAGCTCGTTGTGGCCGACTCGCGTCGCAGTGGCTTCCACCAGGACTACGTTTACGCCTCAAATTTCTGGGCAAGTCAAGAAATCCTTGTCACCGATGAAGTGGTGATATCCGGCACCCGCAGGTTGGCAGCGGAGACCGCCCTAGAATTCTGCGAGCTATTCGGTTGGCATGGGGTAACACTCGATCTCCTTGAGGGAATTCAATCGAGCAGCCTCAGTTGAGGGGTTCGGTGGGACTCAGCGCCGAAAGCGTCGCCCACGGTATGACGGTAGCCGTCCAAGCGAGTTAGGGAAGCCCGGCGGTAAGGGAGAATCCGGCGTCATTGAGGCGCTGGGCGATAGCGTCTGTTTGTTTGACGGGCACTTCTTCCACTTTCCCGAAGTCGGTGCCGCCTCCGGGCAGTGTGCCTGCTACGTGGAAATGGAGATGACCGATGGCTTGATGCGCTGCGACTCCATTGTTCTGCCAGACTGCAATTCCTGGGCGTTCGTAAGCCGCGTCGATGGCTTCAGCGCAGACCGCGACCGTATCAATGAGGGCGTGGCGTTCGGCGGTGGTTGCTTCGAGCAGTGTGGGGTAGTGGCGCGTGGGAACCACAAGCACATGACCCATTCCACGTTGTTCCCGGGTTACGAGGACGGCGACGATGTCGTTGCGGCCGAGCACTGTGAATGCCCGTCGGCCGCTGAGATAGTCGCAGAATGCACAGGGCTGATCTTGGGGCAGGTTGATGTGTGAGTCAGTCATGATGCCGCCAAGGATGTGAGGAATGCCTGGAATTCAGGAAAGTTGATCTTGTCCTGTTCCGAGGGATGGACGACGATCCGAAGTTCGCTGGCAAATCTCGATCTTTTACTCCGTAGCAGAAATGAGAACGCTATGAGGCGGATCGAGATTTCGGGGGTGAGCTCGGGGATGCGGGATTGTCCCTGTCCGATGACAGGAACACAGATGGGTTCGCCGTTTCCGTGGACATCAGCTGCCTCCCAGCTGTTGTCAAGACTGTCCAGGACGCTGCGGATTGTTCCGTTTGCCCTGTTTTGTTCGTCCATTCGGGTGTACGCGGCGCAATAGTAGCGGATGCTGCCCGGGGGACTAAGGGTCGCCACTGTCCCCAGCGGATAGACGACTTGTTTCCCTGGTTTCGCGATTGTTCCTTCCGGCCTGAATTCGGCCAAGGCGCGGTCAAGATCGGCGTCGAGCTTTTCCTGCGAACCGGCGTAGACCGCTTTCAGAAAGACTCCTTGGACGCTCGTGGCGGCGATGACATCGGGAACCAAGGTGTCGAATGTTGCGGTCATTCCAATGACCGGGCTCGCATCCTGCTTGAAGAGGTCCCCGACGACCAGCCGAATCGCCACGTTTTCACGGTAGCGCTGGTGAGGCTCTTTTCGGCGTAATCCGAGAAGAGCCCACCCAAGGGCCACCGCAAGAACGCCGAGAACCAGCCACCACTTACCGTCCCACCATTGAGGGGCAAGTGGCGCCAGAATACCGATGGGGACCGCGCTGAAGCCCAAGACTGCAAGAAACCGTTGACCTATCGCCTTCGACTGCCGACGCGTCCATTTTCGTGCCACGTGTTGCCTTAGAGACCGAGGTTGGAATACACGGTCGCCCCGTAGATGCGTTCCCCTGTGGTCTTGCTGGTCGCAAAGCCAGCAGCGTAGTTGTCCAACGCATATTTGATGATGGCCGGCTGGAATGACACCGAAACTGCGTAGTGGTCAGTGTCCGACAGTAGCCTGGGGTAGTTGGCAGAATTTCCGCTGCGGGAACCGTCAATGTGAGCGACGACAACGGGAAGATTGAACTCCAACGCGACCTGAAGCTCGTAGGCCAGGAAAGAAACCCCATCTCCACCTTTCTTCTTGGCCTCCGGGCTGCCAAGGAGGACGATCTGTTTTGCATTCTTCATCCGTTCCCGGAGATTTCTTTTGATCGTCTCAGGGCGGCTTGTATCTCTGGAAATGAACAGGTCGTGTGCATCGTAAAAGTCGAACGGGATGTTCTTGTTTTCGCGCCAGGCTTCCATGAGACGGTAGGACTTGATGTTTTCGCTGGCGAATGCCACGTATGTCTTGTTTCGGTAGCTCATTCGCTGTGTCCCCTATTTGCGTGAGGGCCGGTACGGATTCGGCCGCCTGAACAGCCTATCGAGAGAACGCTTACCGTGTGGACGCCCTTGTCACAAACACTGGTGATGATGTTCATGTCCTAAGGAATTCCGGGTGCAGGAATCCCTGTGGCGCCGTTGACGAGGGCAGTTTCGGAACTTCGATAGCGTGAGGGTATGGCTTCTCTAGCCCGCCCATCGATGCCTGGCGGCCCCGTCGCGTCCGCTGAACGGATCATTGCCTTCTTCACAACGACAGGGACCTTGCCACGGGTGACAGCCGATCCGGGCAGCGAAGAGGAGCAGCTGTACCGTGCGTTGAAGCGGATGCGGATCCTGCACCGGCAGGGAAAGTCCAACCAGGAAGCGGCGGCCTTATTGGATGCGGGCTGTCCGGGGTGGGCGAACGGCCGGGCTTTCGGAAGCGACCGGCTCTGGCACGAACGCAGGGACGACCTCATTGCCTGGACACAGAAGAACGGACGACCCCCACACCGCTCCTCCGGTGACAAAACCGAACGATCTCTGGCCAGCCTCGTCGCTGCCTACCGTAAACATGCCTCCATGGCCGTCATCCGGAGCGCATCAAGGAGCTGAACGAGCTGGCTCCTGGCTGGGCCGAGACGCCAACGTGGGCCCCAAGTCCTCACCGGCAGGAAAAGGGTGAAGGCCGTTTCCCTCTAACCAGCACTGCACTGGTCCAGCACAACACTTCCAAGGAAACGACCTTCGTTGACAACCCTATGAGCCACAGGGTGCGCCGGCCAAACCCGGACCAGGGGGAGGGCGCGTCAGTTCTCGTCTTGTGCGGTACGGATGACAATGGCCTTGGACCCGTTGGGAATCCGGGCCTCGGCGGCCTTTTTGGCTGATTCGTACGTCGGGCCTTCGGCTTCGACGTGGCTGAGCTGGCCGTCGCCGGCTTCTGCGGTCAGGGTGACTTTCACTCCCATTTGTTAGGCAACCGCCCGCGCCAACGTGCTTTCCAAGGCCGCCACCAGGGCTGGCTTGTCCCGGTGTGTCAGCCGGTCGACCGGCCGCGCTCCGTTGAGGGCTGGGCAGGGTGTCATCATCCAGAGCGCGAAGTAATTGTGTGGGATCCCCAGCTCCAGGGCTCGCCCGAACAAATCCACCACGACCGGGTTGAGGGCCAAGTCCGGTTGGAACTGGAACCCCGGACAATAAGTTCCCTGGTCGCTGATGAACACCCGCAAGAGCTGGCGCATGACCGGCTCGGGGTTTGGGTATCTCGTTGCGAGCCGTTTCCGGACCTGTTCAAGGGTGGGCAGGCCGAATTCGTCCCTGATCCTGTCCCACAGCTCGTCGGGGATGGGGGAGCGGTACGGGTTGGCCGGCATCAGCTAATGGATTCCAGCAGCCATTGCGTGGTGGCGGGTTCGCGGCGGAGCAGGAAGGTGCGCAGCGCCGCGTTGGAGGACAGCTTCACCTGTACCCGCCAGAACTCGATGTCCACGATGTTCCCGATGCCGACAGGGGAGGTCGTGCGGGTTTCCCACCAGGAGTCCCGTTCGAACCAGTGCACTGGTTCTTCGGTGATCACCCAGACGCGCCCGTCGTGCCGGACGGCCAGAGGGCGGCCGGTGGGGCTGAAACGCACGTCGACCGGAACGTGGAGGGTGGTTTCATTGGCTGTTGCTGTCACGGTTGGTCCGTTCTCCTAAAGTCCTGCTGTTGATCTCGTCGCGGCGGGTGACCGCCGACGCCCAGACCCATGTCCGGTAGGTCATGGGACCGTCCTGCCATCTGACTTCGGCGGCCTTCGCTGTCCAGGCGAACACTTCGCCGTCGACGAGCTCGGCGCAGTTCGGGAACCTCAGCCACGCCTTCTGCGGGATCCCCGGGAAGCCGTGGGAGACCGGGAAGTTCTTGAAATCAAGCTCCTCCAAGGTGAGCCCGAACGGCTGCGCACGTTTGGAGTACCGCGCATGCAACGCCTTCGACAACTCATCTCCCATTACCACACCTCTTCGAACATATGTTCGAATGACACGCCAAAAGTATAGCGGCCCGCAAGGGTGGACCGCTGGTGCCCAGTATGAGGGGGAGGGCAGACGAAATAAGGAGCCGGAGATTGTGGGGAGGTCAGGCTGAAGCGCCGCAGGTCCTCTGGCCGGGTGCGTCAGGTTGGTGTGTTCGAGTCTTGTCGGTGTTGGCTGGTAGGAAGGAGAGCATGTTTCAGAAGCCACCGAACATTGACCTTGAACACTTCACCCAGCCTGCGCAGGAGCTCGCGCGGGCGGTGATGGCCAGCAAGTACCTGACCTTGGAGATGCACTTCGGGTTGGAGGCCTTCATCGCCAGGGACCCCGAGGGTGTGCGGATCCTCACGGCCGACATCGGTGTGCGGACGGACAAGACGACCGGTGCTCGCACGGGCGCCTTGGAGCGGCTGCGCTACCTACGCACAGAGCCGGGCTTCGCCATCCCGGCATCGGTCAGCGAAGCCAAATGGATCATTGAGCAGTACGACGCCGAACGGGATGACCCGAACAAGAAACCGTACTACTCGAAGACCGCCCGCACCCACTTCGGCCGGGACAGGCGGTTTCCTGACGTCAGACGCTGGGGTGCTGGCTCTTGTTCGGCCGGGGTTTGGCTGGCTCGCAGCAGGGCATGGTCCTGGTCAGCCACGGAAAGCATTCAGGCCGCACGAGCCTGGCTGAATCGGAACCAGGCCACCTGTGGCGGGGCCGGGTTTCACGACAATGTGGACAGCTTTGAGCTGTGTCGAGGGCTCCACCTGACCACAGTGTGCAAAACCCGGCCCGGCGCGACAGAAGGGCTAGCTGGTATGAAAGGGCGGTGACAGTCTACCGCCGGCCAAATCCAGTTTGAGGCGGACCCAGCCTGGGCCAGAACGCACCGGGCCGGGGATCCGCGCCGGTCGCGGGTCTTTCAGTGGTTCTTTTCCTCGACGTGGAGGTCCCGAATGAGTTCGCTGATGGCGCGCAGGGCCAGGGGATCATCCTGCCAGCGGCTGCCGCCGCGGCCGCAAGCATGCAGCTGATTCACCCCTGCCTCCCCGACAGCCTGCAGGAACTCGGCCTGTGCGGCCTCCAGATCGGCCTGTTGTTCGGCCGTCAACGGTACCCGCTCAACGGACTCGATCCTGGGAGGGTCCGGCATGCTCTGGTGTCCGGTGCCTGGCGAACAGGTTTCGCAGTCCCATGGTCCCGTCTCCTCCCGCCGATGATTAGGTGTCGGTACCAAGCACACCCAGCACTATCACAGGTGCCGTCTCTTGGCTTTCAAAGACCCAGAACGGGCGTCCACTGCGTGGCCGGCTGTTGGGTGGTGTCGGTCCGTCGCAGGGCTCCTGCCCGTCATCACCTGTTTTGTCTACGACGTTTTCTGGTTGCTGTCCTTCGGATTGTAGGCGTCCGCTCCACCCCGTCTAGCCCCTCCGCAAGCTCCGGGGCCTGCGGGCCCGGAATCTTCGACGGCGCTTCGCTTATTTCCTTTCGAAGACTCCGTCCCCTTGCCCGATGGGTAGACAGGGCTCCATCGGCCGCCGAGCAAGCAAGCTTGCCAGCAACCAAAAAACAACGGGGGAGGAACCCAAGCAGCTGGCCGGGTCACACCTCTCCCTCACCCACTCCTCTGCAAAGGACACCCAACCATGAACGCAATCAGCGTCCAGACCATCACCACGGAAGACACCAAGGAAACCATCGACGGTGTCACCGTGCTGGGCAACTACCACATTAACGACGGCTACGACTGGATGGAACTTATCGGCGAACACGGGTGGACCGTGATCCCCGGATGGGGCTGTGACGGCTGGGACCTCGGTCAGTGGCCCTACGTCATGGTCGCCGGGATCCGCGACGCCGACAGCATCGGCAACCTGTTCGGGATGGCCACCTACTGCGAGGGCGACGTGAAAACGACGTTCTACCGGACCAAGGCCAGGTACTGGGATGCGATCACCGAACAGGCGTTCTTCAACTGGAAGAACGGCCAAGCCCAAGGCCCGGACGACCTGCCCGAGGCCGCCGCCGAAATGCCCAGCCGCTACCGGATTCCGCCCACGTTCCAAACCGCAGCAGCCTAAGCAGGACCCCAAGCCGGTGCCCCGCCAACAAGCGGGGCACCGCACCACCAACAACCCAACCGCTGAAAGGATCCCGACCAATGACCGCTGAGACACACCGCATCGCCCAGACACCCGCCCAAGCCGTTGTCTTCCTCGAAACCCTCGCCGGGCTCGTCGAGCAATCCCCGGTCTCCTACAGCACCGGTGCGGCCGCGGACCTCGCCGCGCATATCCGGGGGATGGCCGAGGCCGTCACGACCGAGGCCCACATCGACCAAGGCGTATTGGACATCACCCGGCAATACGCGGCATTGGACTGGCACAACGAGACTGCGGCCGTCCTCTTCGCCGCAGAACACCGCCCCATGTTCCACTAACACCACGGTTGGGGCCGTTCGCCTTTTGGTGGGCGGGCGGTCCGCCGCACGTGGTTGGCCTGGGTGGGTGGTTGCCGGCGGCGGACCGCCGTTCACGCCAACGGACCCTGACCATCAC
>NZ_JAHOPC010000016.1:0-101956 GCF_019038615.1 Paenarthrobacter aromaticivorans
TGAAGTGACTCCGCTTCGAAGCACGCAACGGGACAACAAAATCCATAACGGACCTTTCCCCGCCCCGCACGTCAGGCCACGAGCGACACACAAACTGTCACACAGCAGCCTGACACACAGGGAGGTTCCCTGGGCTGTCGCAGTTTTCCGGCGAAGTCGTGGCAAGGGCTGGACGGCAGGCACCCGAACAGCGGGGTCCAGCCCGCAAAGGTTGCCTGCCGTCCAGCCCTGGAGAAGGCTACGCTTCCGCGAGCTCGTCAGACTCTTCGAACTCCACGGCCGCGATGATTTCCTTGGTCTCCGGGTGGATCATGAAGGCTTCCTCGTCGTCCTCCACCATGATGTAGTCACCGTGGTCGGTGGAGAAGTGCCAGGCGAGGGTCTTCACGCCGTCGTGCTCGTAGTTGGGGTCTCCCATGGTGATCTTCTGCAGCGCGTAGCCTGCCACATCGCACAGTTCCCGGATGATGACCTCGAACTCAGGAGCGCTTGCGAGGGCTTCTTCGTCTGCTTCGGCCTGGCGCTCGGCGAGGTCGGGGATGAGGGCGACGCGCTTGGCAATGTGTGCTTCCAACTCCTCGTCGGAAAGAACCAACAGCCCGGGCTGGTTCCGGAGGTAAGCGGCGTTGAGGTCGATGATGTCCTCTTCCTCCAGCAACGCTTCAAACTCGCCATCGAGCTCATCCAGGACGACGACGGCCTCGAGGGGCGCTTCGGAATCGTCCAGCTCGCCGTCGAGGTAGGCCTCGGCGTCGTCCTCACTCAACCCATCAAAGGCTGCAGCGGTGCAGTTGAACAGGTCCAGGTGCCGGGTGGCGCCCATGCCTTCCAAACCGGCACGCACGTAGGCGTCCACCTCTTCACGTTCCGGGGCGGTGAACACGTACTGGGCAAATCCCCCGGCCAACGCCTGGGTCAGGTAGAAATCAACAAAGTAGCTGTTGAGCGCAGCGGTCGAGATTTCGTCGCTGTTGAGGAGCTCCGCATACATCTGGTTCACGACGTTGACGTTGGAATCCACAACATCCGCATTGCCTGCTTCGAAGCTGGTCTTGCTCAGGACGACGGGGTACTCGTTGGTAGTCATGGGAAATCCTCACTGCTAAAAGCTGTTGGTGCTCCGGACCCTTTCAACGTACGCGCGGGAGCGGCGCGGCAATCGAGGTAGAGGTTAACAGAGGGCGAAGTTTGGGAGCCGTTTTCTGCTGACTAAGATTGAGCAGATAACCTCCTGCCGAAAGTAGCCCGACGCATGCCGTCCCACACAGACGAAACCTGGGAACTGGCCATTCAGACTCCTGCCATAAACGACCGCTCCTTGGCGGCCGGATTGGCCTATGCCATGGGCAGCCGCGTGAGCGGAATTTCGTTCGATTCGGCCACCGGCCTCTTGCTTGGCAAGGTCCGCGGCACCGGTCCGCAACCATATTCGACGTCGGCAAAGCTGGTTCGCAAGCCCAGCGGCTGGAGCTGCACAGTAGGTATTTGCAGCTGCCCTGTTCGCAAGGACTGCAAGCACGTGGCCGCCTTGCTTTTCACGGCTGAAGACCACCCCACCATCCGTGCCCAGCTCCTGTCCCAGGCTCCCGGGATCCAGACCTCGCGCCTTGGTTCCTCCGAGCAGGGCGGTTCGGCGCGGCCGGCTTGGGAGCAAGCCCTCAACAGGCTCATCGCGAAGCCGGGTACTGCGCCGAGCACTGCCGGCATTCCGCTCGCCCTGCAGTTCGAGGTTGAGGAACCGGCCGCCCACTTCTCCTACACAGGCCGCCGCGACCCCATGCGCAGTGTCCGGCAACTCAAGGCACGGCCCGTGATGATGGGCGCCAAGGGCAAATGGATCCGCGGCGACGTCTCCTGGAACAACCTCAGCTACATCAGTTTCCGCCGCGAATTCAATGAGGCCCACGTCGAGTGGCTTCAGACTTTCCTCGCTGCCCATGGTTCCAGCAATGGTCGCCAGCAACCGTCGGGCGCCATGTGGTTGAGCCTGAATGATTTCGCTGCCAAGAACCTCTGGACCCTCCTCGCCGACGCCACTAAAGCCGGCATTCCGCTGATTCACGCCGCTGGTAGCGAGCCTGTCCACGTCGAGACCCAACCCGCCGTCGTGGGACACAGTTTGGCGCGCCTTGAAGCGCTGGGCGCCGAAGACGGGAAGAAAACGCCCGACGGCGGCCTGCAGCTTGCGCCGTCGGTTGCGGTGGGCGGTGAGCAGATTGATGCCGGAACTGTGGGCTTCCTGGGCAAGCCCGCGTACGGGATCTTCTTCACGCATTCGGGCGCCGAGACCCTACCCGGGGTGCCGCAGCAGAACAACCTGATCACGCTCGCCCCGATTGAGGGTGGTATCACTGACGAACTGCTCGAGTTCGTCACCGAGGGCGAGACGCTTCTGATTCCGGCCGAAGATGAGAGCCGCTTCCTGACCTCGTTCTACCCGAAGCTGCGGCAGTCCACGCCCGTCAAGGCAGCGGATGAATCCGTGGAACTGCCAACTCTGGCGGTCCCGACGCTCTCTCTGCTCGCCAATTACGGCACTGATCACAAGGTGCGCCTGCACTGGGAATGGCACTACAAGTCCGGCACGTTGGTCACCGCGCAGCCCTTGTGGCGGCACCCGGATGACCGTGGCTACCGAGATGACGTCGAGGAAGCTCGGATCCTGGATTCGATCGGTCGGCCGTGGGACGTGGTTCCGGCGTTGGCGGAATCCGCTACCGGCGGCTGGGGCGCTCCGCGGCTCGCGGCCTCGGCTGAGCTTTCCGGTCTGGACACGCTGGCTTTCACCGAGGAGATCCTGCCGACACTCAAGGACCTGCCCGACGTCGTCGTAGAGACCTCCGGCGACATCGCTGATTACCGCGAGGCCGCCGAAGCTCCCGTCGTTTCCATCTCCACGAAGGAAACGGCGAGCGGCGACTGGTTCGATCTCGGCATCGTCATCACCCTCGAAGGCGAGCCCGTCTCGTTCGCCGCCGTGTTCTCCGCCCTCGCTGCCGGCATGAGCCGCATGCTGTTGCCCAGCGGCGCCTACTTCTCCCTCGACCTGCCTGAGCTGCACCAGCTGAGCGCACTGATCGACGAAGCCAGGTCCCTGCAGGACAACCCGGATAACAAGGACGGCACCCTGCAGATCAGCCGCTTCCAGGCCGGGCTCTGGGATGAGCTCGCGCAACTCGGCATCGTTGACGAGCAGGCCGCCGCGTGGCGTGAGGCCGTGGGCGGATTGCTCGACGACGGCGTGACCGGGCTGCCGCTGCCGGCGGGCCTTAACGCCGAGCTGCGTCCGTATCAGCTTGAAGGCTTCAACTGGCTCAGCTTCCTGTTCAAGCACAGCCTGGGCGGTGTGCTGGCCGACGACATGGGCCTGGGCAAGACTGTGCAGGCGATCGCGCTGATCTGTGCGGCCAAGGAGTTGGCTGCTGCTGTGGCACCCGATTCCTCGGCCGGGCTGACACCCCGCGCTCCGTTCCTGGTGGTTGCGCCCACCAGCGTGGTGAGCAACTGGGCCGCGGAAGCGCAACGCTTCGCTCCAGGGCTTGTGGTGAAGACCGTCGGTGAAACCTTTGCCAAAAGCGGGCTGTCACCTGTCGACGCGTTGGCGGGTGCCGACGTCGTTATTACGTCCTATGCGCTGTTCCGCATTGATTACGATGCCTACGCATCGTTCCAGTGGGCTGGGCTCATGCTGGACGAGGCGCAGTTCGTGAAGAACCATCAATCCAAGGCCTACCAGTGCGCGCGCAAGCTGCCGGCCCGGTTCAAACTGGCCATCACGGGTACTCCGCTGGAGAACAACCTCATGGAGTTCTGGGCACTGACGTCGATCGTGGCGCCCGGCCTGTTCCCGAGTCCCAAGCGGTTCGCGGAAAACTACCAGAAGCCGGTGGAGAAGAACGGTGACTCGGCGCAGCTGGCCAAGCTCCGGCGTCGTGTCCGTCCGCTGATGATGCGCCGTACCAAAGAACAGGTCATCAAGGATCTTCCGCCGAAGCAGGAGCAGGTCCTGGAAGTGGTCCTGAACCCGCGGCACCAGAAGGTTTACCAGACGCACTTGCAGCGCGAGCGGCAGAAGATCCTGGGACTGATCGACGACGTCAACAAGAACCGCTTCACGATCTTCCAGTCGTTGACGTTGCTCCGGCAGCTGAGTTTGGACGCGTCGTTGGTGGATTCGTCGTTGTCAGGAGTGCGGTCGTCCAAGCTCGATGTGCTGTTCGAGCAACTTGAGGACATCATTTCCGAGGGCCACCGGGCCCTGATCTTCAGCCAGTTCACCGGATTCCTGGGCAAGGTACGGGAGCGTTTGGATGCCGAGGGCGTGGAGTATTGCTACCTCGATGGCAGCACCCGCAACCGCGGGGATGTGGTGAGCGAGTTCAAGAACGGTGCCGCTCCGGTGTTCCTGATTTCGCTGAAGGCCGGTGGCTTCGGGCTCAACCTCACTGAGGCGGATTACGTGTTCTTGCTGGATCCATGGTGGAACCCGGCTTCCGAAGCGCAGGCTGTGGACCGGACGCACCGCATCGGGCAGGCCCGCAACGTGATGGTCTACCGGTTGGTTGCGAAGGACACCATCGAAGAGAAGGTCATGGCGCTGAAGGCCAAGAAGTCGCAGCTGTTCGCGGATGTGATGGAAGGCGATGCCCTGGCCGGTGGCTCGTTGACGGCTGATGACCTGGCGGCGCTGTTCGCGGAGTAGCTTTCCCAACTGACTGGCATTAGTTGTTGCTATGAGCACTGATAGCAACCACTAATGCCAGTCAGATTCCGCTGTTCGTCGGCGGCGAAGTGATGTCCGGGCGCTCAACGCCCTTGATGACCGCAATTTCCACATCTTCGTCAACACCGAAGAGACGTTTTCCAACGTCATTGACGTAGAGCCAGACGCCACTGCCATCAGGCATGACGTCCAAAACCAGCCCTAGCTGGAGGCCAGCGCCGGGCATCTTCACTTCGACTTCGTCGCCCGGCAAAAGGTACTCCCAAGCCTTGTAGTGCCGCAGGGGCAAAGTGCCCGCATCCAGCATTTTGAAAACACTGCTTTTCTCTCTCGACAACGCGTCTCCCCCACTTCCCGCTTGACTAGCAGTGAGGGTGGGGGACGGAAAGTGACGGCTAAATCAGTCGTCCAGGCGTACCCCGCGCAGTAACAGCATCGTTCCGCCCACGGCCACAGCCGACGCCAGGAACACCCCCGCCGCGCCTAGCCCTACCGCCACGACGCCGATTGCGCTGGGCAGGACCACCTGTCCCACCCTGTTGCCGGCGAGCCTCAAAGCCAGAGCACGGCCGCGCTGGCCTTCGGGTGCTTGGGCGGAGAGCCATGACATGGTCAGCGGCTGGCCGATTCCCAGGCCCAGGCCCAGGAATGCCATGACGATGAACAGCAGCCACACGGGCATAGGGATGGCGGCGACGGCCAGCGAAGCCGTTGAGACAGTGAGGCTCAGGACGAGCAGCCGCATCCGGCCAAGCTTCCTGGACACGCGTCCGAGGCCGAGGCGGGACACCATCGAAAAGACTGCCCTTACAGCCAGCATCAGGCCCACGGTTGCCGCCGTGATCCCCCGTTCGGCGCCCAGGGCCGGCAGGTAGACCACTGTCAGGTCGACCACAGCCAGCACCGTTGCACTTGTAGCCAACGCCCTGACGACGCCCGGGGTTTTGAGCAGTGAGACAGCACTGCCCTTACTTCGTTGAGCGCCCTTCGCCGCCCGCTTCCGCCTACTGACGCGGGAGGACACAACGAAGGTCGCCAGGAAAAGAACCAAGCTCATGCCAACGGACAAAATGAAAATTGCCTGCGTGTTGGGGCGTACCGATGCCCCGCCAACCAGCGAAATAGCCAAAGGACCAAGGGCCTGACCAAGCGAGGCTGCGAACGTCAGGTATCCGAAGGCTGAATCAAGCCGCGTCGATTCCGCATTATTAGCGACCACGGCCTGCTGACCCACGACGCACGCCAACTGACCCGCGCCGAGCAGCGCTGTGCCCGCGATCAGTGCCGCTACTGACGTCCCCCAGAAAAGCAGGAATGCGGAACAAGCGAGGACGACGGCGGACCCCACCGCCATGAGCCGACGCTCACCCAACCGGTCCACCAGTGAACCGATAGGCAGGGCAAGCAGCAACGGGAAGACCGCATAACTGGCAGCGAGGACCCCAAGTGCGAACGCGGGAACGTCGAGTTCGAGTGCCCGATACGTAGCCGCTGGACGGACGAGGAACGTCACTGCCTGGATGAGGGCCGAATGGAGCAGGAGAGCCGTGGACGAGCGCCAACCGAGTTCGCCGATCATTCGACTACGAGCCCCTGGCCAGCAATGACCCGTAGAGTCTCATCCCGGGCGGCTATGACGTGGTCGAAAGCGATCTTCGCCGCCTTATCAGGCTCCTTGGAAGCTATAGCCTCCACCAGCACTCGATGATCGGCAAGAGCCTCCTCACGACGATCAGGCGAGTTGTTGGTGAAATGCCGGTAGCGCTCAACCTGGCTCGATATCTGATCATGGAAGCGCCGGGCCCAGGAGTTGCCGGCGATCCTGGCGATAGCAGCGTGCAGTGTCACTCCATACTTCATGGCTTCTTCCGCAAACCCGACCATGGCGGCGTTGCGCTCGAGGATCCCGTGAAGTTCCTCGATGTCGGCGGGAGTGGCCCGGGCGCAAGCTTCACGTGCCATTAATGACTCCAATGCAGCACGCACATCGTAGAGCTCGGAAATCACATGTTCGTCCAGCGCCGGAACCACCACTCCCCCGGTGGCTTGCTGTTCCAGGAGGCTCTCCGAAATCAAGCGCCGAATGGCTTCCCGTAGAGGCGTGCGGCTGACCTGCAGCGCAGCGGCCATAGCGGGTTCGTAGATGCGCTCGCCCGGTTTGAGCTCGAGGCTAAGGATGCGCCGTTTGAGCTCGCTGTAGACCAGATGAGCCCCGGTGTTCCGCGGTTGTATGTCTGCCATCGCTACCTTGGGTAGAAGATGTGTACTTGTATACATCTATACATTGCACGCGGAGCCAAAGCAACGCGGGGTCACCTACGGCCCATGTTCTCGGCGTTAACCGGCCCTAAGTGACCCCGCGTTGCAGTCGAGGGCGACCACTTCTGACCAATCGCGACCGAGGCTGTTCGAGTGCCTTGTGACTCCCCCGGCGCCCTCATAGTCTCGGCTTGCCTGGCGGCGACGGAAGCCGGGCAAAAAGCACCCACCTACAACACCGAAACCCGACGATGAGGTCCTCCTATGGCGTTTACCCCGCGAAGATTCCGAAAGCCAGTGGCCGTACTGGCCGCAGCTGTCACGGCGGCAGCGAGCCTTGCTCTCGTGCCCGCAACAGCACCGCAAGCCCACGCAGATGACGCAACCGCCGTCACCATCACTCCGAACCCCGCCAGCCGCGGCGAAGCGTTCGAAGGCTGGGGAACCAGCCTCGTCTGGTTCGCGAATGCGACCGCGGGTTACTCTCCCGAGCTGCGTGAGGAGCTGTACCAGAAGGTCTTCAGCGAGGACGGGCTCAACCTCAATATCGCCCGCTACAACGTGGGTGGTGGGAACGCTTCGGACGTTGCCAACTACCTCAACGACGGCAGCGCCGTAGAGGGATGGTGGAAGCCGGTCCCCGAAGCTCAACCCGGCCAGCCGGCGTCGAACCTTTACAACCCGGACGGAACTGTTGACAAGACCCAGGCCAACAAGCTGGCCTTCCTCAACGCATGGGACCCAGACGATCCCGCCTCCTACAACCCCGACGCAGACCAGAACCAGCGTTGGTGGGTGGAGCGGCTCGCCCAAGACCAGCAGATTACCCATTGGGAAGCCTTCAGCAACTCCCCGCCTTGGTTCATGACAAAAAGCGGCTACGTCTCCGGCCAGGTCAACACCAACAAGGGTGAGAACCTCCTGCCGGAAGCGGAAGGCAAGTTCGCCGCATACACGAGGCACGCTGTAGAACTCCTTGAAAAGGGCAGTGGAATCACCGTTGACACCATCGATCCGTTCAACGAACCCAACTCCGGTTACTGGGGCACGGACATCAACGCCACCACCGGCAAGCCGCCCACGACGTACACGCAGAAGCAGGAAGGTTCGCTGATCTATCCAGCCGCCCAGGACCGCGTCACCAAGCTTTTGGCTGCCGAACTCACGAAAGGCAGCACAGGCGCGGTCATCTCCGCGATGGACGAGACTGACCCCACCAAGTTCATGACCAACTGGAACGGCTACAGCCAGGAAGCCAAGGACGCCGTCTCGCAGCTCAACGTCCATACCTACGGGACCAATGACCGCCGCCGGGTCCGCGACTTGGCCAGCTCCACCGACAAGCCGCTATGGATGAGCGAGGTAGGCGGGTTCTGGACCGGCAACCCGGCGCTCGGCGATTCCACCAGCGGTTGGGACCGCTCCAACATCACCAACGGTCTGGGCATCGCGAGCCGCATGGTCAACGATCTCCGCGAGCTGGATCCCAACGCCTGGGTCTTCTGGCAGCCTGTGGAGGATACGTATAAGCAGGAGAAGGCCGACAAAGGCTGGGGTTCCATCTACGTCGATTTCGACTGCAACTACGCCGGCCGTGAGGGCTATTCCAACCGCCGGCTCAATGACGGCGCTACCTTGGATGCAGCCAAGTGCAAGGTGCTGACCAACCAGAAGTACAACACCACCCGGAACTTCACTCACTACATCCGACCGGGCGACTTCCTCGTCCCGAACGACAACGCCAAGACCGCAAGCGCCCTCCGCGCGGACGGCACCGGAGCCACTCTGGTCCACTTCAATGACACCGCGACGCCGGAAAAGGTCACCATCGATCTCAGTCGCTTCGGATCCATCGCGCCCGACGCCAAGGTCACCCCCGTGGTCACCACGAAGTCCCCGTTGGACAACATCGAGAAGAACGCCCTTGTGAAAGGGGAGCCTGTCGCCGTCGATACCTCGGCTAAGGCCGCGACTCTCGAGGTGCCTGCCGCGTCCGTGGTGACTTTCGTCGTCGACGGCGTCAGCGGGGTTTCGGACGATGCGGCACCTGTACGCGACGGCCACAGCTACCACCTCACCGGCGAGGCCAGCGGCAAGTACCTTCATGGTGGCGCGAACGGTGCGGTGTCAATCGAGGAGCTAGGTGTGGATGCTGCGGGCGTTGCTCCGCAGATCTGGACTTTCAACGCTGTGAATGCTGACGACGAGTTCGCGAATGACCGCCGATGGGTCCTGACGAACAAGGAGGGCCGCGTACTCACGGGTAGTGGTGGGGTAATGAATGGCAGCCAATCGGGCGCTGCTTCGCTTGCCTCCCTGTCACTTGAACAGGCTAAGGCGACTCCTTCCGCTCAGTGGACAGTGACCACGGAGAACGGGAAGCAGTGGACCTTGGTGAACGCCGGCGCCGCGATTGCCCTGCAGGTTTCCGGCAACCAGACCGCCGCCGGTACGGGTGTGGCGTTGGCTTCGTCTTCGGGGACTACGGCTACTGCTTCAGCAAGCCCCCACCAGGCCTGGGCGTTCACGGACATCGCCGATTTGAAGCTCCTCGGTGTTTCCCCGATTGACGTGAGCACGCCTGTTGGCGCCCTGCCTGTCCTGCCAGCCACCGTCGTTCCGGTTTACGAGGCAGGTCCGGGCAGGCCGCTGCCTGTTACGTGGACCTCCGTTGATCCGACTGCCTGGCAGAAGGCAGGGAAAGTGACTTTGTATGGTTCCGGCGTCGATCCCTACGGGCAGGCGTTCGAGGCTGTTTTGACCGTGACAGTGGGCACTTACGCCGCGACGGATCCTGTCTCGGCGACTGTGGGTGTTGGATCGTCTGTTGCGGCCGTCCAGGCGGCCGCTCCAACCAGCGTCCCCGGGCAGATCGCCGACGGTCCAGCGCGGAATCCCCTTGCGGTGACATGGGACTGGTCCTCGCTTTCTGAGTCCGCGCTCCAGTCCGTTGGTACCGTGAGCGTTTCGGGCACCGCTGGCGGACTCCCCGCAACACTGACTGTGATTGTGGTGGACCGGGTTCTTTCCACGAACATCTGCAAGGACGATCCCGGCACATCAGTCACCGCCAGCTACACCGAGGGCTCCTACATCGCTAGGAACACCTGCGATACCAACACCTCAACGCGCTGGTCCAACTGGGTGAGTGGTGGCCGCAACGGCGACTCCCTCAGCTACTCATTCAGCCGCGACTACACCGTTTCTTCAGTGACCGTCACGTCTGCGGAGAAGGCCGCACAGAGCCTTAAAGTGCAGTACCAGGATGCAACGGGAGCGTGGGAAGACACGTCCGCGGGGGCAGTTGCGGGGCTTTCCATTGCTGCACCCGCTACCGTTTCCTTCGATCCGGTCACCACACGCGCCATCCGCGTCTCATTCGTGACCACGGGCTCCTACACCAAGGTGGCCGAGGTTGCGATTGCCGGGTCCCGCTTGGCAGATGCCGGGCTGGCGGACCTCGGGCGCCTCCTCGTCAACCAGGCATCCGTGGTTGGTTTCGGCCCGGCAACCACCGGCTACAGTGCGCTGACGGCGACGGCGACTCCCGCCGTCGCTGGCTACCCATTGGATACGAACGCCAAGGTGACGGTCCAGCAGCCCACAGCTGAAAGCCCGACGGCGGTAGTCACCGTGACCGCGCCGGACGGGACCGTGAAGGAATATCGTGTGACGATTTCGACCGGGAAGGAGGCGTGCAAGGACGATGGGTGGAAGCGGAGTCCCTCGCCTGTGTTTGCAAACCAGGGGCAGTGCGTGAGCAGCTTCGCGGCTGGGATGTAAGCTCTTCTTCGCCTCGATCTCGGGTCTCCTCCAATTGCGTGTTGGAGGAGACCCGAGGGCATAAGCGGTGAACAAGGGGATCCTTATTCGCATTTAGGCCGTCAAATGCAAATAAGGACGTCGTACTCACCGTCCTGGTCCTGAGCCGTCCCGGACTCGCTAGCCACGCTCCCATCGGTACGGGGTAGTCGTAGAGACTTTGAGCAGGCCTGAACGTTCCAGAATCGGGCGGGAGAATTCGGTCGAGTCGCTGTGGACGAGCGTCTTGCCCATGTTGAGCGCGGATTGGGCACGGCGGGCAGTGAGTGCACGGTAGATCCCCCGGCCGCACCATCCTTCGAGCGTCGCACCGCCCCAGACCCCGGCAAAGCCCGTGCCGGGGACGGGCTCAAGGCGCCCCGCACCCTAGGTAGTCAGCCGTTTCGACGGCTTGCTGCGCACCATGCCGTGCGCAACGTCGAATGCGCAGCTAAGCCCCGAAACGGGCGAGGATCTCGGCGGAGATGCGGGTGCCATCGGGAAACTCGAAGCGGCCGCCGGCATACCTGACCCCGGCATCCGGCGAAGTACCTCCCTCACCGGCGAGAATCACGACGGCGGCGTAGTCGCCGTCGTGCGCCGGGCCGGAGGTTCCCACCCAGGGGATGGTCAGTTCAGAACCCATCGGGTGCGCGCCGGGCCGGACGAACGTCCCGGACTCCACCAAAGCAGAGCCGAACCCGGGCACTTCCCGGACGGAGCTCACCATGGAAGAACCAGCATCCACCGGCCACCCGCCGATCCGCAGTGAAGCTCCGGAGGACCCCGCGCCCTCAATCCGAACCAGCCGCAGCTCAACGGCGCCACGCGTTGCGGAAACCACAGTCACAACGGGACCAGGAGTCGCCGTCCCGGAGACACCGCTGCCATGATCGGGCCCGGCGGCGGGATCGGGCTCGATCCAATTGGCCGTGAACCGCGAAGCCCCCACCTGCACGCCGCCCACGGAACCCGACCCCAGGTACTCGAACCCCGTCCGATGCGTCTGCCCACGCTTGGAATCAACAAAGACTACGCCGTTATCCAGAGACTCAGAGGTGAGGTCAGGGAAGGTGTGCGTGGAGTAGCCAAGCCGCGCATACAAGGGCGAGTCGGCCGCGGCAACCCCAACGTTTGCGTGATCCGTCGCGTGGTTCCGGATCCGCACTACCCCGTCTGCCTGGGTCCCATCCATCTGCCAGCCGGGCGCCGATATCAGCCGTTGTGTGTCGCCAAGCTCAACGGGCAAAGGTGCTTCAACGGACGTCCACACGGCATGGTCCGCCGGCAACGCGAGCCCAAGCATCCCCTTCGCGGCCCAGTATGGAGAACCGGCACCAGAGTACGCCTGCTTCATTCCAGCGAACTCGCCATGCCAACCGATCGAGAGAAGCCCATCTGAAGTGATGGAGCCATGGCGCGCGAAGTAATCCAGCATCCCCGAGGCAGCCCGACGAGTCAGGCCCGGGGCCAAACGGGTGTGCCCGGACAACTCTCCCACCCAGAATGGGGCGGCTGCGGCGAACCGATAGATCAAGCTGCGGCCCTGGATGAGAGGAGCCCCGTTGGCACCAACAAGATAGGCAGCGTCGTCGAGGAAATCAGCCAGCCGATCGCCGTCGAGTTGCTTTCTGGCCGCAACCCGCGGATCGTTAGGCGCCATGAGCGCCCACAGCTGCGGGTAGACCTGGAAAGCCCAGCCGACGTAGTGGTCGTAGGCGCGTTCGGGACCGTCGGCGAACCAACCACCACCCCGATACAGCGAGTCATGGATGGCGAGGCCGGCGTCGATGTCCTCGTCGGAATAGCGTCCGCCAACTGACGCCAGGAAGGTCTCCACCACAATCTGGAACCACACCCAGTTAATGGGCGGATATTCCTCGCCAATCACCGTCTCGAACCAGGCAATGAGCTGCTCCTGCACGCGGTGCGGCAGCTTGTCCCACAGCACGTCGCGGGTCAGCGCCAAGCCAACAGCCAACGACGCCGCCTCCACCTTCGCCTGCCCCAGCTCACCAGGCGTCGGCCACCGGTCGGGGTTCGCGGGGTTGGTCCCGGCATCGAGACCTTGCGCGTACCAGTCTGCGATCCAGCCCGTGTTCAACGGGTCACCCGCAATCCGGAACGACGCCAACAGGAACGTCCGGGCAAAGGCCTCCAGCGAATCACTCCGCGGACCGTACCGGCTGTTGGCCCCGGGCAGGTAGATGTTGGCGTGGTCATCGGTCCCAAAACGCTGTGCGGAGCGGAGTAGATAGTCGGCATACCCGGTCCAGTGGGAACGGGTGAGGCCGGTGTACGGCGAGAGGGAAAAATCCGGCGGCGGCACTACGAGCATTAGAGGGAATCCTCCAGGGCAGCATCGGCGCGCAATCGCGGGGCACCGACGGATGACTCCCGCACAATCAGCTCTGGGTTCAGGTCAATTCGATGCACGGGTCGCATCCTTCCTTCGGACAGGCGGGCAGCCATGAGCTGCACCGCTACCTTGCCGACATAGCTTTTTGGGGGCCGCACCGCAGAGATGGCAGGCTCAGCCAGGTAGGCCACTTCGTCGTCGTATCCCACAATTGCCATGCTGCCGGGAACGTCTACGCCCCGATCCACACAGTGCTGCACAAAAGCAACCGCTTGAGTGTCCGAGTGGACCAGCATGGCGGTAGTTCCGCTGGACTCGCAGAGTTCCAGGACACGATCAAAGTGCTTGGCCCGATCGCCGTTGTCCAGCTTGGCCGAGTCCTCATGGATGGACTTGTCCAGTGGAATCTTCAGCGCAGCCAGGGCCTGCTTCCAGCCCCGGACCACGTGCGGACTGGTGGGGCTGGTGGAATCCGTGAGGCAGCCGATCTTCCGGTGGCCTTCCTGCCAGAGATGCCGTACGGCCATCCCGGCGCCGAATGCGTGATCGGTGGCCACCCATTCGAGCTTGTGGGCAGGGATCTCGGACGGGGCGCGGCGTTCGGCCAGGATCACCGGAATCGGCAGGGCGTTGAGCCACCGGAGCAGTTCCTTGCCATGCTCCCCACCCATGTCCGGAGCGACAATGAGCCCATCGATGTTTTGGGTGTCAAGCAACGCTTGGACCTGACGGCGGTTGTCGGCGGCATCATAGGCCGAGCCGCGGACCACGATCCTGAGGTTTTGGGCCTCCGCTTCGCCACGCGCGCCACTGATGACCTGCGGCCAGTAGTAGTCCAGCGACGGAACCACCATGCCAATCGAGTAACTGTGTGACGACGCCCGCCCCGCCACCCCGGAGCGATCCAGGGGACTCGGCAGCGTGGCGCCTCCATGCACCCGGGACACGAGTCCTTCGTCAGCCAGGATGTTCACATCGCGGCGGATAGTCAGCTCGCTGACGCCCAATTTCGCGGCTATGTCCCTGACGGTGATGGCTCCATGCGCACGCAATTCGTCCATCAGCCGTTCACGACGTTGCAAGGAGAACAGCGATTTGCCGCCCGCTTCCGGGGTCTGTTCGGAACTCATGAATTTTCCTCCAGGGTGAGCGTAAACACGCCTGCAGCGTGGTTTTCATAGGGCATTCGGAAACGCAGCCGGGTAAGTTTTTCGCCCCAGATATCGCTGAGGAGCGGATCGTCCAGGTGCCATTCGTCCACCAGCACGACGGCGGTGGCCGGCTTCCAGCGCAAGTGCAGTCCTTTGGTGCTGCTGACTGTGGGAATCCCAACAGGTGTGACAGTCGCGGTCGCATCGTCACCGACGCGGACGGTGCCGGCGAGAAGGTAGGTGACGTCGACGTCGTGCGTTCCTTCAGGCGGGGGCGACGGAAGGTTCCAACGGTCATCAATGACTACAGATCCCGTCTTGTGGTTCAGCAGCGAAGTGCGGATCCATTGCTCGGGGTGGTCCAGTCCGTACGCAGCACCGAGGCCTAGCGCAAGGGTTGGTTCCTCGGATGTGGGCGCCTGAAGGACTGTAGCTGCGAACTCCTGGCCGGTCCCTTGTTCCAGACCAAACGGTGCGGGGACGCTGTGCCACCCGCTCTGCATGGCCCGAATCCCGTAGCGATCGGGGCCGAACGTCTGGGCCGTGTAGGTGGGCTGGCCGGCGTCCACCAGCAGCGGGATGCCATCCACTGCCACCACCACCGAGCCGACGTCCCGGTGGTTGTGGTGCTCGCCGTTGTGTCCACCTTTAGCCGCAAGGGTGAGCCCCTCTGTGGACCCGGGAGTTTGCCGGGCCACCATGATCTGGACCGACGGCAGCCACGTCCCCCAACTAAGTCGCAGTTGTGCGCGTTTTGAGGGCTCTAAACGCGCTGTGCTGCTACTTAGTTGGGTGAGGACGCGGCCCAGTCCGGAACGGGGATCGGGGTCGGGCGCGGCATCCATGAAGGTTGCGGCGAAGGCGGCAGCGTCGGAGTCCCCGAGACGGAAGGCCCAGCGGTGGAGCATGTCCCAGGGGAGTCCCTGTTGGGCGCGGGCTGGTCCGTCGGCGACGTTGAGGAACCAGTTGCCACCGAGGTGCATGCGGTGCGGGAACGCCACCAGTTCGCGGATAATGGGAAGATCCGGGTTGAGAACGCCTGCCGTAGCCTCCTCCAACAGGGCAAGCCCTTCCAGTGCGCGGCCAGCCCCATTCCACCAGTACGCAAAGCCTTCGTCGATCGCGCCGTCCGCCGGAACGGAAGCGAGGAAGCGGTCCAATCCCTCGATGCAGCGGCCCACGGCCTGCGCCTGCAACTGAGCATCTTCCACCAGCAACAGCGCGGCCACGATGATGTTCGAGTGGATCCACGGATTCCAGTTGTGCACGTCCCCATTGAGGCCTAGCCAATGCCAGTCAAGCCGGTCCAGGAACGGCCGGATCACGCGCTCGTGTGTCTCGAATCGGATGCGTTTCCGCAGGCCCGGGGCCCGTTCATCCAATGCATCACCGAGCACCAGATCCAACCACGCAAGCTGGGCAACAACCTCGCCTGCACCCAGGTCCAAGTACGGACGGGTGCGGTCTGGCACCACGTCGCCGGCACGGGTAAACACGTCGTCGTGCGCCGCCCAACTCCACGAGCTTTGCTCGCACAGCAGGTACGCGCCATCGATCACTTCATCAAGCCAGTCAGCCTCTTGGGAGATAGCGGCCATCACGACGGCGCGGGTCAGCCGCTGCTGCCTTCGCGCCACGAGTCCCTCATAAGCCGTGCGATTTCCGTCGCGGAAGTAGCGGGCGTAATGCGAAACGAGCGGTTGGGGCCAAGCCGTGCCCTTCTCCTCGACAGCTTCCGTGGCCAGCTGCCCAAGTGACGCCAACTTCAAGTGCTGCCACCCGGCGTCGGACGCTGGACGAACCGTCAGGCGATCCCGGGCGCCGCGGAGGGATCGGGCCAAAGGTGGGGCGTCGGTCTTGCCGGACCATTCGGCGAGCAGATGTGGCGCTACGACGGCAGCGTTGCCGGTTGCCATAGGGATTCTTCTCTCATTTGTTCGAGTATGAATGTTTTAGATCAATCTCGATTGAGTTGAATGAACTGTCTTGTTCATGAGTATGTACTGATTATTAGATGTGATGCAACACATAAATGTCCGGTCGAACAGGCCGGCTGAAATTCCGAAGGGAGGATCCCCTCAATGTCGCTCAAGCCCAAGGCACTGCTGGTCATGAATAGCGGAACCTTTGCTGACCAGTTCGATTCAGCGCGACTGGAGCGGCTGGCAGGACTCGTCGATCTTGGTAAAAACCCCTGGACCGATTCCCTTGACGCACCCGGGCTCGCAGGACGGTTGGAGGAGGTGGAGATCCTTCTCACCAGCTGGGGCGTTCCGCGCCTGAACGCTGAGCGTTTGGAACGCATGCCTAAACTTCGGGCTGTTTTCCACTGTGCAGGAACCGTCAGAAGCTTTGTCAGCGACGAACTGTGGGACCGCGGAATCACCGTCACCAACGGGGCCGATGCCAACGCGATCCCGGTGGCGGAGTTTACGTTTGCCTCGATCGTCCTGGCAGGTAAGAAGGCTCACGTCCTGGCCAACGATGCCCGCACCTTCCGCGAGGACTGGAGCTACATCACCGGCCGCGGTGAAGTGGGCAACATCGGCCGTGTGGTGGGTGTCATTGGTTTTTCACGCATCGGACGCCGGGTGGTGCAACTGGTCCAGCAACTCCAGGACGTCACCTGCCTTGTCAGCGATCCGTACGCCGATCCCCGCGAGGTAGCTGCGGCCGGCGGTAAGTTAGTACACCTTGAGGAGCTCCTGCCAGTGTCCGACGTCGTCAGTATCCACGCGCCCGCGCTGCCGGAAACGCGGAACATGATCGGCACCGCAGAACTGCAGTCCATGAAAGACCACGCGACGCTCATCAACACTGCACGTGGCTCACTGGTGGACACCGCAGCCCTGGAAAAAGAGTGTGCCACTGGACGAATCACCGCCCTCCTGGACGTCACAGAGCCAGAACCGCTCCCGGCGGACTCACGACTGTATGACCTCCCCAATGTGATCATCACACCGCACATTGCTGGCTCCCTCGGGACCGAAACCAGACGGATGTCCGATGCCGCGTTGGACGACCTTGAACGGTATCTCGCCGGCAAGGACCTCCTGGCCCAAGTAGTACATGACGACCTTGGCCTCAGCGCCTAGGCCCTCCAACCCCGGAGCCGCAGCTGCGGCAGACTTAAACACCCCACTAAGGAGAAACGCAATGAAGCGCACAACCCTCGCCGCAATCGCCCTGGCGGTGACAGCAGGGCTCGGGCTCACCGGCTGTGCCGGCGCCGCTGGTCCTGCTGAACCCAAGGCGGCCGAAGGCAAGACCCGCCTTACCGTCTCCGTCTGGAACTACGAGGGCACCCCGGAGTTCAAGGCACTTTTTGATGGCTACGAGGCCGCCAACCCCAACGTGGACATTGAACCCGTAGACATCCTGGCTGACGATTACCCCCAGAAGGTCACCACCATGCTGGCCGGGGGCGACACCACTGACGTCCTCACCATGAAGAACGTCATCGACTACTCCCGCTACGCCAACAACGGCCAACTGCAGGAAATCAACGGTGTGGTGGACAAGGTTGGCAAGGACAAACTGGCTGGCCTGGACGCATTCGACATGGACGGCAAATACTTCGCCGCCCCCTACCGCCAGGACTTCTGGCTCCTGTACTACAACAAAGACCTCTTCAAGGCTGCAGGTGTCGATGACCCGAAAGACCTGACGTGGGACCAGTACACGGCATTGGCCAAGAAGCTCACCACAACCGGCGCTGACGGCAAGAAGGTGTATGGAACCTACCACCACATCTGGCGTTCCGTGGTGGAAGCGATCTCCGCAGCGCAGAACGGCAAGGACCAGACCAGCGGCGACTACGGCTACTTCGAAGATCAGTACAACACCGCCCTGGACCTGCAGAAGTCCGGCGCCACCTTGGACTACGGCACAGCCAAGAGCCAGAAGACCAGCTACCGCACCATGTTCGAAACGGGCCAGACAGCCATGATGCCCATGGGCACCTGGTACATCGCCGGCATCCTCCAGGCCAAGAAGGACGGCAAGACCAACGTCAACTGGGGCTTGGCTCCCATGCCGCAAAAGAACGACGACGGCAAGGTCACCACGTTCGGCTCCCCCACAGCCTTCGCTGTGAACAAGAACGCTGTACATTCCGATGAAGCCAAGAAGTTCATTGAATGGGCAGCCGGCGAAGAGGGCGCCAAGGCCATCTCCAAGATCGGCGTAGTCCCTGCCCTGCAGGACGACGCTGTCAAGGACGCCTACTTCAAACTCGACGGCATGCCCACAGACGATCTCTCCAAGAAGGCTTTCACCCCGGACGCCACTGCTCTGGAAATGCCCGTCAGCGACAAATCCGCCGCAACGGACAAGGTCCTCAACCAGGAGCACGACCTGATCATGGTCGGCGAAAAGTCTGTGACAGATGGCATCGCTGAGATGGGCAAGCGCGTCAAAAGCGAAGTCCTCGGTCAATAGCCTCCCGGGTTCCGGTACCGCCCCATTACGCGGTACCGGGACCGGACCCTGAACTCTCCTGATCCTGAAATGGAGGAACGCTTCCGCCCCGGGAGCGGTCATCATGACTACAGAAACAATCACCCAGGTGCCTGCCCCCGTGCACAGCCGCGGCAACAGGAAGCAAGCAAGGCGGAATACGCTGATCGGCTGGACGTTCATCCTTCCGAACTTCCTTGGATTCCTGGCCTTCACCCTCATTCCCGTTGTGGCGGCTTTTGCCCTCTCCTTCATGGAATGGACCTCGTTCAGCGCCCCCAAATGGGTTGGCCTGGCCAACTTCCAGCGCATGTTCGCCAGCGACTCCTTCTGGATCGCCTTGCGCAACACAGTGGTCTATGCTCTTGGCCACGTCCCGCTCACCATGGCGCTCGCCCTCATTCTGGCGATGCTGTTGAACCGAAAGCTCAAAGGCATCGGCTTCTTCCGGGTGGCGATCTTCTTCCCGTACATCACCTCCCTGGTGGCTGTCGCGGTCGTCTGGAACATGCTCTTCAGCCCGGACAGCGGACCCATCAACCAGTTCCTGCACTCGATTGGCATCGCCAATGCGCCCGGCTGGACCTCCAGCTCCGACTGGGCACTTCCGGCAGTGATCATCACCAGCGTGTGGCGCGACATGGGCTATTACATGGTGCTGTATCTCGCCGGTCTGCAAGCCATCCCTACCGAGCTGTACGAAGCAGCCGAAGTTGACGGCGCCAGCGCCTGGCAGCGCTTCTGGAACGTCACCATTCCGTCCTTGCGCCCCACCACCTTCTTTGTGGTGGTCATGCTGACGGTCTCCAGCTTCAAGGTGTTCGACCTGATCGTGGTCATGACCGGTGGTGGTCCCGGGCGGTCCACTACCGTGCTGTCCCAGCTCATCTACCAGGAAGGCATCGGCGAAGGAAAGTTCGGCTACTCCTCGGCCATCTCGCTGGTCCTGTTCGTCATCGTGTTGACGGTCACCGTCCTGCAATTCAAGATCCAACAGCGGAGGGAACGCTGATGACCAACATGGCCGAAGACCTCAAAGCCGAGGCTCCATTCCTCGGTACCAGTGTCACGGAAGCCGCGGAAGATCGCCGTCGTACTGACCGCAAGCGCTCCCCGCGCGAGCAGAAGAAACGCACCGCGAACGTCATTATCTACGGCGTGCTCGTGGTCCTGGTGGTGGCGCTCATGGTGCCCTTCATCTGGATGCTCTCCTCATCGTTGAAGGAGAACAACCAGGTCCTGACCGTCCCCATCCAGTGGATTCCCTCCGAATTGGTGTGGAGCAATTACACGGATATCTGGACCCGCATCCCCATGATGGGTTACCTGCAGAACTCGCTGTACCTCGCGGTGGTCATCACGTGCCTCCAGGTCCTCACGGGCTCACTCGCCGCCTACGGATTCTCGAAAGTCCGCTTTCTCGGCCGCGACGTGCTGTTTCTCTGCTACATCGGCACCATCGCCGTTCCGTGGCAGGCCTACATGGTGCCGCAGTACATCATGATGCAGCAGCTCGGCCTTACGAACAGCTTCAACGCCCTGATCCTGCTGCAGGCCTTCGGCGCGTTCGGGGTGTTCCTTATGCGCCAGTACTACATGACCATCCCGGATGAACTTTGCGAAGCTGCCCGCATCGATGGCCTGAGCGAGTACGGCATCTGGGCCCGCGTTATCCTCCCGCTGTCCAAGCCCGCCCTCGCCAGCCTGGCCCTGCTCACGTTCGTGAACACGTGGAACGACTACATGGGCCCATTCATCTACCTCACGTCCAACCGGCTCTGGACCGTACAGCTGGGCCTGCGTTCCTTCGTGGGCCAGTTCGACGCCGAATACGCCATGATCATGACCGGTTCCGTGATCTCGGTAATCCCGATCCTCATCATCTTCCTCATCGGACAGCGCTACTTCATCCAGGGCATCGCGACGAGCGGGATGAAGGGATGAGTGCCTTGCGCGCTCCCCGGCGCTGGACCGGGCCAGGATTCGAGACCTTCGGAAGCATCTTCGGGTTCATTTACACCTTCCTGGCCGGAAACGTCCTGCTCGCGGTGGCCAACGCGCCACTGGTGCTCTGCCTCGCGTTGGTTGCAGACCCCGCGGCCGCATGGCCGTTCTTCCTGGCGCTCTCGGTCACCATAGCCCCATCGCTCGCCGGCATTTTCACTGCCTTCAAGGCGTTGAACGACGACGGCGGCGCGGTCATGCCGGTTGCCGCGTTCCTTCGGGGATACAAGCGCAGCTTCACTCGTTCCGCGCCTTTGGGTTTGGGCGCGGTGGCGCTGCTGTTGTTCCTGGGAGTGGACCTGGCCATTATCCAGTCCATGCCAGCTGCAGTTCTGGTACCGCTGATCGTCGTAGTAGCCGCCGTAACGGTGAGCCTGGCCGTTACGGCGATTGCCGGCGTCGTACTTTTGCCCGAAGCGAAGCTCAAAAGCATCCTCAAGGCCTCGTTGTTTCTAGTGATTCAGCGCTGGTACCTGAGCCTGGCCATGCTGGTCCTGCTGGGAATCATCGTGTCCGCGGCCGTGCTCCAACCAGTCCTGGGCATCGCACTGGCGCCCGCGCCGCTGCTGTTCGTGATCTGGAGCAACGCCTCCTACGCTTTCCACGCCGTGCTGCGCGCGGCATAGCCCAGGGCGCGACAGCGTGCCCGCCAATCCCGATGCTCTCTCACATCCTGACGCGTTTTCCCGGTTCCTCCTCACATGATGTGAGAGAACGTTCCGGATTAAGGGCTGTGATGTGAGAGAGCATCCAGGGTTGCCTGACCCGAATCGGTTCCTCTCGCACATCCCGACGCGTTTTCCCGGTTCCTCTCGCACATCCCGACGCAAGAAGGGGACCAGCTCAGCTGGTCCCCTTCTTCGCGTTCAGTGGCCGCTAGGCCGCGGATGTCATTAGCCGCGGCAGAGCTCGCCGTACTTGGTGCCGGCTTCCTGGTAGGCGGCGGAGAGCTCGCCCATCTTGTTCTCGTCCGGGGATTCCTTCACGAGTTCATCCGAGTATTCAAGGATGGCCGTGACCACGGGCTTCATCTCGTTGGAGGCAACGGGTTCAATGGGGCGGATGGCGTTTGCGACGCGAATGGTCGCAGTCTTGCTCGCGTTGCTCGGGAGGCTGGCTACGGCGACACCCACCCGGTCACATGTTTCTGCGGTGGTCAGCTGCGGCGAAGAGCAAGCTGAAGCCGTGGCAAGCAGCCCGGCAGCGATCAAGACAGTGGTGAGTTTCTTCATGATTCCCTCAATAGTCGGCGCGTCCCTTCGATTGTAAACAGTGCAGGGGCAAGGCCGCGCATTGGGCCCCGTATCGAACGGGACCGTGCACTGGCCTAGGCTGGAGATCATGGCGATTATTCACAAGGCAACCCTGTCCCCGTCCAAGCTCGAACTCATCGCTGGATACCTGCCGTCGCAGCCCTGGTTCATCCAGGATGGCGCTCCCGAGCTTATTGGGGCCTACCGTTTTGACGATCCCGCCGGCGAAGTCGGCCTCGAGACGCACGTCGTCGCCGCAGGTGAGCGCATCTACCAGGTCCCCCTGAGTTACAGGGGATATGAACTGGCAGGCGCCCAGGAATGGCTTATCGGCACCATGGATCACTCCGTCCTTGGCAAGCGGTGGGTCTACGACGCCTGCGCCGACCCCGTCTACGTCAAGGCGCTCGCCACCGCCATCCTCACCGGCCAGGAAGAGGCTGCACTGATCGTGGATGGCGAGCCCGAGCCCCGGCCCAGCACGGTTAACGTGAAGGGAAGCGGAACGCTCGACGGCGGCGTCCCCGCCCTGAGTGCCTCGGCCCCGGTTTCGGGCACGGGTGTGACGATTATCGACGCAGGCGGAGTGCGCTTGAAGGTCGCCAGGGTTCTGGAAGTCGCAACTGAGCTCCACAGCGAGTTGACCCTCAGCGGCAAGTGGGCCGGACTGGAGAACCCCGTGGAGCTGGCAGCCATAATCCCGGCCTGAAAAGAGCGCTGCGTTCGGGCACCTTTTGGTCGCGCACCCCGCAGCGTAGTCTGGCAACGGGGCCATCTACTCCGTGAGGGGTTCACATGTACAAAGCACAAAACATCATTCCCGCAGCACAGGACCTCGCAGCCGAGTGGGTGAAGCACGCAGCGGAGGGCACGTCGTCACAAGCTGACGCGGTTGTGGGTTGGGCGTTGTCCCGGATCAATCACGCCGATGTCCCATCTGTTGTGTACGGCGTAATGCTCACGCTGACCGGGAACCGTAAAGCTGCAAAGAGGGCTCAGCGCACCGCTGCCAGAGCGGTCAAGAGGACAACGCAAACTTTGAGTCGTCGAACCAGCCAGCGGAGTTCCCCGCGTGCCGGGTGGTTGGTTGCCTTAGCAGTCGCTGGCGTCGGGGCGGGCCTCGTGCTCGCATGGCGAATGATGGTGCCTCCCGGAGAGCCGGCTCCTGCCGAGCAGGCCATGAAGACCACCAAGCCTTCCCCACAGGATGGCGCTTCCGCTCCGTCTCCGGAGGTGCCGCCGGAGACTTACTGAAGCAGGTCGGATTAGTGTCCGGCTGGTCCGGTTCCTGCCGGGCTAGTCGGGCTTGGCTTCATCGTGTCGTCGCGTCCTTCTCCTGAGGACCATCCTGCTGAACAGTAAGTAGGCACCTGTTCCAGCGAGCAGGAACCCGACCACACCCACAAGGACGAGTTGTGTGATGATCCCGGCAATGACCATCGCGAAACCGGCCAAAACTGCCAGGACACCAAAAACTGAGCGCGCCACCGCACCGCGCGGACGCCCCGACTTCAGCTGGAGGTCCAGGTCAGGATCCGATGAAGCGAGATCCCGCTCAAGCTCTTCCAAACTCCTGCGTTCTTCATCCGACAACGACATCGGAATCTTCCCTCACTACACAAGCATGGGACGCTTTCCAGCGCCTACACGCCAACCACTAGCACGTGCCCTTCTTGCCGTGCCATGACTTCATTATCGTCCTTTTGTGGCCACTATCCACAGCTGAACCCAGGTGAACAGTCCTACTGGTCCTCATGTGCCGGGGCAGCCTCGTTCAGTATGCGCAGCGCGTTGAGCGTACGCGGATACCCGATGTAGGGCAGCAATTGCGTGATGACGTCGAGCATCAGCCCGCGGCTGTTTCCTACGTTCAGATTGGCAAGGACGTGGCCCCTGACCTGTGGTTCGCAGCCTCCCAGGGAGATAAGCATGGACAACGTGAGGAGTTCACGCCTCGGGACGTCAATGCCCGTACGTGTCAGGTAATCGCCGAAACAGTTTCCGGCCAGGTAGTCCTGGATGTGCATCTCATCTGATGCTGCTGCGGCACGCATCCCGTCGATGCTTTCGGCGCCTATGATCTCTTTCTGGATCGCCAGCCCTTTCTCCACCCGGTCTTTGGGCGTCGTGGTGGACTGGCCGGGAACAGGCAGTTCCACGCCGAATTCTTTGAGGATTTCATTGGTGGCGTGCAGGAAATCGGAAACTTTGCCCATGCCGACGTACGGGACGGCTTGGTAGACAAGTTCCTTCACCTCCACCGGGGTCACCCCAACGGTAAGGGCGGCGCCGAGCAACGCACGGTATTCACGCATTCCTTGTGACGCGATAAGGGATGCGAGTTGGACCATGAGCCTTGTCCGGGCGTCCAGTCTCCCGTGGCTCAAGACCTCGTCAAAGGCGAAGTTGTTGAAGACCTCCACGAGTTCGGGGTCTGTGACCGCCAAGGCGGGGAGCTGACCGGGAAAGAGGTCGTCGTGATTCCGTCGGGCCGTTTCGGTGGGTGACATCTTGGGGCCTCTCTTTCGTCACCTTAAATGACACCCCTTTTCCGCGCCCAGTCCAATAGAGCCGCCCAGCCCAATAGAGTGAGCGCCCAGCAAGCTCTCTCTGTGACGACCACGGCCGAGTGACTACTCCCCCGGCCGGGGCCTCCACACCACCACGGCTTGGGACCGCGCACGGGGTCGCTGACCGCGGGCCAGACTGACGACGTCGCCGGCTGCTCCCGCTGCGAATATGCGCGTGTCCAAGGGACTTCGACGGCGGGTCAGTTCTTCTGTGAGCTCAGCCACCCGGAACTGCAACGCCGCTACCTGGTTTTCAAGGTCCAGGATGCGCCTGATGCCTTCGAGCGAAACGCCGGACTGTGAGAGGCGCTGCACCTCCCGCAGCTTTTCGACGTCGTTCTGGGAGTACCGCCGCGACTTCCCGGGGGCACGGCTGGGCGAGACGATGCCCAGGCGGTCGTACTGGCGCAACGTCTGCGGATGCATGTCGGCAAGCTCCGCGGCGACGGAGATGACAAAGATCGGCTGGTTGACGTCGATTGCCATGACCGTCTCCTTACAACCGGGCCTTCGCGGCCAGGTCGTGACGCGGGTTGGCGTCGGTGGTCGCGGCAGCAAATGCCTTCACGGCCTCCTCCGCTTCCTTGTTCAGGTTCTGGGGGACGGCGACGTCGATAGTCACCAGGAGGTCACCGGTCGCCTTTGACGTTTTCACGCCCCGGCCCTTGACCCGGAGGGTACGACCCGACGGTGTTCCGGCCGGGACACGCACCTTGACGGTGTCGCCGTCGAGCGTTGGAACCTCAATGGTCGCGCCCAGCGCAGCTTCCGCGAACGTGACGGGCACGTGGATGCGGATGTTGTCGCCGTCGCGCTGGAAAAACTCGTGCGGCTTGACGTTCACCGTGATGATGAGGTCACCGTTTCCGGCTGGGCCAACGTTGCCCTTGCCGCGTTGCCGGACTTTCTGCCCGTCCTTGATGCCTGCGGGGATCTTGACGTCGATCACGTGGCCGTTGCTTTCACGCAGGCTCACAGTAGTGCCCTTGATGGAACCAGCAAAAGAGATGGACGTCGTCGCAGTGCGATCCGAGCCCTTCTGCGGTGCCCGCTGGAACCCGGTCTGGCCTCCACCAAAGCCGCCACCAAACAGGTCAGCAAACTCCGGAGGGATGCCACCGGTACCCGAAGGCTGACGCGCGCCGCCACCAAACAAACCACCGAACAGGTCCTCGAACCCACCGTTGGCGCCAGCACCGCCGCCACGCCCCGCCCCCGCACCGGGAGCGAACCGGGCGCCACCCATGGCACGGATGGCGTCGTACTGCTGCCGGTCCTCAGGATTCGACAAGACCGAATAGGCCTCGGAAATGTCCTTAAACTTCTTCTCCGCAGCAGCATTCCCGGAATTGGTATCCGGATGATGCTGCCGCGCCAGTTTGCGGTAAGCCTTCTTAATATCCGCGTCGGACGCGTCCTTGGCGATACCAAGGATCGCGTAAAAATCCTTTTCAACCCAGTCCTGGCTGGCCAAGAGCGTTTCCTTTCAATCTGTTCTAGCGTTGCGCTACGTGGAATATGGGCCCCCGCCCCTACGCGTGGCGGCTCGGTCCTAACGGACCAGAGCCGCCACGCTCCGGCAGGCCCGAAGCCACTCCCGGGGCCCATATTCCACTTCGCGCTGCGGTCAACTCACCTCAGGCGAGCTTACAGCGGGCGCGGAGCCGGATATGGGGCGGCGGCGTGGAGGGCATCGCGAAGCGGGCACCGCCCCATATCCGGTGAAGCGCCAAGGTGAGACTACGCCGGTACAGCCACGATCACTTGGGCCGCACGCAGAACCCGCTCACCTGAGCGGTATCCCGAGCGCAGCACCTGGCTGACCGTGTCCACGTCGATGTCCTCGCCGGGCTGCTGGATGAGTGCCTCGTGGATGGTGGGGTCGAATTCGACACCGGTTTCCGCGATGCGTTCCAGTCCGTACGTCTTCAGCGCGTTTTCCAGTTTGGTGGCGATGGCGGCGAAGGGGCCGTCTTCGAGGTCACCGTGCTGGCGTGCGGCGTCGACGTCGTCCAGCACCGGGAGCAGGGAGTTCAGGACGCCGATGACGGCCATTTCCCCTGCTACGGCGCGGTCGCGTTCGACCCGCTTGCGGTAGTTGACGTATTCAGCCTGAAGGCGAAGGAGGTCGTTGCGGAGCTCCGCTGCCTGGGCTTCAGCCGCGGCGCCGGAGGCTACCGATTCCTCGGCCGGGACTTCTACCCCGTTGAGGATTTCCTCAGCCTGGGAGAGAGCGTCACCTTCCGTGGGGGCGGCGTTGCCTTCGGTGTGAGCAGCAGCTTCGCCTTCGGGGTGGCGGGCAGCCCCGGTTTCCGGGTCAACCTTGCGGTTGTCCCGAATTACGGGCTTGCGCGGCTCGTTGCCTTCAGAGTGCTCTGCTTCGTTGCCGTGGTGGGGCATGGCTACTTCTTCGCTTCGTCTTCGTCGATGATTTCAGCGTCGACGATGTCTTCGTCTGCTGCAGTCTTCTCGCCGGCCGGAGCGCCTTCAGCACCGGCACCCGGAGCGTCAGCTGCGGCTGCCTGCGAGTAGATGGCTTCGCCGAGCTTGGTCTGGGAAGCCTGCAGCTTCTCGAAGGCCGTCTTCACAGCGGCGTCGTCGGTGCCTTCCAGCGCGGACTTGAGGGCGTCGACGTCGGCCTTGACCTCGGTCTTGACCTCTTCGGGCAGCTTGTCGTCGTTGTCGGCGATGAGCTTGTCCACTGAGTAGGCGAGCTGCTCGGCGGAGTTACGGGTGTCCGTAGCTTCGCGGCGGGCCTTGTCCTCTGCAGCGTGCTCCTCGGCTTCACGGACCATGCGGTCGATGTCTTCCTTGGAGAGTGCCGTGCCACCGGTGATGGTCATGGACTGTTCCTTGCCGGTGCCCTTGTCCTTGGCGGACACGTGGACGATGCCGTTGGCGTCGATGTCGAAGGTGACCTCCACCTGCGGGACACCGCGGGGTGCCGGAGCGATGCCGGTCAGTTCGAACGTGCCCAGCGGCTTGTTGTCGCGGGTGAATTCACGCTCGCCCTGGAAGACCTGGATGGCCACGGACGGCTGGTTGTCGTCTGCGGTGGTGAAGGTCTCGGAACGCTTGGTGGGGATAGCCGTGTTGCGCTCGATGAGGTGCGTCATGACGCCACCCTTGGTTTCGATGCCGAGGGACAGCGGCGTGACGTCGATGAGGAGGACGTCCTTGCGCTCACCCTTCAGGACACCGGCCTGGAGTGCAGCACCGACGGCCACAACTTCGTCCGGGTTGACGCCCTTGTTGGGCTCCTTGCCGCCAGCGAGTTCCTTGACGAGCTCGGAGACAGCGGGCATACGGGTGGAGCCACCGACGAGCACGATGTGATCGATGTCGGAGACCTTGATGCCGGCTTCAGCGATGACATCGTGGAACGGCTTCTTGGTGCGGTCCAGCAGGTCCTTGGTGAGGTCCTGGAACTTGGCGCGGGTCAGCTGCTCGTCCAGGTGGACCGGGCCGTCGGGGGTGACGGACAGGTACTGGAGGGAGATGTTGGTGCTGGTGGAGGAGGAGAGTTCCTTCTTTGCCTGCTCTGCAGCTTCACGGAGACGCTGGAGGGCGATCTTGTCCTTGGAGAGATCGATGCCCTTGATCTTGAGCTGGTTCAGCAGCCACTCGACTACGCGGTTGTCCCAGTCGTCGCCACCGAGGCGGTTGTCACCTGCGGTTGCACGGACCTGGATGGTGGAGAAGTTGTCTTCGTCCTTGCCGACCTCGAGGAGGGAGACGTCGAAGGTACCGCCACCGAGGTCGAAGACCAGGATGAGTTCGTCTTCCTTGCCCTTGTCCAGACCGTAGGCCAGTGCAGCCGCGGTGGGCTCGTTGACGATGCGGAGGACGTTGAGGCCTGCGATTTCGCCGGCTTCCTTGGTGGACTGGCGCTCGGCGTCGTTGAAGTATGCCGGAACGGTGATTACGGCGTCGGTGACCTTTTCACCCAAGTAGCTCTCGGCGTCGTTCTTGAGCTTCATGAGGATACGCGCGGAGATTTCCTGCGGCGTGTACTTCTTGTCGTCGATGGCGACGGACCAGTCGGTGCCCATGTGGCGCTTGACCGAAGCGATGGTGCGATCGATGTTGTTGACGGCCTGGCGCTTGGCGATCTCGCCCACCAAGACTTCGCCGGACTTGGAGAACGCAACGACCGACGGCGTGGTGCGGCCGCCTTCTGCGTTGGCGATGACGGTGGGCTCGCCACCTTCAAGGACAGAGACCACGGAGTTAGTGGTTCCGAGGTCGATACCTACTGCACGTGACATATCTTGTTTCCTTTCAATGGCCGATGTTGGAGATTGCCCCCGGCACCGTCCCGCCAGGCGGTTGGGTTTTTGGGAGCCCACTCAACAATCGGCTAGTTGAGCGTTCTGCACTCAACTGTACTCAGCCTCGTTTCAATGTCAATCCAAAGTTGAGTGAAGTACGCTCAAGTTTGGCTTTCGTACTCTCATTTGTCCCGGAAGTACGCGGCTTCCAGAGCTGGTTTCGCCCTGCGTGAACTGGCAGACTTGCGCGATGGAGTTCGCTGGATTCGTGCCGCCGGATGCGTTCTGGGCTATGAACGACGAGCTGGAAGAGAGGGTCCGGCAGGGCGCCGGGCGCCTCCCTTTGTTCCGTCTTGTGGACTGGGACGGGCCGTTGATGCTTGGTTCATGGCAGATGGACGCCACTGAGGGTGGCGTGGTGCACGGCAACGCGTTTCCTGCGAACCCAGCCACCGATCCGCTTATGGAAGTGGTCACAACTACGCGTGATCCCTTGGAGGTAGTGCGAAACCGGTGGCAGGCCATCGCCGGGCCGCCGAAGTCGCTGGAGGAATGGCAGAGCCAGTCCGCGGGATTCGCGGCACACACTACAGAGCACCTGAGCGCCATAGTGGACGGCACCCCTGCGGATTTCACCCTCTGGAACGGAACCGACTACTGGTTCGCGGCCGGGCGTGCGGGCGGCTACGGAATCGTCATCGACGCGCGGGGCCACCGTAGCGATACGCAAGCCATGGAACTCAGGCAGATTCCCGACGTCGAGCCTTTACTCCAAGCCAGGCGCGCGGCGCTCAAGGCCGCCCGCGGCGAAGCGTGACGACACGCAAACGCACCGACGTCAGTCCAGCGGGCGGGCGCCACGGATATCCGGATGTCCCTGGCGGATTTGCGTGGCGTCAGGGATTTGCGTGGCGCTTGTCCGGCTGGGCGGCGGCTCAGGTTTATACACCCACGCCACGAGCACCACGGAGATGATCATCAGCAGGAACCAGGCGAGGAGCTTATCGATCGAGACCGCCTGCCAGCCATTCAACTGGTTGGGGTAGAGCCACGCATGGGACCACGTGCCGATGTTCTCGGCGAACCAAATGAAGAGCGCCACCAAGAGGAAAGACACCAGGATGGGCATCCGGAAGCGCTTACGGAACACCCGGAAGTGCATCACGCACCGCCCGTAGACAAGCACGACGGCGGCAAGCAGCACCCAGCGAGCGTCAAAGATGTAGTGGTGGGAGAAGAAATTGACGTAGATCCCAGCCGCCACGAGTGCGGTGATCCAGCGCCACGGGTAGTGGTCGAAGTGGAGGTCAAAGAGCCGGAACACACGAACCATGTACGAGCCAACGGCCGCATACATGAAGCCGCTGAACAGTGGAACAGCCCCGACCCGGAGGAAGCCCTCGGTCTCGTAAGACCACGAGCCCACATCGGTCTTGAACAACTCCATGACCGTTCCCACCGCATGGAACAGCACGATCACCCGCAATTCGCGCAGCGTCTCCAGTTTGAAGCTGATCATCAGGACCTGAATGATGACGGCGGAGATGGTCAGGAAGTCATTGCGGGCCAAGGCGGCGTCGTCCGGATACCAGAGACGGGCTGCGATGATCACCGCGAGCAGTGCTGCGCCGAAGACGCAGGCCCACGCCTGCTTCAGCCCGAACACCACGAACTCGGTTAGCCGTAGGCGGAGCGGGCCCCTATGGGCGCGGTCCAGATAACGGTGGGCGAGGTCATCGATGGCTTGCTCCACCGAGGTCGAACTACGCATTCCCTGCCCCGCCCTTCGTCTTGAACGGGGCGGTTTCCAGGTGGCTGAGGTAGTAGTCCCTGGGCCAGTGCCGTATCCGCTTCGGGATCCGGGGATATAGGCGTCCCAGCCACCGCATGGTCCGCTCGAAGCGGCGGTCATCGATGGGAGTCCACTCCAAGCCAAAGCCTTCGCGCAAGTGGTCGGGAAGCAGGCCCGCAGTCAGGAAGCGCGCAAGCGGCATCGCCAGGCGCATTGGTGCCGGTCCACCTGCCGGATACAGCAGGTCCCTGGCTATCTTGCGGGCTTTTTCATCGGGTCGAAGCCGATCCACGTGCGATGCCCAATACCGGGCGAAGGCCGCGCGATCGGGCGGCCACATATTCGCGGGAAGCTGCAATGCCGTCCCGATGCGCGCATAGTCGCGGTACATGCGGTCGGCGGTCTCGTCGTCGAGCGGTCCATGCACTTGCTCGTAAACGGTGACGGCGGTGTCGTACAGGGTGGCGACAACCCAAAGCTGCGACTCGGGATCGAACGCGTTGTAGCCCTTCGTCGCATCATCAGGGTTCCGGCGCACCGGAGCATGGGCGCGGTTGACGGCGCGGCGAACCGCAGCAACTTGCTCGTCTGAACCGTAAACAATCGCATAAACGTAAGTCAGGGTGGCTCGTAAACGATCCTGCGGCCTTTGGGCAAAGTCGCTGTGATCAGCGACGCCGTGCCCCACCCTCGGATCAGCGATCTGAAGGAGGATGGCGCGACCGGCTCCGGCGAGCAATATGCCCTCCGCGCCGATGTCAGCAAGCCCTCGAACCATCTTGATACTTTACCGTCTGGTGCTGGTCACAGGCTCGCTGGTCACAGCCCCGCCATGCCCTGGAGGACGAGCAGCTGGTGCTCGAACAATTCCTCGCGCGCGGAAAACGTATCGCGCCCGTACTGGCCGAACACTTCAAAGCTCACAGCCCCGAAGACGGACGTCCACGCCAGCACGCCTCGCGCGAGCGCAGACTCGGGCACCGTGATCCCAAGTTCAGTCCGGATGTTCACCATGTCTGCCGCCAAGGCTGGTGGGATAACGACGGCGGGACTCGCCTGCGTCTTCAGGGCGCCCGCGCGATGGGCTGCGTCAAAAATGCTAACGAGGCGAAAGATGACACGCGTTCCGGGGACCGTGGTTCGTTCACCGGGCGCCTGATATCCGGGAACTGGGCTGCCGAAGAGCAGGGCGTAGCTGGCTGGCTCCCTGAGCGCCCACGCACGAACAGCCTTACCCAGGGCCCGGAACTGGCCTGCGAAATCATTCTCAGCGACGGCCGCTACAGCTGTATCCACTTCGTCGCCGAGCTCGTTGTAGCCGTCGATGAGCAAGAGCGTGAGAAGTTCGTCCCTGCTTTCCACGTAGCGATAAACGGCCGAAGAAACGACGCCAAGGTCCCGTGCAACAGCCCGCAGCGATAGCCCGGCCGCACCGTGGACCGCCAGGTGCTCCCGGCCGAGACGGACGATATCAGCGATGGTTTGGGCACGTGCACGCTCGCGGGGCGTTGGGGTTTTGGCTTTCGGCTGGGCTTTAGGGGCAGCTTCGGCATCCGGCGCTGTGGAAGGCATGCAACCAGCTTGCCACAAGAGAGAGCACCATCAACAAATGAGAGCACCGCTCTTGACTTTGACTTGATTGACGGTCATTCTGGATTCAGAGAGCAGTGCTCTCTTATTAGGACTGGACTTAGAGGAAAGAGATCAACATGCACGTCGTCACCGGAGCAGGACCCGTTGGTTGGACCGTCGCCGAACAACTCGCCGAGCAGGGGGAAAACGTCCGCATTCTCACCCGGTCCGGCAGCGGCCCGGACCATCCCCTCATTGAACGGATGCGCGTCGATGCCTCCGATGCCCAGCAGTTGGGCCAAGCACTCAACGGCGCTGTCGCGGTCTTCCATTGCATTCACGGATCCGCATACCGGGCCGCAGCGTGGGCGGCCGAGCTTCCGCAAGCCGAACAAGTGGTGATGGATGCAGCGGCAGCCGCGGGCGCCGTCGTCGTATTTCCAGAGAGCCTCTACTCCTATAGCCGGCCGGACAGTGTGATGACCGAAGCGGGTCCACGGGCGGCGGATGGAGGCAAACGAGGCATCCGCACGGAACTGCTGAACGCGCGGCAGGCGCACGCTGCAAATACTGTGAGTGTTGTGGCCGGCGACTTCTTCGGTCCGCTGGTGCGGACGGCGCATGCAGGCGAACGAATGGTCCCGCTGGTTGTGGAGGGAAAGTCGGTCCAGGTGATTGGCAGCGCTGGGCAACCGCACTCGTTCACATTTGTCCCTGACCTGGCAGCCGCCATGATCGCGGCAGCCCGGGATCCAAAGCTTTGGAACACCGTGCTCCACGCTCCGACCGGTCCGGCGCTAACCCAACGCGAACTTGCTACGGCGTTCGCTGACGCTGCCGGCGTTTCCGTTCCGAAGGTGAGTGCTGTTCCCGGATGGGTATTGAGGACCGCGGGTCTCTTTTCGACCGATATGCGCGAGCTTGCTGAAATGCTCTACCAGTTCGAGAGGCCGTTCGTGATGGATTCCTCGCAGAGCCAGCGCCTCCTGGGCCTCGAACCGACGCCCCTCCCGGAAGCTGCGGCAGCAACAGTGGCGTGGTGGCGGGACGCAGTCCGGGAATTGAAGTAGGCAGCAGGGTTTTCCATGCGGCAGGCGGTGGAGCGTCCAGAACGGTTGTGACGACGTCCTGCACGACGGCGGGCGCCCACCTGCAGATTCAATCGAATGGAGTTACTCCTGATTCCCCAGTGACTACACGCAACAGCGGGAGTAACCTAGTCCCAGTTGCAATTCTGGTCACCTTTCGAGTTCTGGGTTCTGCCGTGGGCTATGTGCGTTCGTCGTTGACCGACCTCCTGGGGGTACTTTCCGACGCCGTCACTCCCCAGCGCGTAAGGTTCGACGACGGCTCCCCCGACGCCGTCGCTCCCACCCCGGACGCTCCGGTCACCGTCCATGCAGTCACGCTCAACCGCGTGGGAAGGTCGCGTCGCGATGGCCCGGTCCTGGACCTCGAACTGCGGGTGGCAGTGGAATGCCATGGGCCCCAACAACTGGACAATATGGAGCAACTGCTCCTCGCCGTGGAACGCCACAGCCAGTACTCGGTAGTTTCCACCGGGGAATTCCGTCCCGAGGAGTACTCCGGAGCCATCCGGCAAGGGCTCGGGTTCCTGGTCCGGATCCCCGTGGCGCTGCGCTTCGAAGAACCTGCCGGCCCGCCCGTCCTTGAACCGCTCATTGCCAAGACCGGCGTTGCCCGCCGAATCCACGGACGGCTCGTGGACGTACACAACAAAGGCATCCCGGACGCCTACATCCATGCCCATTCTTCCGCCACGGCAGTCGTCAGCGATGCGACCGGCCACTTCGAGGTCCTGGCCTCGGCGGATGAACTCCAGCACTTTGCCGTAGCGGTAAGCGGCACCGAAAAGGAAGTCTCGGCCAGCACCAGCAGCCTGCCGGTCATCATCCGGTGGACCTGACCCGCTTGCTTGCGGGTAGGAAAGGGAGAGCACCATGGCGAACTATCAGGCGCCGGGAGTTTATGTTCAGGAAGTGCCCAGCGGCGCACGTGCCATTGGGCAGGTCAACACCAGCATCGCGGCGTTCGTAGGCGTGGCTCCGGACCAGGACGCGTTGGTGGATGAACTCCGTGTGCTGGACAACTGGACCCAGTTCGTGGACCAATATGTCGGCAACGCGACAGCGGGCACACCGCTCTCCAACGCTGTTTACGGCTTCTTCTCAAACGGAGGAAGCCGTTGTTATGTGGTGAACATTGGGGCCAACGGCAGCCTCACGGGCACGGCCACCAAGCCCACAGGCCTTACGCTTTTCGAGGCCGTGGACGACATCTCCATGGTGGCTGCGCCGGGCTTCGCGGATGCTGAATCTTATGCGGCACTAGCGGCGCATGTGGAGCACCCGCTCCGCCAAGATCGCATGGCCATCATGGACACGGTGGAAAAAGTCGACGACGTCGGGGCGCTCACCAGGGCCGCGACGTCCGGCGTTCCGGTGGGGGCGAGGGATCCCGGCGCCGCAGACGAGCGGACGACGGCGGATGAGGGTCCGGGCGGCGACGCTGGCCCGGACGATGGCGGCTCGGACGACGCCCGCCCAAGTGATGATGGCGGCTCGGGCGATGCCGACGCCGCGTCTGAGGAACCCGTGGACACGGAAGGCAGCGACAGCACGCCGTCGTCCTCCTCCTCGGTTTCCTCCGATGCCCCGGACTGGCCCGACTCACCACGACCCTCCGCCGCAGCTAGCCAGGAAGGGGCAGCCACCGAAGCCGGCGAGCAGCAGGACCTCGGCGCCCCGCAATCCCCCGGCGGATACACGGCCCTGTATTTCCCCTGGATCGTGATGATCGATCCCGTGTCCGGCAAAAAGGTGACGCAGCCGCCGTCGGGCCATATTGCTGGCGTTTGGGCGCGCGTTGACGCGACCCGCGGCGTCCACAAGGCCCCAGCCAACGAGCCCATCCAAGGCGCGATCGATCTAGTGCGGCGCGTGAGCCGCGGTGAGCAGGAGGTCCTGAACCCGGCTGGCGTGAACTGCATCCGGTACTTCCCGGGCGAGGGCATCCGGATTTGGGGCGCCAGGACCAAAGCTCCCGAAGCGAGCGAATACCGGTACGTGAATGTGCGTCGCCTAACCAACATGATCAAGGAGTCGGTGGCGGACGGGACGCGCTGGGTGGTGTTTGAGCCCAATGATCACACGCTGTGGAAGTCGATCCGGCGCGACATCGGGGCGTTCCTGACCAACGTGTGGCGGGACGGCGCCCTGCTCGGGACTACTCCTCAACAGGCATTTTTCGTGAAGTGCGACGAAGAAACCAACCCTCCAGAGGTCCGCGACGCCGGGCAAGTGGTCACGCTGATCGGGATCGCGCCCGTGAAACCGGCCGAGTTTGTGATCTTCAAGCTCATGCAGTCGGCGGACAACACCAGCGAGACAGAGAGCGCAGGAGCCTGACATGACAACCCCAACACCTGCAGCGCAGCCAGGCAACGTGGTGGACCCATACCGGGCCTACAACTTCAAGCTCGTCATCCAAGGCGTGGTTCAAGGCCACTTCACCAAAGTGGAGGGCCTCGGCCTGAAAATCGACCGGATCCTCTACCGCTCAGGCGGCGAAAACAGCACAGTCCGCGTCATCCCCGGGCAAGTGGAATACACCCCGGTGACTTTGAAGTACGGGCTCACCGACTCCACCGAGATGCTGCAGTGGCTCTTCAAAGCCGTAGACGGAAAGGTGGAACGCCGGAACGTCTCTATTGCGATGCTCAACGATGCCGGTTCCGTGGAAGTGCGCCGCTGGAACCTCCTGGGGGCCTGGCCGTGCGACTGGTTCGGCGCACCCCTTGACGCCATGGGCAAGGATCTCGCCATCGAATCCCTCAGCATCGCATACGACCGCCTGGAGCTCGACGATGCCCGCGCTCCCGTCGCCTGAGCCTGGCTTCTCGTGGCGGCGGGCGGCTGCGCACCGGTTGCGAGGTGTGGCCGCGTGGCTGGACCGTGGGTGGGGCCGGGGCTCGGGTTCTCCGGGTGCGGGCGCGCCGGCACCTTCGGGTTCGGAGCCCTCTTCGTGGGAAAGTTCGACGCCGGTGCGCGGCCTGAACGTGGAAGGCGCACCTGAGCACTGGGTTCAGTTACTGCGCGACGCCGGGTTGGTTCCTCCTGCCGTTCCGACCAACACCCCTCCTGTTGCGAGGCCCACTCTGCGTGCCTGGGGACGCTCTTGGCGCGCAAAGCAGGCCCCACAACAAACCCCCACCACGACACCCCTCGTTGTGGGGCCCGATATGCGCGACTCCGGGCCAACATGGGGCGAAGAGCAGGCCCCACAACAAACCCCCACGCTCCGCCTCCGCACAGACCGACCCGAAACACCCCTTGTTGCGGGGCACGATATGCGCGATTCCAGGCCCACATGGGGCACAGAGCAGGCCCCACAAAACGTCCCCACCCACGTTGCGGGGCCCGATGTGCGCGACTCCGGGCCAACATGGGGCGAAGAGCAGGCCCCACAACACATCCCCAGGCTCCGCCTCCGCACGGACCGACCCGAAACACCCCTCGTAGCGGGGCACGATATGCGCGATTCCAGACCCACATGGGGCACAGAGCAGGCCCCACAAAACGTCCCCACCCACGTTGCGGGGCCCGATGTGCGTGCTTCCGGGCCAACATGGGGCGAAATGCAGGCCCCACAACACATCCCCACCCACGTTGCGGGGCACGATATGCGCGATTCCAGGCCCACATGGGGCGCAGAGCGGGCCCCACAAAGCACGACCAACACCCCAGCCCACGTTGCGGGGCCCGAAATGCGTGCTTCAAGCCAAAAATGGGGCGCAGAACAGGCCCCGCAACACACCCACAGGCTGCGCCTCCGCACGGACCGACCCGAAACACCCCTCCTTGCGGGGCCCGATGTACGTGCTTCAAGCCAAAAATGGAGCGCAGAACAGGCCCCACAACGCACCCCTTCCCCACAACACACGCCCACCCACACACCCGCACCGGCGCTCAAGGGAGCCTGGCCGGAGCTCGCCACTCGGCCCGCGCCCACGGCAAACCCGGCAACCGCCCCTATAACCGAAGCGATCGCCCGCCAAGCCCGGCTCACCGACGAACATCGGGCGGTCTGACATGGAGCGCGTCGCCTTCCTGATCGAGGACACCGGGGAACACCTCGGCTGCCTGCTCAACCCGGAAACGGTGGTCATGCAGCGCTCGGCCGGCGTGGAGCCCCGGAGAAGTGCGGGCGGCAAACTCAGCGGCAGCGGACTGGCCGATGACCCCCTGCTCTTCACGGGAGGCGGCCACACCGAGCTGAGGCTGGATCTGCTCTTCGACGTCGACCTCGCGCCGGCGTCGCTTCATGTGCAGGACGTGCGGCAAATGACCAGGCCCATCTGGGCGCTCGCCGAGAACAGCGCGGAGGTGGAGCGCCAGCGGAGGCCTCCGTCGGTCCGCTTTGTGTGGGGCCGTGCGTGGAATGTGCCCGGAATCGTGACCGAGGTGGCGGAGCGCTTCGATCGCTTCGCCCCGGACGGTTCACCGCTCAGGTCCTGGATGCGGATGGTCTTTGTTCGCGTTGGCCAGTCCGCTGACGAGGAAGGCGGAGAGAATTACGAGCTAGCCCAGCGACTCCCTGTCGTGGATCTGACGGCCCCGCCGGTGGACACGCTGGCGGTCACGGGCGACGGCAGCACGGACAGGGACGCAGCAATGCCCGACGGCGGCGAGCTCCTTCCTGAGGTCCCGCCGGCTGAGTTGGGGCGACTTTCCGTTGAAGCCTTCGGGACGCCCCTGCTCTGGAAGCTGCTCCTGGAGTACAACGATATCGACGACCCCGCTCACTTCAGCGGGCCGCTCGCTGTCCCGCCGGTTGGTGAAGCACCATGAGGCGTGAAGCATCATGAGGCAAGTCCAGGGCCTTCCCGAGCTCGTCGTGACGTTGGGCAGGCGAAGACTGACAACTGCGGAGACGGCAGCCATCGTTTCAGTCCAGGTGCTGGGATCCTTGGCGAGGCCGGCCCAGTGCCTCATCAGCTGGCGGCCCGGTCCGGGCAGGACCGCCGCCGCGAGGGGTGGCGTCGATCCGGCCCCTGGTGATGCCCTCCGGGTTGAGCTCGGCGGTCACCGGACCCCGCTCTTCGTGGGGGAGGTGACCGTTGTGGAGTACAGCTACGGGGCCAACCTCGGTCAGGAAATCCGTATCAGGGCCTACGATGCCCTGCACCGGCTGAGGAAGCGCCAATTCACCAGGCTGCACGAGGACGTCGATCTCGCCGGACTGGCAAGAAAACTCTGCGAGGGCACCGGACTGGATGTAGTGGGCGGCGGCGCCAAGCTCGGGCAGGTCTACCAGTGCGCCCGCACGGACCTGAGCCTTCTCGTTGAACAGAGTGCACGGGTGGGCGCCTACCCTGTGGTGCACGACGGCACCCTCAGGCTCACAGGACTCGACGGCGAAGGCGAACCCTTGGAGCTCAGCCTCGGGGAATCCCTGCATTCGGCAGAGATCGAGGTCAGCCAGGAACCCGCGTACGCGTCCGCAATGATCAACGGCTGGCGTGCCGAGGACGCTTCAGTCCACCAGGCCGAAACGAGCAGCAGCGATGCCAAAGCCCAAGTGGCAGCTGACCCAACATTGGCCAGCGTGGGCGCAGGCGGCGAACTCCGGCGGGACAACGAAGTGCTCGACTCCACCCAGGAGGCGAATGGATTGGCGCAGTCCGAGCTGGACGTCAGGATAGCCGGGCAGGTCACGGCAGTGTTCGTGGCTGAGGGCAATCCCGGGCTCAGGGCGGGTGGGCGCGTGCGGATCAAGGGGGTGGCGCCGTCCATCGAAGGAACGTACCTGATCGCGAGCGCCTCACACCGTTTGGATGGCACGGGCTACGAAACCACCCTTACCACGCGACCACCGAGCCCGATTCCCGAAAGGCGCCCGGACGTCTTCACTCTGGGCACGGTGGTGGACGTTGACGATCCCGAGGCCCGTGGGCGTGCGCGTGTGCAACTACCGGCCTACCCGGACCTGCAGACCGCATGGGCTCCCGTGCTCACGGCAGCAGCTGGTCCTGGCAAGGGGATGGTCACACCGCCAGCTCCCGGCGACCACGTCCTGGTGCTGCTTCCCGCCACGGATCCGGCTCAGGCCATCATCCTCGGTGGCCTGTACGGCAGCGAACAGACGCCCGACAACCGCGTCAACACTCCCCGGGAGAGCCGGTACACGTTCCGGAGTGCGGACGGCCAACAAATAATGCTCGACGGCGGTGCGCGCACCGTGAGCTTCACGGACGGCCACGGCTCGTCAGTGGAGCTGGGCCCGGAGAAGCTCCGCATCACCGCTGCCACGGACCTGGTGCTGGAAGCCCCGGGCAAAGCCATGAAAATCCGTGCGAAATCAGTCGACTTCGAGGAGGCCTAAGCCATGAAGATCCTGGTCAAGGAGGCTATCCTGCGGTGCGGGCACGACGGCAAAGTGGAGAACGTCCCCTCGCAGGAGTGGGTCCGTGTCAAGGGGTCGCCGGTGCTGGTGGACAACGATCCCCAAGGCCGGGACATCAACATGTGCCCTCATATTGGCATCAACATCAAGCCTTGCAATAAGACGCTGCCGGTCACCAAAGGCTATTCAACCTTCATCAGAATCGGGGGCAAGGCCGTCTGCCTTGACACTGTGGAGGGCTTCACCGACGGCACACCCCCGGGCGCCGTGAAGTACAACGTGCGGCGGCCCGGACAAACGTTGGTGGGGTCGGGTTCATGAAAAAGGGACAGTCATGAGCGCCCCACGCTACACATCGATTGCTTTCATCCATCCGGATTTCGACGCAGCAGCCGGCGTCCCCGGTCTGCGCATCACCCCTTCAGGCAGGTTGGCGACTGTTACGGACGCAGCCTCCATCCGTCAGGCCCTCCTCCTCCTGCTGAGCACCAGGCCCGGCGAGCGCGTCAACCGCCCGACATACGGCTGCCATTTGTTCCGTTTGGCATTCGCTCCGGCTGACGACACCACCGCCGGACTGGCCATCCACTATGTGGCCCGCGCGGTGGAGCAGTGGGAGCGACGCATCACGGTCCTTTCCCTGGACGCGTCACGCTCGCCGGAGGATCCCGAAGTTCTCGAGGTGCGGCTGAAGTACTGTGTCCGCACCACCCAGCTTGAGGACGAGATCGCCATCGCATTGCCCGTGGAATCCGGAGGTGCAGTATGAGTGTCCCCGTGCCCAACCTGGACGATCGCAGCTTCGCGGACCTCGTGGCCGGCGCCCGCGAGCGCATCCAGCAAATTGCCCCTGAGTGGACGGACCTCTCGGTCCACGATCCCGGCATCACCATCGTGGAGGCCTTCGCCTACCTTACGGACACGCTCATGTACCGGCTCAACCGTGTGCCGGACAAACTTTACGCCGTTTACCTGAACCTCCTGGGCACGTCGCTGTACCCGCCGAGCACGGCCGAAACGATGCTGGAATTCAGCCGCTCATCCGCCACTGGCACAACCGCAGGCCAGGAGATCCGGATCCCCCGCGGCACGCAGGTCAGCTGCCCACCGGGCGTTCCTGGCTCACCCCAGCCGGTATTTACGACGACGGCCGCAGCCACTTTGGCTCCCGGCGAGAGCAGCGTCCTGGTCCCCGCAGCCGATGTCACCATGTACGACGCCGTACCGATTGGTTCCGGGACCGGCAGGCCGGGCCAGAGCTTCGTGATCCCGAACGCGCCGATCGTCTCGGGCGCAGGGCTGGCAATCGCCGTCGAAGTTCCGGCAGGGACGCGGCTAAGCAGTGGTGAGGCTGTGCTGGTAGACGGAAAACCTTTCCGGTACTGCAGGGAAGTGGAGGCGTTCGCCGACGCAAGGCCTGGTGAGATGCCGGTGCGGATCGACCGAAGTGCCGGCGTCGCGGTGTTCGCGTGGTGGGACGAAGAGTCCAGGACGCGAACGGAAACCGGGCAAGGGCCATTGGTACCAGGGGCAGGTGCCGAAGTTCGCGCTTGGTACCGCAGCGGTGGTGGTTCCGGCGGTAACGTCGGCGCGGGTCAGCTCACGGTGCTGCGTTCCCCTGTCCCGGGAGCCAAGGTCACCAATCCGGAGCCGGCAACGGGAGGCCGCGACGGCGAGTCCTTGGAGAACGCCCTGAGGCGCGCGCCTCAGGATTTTCAAGCCCGCGACCGCGCAGTTACCGTCCGGGACTACGAGGTCCTGGCACGGCGGCACGGCGGCGTGGGCCGTGCGAGGGCCTTCACACGCAAGGATCTGTGGGCGTTTGCCCGGCCCGGGGAAGTGGAAATTGTGCTGGTCCCATTCGTTCCCGGCGGCGGAGCAGGCGCGGCCCAACCATTACGCGCAGCGGACCTTATGTCACACGCACGCGACGAAGTGCGAATCGAAGTGGAACAATATCTCCGCAGGCGGTCCACGGTTGGCGCCGAGCCTGTAGTGCGCTGGGGCCTCTACAAACAGGTGCTGGTGGATGCGCGGATCGTTGTTCGTCCCGACGAGGATGCCGAAGCCGTGAAATCCAGGATCGTGGGCCGCCTGTCTGAAGGGATCAGTCCGCTGAGCCCGGATTCGTCCAGTTACGGATCCGGCTTTGGGAAGCCACTGCGTGTCTCCAATCTGTACCGCGCCATGGAGGAGGCCGAGCCTGGCGTTCAGTATGTGGACCGGGTCAGGCTGGAAGTGGACAAAGTTCCGGACAGTGATGCCGTGTCCTTGGTCCAGTCTGAAGGGCAAGACAAAACGTGGTTCGTGGCCCAGGGCGGCACCCTGTTCCGCACCACCAACGCCGCCGACGGCTGGGAAGCCTGTGCGGATTTTGGAGATCCCTCCGATGGCGACCAGGCGGAAGAAACCGTCCGCGCCATCGCCCCGTTCCGTTCCCCCGCACCTGGCCGGGTGGGTCCGGAGCGGCACCCGGGCATGGTGGCCGTGAGCACGGTGACCGGTACGGGTTCCCGTATTTATCTCAGCGAGGACCTCGGTGAATCGTGGCGCAAAGCAGCGGAACTGGGGTTCGTCGTCGCGGATTTGTGTTGGGTGGACCGCCAGGGTGAGCCGTTGCTGTTGCTGGCAGGCGAACGCGGCCTTTACGAACTTCCGATGAGCCAGGGTGCCATTCCCGTACAGAACGTGGTGGACACGTCCCAGCCGGATCGTGGCTTTTACGCCGTGGACGCCTTGGTGGACGTCCGCGGGCGAACAGGTGTTGTGGTGGCCGCCGAGGCCTCGGCAGGCGTCTGGCTCTCCCCCGATGCCGGTACAGCGGACAGCTTCAAGCAGGTCAAGGCCGCTGGCGAGGACATCCGCTGCATGACCATCCAGTACGACGGCGGTGCGAGCTACGTGTGGCTCGGCCGCGCAGTGCCGGAAGGGGCCGGGACGGGATGCCTGCGGCTGAAGATCGACGAGCTGGGCCGCACGGATTTTGATGAGTCCTTCATGAATTCGTGGGAGCAGTTCAGCACTGGCTGGACCGGGGGCAGTTGCTGGGGTGTCCACGTGATGGGTGACGCTGCCTACGCCGCTACCCAGAGCGGCGGGGTCTTACGGCTGCAGCTGGGCCAGGCGTCAGCTCAGTGGAGCGTGCCGGACGTTAACTGCAATCTGCCGTTGAGGGACCGTACCCGGTTCGAGCCTGTCCGTTCCGTGTCCGGCGCCATCCTTGGCGGCAAGCCCGTGGTCCTTGCTGCCGGCCCGAAAGGCGTTTATCGCAGCTGGGACAACGCCGTTCAATGGGAAAGTTGCACCCGGCGCATGGTGGAGGATGTTGTGACGCTGCCTGACACCTGGCTGTTCTGCTCGGGTGAGCACAGGATCGAGGTGGTCCATGGCAATGGCTGAGTCCGATGTGCCTCAGGAGTCCAATGGGCCTGAGGAGTCCAATGTGCCTCAGGAGTCAAAGCTGCTGAGGGTCCTGCCGGAAGTGTTCCAGGTGGCCGCCGACACCAGCTCTCCCCTGCAGGCCCTTCTTGCTGTGGCGGAGGATATGCATGGGCCCGTCCGGCAGGTCTTGGACCGCATCCATACCGTTCCCGATCCCGGGCGCGCGCCGTCGTCGTTGATTCCTTTTCTCTCGCGCTGGGTGGATCTGGACTGGTTGACGCTTCCCGGTCCGCAGGGCGGCGCTGGATCCGGCACCATTCCCGGGACCGGTGCCATTCCCATATCGCGGCAGCGGGACCTCATCGCGGCCGCGGCGCAGCTCTCCGCACGGCGCGGCACTGTGGACGGGCTCACCCGTTTCCTGCACCTGGCCACGGGCGTGCCGGGCTTCGAGGTGGAATCCGTTCCGGGTGCCTTCCATATCAGGGTGCTGGTTCCTGCGGAAGCGGGTGGGCAGCTGGAGTTGATCCAGCGGATCGTCAAAGGCATGAAACCCGCGCACGTGACGGATGAGGTCACGGTGCAGGCAAATGGATGACCCGGCATGAATAAGGAGAACCGAACCCCAATTCTCGTGGTGGTCGCCTGTGGAGTGATCGCGCTGTTAGTGCTGGTGTTCGGCGTCAGTTGCGGGGGCGGGAACAACGATGCAGCACGGGACTGGCAGGGCGGATTCTCCGGCGCAGCCGCGGGCGCGAAACTCACTTCGGCAGACCTGTCTGCCCACGGCGGTTCGTGTTCGGCATCGGATACCCAACTGGTGGTTACGGGCGCGTGTGTGTTCGATGTGAAGGAATTCGGTGGAGGCCTGTTCTATTTCGGACCTCCCACCAAGCGGGCAAGGCTCGCCCCGCAGCAGGCGGTCACCGTCTCGCTGTTGGTGCAGGGCACGCGGGCTGAGCAGAATTCAGGCCCAGGGAAAACCGTGGACCTGACCTTCGGGACCTCGGGCGGACAGATGGGAATCGTCTGTCCTGGTCTGGGGACCTGTGTGTTGCTGATCCAGGAAGCCGGAGGCTGAGATGTGCTGCTATGCACCGAAACTACAAACCGCGATCCCAGGAGTTGTTGTGCCATGACTGCCATCACCATGACGTTGAGCTCCCCGGATGTGGTTCTTAACGACGGGAAGGGATCGCTGACAGCTTCCGTCACCAACGGCTCCACCACTTCGGAGCGTGTGGTGCTCGGCGCCTTCCCGGGGCAGGTGACCAATCCGCCGTCGAAAACGTACACCACCATCCCCAACCCTCTGCGGACCATCGCTGGCGGGGCCACCGAACAGTACGTGGTCAATTTCGACACCGCAGGAGCTTCCGAGGGCAGCTACCCGGTGAAGTTGATCGCCTACTCCGCCGACGACGCACCTGAGGACTACGCGGACCAAGCGCATGTGGTCACACTGACTGTTCCGACGGCCGAAAAGCAGAAGCCCAAGCCGGGATTCCCGTGGTTGTGGGTGATCATCGGGGGTGTGGTGCTGCTGGCGGTTATCGGCGTGATCCTGTACTTCATGTTCAAGGACGCCAACGTTCCGGATGTGAAAACCAAACCGCAGGCTGAGGCGGTCAAGATCGTGACGGACGCCGGTTTCAAAGCGGCCACGACGGAAATCGAAAGCGCCTCGCCTGAAGGAACGGTAGTCAACCAGAGTCCCGCCGGCGGCGAGAAGGTAGGGCGCGGCAGCACGGTCAACCTGGAAATTGCGGTTCCCGTGAAGGCCACCGTGCCCAGCGTCCTGGGATCACGGATTGAAACAGCCCGTAACGCCTTCCAGACGGCACAACTGCAATTGGACTTCACCCAGGGTTCCGCCTGCCAAAGCTCGCCGCCCCTCTCCCTGGTGAGGTGCGTAGTGGTGGGCGTCAATCCCGACGTCGGCACCAAGGTCAACGTCAACGCGCTCGTTTTGGTACGGACTGAATTAAGGTCCAGCATCATCGTTGATCCGGTGAACATCTGTCTAAGCAACCCCCAACTTTGCGAGGTGCGGCTGAACCCGTGACTATTTCCGGACACGTTTGCCTGCCTGGGCAGCTGCCATGAAAAGATCAACCATGCGTCCGATGCAGCACTCCAGCAAACTCCAGAATGTCCGCTACGAACTCCGTGGTCCCATCCTCCAGGCCGCCAAGGCCATGGAAGCCGAGGGACACCGCATCCTCAAGATGAACCTTGGGGACACGGCACCGTTCGGGTTGGAAGCGCCGGAGTCAGTGGTGGTGGACATGATCCACCACATCCGTGGTGCCCAGGGCTACAGCGATTCCAAAGGCATTTTCTCCGCCCGGACCGCGATCTCGCAGTACTACCAAACGCGCGGACTGATGACGATCGGCGTCGAGGATGTCTTCATCGGCAACGGCGTCAGCGAACTCATTTCCATGACCCTGCAGGCGTTCATGGAAAACGGTGACGAGATCCTCATCCCGGCACCCGACTACCCACTCTGGACCGCGGCCGTGACCCTCACGGGTGGCAAAGCCGTTCACTACCTCTGCGATGAGGACGAGAATTGGTGGCCGGACATGGCCGACGTCGAAGCGAAGATCACTCCGCGCACACGGGGCATCGTGATCATCAACCCGAACAATCCCACGGGGGCCGTCTACCCTCGGCATATCCTTGAGCAATTCGCAGCGTTGGCGCGGAAGCATGATCTCGTCCTGTTTTCCGATGAGATCTACGAGAAGATCCGCTACGTCGACGCCCCGCACATTCATACCGCCGCGGTGGCGGACGACATCCCGGTTCTGACGTTCAGCGGACTTTCCAAGGCCTACCGCATGCCCGGCTACCGTGCAGGTTGGGTTGCCGTGACGGGACCATTGACCGCAACAGCTGCCTACCGGGAATCCTTGGAGCTGCTGGCCTCATTGCGGTTGTGCTCCAACGTTCCCGCCCAGCACGCCATCCAGACGTGCCTGGGTGGATACCAGAGCATCGAAGCACTCATTCGTCCCGGCGGGCGCCTGCGTGAGCAACGGGATCTGGCGTGGAAGTTGTTGACGGCGATCCCCGGCGTTTCGTGCGTCCCCGCGGCCGGCTCAATGTACCTGTTCCCCCGGTTGGACCCGGAGATCTACCCCATCGAAAGCGACGAGAAGTTTGTCCTCCAACTCCTGCAGGAACAGAAGATCCTCGTCTCGCACGGAACGGCCTTCAACTGGCCCACACCGGACCACTTCCGTTTCGTGATCCTGCCGACCGTGGAGGACATCGAGGAAGCGGTGCGCAGGATCGAACACTTCCTCGCTGCGTACCGGAACCGCCCGGTGGACTAACCCAACTAGGTCGCATTTGTGCGCGTTTTGACGGCTCAAAACGCGCTTAACTGCGACCTAGTTGGGGGTGCCAGGCAGTTAACGCGCCGGGTCGATCATGGTCATCCCGGCCACGGTCGCTGTATCGAAGCTCGGCAACAGGACCGCCGCTTCCTTCAGGCCGATGGTGCGTTCAATCAGCAGCTGTGGTTGCAGCAAGCCTTGTTCGATGAGCGCCATCATGCCTGGGTAATCAACTGCGGCCATGCCGTGGCTGCCGAGCAGGTCAAGCTCCCAGCCAATAACGCGATCCATCGGGACGCGCGGGTGCCCGTTGATGGAAGGCAACAGGCCGATCTGGACATGCCTTCCACGACGACGAAGGCTGAGGATCGCGTCGGCGCACGTTTGTTCACTTCCGACGGCGTCAATCGCCACGTGGCTGCCACCACTGGTCAGCCGGTTGACGGCTTCCGGAATGTCCGAGCCGTCAGCAAGGACGGTGTGTTCGGCACCCAGGCGTGCTGCCACGGCCAACGCCTGAGGGTTACGGTCCACGGCCACGACCCGCGCCCCAAGCGCCTTGGCAATCATTACTGCGCTCAGGCCCACGCCCCCGGCGCCAACGACGGTCACCCATTCTCCGCTCTTCACCTTTGCCCGGGCAGCGAGCGCCCGGTAGGCGGTGGCGAAGCGGCAGCCGAGGCTGGCCGCCGTCGTAAATTCAACACTGTCAGGGATTGCCACCAGATTGCTGTCCGCAGCATGCAGGGCGACGAACTCGGCGAAGGATCCCCAGTGGGTAAAGCCTGGCTGTTGCTGCTCCGGACAGACCTGGGCCTCTCCTGCCAAGCACCACTCACATTTGCCGCATCCGCAGACGAAAGGAACAGTTACGCGGTCGCCGGTTTTCCAGCGCTGGACGCCTTCGCCCACGGCAGCAATGACACCGGCGAGCTCGTGGCCGGGCACGTGGGGAAAGGCGATGTCGTCGTGTCCGGCCCAGGCGTGCCAGTCGCTGCGGCACATGCCAGTGGCCTCGACTTTCACCACCACCCCTCCGGCCGGGGCCTCAGGCGTGGTTAGTTCCCGCACTTCAGGCCGGGCCCGGACGTCATCAAATATCACTGCTCGCACGCACCGACTCTAACAAGGTCCTCAAGGCTGTCACACTTCGGCCCTCCCTTACGACATCCCTGATGTAAGGCACCACCACAGAAGGGAAACAGCATGACCCGCATCAATATCGGCCATAGCAACAAACTCGGCTACGCCGCTGTCATCGGGCTGGAAGGCTACGCCCGGAAGTCGGTTGATCCCGATTTGTACGAACTCATCAAGCTCCGCGCCTCCATCCTCAACGGCTGCGGCTTCTGCGTGGACATGCACGCCACCGACGGCAGGAAGCGCGGGATTCCCACCCGCAAACTGCATGCCGTGGCAGCGTGGCAGCATTCAAAGGTCTTCTTCGATGCCCGCGAGCAGGCCGTGCTGGCCTTGACCGACGCCATAACCCAGCTGGGGCCGGACACCGTCACCGACGAGGTCTGGAACGCGGCCGCCACCCATTTCGACGACAGCCAGATGGGTGGTTTGGTCCTGGCCATCTCCACGATCAATGTGTGGAACAGGATTGCCGTGAGCACGCAAATGGAGCCGCCGGTAGATGAGAAGAACCCGATCGTCTGAGGGGTAGCGTGGAGGGCATGAGTCTTGCGGTATCGGCCACGGCCGCGTGGCAGAGCGAGCGGAATCGTTTGCTGGGAATCGCCTACCGGATGTTGGGAGATTTCGGCCATGCCGAGGACGTCGTCTCCGAGGTTGCCATCGATGCCGTCCGGCAGGAACGGAAAACCGATGGCCGCCGAGTGGAGTCCTGGCCCGCGTGGCTGACAACGGTGTGCGTGCGGCGCTCGGTTGACCGGGTGCGCCAACTCGCCGCTGTGCGCGAGGACTACACGGGGCCTTGGTTGCCGGAGCCTGTAGATACCTCCAGGCTTCCGGAGGAAACCGTGGCCAACCGCGAGCTCCTGTCCTTGACCTTGCTTCACCTGGCTGAGCAGCTGGCGCCGGAGGCCCGTGCGGCGCTTGTGCTCCACCGCGCTTTTGGGATGTCCGCGCCGGAAATCGCGGACATCCTGGAAAAGACCCCCGCTGCCGTACGCCAAATGATTTCCAGGGCCGAGCGCCGTTTGGACATCGACCCGGACGCTCCCGCGCCCAGGACCAAGGACCGCGCGGCCTTGGAGAAGCTGGTAGGGGCCATCGAGCAAGGTGACATTGACACGGTAGTGGCCATGCTCGATCGGGACGCTGTTCTCTGGGCCGACGGCGGCGGCAAGGTCAAGAGCGCAATGAACCCGGTGTTCGGGGCCGAACGAATCGGGCGGTTCTTCGTGGGCATCCTCGGCAAGGCAGCCGCCTTCGATCCCGTACAGCCCATCACCGCCGAGCTCATCGCTGTGAACGGGGAACCAGCGCTGGTACTCCGGCACTCGGGCCGTGCCGACGTCTTGGTGCTCGATGTCTTGGCGCTCGACGGCGGCCCTGACGGCACCATCCGCGGGTTGCGGCAGATCTCGAATCCGGACAAGTTGACCCGGGTTTCGCTGTGAGTTGGCTCGAGGTAGCGGGAAAGCTGCCCGTTCGCGGGGAAACTTGCCTGCGAATTGGCAGGCTTCCCGCGAAGTCACCGCACTGGTGGCAAGGCTAGTCCCCCGCCGAGCCGCTCACGCGCAGAGCGTTGATGATCGCGGGAATGGACGCAATCAGCATGATCAGGGCCCACACGAGTGCCACCACCACAGTGATCAACGCCCAGAACTGATCTCCAATGGACACCAGCGGTCCGGGCAGGAACCCATGGATCAGCCCCAGGATCACCTGAAGCAGCACGGAAACCACCAGCAGCACCACCAGCCCTGTGACTTTGAGGAACTTGGGTTGGCTAAGGATCAGCAGCACGGCAAACACGATTTTCAGGACCAGCAGCAAACCCAGGATCGCCGCTGCCTGCCCTTTCGGAAAGCTCCCCCAAAGAGCCAGGTAGGCAATGGTTCCAAACGGGGTGGCCACGAACAACCCGATCATCAGGAACAGCTTCGCCAAGGCCAACATTGCCGTAAGGAACGCCGCGATAACCCACAGCAGCGTCACGATGAACGTTGCCAGGCCCTGGATACGGCCATAGGTTCGCAGGTCGATGATCAGGCTGAGGCCCAGCATCACCACGGTAAACAGCAGCAACCCATCCAGGAATGCAAGGAATCCGATGCCCGCGCCTGGCGGTTCGGCATCGGCCCGCTGCGTCTTGAGGAAGACATCCAGCGGAACGCCCAGGTTGTTGGCATCGCTTGCGGAGACGGGGTCGACGGCGGTCTGCCCCAGCAGGAGCGACATCCCCACCTCGACCAGGACTACCAGGGCAAAGACAACGACGGCCGCAATGAAGAAGGGACGGCGCAGGGCATCGGGGTCTGGCCCGCTGCGGAACCCCTCACGAATTGACCACGCTGCGGCCATGGCTCAATTGTGGCACCGGGGGTTTCAAATACAAGCGCCCCACCAACAATGCCGCAGCACCCAGCACGGCCGGAACCAGCAACGCCCACCCGCTGAAGAGCAAGACCACGAGCATCACGACGGCGGCCACGATCACGCCGTACCAGGCCGCGGTTCCGCGGGGCAACAGGAGTACCCCGGCGGCCAGACCAAAAGCGGTCACAGCCGTGAAGCATGCCGAGGCGGCGCCTATCTGGAATTCCATACTGAGGAACCCCACAACTGCTAGGGCGAAGGAAAGCGACGTCATGACAGCGAGTGCCGCCAGGCTCACGGAAGGCACCTCCCCTGCACCCACGCCACGCGCCAAGGGCCGCGGCAGCACGCCGTCGGACGCCAACCTGGCGCCAAGCTTGCTGGCCCCAGCCACGAACGTATTCAGGGGTCCGAACGTCAAGACGGCTGCCGCCACTGCCGTCACGGGGGCCGCCGCCGGTCCCAGTCCTTTCGCCAGCAATTCGGCCACCGGCACGCTGCTGCCCGAGAGCCCTGGACCGAGGACGGCGACGCACGCCGCCACCAAGCCGATATAGACAACACCGACGACGACGAGCGTTAGCCAGGTGGCCCGCTTCAGGTCGCGTTCGGGGTGGCGGAACTCGCCGGCCAGATGCGTCACGGCCTCCCAGCCGGCGAAACAGAAGAAGAGCAAACTCGCTGCGCCGCCCACAGCCCAGTAGCCGTTGGGGGCGAAGGGCACAAAGTTTTCTGCCTTGGCATAGGGCGCCGCCACGGCTACCGCCAGCGCAAGCAACGCCACGAGCAACACCATGAGGAGGAGTTGGAGTTTGCTTGAGACGCGGATCCCCACCGCGTTGCTCACGAAACCTGCCGCCAGGATCAGCCCCGCTGCTATGAGGGCCGTCTCCCGCCCTCCGCCCATGGCATGTGCGATGTACTCTCCGCCGATCACCGCGGTGGCGGGCGCCCCGAACGGGATGGCGAAGTAGAAGAGATAGCCGGCCACAACTGAGGCCCGTTGCCCGAAAGCGCGGGTCACGAACGTGGCGATCCCACCGGCGTCGGGCTGCTGCCTGGACATTTCAGCAAAACTGAACGCCACCGGGGTGCAGAACACCAACAGCAACGCCCATGCTAATAGCGACGCCGGCCCTGCAACTTGGGCGGCGATGGCAGGCAGAACCAGCACACCCGACCCCAGAATGGCACCTACATAGATTCCCGTGGCCCTGAACAATCCAAGGCCGGACTTACCCGAATTACTGACAGCTCTACTCACACCTCTACTGAACAGTGTTCGGGGCAGGTGCAACAAGCAGGGAAACTGCCTGCTCAGGGCAATATCCTGCCGAATTCTTGCTGCCCTTTTTGTTCCTGACCTTCTTTGAATTTCGTCGGGGCACGGTGCAACCCAAAAGGGCTGATTATCCGCCGTACCAACGCCAAAGAGAGTCAGGAAGCAGCGGCCATTTGTACCCGACGCCGAAGCCGGGCCACCAGGGTAGCGGCGAGTAGCGCCGTCGTGATTTCCAGTCCGATCACCAGCAATAGTCCGGCGGCGCCGGAAGTATCAACAGCGTTCGACGCCGGTCCGCCACCGTGCGCGTGTCCGGTACCGCCCGCTCCCAGCAGCAAGACGGAATGAAGGGCAATCATTGCCACAGCGGAAACAGTCACCTGGTGAAGAGCCCCAACGCGGCTGTGGCGCCAGATGTGAACAGTGCAGGGGACGCAGATTGCTGCCAAGGCAATCATGATGACGCCAAGCCACACGCCATGGTGTCCCCAGGCCGCGACCCAGAGGTGGACCATGCATGAGACAGCCGTGAGAGCCGCGCAGAGCCGGGGATGGAGGACGGGCCCGGTTGACTGGACCCGTCGCGTCGTGGTGGTCATGTGTCCGGGGATCCGTTTAGTGGCAGTGGCCGTGCTGATCTGAGCTGTCCGCGTCTGCAGCGGCGGTGGCAGAGCTGTGGCAGCTGGAACCTGAAGAGTTGGCCGGCACGTCCAGCACGGGGCTGCGATCGAAGAAGCCTTCGGGGCGGAGCTTGAAGCCAACCGTGTCCACGGGCATGATCGGCCAGTCCTCCACGCGCGGGAAGTGCGTCAGGCCGAACGTGTGCCAGAGAACGATGTCCTGTCCATCGATGTCGCGGTCCTGCGCCACGAATGCCGGCAAACCTGCTCCGCCGGAGTGCTGGTTCACGAAGTCACCCGTAGGGTACCGTTCCTCGTCGGAGTAACGCGTAACCCAGAGGTCCTTCGTGGCGAATGCGGCGCGCTTCGCGATGGAGGAACCTGGATCGGCCAAAAGGGTGGGCTGGTTTTCGGCGTGGAGCTTGTAGCCGACGGGCTCGCCCAAACGGTTCCGGGACCCGGGGTTGGAGATAATCCACGTCCGGCCTGCACGCGCGTTTGCTTCACGGACGCCTTCAGACTCCTTCGCCAGCACAACGCGCTTGCGGGAGAAGGCGTTGCCGCGTTCGTTGCCCGCACCCATGGCCTGGCGGACCACGTCCTCTTCCTCCACGCGGTTGGTGAAACCGTCAACGGCCATATCCAGGCGGGCGCTGAAGAGGTGCTGGTGGAACGGTGCGCCGAGCCCTGGAGCCAACTGCGAGATGTTGTCCGAACCTCCCTCGGGGAAGGCGCTGGTGAACACGACACCGGTGGCCTTGGCTTCGAACTCAATGGTGCCGTCCAGGTAGAGGTACCAGTAGAAACCGTAATCGTAGTTGCCGATGGTGGTGAAGAAGGAGATCACCAGGCGGCGGTTGCGTCGCGTGTAGGTGATCCCGGTCCAGAGGTCCGAGTGCTTGGAAAGGATGCCCCAGTCTTCCTCGTGCATGCAGATGCCATTGCGGATTTCCCGCGGGTTGCCGAAGGCATCGCTGATGACAGGGCTGAGGTAGGTGATGTCACCCAGGCAATCGCAGCCCAGTTCCAGGGAGTTTGCGTACTGGCCCACGAGGTATTCACCGGTGTCGAAGTAGTTCTGCCAAGACCGGATAGGCGACGGGTCACCGTAGGGCACAACCATCTCCGCGATGGACGCGCGATTAATGATGGGCCTAAGGCGGTCACCATCCCTGAAGGCAAGGTTGTGGAGGACCACTCCTTCGCGGACATCGAAGCCGACGTCCACGCTCCACTTCTCCCACTCCACATGGTTGCCGCCGGTGACCGTGAAACTCGGACCTTCGGGTTGGGTAATGCTGATGGGCTTTTGGGTGGTCCGGAGCGGGCCTGTGAGTTCAGGGTCGGTGTAGTTTCCATGCTCTTCAGGAATCGGCATGACGCCAAGATCAATCACCTGGGTGACTTCCTTGTTGACCACATCCACATACGCCACCAGCCCATCCACCGGGTGCGCCCAAGCGCTGTCCTCAGGGAAATCCTGCACAAAAGCCAGGCCGCGCAGGATCCGCCGGCCCCTCTCGTCGTCGTACTCAAACACGCCCGCGGACAGCGGAGCGACCCTCACCTTGGCCACATCCAGATCCCGTGCTGCCAGGGCGGCAAGCCACCGTTCATCCGTGGCGAGCAGCGTCTCAACAAGCTCGAACTCTTCCTCGAGCACGGGAAGTTCGCCGGAGACTTTGGTATCCAGTTCTGTTGCGGACAGGATCTGGCCGCGCGTCACCGACACCAGGACATCGGTGGGAGCCCCGCCGGAGATGTCATGGATGAACACACGGAAGCGGCGGTCTTCTTGTGCTTGCCCACGGGCCGGATCCACAAGGCCCAGGTAGGCGATCCGCTGCTCGTGGCCAAGATATCCGGCAGCCTGCAGGAGGCTCTGCACCTCGGAGATTTCGGCGCCTGTTGCCAGTTGGTACTGGGTTGCCTGAACGGCGGCTGCGTCAGTTGCTGTCTGGGTTGCTGTGGGCGTCATGGCTGCCTCTTGTCAGGGACCCGTGATGGGTCAGGATTTATTTTCTATAGGTGTAGAGAATAACCAGAACGTAAGATGAGTCACAAGACCTGTCCGCCAAATATTTCTCCGGGAGCTCCGCACAGTGCCAAAGATTGTGGACCACGATCAACGACGCCTCGAACTGGTGGACGCAACCTGGCGGATCATTGCAAGGCTGGGCATTGAAGGCGCCACCATGCGGGAAATTGCGGAAGAAGCCGGCTTTGCCAATGGCGCCCTCAAGCCCTACTTTCCCACCAAGGATCTGCTGCTGACGTCAGCTTTCGGACACGTTTTCAACCGCACCAACCAGCGCATAGCCGCCGTGACCACGGGTTTGGCCGGCGTCGCCGCCCTGCGCGCCTTCTGCGCCGAGGTCCTGCCGCTGGACGAGGAACGCGTCAACGAAGCGCGCATCGTGATCCCGTTTTGGCAGAAGGCACTCAACGACGCAGCGATGGCCACCCTGCACAGCGAGTCCATGAACCAGTGGCACAGCACCATCACGGCACATACAGCAGCAGCCCGCGCGGCCGGCGAGATTGCCGCCCCCATCGGGGACGCCGCCGTCGCCGATCATCTGCTCAACATGATGCTGGGCGCCCAGATCGTGGCAGCGCTGTCCCCTGCAGAGCACTTTGCCCAGGACCTTGAGGGGCAGCTGGACAACTACCTGAGGCTGCTGGCGGGATAACTACGAGCCGGCTGCCTAGCTGCTGGCGCCCGACGCCACCACGCCGACGCCCAGCCCCGCAATAATTCCGCTACTTACACGCTCGACGGCGGTACTCACCTTGGGGCGCTTGAGCCACCGCATTGCCCTAAACGCCACCACTGCGATCATCGAGAGGTAGGCAAAGGCAATGACGGCAACCACGATGCCCAGGATGAGTGATGTGCCCATGGTGTCGCCGCCATGCGGGATGAATTGCGGGACGACGGCCAGGTAGAACAGGCCCACCTTCGGGTTGAGCAGGGTGGAGAGCGCTCCTGCGCCCAGCGCCGCGAGCCTGCTGTACGGCAGGGGTGCCTCAGCGCCTGCTCCCCCAACGGATTCCTTGGCCGCCTTGGCAGCTTTACGGGACTTGATGAACGAAGAAACACCGAGGTACAGCAAGTACAAGCCGCCCGCGATCTTCAGCCACCGGAAGAGCTCCGCCGACTGTTCCAACAGCGCGGCCAATCCGATACCCACCAAGGCAGCCCACACAATCGCGGCACCTGCCGATCCAGCCGCCGCAGCGATCCCGGCGCTGGGCCGGTTCAGGGCAATACGCAGCACCAGGAACGTATCCGGGCCCGGGGTCACGGAGAGGACCAGGCAGAGACCAGCGAAGGCGGCGAGGGATGCAAGAGTCACCCGCCAAATTATCCGGTACGAACGGGGCTGCCGGAAAGCGTTCGCTTCCCGTCAAGGGCTGTTCGTGCATAGACAAGGCGACTCTGCGTGACGCCAACCACACTGGAATCATCGCCGCGCGCCTCACCGGCCGCCAAGACTTACTACCCGAGCGGAGTACCAATGGAGACTTACGACGCCTTGCTGGCCTCGATTACCGCAGCCCCCGGCCAGAACAGCCGCACGATTCTTGACCCTGCAACGGGTGCGGCTGTTGGTGAAACCCCCGTCCACACCGTGGAAGATCTTGACGCCGCTGTTGCAGCTGCCGCAGCTGCACAGCCAGCCTGGGCTGCTTTGGGCCATGACGCGCGGTCCGCTGCACTAATGAAGGCCGCCGACGCCGTCGAACGCTCTGCTGAAGAGCTCGCCCAACTGCTCTCCCGCGAGCAGGGCAAGCCCCTGAACGGCCCGAACGCCCGCTTCGAAGTCGGCGCTTGCGCAGCGTGGCTCCGCGCAACTGCTGCCACGCCGCTGGACCCTGAGACGGTGGTGGACGACGGCGAAACCCGTGCCGAACTGCACTACCGACCTATCGGCGTCGTGGGTGCGATCGGCCCCTGGAACTGGCCGATGATGATCACTGTCTGGCAGATCGCACCTGCCCTCCGGATGGGCAACGCCGTGGTGGTCAAGCCCTCCGAATACACTCCGCTGTCCGTGCTGGCGTTGGCCGCAATCATCAACCAGGAACTGCCCGAGGACCTGCTATCGGTGGTGTCCGGTGGCCGCGACGTCGGCGAGGCCCTGGCAGCGCACGAGGCAATCGGCAAGGTCATGTTCACCGGTTCCACGGCCACTGGCAAGGCGATCATCCGCTCGTCGGCTGATACGGTCAAGCGCCTGACGCTGGAACTCGGCGGCAACGATGCCGGCATCGTCCTCCCTGACGCCGACCCCAAAGCCATCGCCGAAGGCCTGTTCTGGGGTGCATTCATCAACACCGGCCAGACCTGTGCCGCGCTGAAGCGCCTCTACGTGCACGAGTCCCAGTACGAGGCCGTGTGCACAGAATTGGCCGCCGTTGCTGCTGCGATGCCGATGGGAAATGGCTTGGACGAGAACAACGTCCTTGGCCCGCTGCAGAACCGCCAGCAGTACGACATCGTGGCCCGGCTGGTTGAGGCCGCCCGCGAGTCCGGTGCCCGCATCCTGCTCGGTGGTAACCCCGACGCCGATCAGCCCGGCAACTTCTACCCCACCACGCTGGTAGCCGACATCGACAACGACAACCCGCTCGTGGCCGAGGAACAGTTCGGCCCTGCCCTGCCGATCATCAAGTACAGCACCGTTGACGAGGCCGTCGCCAAAGCAAACGCGCTCGACGTCGGACTCGGCGCCTCAGTCTGGTCCTCCGACCTGGCTGCCGCCCGCGAGGTCGCCTCCCGTATCCAAGCCGGAACCGTGTGGATCAACAAGCACGGCGCCGTGGACCCCCGCATCCCGTTCGGCGGCGCAAAGCAGTCCGGCTACGGGCTGGAGTTCGGCGCGGAAGGCCTCAAAGCCTTGGGAGTTCCGCAGATCATCAACGGCTGACTTCCCGGTTTCCTGGCCCAACTAAGTCGCAGTTGAGCGCGTTTTGACCCCTCAAAACGCGCTCAACTGCGACTTAGTTGGGTTGCCGGTCACAGGGTGGACCCGGTTGGGTTGCTGGGTGCTCAGCGTGAAACCATGAGCACCATGGCCCAGAAGATTGCGTATCAAGGTGAACCGGGAGCCAATTCGGATCTCGCGTGCAAGGAAATGTTCCCCGAACTCGAAAGCGTGCCGTGCGCCAGTTTTGAGGACGCGTTCGAACTGGTTTCCACGGGCGAAGTCGAGCTGGCGATGATCCCGATTGAGAATTCCATCGCCGGACGTGTGGCTGACATCCACGTGCTGCTCCCCCAGTCCAAGCTGCAAATCGTGGGCGAGTACTTCCTGCCGATCCGATTCGATCTCTTGGGCATTCCAGGCAGCACCATTGAAGGCGCAACAGAGGTTCACAGCCATATCCACGCTTTGGGCCAGTGCCGCAAGATCATTCGGGAAGCTGGCCTGAGGCCAGTTATCGCCGGAGATACCGCAGGATCAGCCAGAGAGGTGCGGGACTGGAACGATCCCCGCAAGCTTTCCCTCGCTCCGCCACTGGCCGCAGGCTTGTATGGTCTGGATGTCCTGGCCTCCGGCGTCGAGGATGACCCCACCAACACCACTCGTTTTGTGGTTCTGGCGCGGGAACGCGAAATCCCCACCAAGGAGGAGCTCCCGGGTCCCGCGATCACGAGCTTCGTGTTCCGTGTTCGCAACGTCCCCTCGGCCCTCTACAAAGCGCTCGGTGGTTTTGCGACCAACGGCCTGAACATGACCAGGCTTGAGAGCTACATGGTGGGCAACGAGTTCGCGGCCACCATGTTCATCTCCGACGTCGAAGGGCATCCTGCGGACGCACGTCTCCGCCGGGCGCTGGAGGAGCTGGAATTCTTCACCACGGAGGTGCGGATCCTGGGCGTCTACGCCGCCGATGGCTATCGCGAACGGAACACCGTCAACGTTTAGCTATGCCCCACTGTCAGCAAGCTCGCCGTACAGTTTCCCAACCCGGGCTTTGATATCGTCCCGGACCAAGCGCATGCGTTCCATGCCCTCGATGCCACGTTCGGATGGCTCGTCGGTCTCCCAGATCTCGAACAGCTTGCCGAAAGGCGGATCAAGTTTCGCTTCGGTTCCGAGGACGATGACCGCATCCACGAGACCCAGGACTTCGTCCGTCACCGGTTTAGGGTGTTCGCCCGTAATGTCGATACCCAACTCGGTCAGGGAGTCCACTGCTTGACTATTCAGAGATGGGCCAGGCTTGGTACCCGCTGAGTAAACAGTGATGGTGTTCCCTGCAAGATCGCGGAAAAGCCCTGCAGCAAGTTGGGATTTGCCACCGTTCTTGCTGCAGACGAAGAGGACAGCTGGTTTCTTGTGTGTCATGTAGGCACTGATTCTTTCGTGAGGGACGCCACCAAATCCTTGATCCGGTGGCGGATTTCATCGCGATCCCGCGATATCGGACTCTCTGGTGGACGGCCGTTAGCTTTGCCCGGAGCGTCCATGGGCGAGTCCGGTCGGGAATCCGATCAGGACCGGTTCGGGTGAAGCACAGCAGCCCAACTCCGCTTCTTCGTCGATGCCCGTTGCGGGAACATCGCAACTGGTCCCGGCGTCCGTGGAGCATACTCCGGTTTCCGGCAATTCCAGCTGCACCAAGTCCGCTGCCTCGTGGTCACCGGCCAGTGCAGCAGCGACGGAACGGACCTGCTCATAGCCCGTGGCCAGCAGGAAAGTGGGGGCACGGCCATAGGACTTCATCCCCACGATGTAAAAATCCTTCTCCGGGTGGGAGAGAAGCTTGGCGCCGTGCGGAGGCACCGTGCCGCAGGAGTGGAACTCCGGGTCAATCAGTGGGCCGAGCTCGGTGGGTGCCTCAACAGCAGGATCGAGGTTGAGACGGAGTTCGCGCAGGATCTCCAAGTCCGGGCGGAAGCCGGTGCATGGAACGATGACATCGACATCCAGCGTGCGGCCGTCGACAGATTCAACGCTCACTCCGGAATCGAGCGTTTTCAGGCCAGCTATGCCGAAACGTGTGTGCAGTTCGATGCTTCCGGCTTCGACGAGCCGACGAAGCCTGGCGCCGAGCTGGCCCCGGGCGGGCAATCCGTCCGCGGCTCCGCCACCGTAGACCTTATCTGCAGAGCCGCCTCGCACGGCCCACAGGATCCGGGTGTTGGGTTCTTCCTTGGAGAGGTCGGCCAAATTGATCAGGGTGTTCGCAGCTGAGTGTCCAGCGCCCACGACAAGGACGCGACGGCCGGCAAAGCTGGTCCGGTCCCGCCCTGTGACGTCAGGAAGGGGCGAGGATATGCGGTCCGCCACAGTCTCTTCGCCAATGGCGGGCAGGCCTGAGGTGCCCAACGGGTTGCGGGTTGACCACGTTCCTGAGGCGTCGACGACGGCAGCCACAACGTGATCACGGGTTTCGCCGTTTGCGTGCTCCACCCTGACCAGGAAAGGAGTGGTGTCCCGGTCACGGACGTGGGTCTTGTCCAGTCCTAGGCGGGTAACCGCGATAACTCGAGCGCCCGTCTGCAGCCGGGACGCCATGACCGGCATGTCTGCCAGCGGGGTGAGGTAGTTGTCGATGAGTTCCCCACCGTAAGGCAGCGCCGTGGGGCGGGGAGATTCCCAGCCCGTTTGCTCCAGGAGGCGGACGGCGGCTGCATCGATGTTGAAACGCCAGGGCGAGAAGAGCCGGATGTGGCGCCATTGTTCGATGGCCGCACCTGCGGAGTGCCCAGCTTCGAAAATGACTGGCTCGAGGCCGCGTTCGAGCAAGTGCGCTGCTGCGGCCAAACCGATCGGGCCGGCACCGATCACCGCGACGGGAAGATTCTTAGCTGACTCCATGGTGTCCTCTTTCATCCTTAAGATCCTCAGGCGTGGGTGGGTTCTTCCACCAGCGCCGTAGCTATGCTGTCTGCGTCCTCAAGTGCCGCCAGAAATCGTTCAGCGTCCAGCGCTGCAGCACACCCTGTGCCGGCGGCGGTGATCGCCTGACGGTAACGGTGATCAACCGCATCGCCGCACGCGAAGACCCCGGAGAGATTGGTGCAGGTGGTGGGCGAATCGACTTTGATGTAACCCTCAGCGTCCAGGTCTACCTGCCCGGCGACAAGCTCGGTGCGGGGCAAATGACCAATGGCAACGAAGATCCCTGTGGCAGCCTGTTCGCGGGTTTCTCCAGTGCGGGTATCTGTGAGGGTCACTCCGGTAACTTTGGTGTCGCCGTGGATCTTGGTGACGGCGGAGTTCCAGGCGAAACTGATCTTGGGATTGTCCTTGGCGCGCTGGGCCATGATGCGCGAGGCACGGAGTTCACCCTTGCGGACCACGACAGTCACGGACTTGCCGAACCGTGTTAGGAACGTTGCTTCTTCCATGGCAGAGTCTCCACCGCCAACCACGATGATGTCCTGTTCCCGGAAGAAGAAGCCGTCGCACGTGGCGCACCAGGACACGCCGTGTCCGCTGAGCTTTTTCTCTTCCGGCAGTCCGAGTTCCTTATAGGCCGAGCCAGTCGCGAGAATGACGGCGGGAGCTTCGTGCGTCTCCCCCGCGCCGGTGACCACCCGTTTGAGGTGAGCTTTTAGGTCGACTTCCGTGACGTCGTCGAACACGATGCGGGCGCCGAACTTCTCGGCCTGCTCCTGGAGTCCGTCCATCAACTCAGGGCCCTGGATACCGCCCGGGAAGCCCGGGAAGTTTTCGACCTCGGTGGTATTCATCAAAGCGCCACCCGCAGTGACCGACCCCGCCAGGACGAGCGGTTTGAGCCCTGCCCGGGCGGCGTAGATTGCAGCGGTGTAGCCGGCCGGGCCCGAGCCGATGATAATCAGTTGTTCGGCGCTGATGTCATTACTCACGAGAATCTCTCCTATGCGGGAAACCGGATTACTTGGACGCAGGGATGAGGGAGTCGATCAGGCCCTCGATGCGGGTCTTTATTTCATCCCGAATGGGCCGCACCGCGTCAACACCCTGGCCAGCTGGGTCTTCCAGGACCCAGTCCTCATACCGCTTGCCGGGGAAGTACGGGCATTCGTCGCCGCAACCCATGGTGATAACGACGTCGGACTCCTTGACGGCCTCTGTAGTGAGGATCTTGGGGATCTCTGCGGACATGTCGATACCAAGTTCGGACATGGCTTCGACGGCGGCAGGATTGACCTTCTCTGCAGGCTGTGAGCCCGCGGAGCGGACCTCGATCTGCCCCTTGGCGAGGGTGGTCAGGAACGCGGCCGCCATCTGGGATCTGCCGGCATTGTGGACGCAGACAAACAGTACGGAGGGCTTCTTGGCGGTTTCGGTGGTCATGGCTTCTCCTCCATGGGTGGGGCAGCAATCATCTCGGGAGTGAAATAGCGCTTGCGTGCCCACAGGGCTACATACACAAGTGCAACAAGGACGGGTACTTCAATCAAGGGCCCAACGACTCCGGCCAGTGCCTGGCCGGACGTGACGCCGAAAGTGCCGACGGCCACGGCGATCGCCAGTTCAAAGTTGTTGCCTGCCGCAGTGAACGCCAGTGTGACGGTTTTGGCGTAGCCGAGGTTCAGCCACCGCCCAATCGCAATGCCCGCCACGAATATGACGAGGAAGTAGACCAGCAACGGCAGCGCGATCCGGAAGACATCCCAGGGTTGGGCCAGAATGGTTCCACCCTGCAAGGCGAAAAGCAGTGTGATGGTGAACAACAATCCGTAAAGCGCCCAGGGACCGACTTTTGGAAGGAAGTGGGCCTCGTACCAGTCGCGGCCCTTCGCCCGCTCGCCCAACGTTCGAGTGAGGAAACCAGCCAGCAGCGGTATGCCAAGGAAAACCAGCACTGATGCCGTGATGGCCCAGAAAGAGAAGTCTGCGCTGGTGGTGGGCAGCCCCAAGAGTGCTGGAAGCCACTGGAGGTACAGCCAGCCGAGGCCTCCGAATGCGATCACCTGGAACACCGAGTTGATGAACACCAGCACAGCGGCCGATTCGCGGTCGCCACAAGCGAGGTCGTTCCAGATCATCACCATTGCAATACAGCGGGCCAGCCCTACGATGATCAGCCCCGTCCGGTATTCAGGCAGGTCCGGCAGGAAAAGCCACGCCAACGCGAACATGAATGCCGGAGCCAATAGCCAGTTGATAACCAGGGACGTAACCATTAGCCGCCGATCCGCCATCACCCTGTGCGCGTGGTCGTATCGCACTTTCGCAAGAACGGGATACATCATGACCAAGAGGCCAACGGCGATCGGCAAGGACACCTCGCCAACTTTCAATGCTTCCAGCCCCGCGTTCAGGCCACGAACAACACTCCCCAGAATCAGGCCGACAGCCATTGCAGCAATGATCCATACCGGGAGTAAGCGGTCCATGGCCGAAAGCCGCCCTGCGACGGCGGTGCCCCCTACGGGCCTCGGGGCTTTGGTCTGCGTGGAGGTGCTCACTGGTCTCCTGGATTATGCCCGGCATCACCGAAGGCAATAGATTGATGAAGTTCGATATAAGTATCATCAGCTATATCGATGATTGTCAATCTATGTGCATAATGGATCCATGGATGCTCCGCAAACCCTTCAACTGCTATCCCCGGACGAGCTCGCGGCCGTGGAGAGGCCGGCAAGTGCCGGCGATGAAGCTTGCTGCGAGCCTTCAGCCCAGCCGTCCCTCGATGCCTATGAGGCTCAGGTCCGCGCCTCCGTCTTTAAGGCGCTGGCCGATCCCAACCGCCTTCGCCTGTTGTCCATCGTCAAGAGCGCAGACGGCGGCGAAGCGTGCGTCTGCGATCTCACCGAGCCTCTGGACCTCGGCCAGCCGACAGTCTCACACCACTTAAAGATCCTTGTAGATGCGGGACTTCTGCACCGCGAAAAGCGGGGAACATGGGCCTACTACTCGTTGGTCCCGGGTTCCATTGAGCGGACTTCCGGCCTGCTGGAGACCCTGTGACGAGCCAGACTAAAAGGACAGGCGAGACTACAGGGACAGCGGAGACTGCAGGGACAGCACCCTCATCGACCAACATCCAGGTCCGGATCCGCAAAATGACCCGCCCCGATTGGCCGGTGGTCAGGGAGATCTTCGCTGAAGGCATCGAGTCCGGGAACGCCACCTTCGAACCCGCTGCTCCTGAGTGGGAGCAATTCGACGCTTCAAAACTGCAAGACCATCGGCTCGTTGCGGAGGCAGATGGCCGTATTTTGGGCTGGGCGGCGGTTTCGGCAATCTCCTCGCGAGCAGCGTATGCGGGTGTTGTAGAGCATTCCATTTACGTGGCCGGGGAAGCCCGCGGTTTGGGTGTAGGCAAGACCCTTCTCCGCGCATTGATCAAGTCCACGGAAGAAGCAGGAATCTGGACGATCCAGGCCAGCGTCTTTCCCGAGAATGAAGCAAGCCTCCGGCTGCATGTTGTGGAGGGCTTCACGATTGTCGGGCGGCGGAATCGAATCGCCCGGATGCCTCTTGGCCCACTCGCGGGGCAATGGCGCGACACCATAATGATCGAAAGACGGTCCGCGACGGTCTGAAACCGGAAGTGTCTGCGAAGAGGGAGAGTCATGGCTATGAGCGAGTTTCCGCAGCTTGGCTCTGCGAGCGCGGACCAGACGGTGTTGGGCAGCAAAGCAGCCACGCTTTCCGGGCTCACGGCAGCGGGTTTCAAGGTGCCAGCGGGGTTCGTCGTCACGTCGGAGATGGTCGGGCAACTCGGCAACGGTCTCGCCAATGCGCTGGAAGTTGCCGCCGCCATTATCGGCCCAGGGCCATACGCTGTCAGGTCCTCTTCCGCCGCCGAGGACCTCGCCGGCGCTTCCTACGCCGGTCTCTACGAAACCTTGCTGAACGTCGAGCGGGCTGACCTCGAGCATGCTGTCGGGCAATGCCTCGCTTCCGCAGGGGAGCACAGAGTTGCGGCGTATGAGACTGCTCTCGGAGCAGCGTCCCGGGGCGATGCGGCAAGCCCTTCCATGGCAGTACTCGTTCAACAGATGGTCCAGCCGAATGCCGCAGGCGTTGCCTTTACTGCCAACCCACTGACCGGCGACCCCGACGAAACCATTGTCACTGCGGTCGCCGGTCTTGGGGAGTCTCTGGTGTCCGGCGAAGCAGTCGGAGAGCAATGGACAGTCCGCGCCAGCGACATCACGTGCAACAGGGAAGGCAACATCCTCACCTCGGAGCAAGCACGGCAAGTAGCGGAGCTGGCCCATCGGATCCACGAACGAGCAGGAGTGCCGCAAGACATCGAGTGGGCGCTGGACCATGACGGCGCACTATTCCTCCTTCAGGCCCGCCCGATGACGGCGCTTCCCATGCCAGCAGTTTGGACAGCTCCGGGCGAAGGCTTATGGGCCAGGAACTTCCGCCTCGGTGAATGGCTTCCCGATCCTATGACGCCGCTGTTCGAGGACTGGCTTCTGCGCCGGATCGAGGCCGGGTATCTCGACGGCATGGAGGACGATATTCAGGTGCGGGTGCCATTTCGTTACGGCTCCGTCAATGGCTGGTACTACAACGCCCCGCCGATTCCGTCCCCACGGATTGTGGCGCCTTTGATAGTTCGAAGCCGTGGTCGCTTGCCGTGGTTCCTTTTCAACGTCCTTCTCCGGGTCTCCCACAATCCGGCTGCGGCACACCGCGCCGTTCTCCATGGGTTGGAGCTGAAATGGCGTCACCAGCTGCTGCCCGGCTATCGGGAGCTCGTGCGCAGTGCAGAGCAAGAGGTGGACACAGCTTCCCCGGCAAGGCTGATCGAGCTCGTGGATGCCATCGTCCGGCAGGCGGGAATCTACCTGTGGTCGCTGGCCGTCGTGGGCGGATCTGCCTGGAAAATGGAAGTGGCCCTGGCCAGATTCTGGCAAAGGTACTTAGCCGCTCCCCTGAGCGACATGCCGGCAGGTCGGCTCGGTCATCAGGCGCTGCTCCGCGGTCTCACAGTCAGCACAGGTATCACGGGCACTTCGACGACACCACCGGAATCAGCCGTTTATTCCCTCGACTGGTACCACCAGACCCTCGGAGAGGCCGGCATCCGAAGCCCTGAAACGGATTCAACCACCTCAGGCAAGGAGGCTCTTGACGCACAGCGAAAGGCAGCCGAAGCCGCAGCGAGGGAAGTGCTGCTTGATAATCCCAGGATCCTCACCCGCTTTGATTCCCTCCTCACGATGGCCCAGTACTACGCCGCCCTACGGGAGGAACAGTCCCTTTACCTCACTCTCGGATGGCCGGTTTTGCGCCGTTGCGCCAAACGGCTGGGAGAAAACCTGGTTGCCGCAGGAGCCATCGAGGACCCGCAGGACATCCATTTCCTCCACCTGGGTGAAGTAATTAACCCCTCGGCGGACCACAGGGAGCTGGTAGGAAGCCGCCGGGCAACCTGGGAGATGCAACGGCGCCTGGACGCACCGCTCATCATTGGGGAGCCCGGCAGGTTTGGAGCTGATCCCGTGGCAAGCGCAGTGGACGCAGCAAGGACAACCCGCGAGGTTCCCGCGGGTGCGATTGTCGGCCACCCGGCCAGCACCGGACGCGCGACGGGCAGGGTGCGGGTTATGTCAGGCCTGGAGGAATTCGACAGCTTCCTCGATGGCGAGATACTCGTGGCCCGATCCACCGCACCGGCATGGACGCCCCTTTTCGCTCGAGCCGCCGCCGTGATCACCGACGGCGGAACCCTCGCCGCCCACGCGTCGCTGGTGGCTCGGGAGTACGGCATACCGGCCGTCGTTGGAACCGGCAACGCAACCCGGCTACTCAAGACGGGCCAACGAGTCACCGTGGACGGAGGTGCGGGCTACGTCGTCGTGACCGAATAACGAACTACCGCCCCACCGCCGCCTGTTCCTCCTCGCGGGGACGCGTCACCGCATCAGGCTGGTGGCCAAGCTTCCCTGGCCACCAAATCCGGTGTCCGATGTCGTAGGCGAGCGCTGGCACCAGCAGTGAGCGGACCAGAACAGTATCCAGCAGCACCCCGAAGGCCACGATGAACGCCAACTGCACCAGGAACATGATGGGAATGACTCCGAGCGCAGCAAAAGTAGCAGCCAACACGACACCCGCGGACGTAATTACTCCACCTGTGACGCCCAAGCCACGCAGGATTCCGGGTCGCGTCCCGTGCTTCAACGATTCCTCGCGCACCCTGCTCATCAGGAAGATGTTGTAATCCACACCCAATGCCACCAGGAAGACGAACCCGAAGAGGGGAACCGTGGCATCGGCCCCTGGGAATCCGAAGACGCCGTTGAACACCCAAGCTGAAACACCCATGGCTGCCGCATAGGACAGGACCACGGACAACACCAGCAGCACAGGCGCCACAACGGAACGCAGCAGGAGCATCAGAATGAAAAGAATGACCACCAGGACGATGGGGATGATGACCACCAAGTCGCGCTGCGCGGTGATGTTGGTGTCCAGCGCAGTCGCCGTGACCCCGCCAACCAAGGCGTCGGCGTCGGCCTCTTTGACCGAAACCCGCAGCGACTTCACGGCCTCTTCCGCCTCAATCGAGTCAGCAGCAGAGTCGAGCGTCGCGTTGATCAGCACTTTTCCATCGCGAACGGCAGGTTCGGCAGGCGCACCGGGCGCGCCGGTGATTGGCACGTTGGACTCAGCCAGGAGGTAGGCGTCGCCCACGCCGTCGGCCGCTTTGACCTTGTCCAGCACTTCGTTCGCGGCATCTGCAGAGGCGACCACGACGGCGGGGCTGCCGCTGCCGGCGTCGAAATGCCGCGCCAGCGCTTCCTGGCCGTCCACGGCATCGGACGCCGAGAGGATGACGTCCGTTTGAGGGACTCCGTTGGCTTTCAATTGGAGAACACCGGCGGAGGCCACCAGGAGCAGCAGGACCGAAGCAACCCACACGACGCGCGGCCGGCGGGAAACCAGGGAAGCAGTCGCCCGCCACAGACCCTTTTGCCCTTCAAGTCCAGTAACCAGCTCGGGTTCGCGTTCGTCGTCGGGCAGGAGCTTGGGACGGAAAGGCCAGAAGGCTGCGCGTCCCAGCAGGGCCATGAGCGCCGGCAGGAGGGTAAGCGCAGCGAAGAGCGAGCACAGGATTCCGGCAGCTGCCACAGGACCCAGCACCTTGTTGGAGTTCAGGTCGGAGAAGAGCAGGCAAAGCAGGGCGATGATGACGGTGGCGCCAGACGCAAGGATCGGTTCGAAGGAGGCCTTCCATGCCGTGATCACTGCGCTCGTGCGGTTGGTGGTGTGGGTCAGGGCCTCACGGAATCGCGCCACGTAGAGCAGCGCGTAGTCGGTGGCCGCACCAATCACCAGGATGGACAGGATGCCCTGACTCTGGCCATTCAGCTGGATCCAGCCCAGCTTGGCCATCGCAAATACCAGGAGAATGGCCGCGCAGAGCGCAAACACCGATGTCAGAAGGACTGCTAGAGGCAGCACGAGCGAGCGGTACACGAGCAGCAAAATGACAAACACGGCGCCAAGCGCCACGAGGAGGAGGATTCCGTCGATGCCGCCGAACGCGTTCACCAGATCAGCCGTCAGGCCGGCGGGACCCGTGACGAACGCCCGCATTCCTTCCGGGGCGCCGGGTTGAACCACGTCGCGCAGTTCCTGGATTTTGTCACGCAGCTCATCCGAGGACGCTACCGGCACGATGAACTGGACCGCTTTGCCGTCCGCCGAGGGAAGAGGCCCGACGACGGCGTCACCCAGCCTGAGTGCCTCGATGTCCGCTTTAAGCTGGGCTGCTTCGCCAAGCTGGGCCGGGGTGAAGGCGGTCCCGTTCTCAACGATGACCACCTCGGGGATCTCCTTGGAGTCCCGGAACTTCGCCTGCCAGTCGCCAGCTTCCGTCGCTTCGGCGCCTGCTGGGAGGAACGAAGCCTGATCGTTGGAGGAGACTTCGTCCAAGCGCCCGAACGTTGGGCCCCCAATACCGGCAATGCCAAGCCATGTGATGACGAGCACCACCGGCACCAGCCATCGAAGCCAGAACGGTACCTTCTGCGGGTTCATGGGTCCTTCTTCCGGAAGCTTGATAGTCTCTTTATTCCACCACAGAATATCTCTATCATGGAAGTATTCCAAGCATACGTGGATGCCAATACCGGATTCGACGGAAGCTGCGAGTAATATCCGGAAGGCAGTTACGAAGGACAAAGCAGGCGGGAGGACGTCATGTCGGACGCTTCAGACCCGCGCCCGGAGGGTGGCGCGCCCCAGGACCTGGTGCGCCTTCTGCAGGACTTCACCCTGGAAGCCAACCACTACGTGGACGCCGCGGGCGGCAAAAACGACATGCATCGGACCGACCTCAACGCCTTGGCCGTCATCATGCGACACTCCGCTGCCGGGCGTGTTGTCACGCCGGGTGTCCTTCGAAGTGAACTGCGCCTAAGCTCCCCCGCCACCACGGCGCTGGTTGACCGGCTGCACGCTTCCGGCCACGTCACCCGTGACCGTCTCGGCACCGACCGTCGGCAGGTCCAGCTGCACATGACCCCCAAGGCCTACCGGGATGGAAGCGCCATGTTCATGCCGCTGGCCATGAGGATGGGCCAAGCCATGAGTGGCTACAGTGACGCTGAGTTGGATGTCGTCCGTCGCTTCATGGCCGACATGATCGAGGCCACCATAGCGGCCCGCACGGAAACCGCGGAGAACGGCAACCAACCGCATTCCGCCTAAATCCACCGGCGAAGTTGTAGCGTTTCCCTATGAACGCGCAGCAGCCTGAAGATGTCTACACCCACGGGCACCACGAGTCGGTTGTCCGGGCCCACGCCTCGCGGACGGCCGAGAATTCGGCCGCGTTTGTCATTCCGCATCTCACCCCGGGGACGTCGGTCCTCGACGTCGGGTGTGGACCAGGCAGCATCACGTGTGATTTCGCGGGGCTGGTTGCACCCGCGCAGGTCATAGGCTTGGATCGCTCGGCGGACATCGTCGCCCAGGCAACGGAGCTGGCCAAGGACCGTGGCGTGGAGAACGTAGAGTTCCGCACCGGCAACATCTACGATCTCGAGTTTGAGGACGAGTCCTTCGACCTCGTCCACGCCCATCAAGTCCTCCAGCATCTGACTGACCCCGTCGCCGCCCTGCGTGAGATGCGCCGCGTGGCCAAACCGGGCGCGATAGTGGCCGTCCGCGACGCCGACTTCCACGGCATGAGCTGGTACCCCGAAGTCCCCGAGCTCGACGACTGGATGGAGCTCTACCAGAAGATCGCCCGGCGCAACGGTGCCGAACCGGATGCCGGCCGTCGATTGGTCTCGTGGGCACAGCAGGCAGGCTTTGCCCAAGTGGCCCCCAGCAGCAGCAACTGGCTCTATGCCACAGCCCAACAACGGGCATGGCAATCCCGGGTGTGGAGCGAACGTGTCCTCCACTCCGCCTTTGCCGAGCAAGCCCTTGAATACGGGTTCGCCAATGAGGCCGACCTCGCCCGGATCGCTGCGGGCTGGCACCGTTGGGGAGCCACGGAGGATGGCTACTTCCTCATTCCCAACGGAGAGGTGATCGCCCGGGCCTAGGATGCGCGTGGCTTCCTGACCTTGTTTGACGTGAGTGGGACCTGAAATCAACCTCTTCAGGTCTCACAAAGGCCGCGGCGTCATCAAAACAGGTCAGGAAGGTACTTTCCCAAAAAAACTTTGCCGAACCATGTAGAAAAGTGCCCCGCAGTTCCGACCCATGAGTGAAAGCACCCAAACAGGGCGCCACTTCATAAGGAGTTTGAGATGAAATACATGATCATGATGTTCGGGTCCGCCGAGGGCATGATGGAAACCGCCGATCCGGAGTGGGTCAAGGAAATGATCGGGTTCATGATCCAGATCGACAAGGACCTTCGCGATTCCGGTGAACTCGTCTTCAATGCTGGCCTGGCTGACGGAAGCACAGCGAAGCTCGTCAAGCAGACCCCGGACGGCGTCATCACCACGGACGGCCCATACGCCGAGTCGAAGGAATCACTGATCGGGTACTGGGTGGTGGATGTGGCCAGCGAGGAACGTGCCGTGGAAATCTGCTCGAGCATCGTCAAGTACTCGCAGGTGGTGGAACTCCGCGCTATCCCGGACGGTCCCCCGGAGGTTTAGTTTGGCCGTTCCCCCACGCGACATCGAGGACCTGCTGCGCACCCTGGCGCCGCAGGTCCTTGGCGTGCTGGCACGCAACCACGGGCAGTTCGACGCCTGCGAAGATGCCGTGCAGGAAGCCCTCATTGAGGCCGCACTCCAATGGCCATCCGGGCTGCCAACAAATCCCAAAGGATGGCTGCTGGCGGTCGCATCCCGCCGGCTGGTTGATGTGTGGCGCAGTGAAAGCGCGCGCCGAGTCCGGGAGGAACGCGTCGCCGCAATGGAAATCAGCTTCCAGGACAACACTGCGTCCGAAGCCGACGACACGCTGACCCTGATGTTCCTGTGTTGCCACCCCTCCATAAGTGCACCCTCGCAACTCGCCTTGACGCTGCGGGCTGTAGGAGGACTCACGACGGCGGAAATCGCCTCCGCTTTCCTCGTCCCCGAAGCGACGATGGGACAGCGCATCAGCCGTGCGAAACAAGGGATCCAGAAGGCAGGTGCCCGCTTCGACATGCCGCCGAAATCCGAGCGCAAGGCGAGGCTCGGCGTCGTACTTCACGTCCTGTACCTGATCTTCAACGAAGGCTACGCAGCAAGCTCGGGCGACTCGCTGCAACGCGAAGACCTCACCACCGAAGCGATCCGCTTGGCACGCCTGCTGGTGAGCGCCGCACCGGCCGAGTTCGAGGCCACCGGTTTGCTCGCGCTGATGTTGCTGACGGACTCCCGCCGTGCCGCCCGCACCCTGGCTGACGGAATGCCCGTGCCGCTGTCCGAACAGGACCGGACTTTATGGAACCGCGGGCAGATAGAGGAAGGCATCGCGCTGCTGTCTTCCGTGCTCGGCCGCGGCGCGGCAGGGCCCTACCAACTCCAGGCCGCGATCGCGGCCGTTCATGCGGAGGCACCGTCTGATGCCGAAACGGACTGGCCCCAGATCCTCGCCCTGTACACGGTCCTTGAAGCCGTAGCTCCCAGTCCCGTGGTCACGCTGAATCGTGCTGTTGCCGTGGCCATGGTTAATGGGCCAGCCGCCGGGCTTGAGTTGCTCGCCGGGCTGGATTCAGCGCTCGGTCGGTCGCACCGCCTCGCCGCGGTGCGGGGTCACTTGCATGAGATGGCGGGCTCTTATCTGGACGCGCGCGCCGCCTACCTCGTGGCGGCCAAAAAGACAGGCAGCCTGCAGGAGCGGCGGTACTTGATGGGGAAAGTGGCGCGAATGGACGAGCATTGACCCCATATAGTCGAACCCATGGAACAGCGCATACTTGGTAAGACCGGCCGGTCGGTGTCCACCGTTGGACTAGGCACGTGGCAACTCGGAGCGGACTGGGGCGACGTCACAGAGGAAGACGCACTTGCCGTCCTGGAGGCCTCGGTTGACGGCGGCGTCACTTTCTTCGACACAGCCGACGTCTATGGCGATGGCCGAAGTGAACAGCTGATCGGACGCTTCCTGCGCGCCAATCCCGGGCTGGACCTGACGGTCGGCACCAAGATGGGCCGGCGCGTGGACCAGGTTCCCGAAAACTACACCCTTGCCAACTTCCGCGCGTGGACTGACCGTTCACGGCGGAATCTGCAGCAGGACACCCTGGACCTCGTCCAATTGCACTGCCCTCCCACCGCCGTCTACACGCGGGATGAGGTGTACGACGCTCTGGACACCCTCGTCAGCGAAGGGGTCATCCGCAACTACGGCGTCAGTGTCGAGCGGACAGATGAAGCCCTCGAAGCGATTAACCGCGGGAATACCGCGACCGTTCAGATCATCCTGAACGCCTTCCGGCTGAAGCCCCTCGATGAAGTTCTCCCGGCAGCAAAGCAAGCCGGCGTGGGCATCATCGCCAGAGTGCCGCTGGCCTCCGGGCTGCTGTCCGGAAAGTACACTCCGGAAACCGAGTTTCCGGAGAACGATCACCGCAACTACAACCGCGACGGCTCCTCATTCGACGTCGGCGAAACCTTCTCAGGCGTCGATTTCCCCACCGGTGTAAAAGCCGCCCAAGAGTTCAGCGCATTAGTGCCCGACGGCGTCAGCACCGCCCAGGCGGCCCTCGCCTGGGTCATCGCCCAGGACGGCGTCAGCACGGTCATCCCTGGTGCCCGATCTTCAGTGCAGGCTCATGCAAACGCTGAGGCGGGAGCGATGCAGTCCGTAGGTGCAGGGCTCATCGCTGGGGTCCAGGACATCTACGACCGGTATTTCCGCGCAGCGATCCACCCACGCTGGTAGCCGGCCTGCCGCCGTCGGACTGTCACCATCCGCTGCGGGTGGGGGTGTGCCCCTTTCGGGCCTCATCGGGCATCGACATTTCGGCGCGTAGTCCCAGAAGCCGGATGGGGCGGTCGGGCTCGATCCGGGTCGTGACGTCCAATGCCTGCGCGAGGACTTCGTCCCGGTCGAAGGTCTCTGGAATCTTCCTTGCATAGGTCTTGGTGAAGAACGGGGCGTACCGGACTTTGAGGGTCAGCCCCACCACCGGCCGCCCCTCGGCCGCCACGTCTTCGAGGACGCGCGCCGTCAGCTCCTTGATGGCGTCGCTGATCTGGGAGGGTTCCGTGAGGTCCTGCTGGAACGTGGTCTCGCGGCCGTGTGCCCTGGCAACCCACGGGGTGTCGTCCACTTCATTGGCGCCTTCACCTCGTCCCAGCTGCGCATACCAAGGGCCCATCTTGGGGCCGAACTCCGGGACCAATTGCTGAGGATCGGACGCGGCAAGCTCGGCGACTGTGGTGATCCCAAGTTTGGCCAACCGGGCCGAGACCTTGGGTCCAACGCCCCACAACTCCTTGGTGGCCCTGTTCCCCATGACCGTGAGCCAGTTTTCCGCCGTGAGCCTGAAGATCCCGGCAGGTTTGCCGAACCCGGTAGCCACCTTGGCCCGGACCAGGGTGTCGCCGATACCGATGCTGCAATGGAGGCGCGTTCGTTCCAGGACAGCAGCCTGCACCCGCCGCGCGTACGCCTCAGGGTCCTCGGTTTCTATCCCCACAAAGGCTTCATCCCAGCCCAACACTTGCACTGTTCCGCCGGGCTGCTCCCGCAGGGTGGACATCACCACGTCCGAGGCCGCCAGGTAAGCTTCGTGGTCGACGGGAAGGATCACGGCATCGGGCACTTTCCGGGCAGCTAAGCGCAGCGGCATTCCAGAACCCACGCCGAACGCCCTGGCTTCATACGATGCCGTGGACACCACAGCACGTTCCGTGGGGTCTCCCCGCCCACCCACGATGATGGGTTTGCCTGCGAGCTCCGGGCGCCGGAGGACCTCGACGGCCGCAATGAATTGGTCGAGGTCAACGTGCAGTACCCAGGGGATTCCGCTCACGGCACCAGTTTGCCCCAAGCCGTGGCTTGTGCTGTAGCTTCCTGACCTTCTTTGAGCCCAGTAGCTCCTGAAATCAACCTATCTGGGGTGCATATCGACTGGTCAGCCGCCAAAGAGGGTCAGGACCCCACGTGTCCTGACCACCCACCTGCCCGGCATAAGCTGAGGTGGTGCAGTTTTCACTTTGGCTGGCCCTGGTTGGCGCCGGCACCCTGATCAGTTTCACTCCCGGCGCCGGCGCGATCTTCACCATGAGCAACTCACTCAACTCGGGCTTCCGACGCTCTATCTGGGGCATCCTCGGCCAGCAAGTTGCGCTTGTCATCCACATCCTCATCGTCGCCCTGGGAGTGGGCGTCCTCGTTTCCAATTCACCGGTCATCTTCAACGTCATCCGCTACGCCGGCGCTGCCTACCTTGTGTACCTTGGCATCCGGCAGTTCCTGCACAAGCCTGATCTGGACAAAGAGCAGATCGATGACAAGAAGAACGAGCCCGCACTGTCCATGTTCCAGAGGGGTGTTTGGGTCAATCTGCTCAACCCGAAGGCCATCGTCTTCTTCCTGGCATTCATGCCGCAGTTCATCCGCCCGGACCAGCCGTTGGTGCAACAATATGTGGTGCTGACCGCCACCGTCCTGGCGATCGACATCATGGTCATGTGGTTCTTCTTTGCCTTAGCCGCCCGTTCCTTCCAACGCTTCACCCACGATCAGCGAGGCCAGAAGGTCCTCAACCGGATCTTCGGTTGCCTGTTCGTGCTGGTCGGTATCCTGCTCGCAACCATCCACTAGCCGAGCCAACCCAACGATTTAGCTCCGCTAACCCAGCGACGTTGAACCCCGCACCACCAGTGAGCTCTCCAGCGTCACGTGGGGCTCCACCAAATCCCGGCCTTCCATCAGCCCGCGGAGTTGCTCACCGGCCTTTCGTCCAAGCGGGGTCGCGGGCAGGTGCACGCTCGTAAGGCTGGGACTGCTGGTGGCCGAATATGGGAGGTCATCAAAGCCCGCCACAGCCAGTTCGGCAGGAATCCGTACGCCCGCCACGCGCGCTTCCTGCAGCACGCCATATGCGTGGGTATCGGTACCGCAGACGACGGCGGTAACCCCCTCACGCTGCCACGTGGGCCAAGCGTCGGCGAACGCGGCGGCGGCAGCACCGACGTCGATCGCGGTACTGATGACGTGCCCATCGGCTACCGAAAGCCCGCACGCGGCGGCCTCCTCAAGGAAGGCTTCCCTGCGCAGGTGGAAAGTGGTGGTGCCGGTAATGCCGTCCACGTAGGCGGCGCGGGTATGTCCAGACGCTGCGAGGTGCCGTGCCAACTCACGTGCGCCTTGCGCGACGTCGAGGTTTACGGACGGGGCGTAGGACTCGAGGCCGGGGGCATCAAGGAGCACAAGTGGTCCGGCCGCGGACAGGTCCTGAAGAAACTCAGCACTCGGGGCGCCCACGAGCAGGCCAGCCGGACGAAGTGCCAACAACTTGCGGACATCCTCGGCCTGCGGCGACTCCCCGGCGTCGGTCACCGAGAGCAGCAGTTGGTATTCCGGGCCGAGAGATTCCCGCACTCCGGCGATGACGTTGGCGAAGAAGGGGTTGGACACGTCCGGCGTCACGAGAATAACGATGGAGCTGACTCCGCGAGCCAGCGAACTTCCAATGCTGTCAACCACATAGCCAAGTTCGGCGATCGCGGAGCGGACCCGGGAGATGTTGTCCTCGGAGACCCGTCCTTGCGTCTTGCCGTTGGCCACCAAGGACACAGTGGCGGTTGAAACGCCGGCCCGTGCCGCCACCATGGCAGCGGTCACACGGGGCGCACGGGCGTTCCGTCGGTCCAAGGTATCCATGCATCGATCGTAGCGTCGTTGCAGCCCTCACAAATGCCGCATGGCATCAAGCGCTTGACGCAATCCACGTTAAGCGTTTGACGTAACTCATGATGCAGTGCCAGAATCACCCTGAATGCTTACCGCCCTGCTTCCGGCAAGAACCTGGCAGGCCCCAATGACGTGGAGAGAAAACGTGGACCCTAAACCCATGACAGCACGCAAGAAGATCATTCTTGACTGCGACCCTGGCCATGACGACGCCGTGGCATTGCTTCTGGCCCACGGCAACCCGGACATCGAGCTCCTGGCAGTGACAACCGTGGTGGGAAACCAGACCCTGGAGAAGGTCACACGCAACGCCCTCTCGGTAGCCACCATTGCCGGCATCACAGGCGTCCCGTTCGCCGCCGGCTGCGACCGCCCCCTGGTCCGCACCATCGAAACGGCACCCAGCATCCACGGCGACTCCGGCATGGATGGTCCGGAGCAACCCGAGTCCACCATCGAGCTGGACCCGCGCCACGCCGTCGACCTCATCATCGAAACCGTCATGGCACATGAGCCCGGCACGGTCACCTTGGTCCCCACCGCAGGGCTGACCAACATCGCCATGGCTGCCCGCAAGGAGCCACGCATCGTGGAGCGCGTCAAGGAAGTTGTCCTCATGGGCGGCGGCTACTACGTGGGCAACTGGAGCGCCGTGGCGGAGTTCAACATCATCATCGACCCCGAAGCCGCGCACATTGTGTTCAACGAAAAGTGGCCCGTGGTGATGGTGGGCCTGGACCTCACGCACCAGGCGCTGGCCACCGACGAGGTGGTGGACAGGATCGCGTCCATCGGGACCAAGCCTGCCAAATTCGTGCTTGAACTGATGGAGTTCTTCAAGAAGACCTACAAGGACGCCCAAGGCTTCGATTTCCCGCCGGTCCACGATCCGTGCGCGGTGGCCTACGTCATCGACCCCACCGTGATGACCACGCGCAAGGTCCCGGTGGACATCGAACTGCAGGGCAAGCTCACCCTCGGGATGACGGTGGCCGATTTCCGCGCACCCGCCCCGGAGGACTGCCACACGTCTGTGGCCGTGGATCTGGATCACAAGAAGTTCTGGGATCTTGTCACCGATGCGATCGTCAGGATTGGTGAACCAACGCTCGACGCCGACGCTGAAGCCACCACTGCTGCTGAAACCGCCGGTGTACTCGCAGGAGAGGCCAAGTAATGTCTTCGCTCGCAGAAACCAAGTCCTCCCGCGGCAACATCACCGCGCTCATGGTCGCCCTGCTGGCAGCCTGCGTTGCGTTCCAGCTCAACGCCTCCATGCTCAGCCCGGCCTTGGTCACCATGGGCAACGAGCTCCAGACGGACCAAGCCACCATCGGCCTGTCCCAGACCTGGTTCTTCACCGCCGCAGCCCTGTTCTCCCTCTTCCTCCCCCGCCTTAGCGACATCGTGGGCCGCAAGAAGATCCTTGTGGGCATGATGCTCCTGATGGCGGTCGGTTCGGTCATTGCGGCACTCGCACCCGATGTCACGTGGCTCTTCGTAGGCCGCATCATCCAGGGCGTCAGCGGTCCCACTGTCCCGCTCTGCCTCATCATGCTCCGCTCCGCAGTGAGCAATCCGCGCAAATACGGCACCCTCATGGGCCTGATCACAGCAGTCAACGGTGGCGTTGCCGGCGTCGACTCCTTCGTGGGGGGCTACTTCGCCGAGAACTTCGGATTCCACAGCATTTTCTGGCTCATGGTCGCCTTGGCCCTGGTGGCAACAGTCCTGATTGCCGTCCTGGCGGGCGAGAGCAAGCCTGCTGCCGGAACCACTATGGACTGGCTGGGCGTGTTCTTCATCGTGATTGCGGTAGGCGCCCTCCTGACAGCCTTGAACGAAGGCTCCAAACTAGCCACCGCTTTCGACGCGGGGACGTTAACGCTGGCTATTGGCCTGATCCTGGTTGCCGCCGTCGCGTTCTTCGCCTTCTGGACCGTTGAAAAGCGCGCCAAGCAGCCCATGGTGGAAACCGTGCACCTGCGGCAGCGTTCCACGTGGGCGCCGCTTTTGACCACCACACTGACCATGACCGGCATCTTCGCGGTCATCAATGGGATCGTCCCGGCTTTTGTTCAGGCGGCCGAACCCGGCTTCGGCGTCGGCCCCACCGAGATGTCGCTCATGATCCTCACCCCGTACGCACTGCTGGGTTGGCTCTTCGGCCCGATCAGCGGCAGGCTCGCCCCTGTCCTCGGCTACACGAAGGTCCTTCGCATCGGCCTGCTTGGCAGCCTCGTGGCTTTGGCCATTATCGCGTTCTTCGGCCTCAACAACCTGCCGATGATGATCGTGGGCACAGCCTTGCTGGGCATCATGTACGCCGGTACCGTCAACATCATGCTGAACGGACTGGGCGTAGTCCTCTCGCCCCAAGGCAACCCGGGCTTCCTTCCCGGAATGAACGCTGGCGCTTTCAACCTTGGTGCCGGCCTAAGCTTCCTGGTACTGCCCGCGGTCCTCGTTGCGACGTCCGCACTGGGTGACGCAAAGGCGTCGTACCTCACCGTTGTGGTGGTGGGTCTAGCCATGACCCTTGCCGCCTTCGCCGCCTCGCTACTGATACCCAAACCACTCGACGCAGAGGTTACAGAGGCAGAGCCGGTCGAAGCTGAGATCGCCAAATGAGCACGGATACCAGCGCGCGCACGGCGGGGATCGTCGTCGTCGGCTCCCTGAACGCCGATCTGACCATCTACTGCGACCGCCTTCCCAAGCCCGGCGAGACGGTCCACGGCAATGGTTTCGCCGTAAACCCCGGTGGCAAGAGCGCCAATCAGGCGGTGGCGGCCAGCAAGCTCGGCGCCCAGGTCAGCCTGGTGGGCGCAGTGGGCGATGACGCCAACGGCAGCATGCTCCTGGAGTCCACCGCCGACGCCGGCGTGGACGTCACCCGCGTTCGACGCTCGGACGCCGCGACGGGCGTCGCGGTCATCTCGGTGGATGCCAGCGGCGAGAACAGCATCATCATCTCGGCCGGGGCAAACGGGACGCTAACCCCGGCAGACGTGCGCGCAGCAGCGGACACCATCAACGATGCTGCGGTGGTCTGCCTTTGCCTTGAAGTCGCGATCGATACTGTGATCGCCGCTGCGCAAGCAGGAAACGACGCCGGCGCTACCGTCGTGTTGAACCTCTCGCCTTACGCGGAGGTACCGGAGATTCTGGCCGAGTTGAGCGACGTGCTGCTGGTCAATGCGCACGAGGCCTCACTGTTCCTTGGTGGCGAAGCCGACGTTCCTGACGCCGATGCGGAGGCCGAAGCATGGGAGCCGGTACGGAGCCAGTTTGCCGACAGGGGTTTGCAGCGAGTGCTTGTGACGCTGGGCGCCCACGGGTCTGTTGTATTGGATTCGTTCGCCCGGGGTACCCAGGACCAGATCACCCGTATTGCCCCTACCCGGGTTTCGGCCGTAGACACCACCGGTGCCGGTGATGCTTTCACGGGAGCCGTCGCTGCACGCCTGGCTGCCGGAGAATCACTCGCGGATGCTGCCAGCTTTGCCTCAGTGGCTGCCGCGTTGGCGGCCACGAAGAAGGGCACCCAAGCCGCCTACCCGACGCTTGCCCAGGTAGAGCAGTTGCGGGGCGTTTAGTCCCACCCAGCTAGGGGACAGGACCTGTTCTGCTAAGGCGTCAATGGAGCGGGTGTTGTCCCCTGGTTGGATAAGGCTTGGGTTAGCCAGCCTTGCGCGCCGCGCGCTGGGCTGAGCGCACGGCGGCCTTCCGGCTCAGCACGCCGTGGCCCGCGAACAGCCTCGGGACGACGAAGTACACCGCCGTGGGAACAACGAACGCCGTCAGGACGAGCGCGCGCAGCACAGGGTGCCATGGCTCCATGATCGGCCCGAGCAAGAGCATGCCGATGGAAACCAGGGGGAAGATCGCGATCCATGTGATCAGGGCGCGCATGTGCACGGACGGCGCCTGGGGCCGCGCCTGCGACGGCGCTTCAGGCCGCGCAGAAGCAATGGTCTCCTTGGCAGTCGCCGGCTCGGCAGCGTCGATTTCGGTAGCAGCTTGAGTGGTCATGGCATTCTCCAACCAGATAGTTGCAATTAGCTTGGTTTCACCATAACCGCACTCGACACCAAATACAACTACTTAGTTGGGAAATGGTAATCTGTATTTATGGCATGGGACACAGAACGCACCAAGTCACTGCTGCTCGAGGCGGCGACGTCCGAGTTTTGCACGCGGGGACTTGCCGGAGCCCGCATTGATCGCATCGCCGCAGAGGCGGGCGTCAACAAAGAACGCATCTACCAGTACTTCGGCAACAAGACCGGCCTTTTTGACGCCGTTATCGTCGCCGCTCTCAGCTCCCTCATGGATGAAGTTCCCATCCACGGCGAGGGACCAGAAGCCATGGCCAACTATGCGGGCCGCCTGTTCGATCATCATCAAGAGGACGCCACCGCACCGCGGCTCCTCTTCTGGGAAGGATTGGAACGCGGCACCGAAGTTGTGGGCCTGCCCAAACGGATGGCTAACTGTGCGTCCAAGGTCAACAGCACCATTGCAGCCCTTCCCGGAATATCAAGGGAAGATGCCGGTGATCTCCTCATCACCATCGTGAGTCTTTGCGATAGCGCCCCCGTGCTGCCCGCACTCGATGGACTCATGGCTGGGAACGACCCCGGCCGCCTCCAGAGGCGACGCGCCGCCGTCGTACGTACCGTCTACCTGGCCGCCTCCGCGCTGGCTGCCGAAGCAGCATCTCCCGGGTCATCGGCCACAGAAATTGCGCCTGTTCCAGTGGTCCAGTAGTCACCTTCATTTGCCGCCCCATACACCCTGTGACAGCTTTGACAGGAAAAGTGACTTCGTTGTGAAGTGGCCCCCTAGCCAAGAAGGGGTGCCATCAACCATGCTTGCTGCATGTACTCAACGACGAGCCCATACCGCATCATCACGGTCTGCACTGGAAACATCTGCCGCTCGCCCATGGCAGCGCTCATGCTTACCGAAGCCTTCGAAGCGGAAGGGCTCGGCAAGCTGGTAGTGGTCGACTCAGCAGGCACCACCGGGTACGAGGTGGGGCACCCCATCGATCCCCGGGCGGCCCGCAAACTGACGGCCCACCACATCGCGTCCGAGGACCACGTCGCACGCAAGTGGCGGCGCGAGTGGTTCGCTGAGCGGGATCTCATCCTGGCACTGGACGTCGATCATTTCGGCTGGCTTCAGGAGGGCGCGCCGGATCGCGAATCTCTGGCCAAGGTCCGGATGCTGCGCAGCTTCGATCCCGTGATGGTTGGGCGCAGCTCCCTGGATTTGGGCATCGAGGATCCTTGGTACGGCGGCCACACCGACTTCGAGAACACCTGGACCCTTATCAAAGCCGCTATTCCAGGCATTGTGCGCCACGTGAGCGCTGAAATTGCGGAAGACTCCGGGAGTAGCGCCACCGACTCCCGAGACGGAGCCACCGAGCAGCAGCAGGTAACCTCTATGTCATGACCCCTGCACCCGTGATCATCGCCGTCGACGGGCGGTCCGGCGCGGGCAAGACCACGCTGGCCGTTGAGCTTGCGGCCCGCCTTCGGGAGCACCACAAGGTTTCCCTTTTCCATCTGGAAGATATCTATCCCGGATGGAACGGCCTTGCCACAGGCATCGAAAGGTACGTCGCAACGGTCCTGGCACCCTTGAGCCAAGGCGAGGCAGCAGAGTGGGTCAGTTGGGATTGGGAACGGCATTACGACGGCGCGCTGCGCGTAACGTTGCCAGCCGAAATCGTGATCGTGGAAGGCGTCGGCGCTGCAGCCAACGCCGCGCGCCCCATGCTGGACGCCGTCATCTGGGTCGAAGCCGCCGGTGACGACCGCCGACGCCGGGCTTTGGCTCGTGACGGAAACACCTACGAACCGTACTGGGACACCTGGGCCGCGCAGGAGGATGTTTGGCTCGAAGCTGACCCGGTCATGGGCGCAGCAGACATCCGCGTCCAGAACCTCGCGGATGGCAACGCTCCGGATGACGTCCTGCAGGCTATGCGGTACCTGCCGTCACTGGCAGCGATCCTCTCGCCGGAACTCAGCGCGCGTCGCGGCCTGCAGCTCCGGTCCGAAAAGATCAGCGCCGCTCCTGACGCCGAGACCCTCTTTCAGGACCTCTACGGTTCCTCGACCAATGCTGTTTGGCTCGATTCCTCCAACGCATCCGTGGTTTCAGGGACGTCCCAGGCCGCTGCCCGCAGCCGCTTCAGCATCCTGGCGGACGACGGCGGCACGTTCGGACAGTCCGTCCAGCACCGTCAAGGAACCACCCAAGTAACGGCCGGAACAGCCACCGTGGAAACCGCCGGACCCTTCTTCCGCTGGCTCGATTCCGTATGGGGACGCCGGGCCGTGCGGGCCCCCCGCGGCTACGACGGCCAGTTCACGCTCGGTTGGTTGGGCTACCTGGGCTACGAGCTCAAGCGGGAAACCGGGGGGAACGACGTCGACGCCGGGACTCCCGACGCCGCACTGCTCTTCGCTGGACGGGCCGTGGTACTGGATCATCGCGAGCAAACAGTGTGGCTGCTCGCCTTGGACGCGCCCGACGCCGATGAGTGGTTGCGCGAGGCTCGAACCGCCGTCGGGGCTGCTTCAGCCGCCCCTGCTTCCGCCGTCGAGCCTGTTTCCGAGGCGGCTCCGGAATTCACTTGCCGTGACAGCGCGACGGACTATAAGCGCAAAATCGCCGACGCCCAGCATGAAATCAGCGAAGGCAACTCGTACGAAGTTTGCCTGACCACCATGCTTGAAGCCCCTGCCAGCGGGCTTGACCCGTGGCAGAGCTACCTGGCGTTGCGCCGCCGCAATCCGGCACCATTTGCCAGTTACCTTCGGTTCGGCGAGCTGGTTGTCGCGAGCACTTCTCCCGAGCGCTTCCTGCGGATTCTCTCCGACGGCGGCATGCGGGCCGAGCCGATCAAGGGGACGCGTGGGCGTTCCGCTGATCCCACGGAGGACGCCGAACTGCGCCGTGACCTGGAAACATCGCTGAAGGACCGCGCGGAAAACATCATGATCGTGGACTTGCTGCGCAATGATCTGAGCCATTTCGCCATTCCGGGCTCGGTGACGGTCAGCAGGCTATGCGCGATCGAAAGCTACGCCACGGTGCATCAAATGGTGAGCACAGTGGATGCGCACCTTCGTCCGGGCGCTCCGCGTGCAGAGGCCTTGGCTGCCGCTTTCCCCGCTGGTTCAATGACCGGGGCGCCGAAGATCAGCACCATGGACATTCTTGACCAGCTTGAGGCGGGTCCCCGAGGTATCTATTCAGGAGCAATCGGCTACTTCTCGCTGAATGCTGCCACGGACCTTGCGGTGGTGATCCGTACCCTCGTGGTGAATCCCGACGGCGACGGCGGGCGAACGCTCAGTCTTGGGGTCGGAGGGGCAATCACCGCCGATTCGGTGGCCGACGACGAGTACGAAGAGATCCGGACCAAGGCCTTTGGCGTGTTGTCGACGCTCGGGGCTGACTTCCCCGGCTGAGTCTGTGTACCGCCAGCGGCCCTCGCTTTGAGGGCCGCCCATGTTAGGCAAACTACTGGAGCGTCGCGGTCAATCTCGCGACGTTATCCACATACTTGGCCAACGGGGGTCTGTCCATCCAGTCGTCCAACGTAAGCTCACGGGATACCTCGCGGTACGTGGACTCCACGGCTCGCATGAGGTTCACGGTTTCGGCGCCCAGGAGCATCACCGAGACCTCCATGTTCAGGGAGAAGGAGCGCATGTCCATATTGCTGGAACCAAGAACCGCAACCTCGTCGTCGATCGTGAAGTGCTTGGCATGGAGCACGTACGGCGCGCGGTACAGGTAGATGCGGACACCTGCCCCGAGGAGTGCTTCGTAGTAGGAGCGTTGGGCGTGGTGGACCAGGAATTGGTCACCCTTCTCGGAGACGAAGAGTTCCACATCCACTCCCCGCTGGGCAGCAGTGGTGATCGCATAGAGCAGGGAGTCATCAGGCACGAAGTACGGGCTGCAAATGGAGATCCTGTGCTGCGCCGAGTAGATCAAGGTATTGAACAAGCGCAGGTTGTTCTCCGTGGCGAACCCCGGGCCACTCGGGACCACCTGGGCCGTGACGTGTCCCGGGGAGGGCTGGGAGGGAAGACGAAGCTGGCTTTCGAGTGACTCGTCGGTTTCGCTGAGCCAGTCCGTGGCGAAAACCACGTTCAGGGTGGCCACAATGGGACCCTCGAGCCGGGCCATGAGCTCAACCCATTGACGGCCCGCACGGCGATGCTTCGGGTTGTTGTAGGACGGCTCGATCAGATTCTGCGAACCCGTGAACGCCAACGTCCCATCGATAACCAGGATCTTGCGGTGGTTCCGGAGATCCGGGCGGCGCCATTGGCCGTGGATAGGCAACAGCGGCAACATTCGCTTCCACTGGATCTGGCCTGCCTTGAGCCGGCGGACCAGCCGACGGTAGCCCTTGATGCGCAGCGTTCCAATGTGGTCGAAGAGCAATCTGACGGTGACTCCGCGCTCGGCAGCCTTCTCGAGTTCGGTGAGCAACTCGTCCGTCACGAAGTCGCTGCTCATGATGTAGAACTCCGCGTTGACGTAGTCCGTGGCGCCGCGGACCGCCTCGGCCATGGCTTTGATGGACTCCTTGTAGCCAGGAATGAGCTCCACCTTGTTGCCGTCGACCATGGGCAGCGAGCCAAGGCGGTGGTTCAGCTCACCCGCTGACTTCACCCACTCCGGGCCGGGATAAGTGCTCACGGGATCGGCCAGGTCAGAGGTGACGGCGCGAACGCGATGATTAACTTGTTCCTGCTGCTCACGCCGCCGCTTGGACAAGCGGAAATTGCCAAAAAGCAGGAAGAGCACGAATCCAACGGTCGGGACGAGGAAAACAGCCAGAAGCCACGCCATGGCCGTAGTGGGGCGACGGTTGCCAGGGATGATGCCCAGCAGCACGATGCGCATGATGACTTCCGCAATGACCCAAGCACCCAGGAGCCAGGTCCATTCCGCGCCTATCGGAAAAGGAAAAAGCACTCCACAACCCCCACGGTTCAAGAACTAACGGTCACCACAGCCTATCCGCCCGCCCGTTTGGAGGGCCGCACTAAGCTGGGAACATGACTTCTCCCGCCCCCACGGTCCTCGTTTTCCTGGATCCGGCCTTCGAAAACGGCCGCATTGCCGATTCCAGCCAGCCCCAACTCATGGCCACTGACCTCGGTGCCACCCGTGGGGATGGCGTGTTCGAGTCCCTCTTGGCGGTCCAGGGCAGGGCCCGAAAAGTACAGGCGCACCTGAACCGGCTGGGCACTTCCGCAGCGGCCTTGGATTTGGCGATCCCGGAGCAGGATGTTTGGCGAAAAGCAATCGACACCGCCATCGCGGAGTTCCGCACAGTCCACCCGGCGCCAACGCCCGAGGAGGACGAAGTCGTGGTGAAGCTGATCGTGACCCGTGGCATTGAAGGTGCGGCGAGCCCCACATGCTGGGTACAGGCCTCGCCCTCACCCGCGGGCAGCCGCCGGCAGCGCGAGACGGGCATCGACGTCGTGCTTCTGGACCGCGGTTTTGACACCGAAGCAGGCGAGCGTGCGCCGTGGCTGCTGTTGGGAGCCAAGACACTGTCTTATGCCGTCAACATGGCGGCGTTGCGCTACGCGCACAAGCAGGGTGCCGATGACGCCATCTTCACCTCAACAGATGGCCGTGTCCTTGAAGGGCCGACGTCCACTGTCTTGCTCGCCCACCTTGACACAGTCGACGACGGCGACGGTTCCGTTAGGACGGTTCGCCGGCTCATCACGCCGCAGCACGATAGCGGGATCCTTCCGGGCACGTCGCAGGGCGCGCTCTTCGCCGCCGCGAAGGCTGCAGGGTGGGAGCTCGGATACGGGCCGCTGGTGCCGCAGGACCTGTTCGACGCAGACGCCGTTTGGCTCATTTCGAGCATCCGCTTGATCGCGCCCGTGAACCACATTAACGGCCACGAGATCGGTACTCCCGCTGTCCGGAAGCAGCTCACCGAAGAACTGAATGAGTTGTTCGCCGGGATCGAGTAATTCCGGCCGGTCAGACTGAGGCCTACTCTGCTCCGCTTGGAACTTAGCAGATGACAAGTAGAGTAATTGCTCGCATGACTCATCGATAAGGAATTCTTGGCCTCAGCATCGAGCTCCCTAGGGGTTCAATCGTGTTCCTTATCCTCCTTGCACTGGGTGTTCGTCATGTGATGAATCTTGTTCTCGTGTTAGTTGGATCACGTCCATCTGATGCCACTTCAAACTTTGCTGGCTAACTTCCCGGAGGGAATATGGGACACAGCTCCCCCACAACAGCCGAGGCATCGGCACCCGAGGTACAGTCCCAGACTGGCACCTCGCAGACAGGACTTCGCCGGTCCATGGAGGCCCGGCACCTGGTGATGATTGCCATGGGCGGCGTCATCGGCTCAGGCCTGTTCGTCAGCTCGGGCTACACCATTGCCACCGCGGGCCCCTTGGGCGCCGTTCTCGCGTTCCTTATCGGGGCCGTGGTGGTCTATCTGGTGATGGCATGCCTCGGGGAACTCGCCGTTGCGTTCCCCGTTTCAGGTGCCTTCCACATCTATGCTGCCCGGACTATCGGACCTGCCACCGGCTTCGCCACGGCCTGGCTCTACTGGCTTTGCTGGGCGGTGGCGTTGGGTTCGGAATTCACTGCCGCCGGCCTGCTCATGCAACGCTGGTTCCCTGGCGTCGACGTCTGGATCTGGTGCTTCATCTTCGCCAGCGTCCTGTTCACACTGAATGCCATCTCATCGCGCGTCTTCGGTGAATCAGAGTTCTGGTTCGCGCTCATCAAGGTTGCCGCCGTCGTCGGCCTGATTATCCTGGGCGGCGCCGCATTGATGGGCTTCCACCCGCTCGCCGCAGGCGAATACCCGTCGCTCACCAGCAACTTCAGCACACCCGAAGGGCTGTTCCCCAACGGTTTCACTGGTGTCTTCGTCACCTGTCTGGCAGTCTTCTACGCCTTCTCAGGCTCCGAGCTGATCGGTGTCGCTGCCGGCGAAACATCCAATCCCGGCGCCAACATCCCCAAGGCCATGAGGACCACGGTCATCCGTCTCATGATCTTCTTCGTCGGCGCGATTACCGTCATCGCGGCCACCATCCCCTATGAGAAGGTCAGCGTGGACGAGAGCCCGTTCGTCACGGTCTTCTCGATGCTCGGCATTCCGTTCGCTGCGGACATCATGAACTTCGTGATCATCACCGCCCTCTTGTCGGCTGGAAACTGCGGACTCTTCTCCTGCGCCCGCATGCTCTTCTCGCTGGCCGACGAAGGACACGCACCCAAGGCGTTCAGGAAGCTGACCAAGCGGGGGATCCCGATGATTGCCCTGTGCGTCAGCATGCTCGGCGGCCTCGCTTCGCTGATCAGCAGCATCGTGGCACCGGCAACCGTGTACCTGGTGCTCGTCTCGATCGCCGGCTTCGCAACCGTGGGCGTGTGGATGTCCATTGTGGCCTCGCACTTCGTGTACAGGCGCACGTTTATCAAGAACGGCGGCGACCTCAGCACGCTCCCGTACAAGGCGCCGCTCTTCCCGCTGGTTCCGATCCTTGCGTTCGCGCTGTGCGTTGTGTCCTTGATCGGCATAGCGTTCGACCCCAACCAGGTAGCGGCGCTGCTGTTCGGCGTTCCGTTTGTGGGGGCGTGCTACGCGTTCTTCTACTTCAAGTACGGACGACGGTCCAAGATTGCCGTGGCTTCCTGACCTTCTTTGCCTACAGATCAGCCCCTGTGCAACCATTTCGGGTTGCCCAGGGGCTGATGTTGTTTGAAAGTAGGTCAGGACCCCACACGGCCCACCCAAATTCACGACGGCGGCACTCACCCCGGCGTCCAGCGGCCGTGGCTTCCTGACCCTCTTTGGCGACAAATCAGCCCCTGCGCAACCATTTCGGGTTGCCCGGGGGCTGATGTCGTTGGAAAGCAGGTCAGGACCCCACACGGCCCACCCAAATTTACGACTTCGGCTTGACCGTCCTGACAGGGTGCTCGCTCAGGATGGACAGCCGGTTGAAGGCGTTGATCCCAATCGCGGCCATGCAGAGGACACTGATTTGCTCGTCGTTGTAGTGTTCCCGGGCCCGCTCGAAGAGTTCGGGGCTCGGCCGTGACGTGCTCATCCGGGTGATCTGCTCAGTGATTTCCATGGCCACGCGCTCAGCCGGCTCAAACAGCGTCACTTCCTTGTAGACAGCTACCAAGGACAGGCGCTGTTCCGTTTCGCCGTACCCCAAGGCGCGGCGATGGTGGAGGTCCAGGCAGAATGCGCAACCGTTGATCTGCGACGCAAGGTAGTTCAGAAGTTCGATGGTCCGTCGCGGTACACCTGTGCGGTCGGCTTCCCCAACCACCTGTTGGGCATAGTGGCTCAGTGTTGCGTAGAGCTCGGGCTGCTGCTTATCCAGATAACCGGCGAGACGTGCTTTTGTTTCCTGTTCAGGCATGCTTGGAGCCTAGCGCAGGGCATCAGGCCAAACACGGCGGGACGTGAGAGAGGGACCCTCAAAACACCGCGGGACGTGAGAGAGGGACCACCAAAACGCCGCAGGATGTGAGAGAGGGACCACCAAAACACCGCAGGATGTGAGAGAGGATCCTATTCGGTGGCGTCGAGCGCCAGGTGGATACCGTTCTCTGCCAGCCACACCGGGTTGAAAGCCTTGCTCAGATAGTTCGTTCCGGCGTCGGGCGCTATGGCCACCACCACCGAACCGTGGGGTGCGGCCCGGGCTACCCGCAGGGCAGCGGCCACAGCGAGCCCGGATGATGGACCCAGCGCAAGCCCTTCTTCGTCGAGGAGCCGATGCACCGTGGAGTAGACCTCGTCGTTGGGGATGCGCAGGAAACGGTCAACAATGGAGCGGTCAAAGGCCTTGGGCCATTCAGCCTGGGGCCAGGAGTTACCCACCCCGTCCACCAGGATCTCCCCGGGGTGTCCACCGCTGTAGGCGGAGCCGTAGGGGTCGGCACCCACAACTTCAAGGTGCCCGCCCGGCCGCGATGCTGCAACTTTCTCTTTCAGGAACCGGCCATTGCCGCTGATGGTCCCGCCGGTTCCGATCCCGGCCACGAAATGCGTCACAAGGCCGTGGGTCTGCTCCCAGATCTCCGGTCCGGTGGTTTGGTAGTGCGCCGCGGGATTGGCAGGGTTGTCGAACTGCATGGGCCGCCAAGCACCCGGCGTCTCCGCGGTGATTCGCGCTGCCACAGCTCGGGCGTTCTCCGGCGATTCCGAGGGCGCGCTCCAGTCCGTCAGGACCACGCGCGCACCATAGCTGTGGAGTGCGGCGAGCTTCTCCTGGGAGATGGTGTCGCCGGTAACCACCACGACGGGATGCCCAGTCAGCCGGCCAATGAGTGCCAGCCCGATCCCGGTGTTGCCGGATGTGCTCTCCACAATGGTTGCGCCCGGCTGCAACTCCCCTGAGCGCTCGGCCGCCCGGACCATGCTCAGCGCTGTGCGGTCCTTGATGGATCCGCCGGGGTTCTCGGACTCAAGCTTGATGTGGATGGTGCTGCGCAATCCACGGCCCAGGGCCTCCAATTTCACCAGCGGAGTGTTGCCCACTTTGTCCAGGACGGAGGCATCCAGGCCGTCCGGCAGCCCTGCCGCCGAGTGTGCGCCATGTTTGCGGATTGCAGTACTCATATGGTCCCTTCCCTTTCCGCCATAGGCGGCAATTCCAGCGCCACCACATCACGCAATTCCTCTCGCGCACGCTCCACGAGGTCCGGAGCCGACGGCCGATCCGCCAGCACATCAGCCAGCCGGCCCACGACGGTGCCAGTCCCCTTCCCGAGCGGCTGTGCGGCTCCCGCTTCGAGCAGCAGATACGACGCCGTCAGAGCCTCGATAGCAAGCAATTTCTCCAAAGCCCCCAAGGACTTTTCGAGTTGCTGCAACGCCAGCGGCGCCAAAGTGGAGTGGTCCTCGACGTCGGCCGAGAGGGTGGGTGCCCCGAGCGTCGCCGGCGCTGCCAGGAACTTCAGTTCGGACAGCAGTCCCGCTGCCGAGTACCAAAGCAGCCCGGGCAACTCCTCCTGCACAAGGGCTGCGGCCGGTCCGGATTCAGAAACGGCATTCGACGACGAAGCCTCCAGGTGCCCGGCGGCAGCCTCCAGATGCCTGGCCCGGATCACCCGTTGCGGCGGATACAGCTTGGCGATGCGCCGCTCGCTGGAAATCCCCACGTGCGCCAACGCAAGCCGCATGCCCTCAAAGCAAAGAGCCAGCTGCATCGGTTGGAAGTTCCCGCCGGACACCATTTGCCCGGTTTCAATGTCAACTAAAGGGTTGTCGCCACGTCCGTTGAGCTCCACGTTCAACGCAGCGCCGAGCTGTGAAACCAGGGAACGAAAAGCGCCATGCGTCTGGGGCGCAGCACGGAATGACAAAGCATCCTGCACCGAGACCTCGGGACGAACGTCCTCCAACCAGCCGCCGCGCAAAAGGTAACGAACCGCGGCGGCCGAGTCCTTCTGCCCGTCCACCGCCTTGCCCGCTTGGATAGTCGGCGAAAACGGGCTGAGGTTCCCGCCGCCGTCGTACTTTGCGATGGCCTCAAGCGAGAGGGACAGCGCGACGTCGGCGAGTTCCGCCAGCTGCTGCAGGCGCACCAAGGCGAGGGTGCCGGCGCCTACGGAGTACGCGTTGGCGCTGACCACTGCAAGGGCCTCACCGGGAGCTAGTCGCAGCGGCTGAAGTCCGGCGTCGGCGAGCGCTTTCGCCCCGGGTACCAGGGTGCCGTCCCCATCGATCGCTTCACCTTCACCGATGGCGACGGCGGCGACGGCGGCGAGCTGGGTGAGGTCCGATGAGCCGACTGAGCCTTCGCGGGGGATGGCGGGAAGAACTCCACGGTTGAGTAGTTCCGCATAGAACTGGGCGGTCTCCGGGCGTACACCAGAGCCGCCGCGGCTGAAGCCGATGAGCCGGGAGAGGATCACGGCGCGGGCGGAGGGTCGGTCCAGATAGTCGCCCACGCCACTGTTGTGATACCTGACTACTTGGATTTGATAGGCAAGGACCGACCTCTCCTCCACAGCCGTATCGCGTCCGGATCCGAGGAGGGTGTTGAGGCCGTAGACTCTCTGACCTGAGGTCGCAGCACGCTCCAGCACTTCGCGTGAGCGGCCGATCAAAGACAACGCATCGTGGTTGAGTTTCACGTGAAACGCCGGATTCAAGGCAGCCTGCGCCACGCTTGCAGGGTCCACGGGCGATGTGCCGATCACCAGGGTCCTGGGTTCGGAGGACATCGTCAGAAGTCCAGAAGATTCTGGCGGAAGCCACCGTCGCCGTAACTCTTCCTCAGCAGGCCACGGCGTCGCAGTTCGGGGGTGAGCTTGTCCAACACGCCGTGCACAGTCACGGGGTCTACGAAGCCGGAGAAGAGGAAGCCGTCGCCGCCCACGGCCTCGCCGGTTTCTTGAAGATAGTCCGCGATCTCGGTAACCGTGCCGATAATCGAATCGCCGGCACCACCGCTTCGTGCCTGCAGGATCTGGCGCAGGGTAGACCCCGGAGGCGCTGCCTTGGCGAAGTGCTCCAACGTGCCTTGGTTGCTGTTGGTGCTCAATTCAGGCAACGGCGCATCGAGGTCGAACTGCTTGAAGTCGATCACTGACAGATAGGAGATCGAGTTGAGCTGGCTGTCGATATCACGCTGGGTAAGCTCACGGCGCTGCGCACGCAACTCCTCGGCCTCCGCTGTTGAACCAACCACGGTGGGCTTCAACACGAAAAGGACCTTAACGTCGTCGGGGTTCCTGCCCGCCTTCGCAGCCTCGGCACGGATGGAATCCCGGTAAGCCTTCATGCCGTCAACGCCACGCGCCAAGGCGATCGCCACATCTGCATGCCCACCCGCGAACGCTTTGCCCCGAGGAGAAGCACCGGCCTGCACCAGTACGGGCTCCTCCGGCAGAGGCGCCGTGTTTAGTGGACCCCTGACCTTGAAGAAGTCGCCTTGGTGGTTAATCGGATGCACTTTGGTGTGGTCGGCGAACACGCCCGCCTCAACGTCCTCGAGCACAGCGTCGGGTTCCCAGCTGCGCCAAAGCTGCCGGACGACGTCGACGAATTCTTCCGCCTTCTCATACCGAAGGTCGTGTTCAATCTGCTGATCCAAACCGTAATTCTGTGCTGCGAGGTCACTGCCGGAGGTGACAACGTTCCAGCCGAGCTGCCCCTCGGAGAAGTGCTGCAGCGTGGCCAAGAGCCGGGCGGCTGTGAAAGGCGGGTAGAACGATGCGCTGACCGTCGGCACAATTCCAAGGTGCTTGGTGGCGGAAAGAAGGTACGGCACCAGGGCCAATGGATCATGCTTGGGCGCAAACGAGGCGTGTGCCAGCGAGACCTCGGCGGAGCCGCCATAAGTATCAGGAACAGTGAGAGAGTCCTCGATAATAAAAAGATCAAGGCCGGATTGCTCGAACGCGCGCACGGCGTCTTGATACAGGGCAGGTTTCTTCCAGTCGTAACCCAGGCTGTAGCCGGGAGTTCCCCATCCCTGGACACCGAAACCGTGCCCCACGAACCATCCGAAATGCAGCATGGGCTTGAGTGTAGAACTGCCTTGTCCGTTCACCGCGACCTGATTTCTTGCGAAGTTACAGGGGGTCGTACTGCGTCAATTATGCTCCTGGGGCGTCATATTTGGGCCGCTACTCCAGCACCGGCCGGTTACGCAACATGACGAGCACGTAACCGCCTGCAAGTGCGGGCCGCCACCGCGGGATGCTACTTTTTTCTTGAGTAATGAGCACCAGCGCAAAGCCCTGACTTGCTGGTCGGCAACCCTCTCTCCGGCGGGGTGCCTCAGGTGACTACTCGGCGTATCGACACTTCGAACTGCAAGCGTGACTGAGGAGCACCAGCCAATGCCTGAACCCACTGAAGAAAAACTCTCCTACCGCCTGATTACAGGTCCGGATACCCGTGAATTCTGCGAGCGGATCACCACGGCCCTCGCCGACGGCTACGTGCTCCACGGCAGCCCGGCAGCCACGTTCAACGGCACGGATGTCATCGTGGCGCAGGCGGTCGTCCTGCCCGCTGCCATCGCCAACGCAGACGCCGCCGTCGCGAATGCCGTTGACCAACTGGAGAACGACGACGACGAAGAAGCATTCGAGGGACACGCATGAGTTACGCAGGTGACCTGACCCCGCAGGACGCGTGGGCCAAGCTTGAAGAAGGCGCCATCCTGGTGGACGTCCGCACCGAGGCCGAGTGGGCCCACATCGGCATTCCCGACACGAAGGCCACAGAGAATGATCCACTGTTCATTCAGTGGAACCTTGCCGGTGGCATCCCCAACTCCCGCTTCATCGAGGACTTGCAACAGCAGGCACCCGAGGGCGAGGGCGTGGAACTCGTTTTCATCTGCCGCTCAGGCCAGCGCTCCATCTCCGCCGCCATCGCCGCGACGCAGGCCGGGTTCACTGCCTACAACGTGCTTGAGGGCTTCGAAGGCGACCCGGACCGCTACGGCGAACGCACCATCAACGGCTGGAAAAACCGCGGCCTGCCAACGAACCTGGGGAATGACTAAGTGACTTTCAATCCCGATGCCGCCAGCTGGAGCCCTGACACACAGGCAGTACGCGGTGGCCTTGACCGTACCAACTTCCAGGAGACGTCCGAACCCGTTTTCCTGAACTCCGGCTTCGTCTACGAATCCGCTGCAGCCGCCGAACGCGCCTTCACCGGCGAGGACGAACGCTTCGTTTACTCCCGCTACGGCAACCCGTCCGTGGCCACGTTCCAGGAGCGGTTGCGGCTGCTCGAAGGAACCGAGGCATGCTTTGCGACGGCGTCCGGCATGTCTGCGGTCTTCACCGCCTTGGGTGCCCTGCTGGCAGCCGGGGACCGCGTGGTCGCTGCCCGTTCCTTGTTCGGCTCCTGCTTCGTGATCCTCAACGAGATCCTGCCGCGCTGGGGTGTCGAGACGGTATTCGTCGATGGTCCCGACCTCGACCAGTGGCGTGCTGCCCTCTCAGAACCGACCACCGCCGTGTTCTTCGAGTCGCCCTCCAACCCCATGCAGGAAATCGTGGACATCGCCGCCGTCAGCGAGCTTGCGCATGCTGCGGGAGCCACCGTCGTCGTCGACAATGTCTTTGCCACTCCGCTGCTGCAGCGTTGCGGCGAGCTGGGCGCGGACGTGATCGTGTACTCCGGCACCAAGCACATCGATGGCCAGGGGCGTGTCCTGGGCGGTGCGATCCTGGGCACCAAGGAATTCATCGATGGCCCGGTCAAGCAGCTGATGCGCCACACCGGTCCGTCGCTCTCCGCGTTCAACGCCTGGGTGTTGACCAAGGGCCTGGAAACCATTGGCTTGCGCGTGAACCACAGTTCGGCCTCCGCTTTGAAAATCGCGGAATGGCTGGAGCAGCAACCCGCCATCAACTGGGTCAAGTACCCCTTGCTGAAATCGCACCCTCAGTACGAGCTCGCAGCCAAGCAAATGAAGGCCGGCGGTACCGTGCTGACATTCGAGTTGCTGCCCTCGTCCGGGCGTTCCGCCAAGGACGCCGCGTTCGCGCTGTTGGACGGACTGCGCGTCATCGACATTTCCAACAACTTGGGCGACTCCAAGTCCCTCATCACGCACCCGGCCACCACCACGCACAGGGCCATGGGGCCCGAAGGGCGCGCGGCAATCGGCCTTTCAGACGGCGTGGTCCGTTTGTCCGTGGGGCTTGAAGACGTGGACGATCTCATCCTGGATCTGGAGAAGGCCCTCAAACAGGTCTAACCTTCATGCCATGAGCGTGAAGCATCCCTATCGCCGTGCCGGAACGGTCATCGTTGCCGGCACGGCGGTGTGGTTGGCAGGGATCTCACCAGTCTCGCGCGTCTACATCACCCCCGATGCCGTCGAACGTCTTCGTATGCTCGAGGCCGGGCAGCGTGGCTGGGTTATCGGGCAGCACCTCGCTGCTGCTGGAACCGTCGCGGTGCCGGTGGGATTCGCAGCCTTTGCCCGTCGTCTTCCGGGCGGACGGGCAAAGCGGTGGGCTGTTGCAGCCGCGGCCGCCTTGCTCGCAGGTGCCCCGCTCTTTGTATCCAGTTTGTCGCGTCGGGCCTCGGACCTGGAACGCTTTGCTTACGGCCGCGGATCCAATGCGCCATTCCTGGCCTACTCGGGGCTCCACGTTCTTGCCTTGGCGGCGCTGGGCGGAAGCCTCCTGGCATCCCCCGCCAAACGATGGATCGGAGTCACTGCTGCAGCCAGCGCGCCCGTCTACGGCGCCATCCTTGTGGCCAAGAAGGACATCCCGCCTTTCGTGTTCTACATCGTCGAAGGCTTAGCGGGGGCGTACCTGATGACGTGGGAAGAGACTGACTCCGCAGAAGCCTAGGGCCTGCGGACCCTGGTCAGGATGGGCGCCCGCTCCTTGCGCGAGTCTGCGGTGGCGCCGCGAATCGTCGCCGTCACCGCATGCCCAACCACGGCCCCCAAGGCCTCGTTGCTGGGCGGACTCCCCGGCGGATTTTGGGCGTCGCGTTGCCGATTGTTGAAGCGTTCTGCTGCTTCGCGTTGCTCCCGGGCTCCGTTCCCGCGCTCAAGAATGTCCGAGATTCGGGCCTTCACGAGCTCCAGTTCACCTTGGTCATCCAGGACAGGGCTCAGGTAATCCACCAAAGCCCAGACAACGTCCGCCGCCGGTTGGGGACGGAAGTCGCCAAAGTCCAGAAGGTCTCCGCCAAGTCCCGAATTGCTCGCTTGCCAACTTGCCATCCGGAGCAGGGCTGTCGGCACCGAGGCGGGCTCAACGCCGTCGAGCATTTCCAGGGAAGCGGTCTCAACCAATGCCCTCACCAGCACGGCAATCAAGGCTGCGTCCTCCGAACGGAGGCAGACGTCAGCCACCCTGACTTCCACGGTGGGATGGTTGCGGGAGATACGGGCGTCGAAGTAGATCATGCCCTCGTCAAGGAGAACTCCTGTGTCCAGGAGGCGCTGGACCATGCGCCGGTAGGCAGTCAACGAGCCAAAAACGGCCGAAGGCCCGGACGTCGGCCATCGGTTCCAGGCCTGGATCCGATAGCTTTCGAAACCCGTAGGCAGCCCACGCCAGTAGGGGGAATTGGCGCTGAGGGCCGTCAAAACAGCAAGTTTGTCGCGGATGTGGTCAAGGACCACCACGCCCTCTTCAGGTGACTCCACGGCGGTGTGCACGTGGAAACCGCAGGTCAGTTGCTCATGGGCCGTCAACCCAAAGCGTTCAAGCATCACCGCGAAGCGGGGATCCGGGGTGGTATGGGTGTTCTTGGCCAGGGGCGAGGTGGCAATCGCGGCCACCCGGGCGTTGTGCTTCCTGGCGGCGTCGTTGGCCATCGCACGGCCACTCCGGATCTGCTGGAGGAGCTCGGTGTGGGTATGGCACGGACGGGTCTGGGTTTCGATCTGTTCCAGCTTCAGTTCGTGGCTGAGCCACATCCCGGTTTCAGGCGCCGCTTCCGGTCCTGCGAGCAGCGCATCCGCGAGAGCCAGGGGCTCGCCCGTCACAGGATCGACGATGAGTAGCTCTTCCTCCACCCCGAAAGTCCGCATGGCACCATTCTGCTTCATGCGGCATCCCGGATACAGCAACCCGGGGTCACTTACGGCCCATGTGAGGGTCGATTATGGGCTCTAAGTGACCCCGCGTTGCAGGTGGGTCTAGTCCTGGAAGTACTCCACCTTGGCGCCAATGGTGTTCAGTCGCTCGGCCAGGTCCTCGTAGCCGCGTTCGATGACGTAGATGTTGCGAAGCTCCGAGGTTCCACGGGCAGCCAACATCGCCAGGAGCAGGCACGCTGCCGGGCGCAGTGCCGGCGGGCAACCGATCTCCGCGGCCCGCCACTTGGTGGGTCCGTTGACGTAAATCCGGTGCGGGTCCAGGAGTTGGACTTGGGCGCCCAGCTTGTTGAGTTCCGTCAGGTAGATGGCGCGGTTCTCGTAGACCCAGTCGTGGATCATGGTCTGGCCCTCGGCGTTGCCCGCGATCACGGCGAAGAAGGGCAGGTTGTCGATGTTGAGCCCCGGGAACGGCATGGGGTGGATCTTGTCCTGCGGCGCGTGGAGTTCGGAAGGCTTGGTAGTGACATCCACCAAACGCGTCCGCCCATTGCGGGCCATGTATTCGCCTGAGATTTCGAGCTTCTGGCCCATCTGTTCCAGGGTGGCAAGCTCGATTTCCATGAATTCGATGGGAACCCGGCGGATGGTGACCTCGGAGTTCGTTACGATGCCTGCGGTGATCAGGCTCATGGCTTCGATGGGATCCTCGGACGGGAAGTACTCGATCTCCACGTCAATGGCTGACCGGCCAGTGATCTTTAACGTCGTGGTACCGACGCCCTCGATGGTCACGCCCAAGCCCTGCAGGTAGAAGCAAAGATCCTGGACCATGTAGTTGGGGCTCGCGTTGCGGATGACCGTGGTGCCCTCGCGGTGTGCGGCAGCCATAATGGCGTTCTCGGTGACGGTGTCGCCACGTTCGGAGAGCACGAAAGATCGGTCCTGCACATCGGCAGGGGGTGCCACCACGGAGTAGAAGCCGGACTTTGCCCCCACCGTGAGCCCGAACTGGCGCAGTGCCTGCATGTGTGGTTCGACGGTGCGCGTCCCGAGGTCGCATCCACCGGCATAGGGAAGCAGGTATTCGTCGGTCTCGTCCAGGAGCGGGCCGAGCAGCATGATGACGCTGCGGGTGCGCCGAGCTGCCTCCACGTCCATTGATTCAAGGTCCAGGACTTCGGGCCTGCGGATACGGAGGTCGCTGCCGTTGAGCCAGGTGCATTCGACGCCGATGGACGTCAGCACCTCCACGATCCGGTTGACTTCCTCAATGCGTGCCAAGCGACGCAGCGTGGTGGTCCCCCGGTTGATCAGGCTTGCACATAGCAGGGCGACACCGGCATTCTTGCTGCTGTTGACGTCCACTTCGCCGGACAGCGTGTGGCCGCCCTCTACCCGGAGGTGGGTCATCTGCGGCTTGCCTACCTTGACGATGGAACGGCCGAAGATGGCCTCCAGCCGTTCGATCATTCTGAGGCTGAGATTCTGCTTGCCCTGCTCCATCCGGGCGATAGCGCTCTGGCTGGTTCCCAGCTCGGAAGCCAACTGCCCCTGCGTCCAGCCCTTTTCGCTTCGTGCGTCGCGGAGCAGGAGGCCCACATTTTCGGCGGTAGGTTGCGTCATACTCAAGAAATATCACAAATGAGTTAGAAGCGCTGAACAAATCGCTGATTCAGCGGCAAAGATCACAGAGTACCCGCATAGTGCGATATCTTGGCTAACGCCAGACGAAACTCCACGTTCCAGCGCCGACTGCTGTCAGTACCGCAGCGGCAGCGATGACGAGGCCGCCGAGGAGTACCCAGACGTCCAGGAGGGAGTAGGTGGATTCCCGGGCCCACGTTCTCTTCCCGCCGCCGAAACCCCGTGCCTCCATGGTGATGGCCAGCCGGGAGGCCCGCCGGACCGCCTGGACCAGCAGCCCGAAGCTCTGTCCAAGCGTTGCCTTCAGCCGTTGCAGCGGGCTACCCTGCGAACCCACTCCGCGGGCACGCCTGGCCATGCCGATGGTCTGCCATTCCTCAGCCATCAACCCCACCAAGCGCATCGCGGCCAGCGAACCGAGGACAAAGCGGTGTGGCAGCCTTGCCTTCTGTGCCAGCGCATCAGCCAGGTCGGTTGGATCTGTACAGGTCATCAGCAGGATCGCGGGCAGCGCGATCGCCAAGCCGCGCAACATGAAGCCCAGCCCCAGCTGAAGGGAACCTTCGCTGATGGACCAGAGTCCGACGTCGAGCAGTACGGCGCCGCTGTCAGCCGCCACGATTGCGGTGCTCCAGCCACCAATCGCTGCAGCGATGATGAGCGGCCAGGCCCGCTGCCATAGAAGCCCCAGCGTGAGGCCGGCCAGCGGGAACAGGGCCAGCTCGGCGACGAGGGCCGTTGAAGCGGATACCCAGTCGATCGACAACGCCAGCACCAGCGAAATAAGGAACACGGACACGAACTTCACCAAGGGGTTGGCCCGCGTGAGGAGGGCCTGGTTGCCGCGCAGGTTCAAGGCGTCCCTCATGCGGCACCGGCTTCCTGGCGGGCTGGCTGGCTCTGTGAGTCAGGCACGCGCGGCGTCGCCGGATCCAGCCGGAGCTCCGTGCCGCCAAGGACCGCACTGAATTCTTCGTCGTGCGTCACGGACACAACGGCCGTTCCGGCGTCGAGCAGTTCGGACAGGAACGATGCCAACTCTGCCCAGGTGTTGGCGTCCTGGCCGAACGTTGGTTCGTCCAGCACCAGCACTTTAGGATGGGCCGCAAGGACCGTGGCCACTGACAACCGGCGCTTCTCGCCACCGGACAAGGTGTAAGGGTTCGCGTCCACCAAATGCGTGAGCCGCAAACGCTCCACCAATTCATCCACGCGTTCTTCACCGTGCCCCAGATGCTTGGGTCCGAACATCAGCTCGTCCAGGACCTTGCCCGTTACGAACTGGTGCTCCGGTTCCTGGAACACGGTGCCAATGCGCGAAATCAGCTGATCCGCCTTCCACTTGAACGGGTCGATTCCAGCGCCCTCGGAAAGCTCGACGGCGGCACTCACCTTGCCGTCCACTGGCGCCAGAAGTCCGGCCAATGTGAGTGCAAAGGTGGACTTCCCTGCACCGTTCGGACCTGTGATGGTAAGTGCCTGGCCAGCCCGTACTTGTGCACTGATACCCGATTGCACGGGAACGGGTGGGATGGTTTTGAACCGGCGACGGCGAGGCTTCTCACGGGAAACAGCCAGGTCCTGTGCCACGAGGAGGAACTGGGCGGTGGATTCATGGCCGCCCGTTTCCTGAGTTGTGGTCCTGCGGGCGCGAGTAGCCGGAACGTACCCGGGCACCCATACTCCCGCTGCCATCAACATGGTCCGGGCCTCTGTGAGCACCTGATCCGGTGTGCCGTCCAGGAGCACACCACCCCCGGCCGAGGGGGGCTGGAGGACCACGATCCTGTCCACCAGGTCCTTCCACACGGACACACGGTGTTCCACGACAACCAAAGTGGCACCGGTCTTGTCCAGGCATCGCTGCACGGCGTCCCGGACCTCAAGCACACCCACTGGATCCAGGTTGGCCGTAGGTTCGTCGAGCAGGATCAGCCCGGGACGCATCGCCAGGATGCCGGCCAACGCAAGGCGCTGCTTCTGCCCGCCGGAGAGTGCCGCCGTCGGGTGATCCAGCGCCAGACCGCCGCCTGCAGCGGTGCGCAACCCAACGTCGTCGAGCGCTTCATGGACGCGGGCCCAAATTTCATCCCGGGGAACGGCAAGGTTTTCGGCGCCAAACGCGACGTCGTCACCCACCCGGGAGAGCACTACCTGGGTTTCCGGATCCTGCTGCATCAGACCTGCGCCGCCGCGCTGTTCGCGGGGAGCGACGCCGTCGATCAACAGCGAGCCGGTCTCGTCGGAATCGTCTTCCTCATCACCCAGCACACCAGCGAGGGCGTGGAGCAGTGTCGACTTCCCTGCGCCCGATGGACCCAGCAAGAGCACACGCTCGCCGGGCTCGATCCGGAGGTCGAGGTCCTGGATGGCAGGTGTGGAACGCCCGGCATGCCGCCATGCCCACCCTTGGGCGTGGATGGCGGCAGGCCGCACGTGGTTGCTGCTTTGCGTGGCAGGCATTAGTTGAAGACGGGCTCCGAAGCAGCCTTGCGCGACGCGAAGGAGCTCAGGACGCCGGTCTTGGCCAGCCCGCGGGTGGCAACCCAGGACAGCGCGCCGGCGATGATCGCACCGGAGAGCGTGGTGAAGGCGATGTAGGCCAGCTTGTCGATTGCTTCGTAGGCGATGTTCCAGCCCCAAGGCAGGAAGGAATCGTTGAGACCGCAGAAGAGGCCCGAGCCCGCACCCGCGAGGAGTGCAGCGGAGAGGTCGAACTTCCTGTACCGGAACGCAGCGAAGACGAGTTCCGCACCCAGTCCCTGGAGGATGCCGGAGATGAGGACGGTGGTGCCGTACTGGGAACCCATGATGAGTTCGCCGGTTGCGGCGACGGCTTCGCAGAACAGGGCAGCGCCCGGCTTGCGGATGATGAGCATGCCCAGGACGGCCGGGATCATCCAGCCACCGGCGATCAAACCGGTGAGCGGAGGATACGTGGCGTTCATGGGGATGGATACGATTGCGGCGCCCTGGGACCAGGCCCAGAAGATCACGCCGCCGGCGATGGCAATCAAAGCTGCCACCACGATGTCTACAACACGCCAGTTATAACTGGTTTTCTTCACGCTTGCCGTGGTCATTTTTCTGCCTCCTGAGGTACAGGAGGGGAAAGTGCTCCCCGGAAACCCCCGGCCAGCCTTCGCCGCCCGGATCCGGACACTCTGAGAAGCTCGACTCCCTTGCGCCGGTACTAACCGGATCAGGTTCGAGGGTCTGCGGCTGTCCGCACTCTCAGCGCCCTCGCGTCTCCTGCATCTCTGCAAGGTCCGACGGCGGCGCTCCCCTGTCGTTATTAATCTGCCCTTATGGGCGTGGTTCAGTTTACACCTGTAGGGGTTCGTGCGCGCTGGGGTTGGTCACAAAGCGGTTGGCTGGCCTTCCCTGCGTTGTGGGGCCCGCTCCGCGCCCCATTCTCACGACTTAGCTCGCACACCAGGCCCCGCAACAAGACCTGAGAGAATGATCCAGCAGAATCGACGCGGCAAAGGGGCATTTCATGACGGACCATCCCACTACGGACACCCCGGTTCCCGAGCCGCGGCTGGCTGCGAGCGTTATCCTGCTCCGCGACACTCCGGGCGGCCTCGAAGCCTTCGTCCAGCACAGGGTTGCCACCATGGACTTCGCCGCCGGCATGGTGGTCTTTCCGGGAGGCCGGGTTGATGCCGCCGACCACGATGGATGGGCCTATCCGGCTGAGCTGCTGGAACGGCATGCCGCAGACTGGAACCTCAGCTCGATCGCCGTCGATCCCGAACAAGCCCCGGCAAGGTCAGGCATGGTTCTCACCGCAGCCCTGCGCGAGGTTTGGGAGGAGGCCGGGCTTCGCCTTAATGCCTCAGACCTTCGTCCCTGGGCCAACTGGGTCACGCCGACGGACATGCCCAAGCGCTTCGACACGTACTTCTATGTAGCCAAGCCTGCTCCGGAAGCAGCACCCCAGCACCAAACCACGGAAGCGTGGCAATCACTCTGGATGCCGGTGGATGGGATCCTGGCGGCCGAGGCAGCCGGTCAATTGCAGCTGATGCCACCCACGTATTACCTGCTCAAGGAAATTGCCGGTCTCGGAACCGTAGATGCCGTCTGGGAAGCCGAACACGATGTTGTCCCTGTCCTTGCACCACGCGGTTCCATGGCAGCTTTCCTCAAAGAACGGGAAAACCGTCGCTAGTCCCACCCCACCGGGATGTGAGGCTAGGCTGGGGGCATGAACCTCTTTTTCAAGCTGCTGGGTGCAGGAGTAAGCCTTGCAGCCGGATTCGTCGGCACCAAGTTGGTCAACAAGGGCTGGGAAAAGGCCACGGGCAACAAGCCGCCCACAGGCCACGACGATATGGAAACGAGCCTCCGCTCTGCCTTGTCGTTCGCGCTGATTTCGGCCTTCGTCAGCACGCTCATCCAGGTTTTCGCGAGCCGTGGCACCCAGCGTGCCATCGCCCGCTTCGCCAAGACGCAAGATATCGTCTAGGCCGCGCATAGGCATTCCAACGCGGGGTCACTTAGGCTCCCTCACCGCCGTCGGGAGGGTGCGTAAGTGACTGTGAGGATTGGGGTGGCTGGTCTGGGACTGGCTGGCAGAGTGGTAGTAGTCGTTCTGCCTCGCGGGTGTGACTCTGTAAGTGACTGGCCCTGTAGAGGGTGCCTTTGAGTGG
>NZ_JAHOPC010000017.1:0-75834 GCF_019038615.1 Paenarthrobacter aromaticivorans
GAACCAAAAAGGAGATCCGCCGGTGCGTGAAACGCTATCTCGCCCGACGGACCTACCGAACCCTTAACGCCACAAACACGGACCCACGCCACCCTTGACAACCATAGAAGGATCCCCGCGTTGCATTTCTAGGCGGGCTTCAGGGCCGGCGCCGCGGTGCTCTTCCGGATTTCCATCCGCGGCGAGAACTCGTCTTGCGCTTGCGTGGTGGGTTCCCCCGCTTGCTGGATCTGCTCGCGCATCCTGCGCCAGGCCAGGCTCCCGAGTTCATTGATGGGAACAGCGGCGGTGGTCAGCGGGGGAGTGGTGTACTTGGCGAACGGGATGTCGTCGAACCCCGTCACCGAGATGTCCTCCGGAACCCGTAATCCGTGCTCGTGCAGGCCGCTTAGCAAACCCATGGCCACGAGGTCATTGAAGGCCAGGATGCCCGTTGCGCCACTGGCGATGATGGCCTCGGTGGATTCATGTCCGGAGTCGAAGTTGGAGCCGCCATGGAGCATTTGGAGTTCAATCTCCGGGTGCTCCTTCCGGAATTTCTCCAGGCCCACCAAGCGCTGCCGGTTGGATGCACTGTGCTCCGGGCCGGAAAGGAAGGCCAGCCGCCGGTGACCCAGACCCACCAGGTGCTGGGCGAGTTCCTGGATGCCTTGGCCATAGTCCACGCTGAGGCTTGGGGTGTTGGTGGCCACCGTGGTGCGGTTGATGAGGACCAGCGGATGCAGGGTAGGTGCCAGCTCTTCAAGTTCGGCATCGCCCATTCGGGGTGCGCAGAGCACCACTCCATCGCAGCGGCGACGGGCTTCTCCGGCGAGGATTGCTTCCTCGCTGGTTACCTCGGATGAATCTGCGATCAGGACGCGATACCCGTCCTGGGACGCCGCAATGCTGAGTCCGCGAAGGATGGCCTGGAAGGTGGGGTTGGCCAGGTCCGGGACAACAATGCCGATGGTGTCAGTCTTGCCCAAAGCCAGGCTTCGTCCCACGGGATTCGGCTGGTACTTGAGTTCGGAAGCTGCAGCCCTTACGCGGGCAGCGATGCCGGGATCCACGGCGGCGTTACCGTTCATGACGCGGGACACTGTGGCGTGCGAGACGCCTGCCTTCTCCGCGACATCGGCAATGCCAATCCGCCGATTGGTGTTCCTCCGTGCCATGTTGCCCCTTCCGGTTGGCTGTCCGCGTGCTGCCCCGGCGTTGGGGCAATGGTTGACGGAACCGCCACAGTCTTGATACAAAGCTTATAACGCTCTGAGAAAACGCTTTCTCATGATTCTTCCCAGATCACGCCGGGCCGTCAAGCGGTTCACTCCTGCCTTTTGAAAGGGGCATTCCCATGGTCAACGTTGACACCGCCAGGACCCATTCAACGGCGGCGGACACTTCCGGATCCGCCCCCGGAGGCACTGACCCTCATCGGACCCGCATTGCCCTCATCGGGACCGGGGGCCGCTCGGAAATGTACATTCGCGCAATCTATGGACAGCACGCCGACGTAGCTGACCTCGTCGCTTTGTCCGACGTGAACCAAGGCCGCGTGGAGTTTTACCAGGAACTCATCAAGGATTTGGGCGGCCCGGGGCCAGTGGCATCCTTTGAGCCAGCGAAGCTCACAGAGTTTATCCAGGCCAACGGCATCGAGCGCGTCATCGTCACAACGCCCGACTACACCCACGCGGACTACATCGTCGAGGCACTCGAGGCGGGCGCCGACGTCGTGGTTGAAAAGCCCCTGACCATCGATGTTGAGGGCTGCCGCCGCATTACCAACGCCGTGGCAGAAACCGGACGGAACGTCGTAGTCACCTTCAATTACCGCTACTCGCCGCGCAACACCGCGCTTAAGGAGATCATCCAGAACGGCGTGATCGGCAAGGTCACGTCCATCGACTTCACCTGGGTGCTGGACACCGTGCACGGCGCAGACTACTTCCGCCGCTGGCATCGTGAGAAGAAGAACTCCGGTGGCCTGCTCATCCACAAGGCCTCGCACCACTTCGACCTCGTCAACTGGTGGATCAATGACGTCCCCGAGCGCGTTTTCGTCTCCGGAGGGCTCCGCTTTTATGGCGACAAGAATGCTGCCGAGCGCGGTCTGGGCGCCCGCCCCGAACGCGGCACGGTTGATGGCTTGGCGCGTGATCCGTTCCGCCTGGACATGCGGGAAGACGAACGCCTGAAGGCCCTGTACTACGACAATGAAAAGTTCGACGGCTACCTCAGGGACCAGGACGTCTTCACTGAAGGCATCACGATCGAGGACAACCTGGCCCTCGTAGTGGACTACCAGGGCGGCCCCACGCTGAGTTACTCGCTGAACGCCCACAGCCCGTGGGAGGGCTACAGGGTCAGCGTCAACGGTACGGAAGGCCGGGCCGAACTCGAAGTGGTTGAGCGCGCAGCAGTCCAATTCAGCACTGACAAGAAGACCGTGGTGGACCCCAGCGCGACGCCCATCGAGGAAGAAGACGCTGTCCGACGAAACGGGGAGCGCCTGGTGGTCCAGCGCCACTGGGAGGCGGCCTACGAGGTCCCGATCGTCAACGGTGAGGGGGGCCACGGAGGCGGCGACAACCTGCTGCTCTCAGACCTCTTCAACGGCCCGGGCGTAGACCCATTGGGCCGCCCGTCGGGGTACATTGACGGCCTCCGTTCCGTCTCAGTCGGCATCGCCGGCAACCAGTCCCTGGACACCGGATTCCCTGTCCGCATCAGTGAACTTGGCCTCGGCGTCGATCTCAGCCGCGGCCAGGCGTAGCGGCCCACCACTTACACAAGGACAACACCATGAGCAGGATTTTCGTCACCGGCGGTTCCGGCCGGCTGGGCCGCAGCGTCGTTGCCGGCCTTGCCCAGGCGGGCCACGAGGTGGTCTCGGTTGATCGCGACGCCATCCCGGCGGAGCAGTTGCCCACTGGCGCAGTGCAGCGAACGGCGGACCTTTTGGCCCCGGGAGAAGCGGAGCGGCTCCTCCGGGAAACAAACCCCGACGCCGTCATCCACCTCGCTGCTATCGCCGTACCTTTCAGCGCTCCTGAGGAAGTCATCTTCAGTACCAATACCCGGCTCGCCTACGCGGTCATCAGTGCAGCCACTGATGCGGGTATTCCGAAGATTATTACGGCAAGCAGCCCCACCGCCCTGGGCTACGGCTCACCCGCAGGTTGGCTGCCGCCGTCGTTCCCGTTGGACGAGCAGACGCCGCCTAAGCCCTGGAATGCTTACGCGCTGTCCAAGCTGATCGCCGAGCAAACAGTGCAGATGTTTGCGGCGGCGCAGGGGGACAAGATCCGCTACGCGGCATTCCGGCCCTGCTTTGTCATCTCCCCGGAGGAGTGGCAAGGCGCGCCAACACAGCAAGGACACACTGTCCGCGAACGCCTTGCCGATCCGGCACTTTCAGCCCCGGCGCTGTTCAACTATGTCGATGCCAGGGACGTGGCCGACTTCCTGGACGTGCTGCTGGAGAAGATGGATGCAATCCCCAACGGGCAGGTCTTCTTCGTCGGAGCGAAGGATGCCTTGGCCACTGCTCCGCTCGCTGAGCTGTTCCCGCGTTTTTTGCCGGGCAGCGGCCCGCTTACCGAACACCTGTCCGGTACCAGCCCGGCGTTCTCCATCGGGAAAGCGCGTGACCTTCTTGGCTGGGAGCCCAAGCGCAGTTGGCGAACCGAACTTACGCCGCCATATGAAAGCGCAGATTCAGCAGCATCAGAGCAAGCACTACTCAACGACGAGAATCACGCCGGCCTGGTCCCGGCGGGAGCAACCAAGGAGACACCATGAACTTCGACGGCGTACTGTTTTTCCCCGTCACACCCTTTGCCGAAGACGGCTCGGTGGATGTGGCCCTTCTGAAGGAGCACATCACCTCGCGCCTTCCTTACGGCCCCGGAGGTGTTTTCCCAGCGTGTGGCACGGGTGAATTCCACGCCCTCTCCCTGGATGAGATCCGCACCGTGGTGGCTGCCGCCGTCGAAGCTGTTGCTGGAGCCGTCCCGGTAGTCGCAGGCGCCGGCGGCCCGTTGGGCCACGCCCTTGCTGCCGCCAAGGTAGCCGAGGAGGCAGGCGCCGACGCCCTGCTGGTTCTCCCGCCGTACCTGGTTACAGGGCCAACAGACGGCGTCGTTGCTTACGTCGAGGCCATCGCCGACGCCAGCAGCCTGCCCGTGATCGTTTATCACCGTGGCACGGCGAAGTTCACGGCCGCAGCCATGAGCCGCCTCACCGCGAACCCGAAAGTCATCGGCTTCAAGGATGGGATCGGGGACGTCGGCCTGGCGCAGGAAATCGTATCTGCCATCAACGCCAGCGGCCGAACCGACTTCGCACTTTTCAATGGACTCCTCACGGCAGAGCTGACCCAGGGCGCTTACCGCGGCCTCGGGATCCCGCTCTACTCCTCGGCCGCCTTTGCCATGGCTCCGGAGATCGCGAAGGCCTACTACGACGCATACGTTTCTGGTGACGAAGACCGCCGGAACGCCCTGCTTGAGGGCTTCTATGCACCCCTCGTGAGGCTTCGGGACCAGACTCCAGGCTTCGGCGTTTCCCTCATCAAGGCGGGGCTGCGATTGGCAGGGTTGCCGGTAGGCCCTGTCCGTCCGCCACTGGTGGACCCCACGGCGGAACAGCTGCTGGAGCTGAAGTCGATCCTGGCCAAGGGCCACGAGTTGGCGCTCAGCTGATGACAGCGCGCATTACCGGCCTCACCACGCGTTTGATCACGGTTCCGTTGCTGCGTAGCTGGGGGGCTGAGGCTCCCGAGAACCACGTGATCGTCACCGAACTGAGTACTGACGACGGCGGCGTGGGCCACGGTTTCTCGTGGACACCTACTATTGGTCCCCAGGCAGTCAAAGCACTTCTGGACTACGACATCGCCCCCTTCATCCTTGGGTTGGAACCGAATCCCGAAGCGGTGTGGGACCAACTCTGGAAGCGTCTGCACGAGGCAGGTGGGGGAGGCCTGACCACTATCGCAATGGCCGGTGTGGACCTCGCGCTGTGGGACCTTAAAACCCGTCAGGCCGACACCTCCGTCACTGCTCTCCTGGGTCAACGCCAGGAATCAGTGGAGGTCTATGGCTCGGGCGTGAATCTGCACTACTCCTTGGAACAACTCGTGGAGCAGGCACAGCGCTGGGTTGCCGCTGGCCATAAGGCTGTGAAGATCAAGGTGGGAAAGCCTGAGCTACGCGAAGACGCTGAACGGGTTGCCGCGGTCCGGCAGGTCATTGGCCCGGACCGCCTGCTCATGATTGATGCCAACCAACGCTGGGACCTGGCGCATACCTTCCGCGCCTTGGATGTTTTGGGGGAGTACGGATTGGAATGGCTTGAAGAGCCAATCCGTGCTGACGATTTGTGGGCCTACCGGCGCCTGCGCAAACACTCTCCCGTGCCGATCGCGCTTGGCGAGAACGTCCACACTATCTACCGTTTCCGCGACTTCATCGAAGCCGAAGCCGTGGATATCATCCAACCCAACATTGTCCGGGTGGGCGGCATTACGCCGTTCCGCAGGATCGTGGAGTTGGCCCGCGCGAACAGCATCAGGGTGGCTCCGCACCTTCTTCCGGAACTCTCCGGACAGTTGGCGCTCACCTTGGCCGAGGCCGTGAGCGTGGAAGAAGTGGAAGACGCTTCCTTCGAGCAGCTCGGCATCCTCGCCGAGCCCTCTCCCATCCGAATCCGCAACAGCAGGCTCAGCTCGGCAAGCCGTCCCGGCCTTGGCTTCGACTTTGCCCAAAAGCCGGCCGCACGTGAGAGCTCCGCCCCTGAGAGCTCCGCCCCTGAGAGTAAAGGAAACCACATTGAGTACAGCAACTCTTGACCTGACCGCGGTGACAGGGGCTGCCGCCGCAGCCTTCAAGGTGACCGCCGCAGCGTCCGACGCCGAGCGCGCAGCCTGGCTGACCGCCGTCGCCGACGCCCTGGACGCCAACGTGACGGAACTGGTGGCCATAGCTGACTCCGAAACCAGCCTTGGTACGGTTCGGCTCACAGGTGAGGTGGCCCGGACGAGCGGCCAACTCCGGCTGTTCGCGAAGGTGATCACCGAGGGCTCGTACTTGGAGGCAGTGATCGATCACGCGGATCCTGCCGCCACGCCGCCCAAGCCTGACCTGCGCCGCATCCTGCGTCCGATTGGACCCGTGGCCGTGTTCTCGGCGTCGAACTTCCCGTTCGCGTTCTCGGTGGCCGGTGGCGACACTGCATCGGCGCTCGCTGTCGGTTGCCCGGTGATCGTCAAAGCACATTCCGGCCACCTACGCCTGTCCGAGCGGACTGCCGAGATCGTGACCGAAGCCTTGGCCAAGGCCGGAGCTCCGGACGGCATCTTCGCCCTCGTGAGCGGACGCGAGGCAGGTACCGCATTGGTGCAGGATCCCGCCATCAAGGCTGTGGGCTTCACCGGTTCCATCCCCGGCGGCCGCGCACTGTTCGACCTCGCAACGTCCCGCCCGGAACCGATCCCCTTTTATGGCGAACTGGGCAGCCTGAACCCCGTGGTCATCACGGATGGTGCTTTGGCCGATCGCGCTAAGGAACTTGCTGCTGGCCTGGCTGGTTCGTTCACCCAGGGAGCGGGACAGTTCTGCACAAAGCCCGGACTCGTTTTCATCCCCGCGGGCACCGACTTCGCTGCCCAGGTGGCAGAGGCGAGCAAGGACAAGCCGACCGCGGCCATGCTGACTGAGCGGATCGCGGAGGCCTATCCTTACGGCCTGCGCAGCGTCGCGGAGCAGCCGGGCGTTGCGGTGGTGAGCGGCACAGTGGATCAGGACAGCCTGGCCGACGGCGCAGCTCCGGTGGTGTTCTCGACAAGCGCCGCCAACGTGCTGGAGCGTCCTGATGAGTTGCTGGAAGAGTGCTTCGGCCCCACCACGCTCCTCATTGAGTACGCCAATGAGGAAGAGCTGTCACAGGCCCTCGCCAAGGTTCCAGGCAGCCTCACCGGCACCGTGCACGCGCAGCCAGGGGAGGACGTTTCAGCGCTTGTGGAGCAGCTGAGTGAGCTTGCAGGTCGCGTGTTGTTCGACGGTTGGCCCACTGGCGTTGCAGTGAACTGGTCGCAGCAGCACGGAGGACCGTACCCCGCCACGACATCGCTGTTCACCTCAGTGGGCGCTACCGCGGTTCGCCGCTTCCAGCGTCCCGTGGCTTACCAGGACGCTCCGGAGAACATCCTGCACCCTGCCCTGCGCGAGGCGAACCCGTTAGGCATCCCGCGCCGGGTGGACGGCGCGCTAACCCTGGGCTAAGGGCGCCAAGCAGGATTGCAGTACGCGAAGGGCGGGGTCACCGTGATGGTGACCTCGCCCTTCGCGTTTTGTGGTTGGTAACGCGCTACGGCCGCAGGGTGATCGGACGACGGCGGCCGTCCACTTCCGTCGTCGGCCAGCGCTCGTCGACGGTCAGCACCTTGACTCCGCCTTCTGTGAGCAGCACGGTGTCTTCGATTTTCACGCCCGGTCCGGAGGGGTTCCACGTGAACGGCTGGTCGAGGACGATCCTGTCCGTCACGTCCGCGGTGACCCGCGGATCACGGCCGGCATAACCTGCTGGACCGCCCTGATGATGCAGGGTCCATTGATCGGGACCAAACCGGTGGCGCACATAGGCATCCTGGATAGCGGCGAACACCTCATTGAGCTTGGCACCCGGCACGGTGGCCCGGAAGATGTCCGCTTCAACCGCTGCGATGCGTGCTTCGGCGTCGAGCTCCTGTGGAGTGCCGGCGTCGAACGCTACCCAACGGGTCACGTTGGCCACCAAGCCATGACGGCGGGCGCAAACCACGGCCATTGCCCTGCGACCGATGGGAGCATGCGTTGCCAGCGGGTGGCGGAAACCGCTCCTGGCAGCACCGCTGCATAGCAGGACAAGGGGCTCGGCGCCCACTGCCACAATCCGGGCAGCCAAGTCCGAGACAAGCTCAAATTCGGTTGTCCCGGGCGTTGCTGCCGTGAGGACGTCGGTCATCGCCTTGGCGGCATCTGCGGACAATTGGGCATAGCGGGCTGTTTCTGCAGGCAGGAGTTGTTGTCGCGCTGCCCGTAATTCCCCCGCGACAGCGGCTTCCATCAGAGGGTTTCCGTCGTCGGCCAGCCCGGCCGCAGATGCATGCAGTTGGCCGTGCCACGGAATACTGTGCAGGTTGACGCCCTGGGGAAGCTCCTCTGCCTCGATCCTGTCGGCTTCGTTGTTGAACGTCACAAGATGATCTCCGGCTCGATCCACCAGGAGGGCGGCGATGGGATCCCCTGCCAGGCTGATATGGACACGACTGCCGTCCAGATACCAGGTGAGTGCCGTGTTGCTCGTGAGCAGAAGCGAGTCTCGATCCGAACGGTCCAGGATGTCCATTATGCGGCGGCGCTTCACCACACGGTCGGTGGCATTGCCGGGGGCCGGGGACGCAGCGCCGGATGTCCGTGCGGCGTCCGGCGTTACTGCAGATTGAGTCGGAGCGGTCATGCTGGGTCCCCCTGGGTTGAGATGAGCTGTTCAATGTCCTGTGTGGCTAGGAAGCCGTCAGCGATGAGCACCCTGACGGTGCGATGCACAGGGCGGTCGGGTTCGGTGGCCACCGGCGACTCCCACGCCAAGGACAGCCCCACGCCCGGATAGCCCGAGTGCCGAACGAACCAGGGGTCCGCTGCTTGAGGGGATGCCAGGAAGACGAGCGTGGCCGGATGCCCCAAGCCCGGATCGCCCGCACTATGGCCGCCGCCCGTTCCGGCGTCGAAAGTTCCTGACCAAGCCAGCCAGGGCGCGACGCTGCCATGGACGGTATCTTCCCCGCGCGAGTCAGGGGTCCAAATGGTTGCGTCACTGACCCTTGGCAGGCGCCAGAAGAAGCCGCCATAACCGCCCTGCGACCTTCCGTTGGAACCGGGGCTGCCTAGCAGCACCGGGCGTCCCGTGGCGGATTCGAGCGTGAAGTCCAGCGTCAATTGCCAGACGGAATTTCCGACGGCGGCCCAGCGCCACTCGCGCTGTTCGCGGAGGACAGGGGAACCGTCAGGGCCCACCCAGCTCAATAGCTCGTTCCGCTGTCCATCCCTATGTTCCGCGGACTCAAGGACCACGCGGCCGTGGTCCTTGCGCCAGACGTACGCACCGGCGTGGCGCGTGTAGGTCCGGCCACCCCAGAAATTGATACCGTCCACGTCCTGGATGGCGACCCCCGCTCCAAGGTGCCACACATGGTCCTCCGGAATGTGGTCACTTACGATCGTGCCGGCAAGGGTGCGGACGGGGTGGAGGTACGGGCGCGGCGAGGAGGTTGGCCGGATGCGTGAGCCGTCCTGCATAGTGGCGACGGCTCTGCCGTTGACCTTCAGCTCTGGCTTGGCTGCTCCATCGGTAACCGCAGCTTTTTCAACCCACGGCGCCCCGAGTTCCACGAACGTTGCTTGGCCCAGGGTGGCGCGGTGGATCCACGACTCGATGTCCCGTACCACGGCATGGGCGTCGTCGCCTTCGCCCAGCCACGTCACATGGTCCGGATGGATGAGCCGGGGTGCGTCCGAGGTTCGGACCGCTTCCAACACGGACATGTAGGCGCCGGCTCCACTCAATGGGCTGAGCAGATCCTGTTCCGTCCGTGCTGAAAGGAGGTTTTCCAACAGGTCCGTCCGACCGAAAATCTCATTCCGGATCCCGTCCGGAGTAGTGATCTCCAGGCTGTCTTCGGTGTAGGAAAGCGTGATCTGCCCGAGCGTTCCGTAGACGGTCACCGATGGCGCCGACTGCACGGGCGCGCACAACGTCAGCCCGCAGGTCAGCACGGTGCCTGTCGCCGTCCGGACCCTGATCACGGAAGTGTCATCGCTTTCGGTGTCATTCGCCCGGTAAAGGTCGGTTTCGACCAATTCGACGTCGGCAACGCTCCTGGCACCTGCGAGTCGCAGCCCGGTAGCCACTGCGTGTGCCAAGGCGTTCGTCGCGACGCCGTCCACCACATCCGTACCGTTCAGGCTTCGCTTACCGGCCCAGCGGGAGCGCGTGAAGTACCCCTTTGTCCGGAGCCACTGGCCCGTCGCGCTGATGCCGCGGACCTCGCCGATCTCACCAGATGCCACAAGCTTTTCTATGGCGGGAAGGGCATGCGAACCAAGGCTCTGGAAACCGACTTGAACAATCCGACCGGCGCTCGCCGACGCTGCGAGGACGCTTTCGTACTGGGCCATGGAAGCCACGGGAGGCTTTTCGAGGTAGACGTTGGCGCCTGCCCCCAGTGCTGCGAGGGCCAGCGGAGCGTGGGTTTGGATAGGAGTGGAAATGATGACGACGTCGGGGGCACTTCCCGCAGCCAAGAGGTCGTCCAAGGAATTGTAGACGCCCACGTCAGGAGGCAACTGGCCTTGGGCGGGTGGCCGTGGATCGGCAACAGCCACTAGTTCAAGCATTCCGGCGGAACTGAGCCGATGGAGGTTTTCAAGGTGTCGTTCGCCGAATCCGTGAACGCCAACGAGTGCTACCCGGGGCAGTTGGTTGTGAACGCCCACGATTGTGTGGGAGGCCGTTGAGGGCAAAGTCATAGTGCTGTCCTAGCGGGATCAGTTGTGGGGAAACCATGGGCTTCATCGGCCTGGAGGTTGGAGGAGAGAAAAGCTGCCGCCTCTTCCTGCATGGCGGTGGAAAAAACATGGGGCCCGGGCCAAAAGCTGCCTGTGTACCGCCCAGCCGGCATCCGCTCCGAAAGGTGGGCATCGGCGTCGCGCATTCCTGCTTCCGGAAACAGCTGGTCGGCTAGTGCGTACTGGACCAGGACAGCGCCGGCAGTTGAACGCATTACCAGATCGGGCCAATCTCCCAGCCTTGACAGGCCAGGGGAGTGGAGCAACCAGGAATGGGCATCGAGGTAGGCAGGGAGGAGGGACGCGAAGGTGGTCATCATGCACGTGACCACATAGCTGCGGATCAGTGGACTGAGGGCGGCGAGCACCATGGCCCGGCCGCCTCCACCTGAAAATCCGGTGCATCCAAGGCGTTCCGGATCGACTCCGGGGAGGGATGCCAGGATGCCTAGCGCCGTGAGGTCGTCATGCGCCACCGTCCCGGCGATGCTGGTGCCAAGGAGCGTTGCGGCTTTCGCCACGGTTTCTTCATGATTGGACGCTGCTGCGTTGTAAAGATCCGCCGGGGAAGGCTCGACGCCGGCCTCCCGCCACAGTGCCTGCTGGCCGTTGACGGACTGGGCCGTCCGCCAAGGCTGGGTTTCCAGACCGAAGCCGCGACTGCCCCACATGAAGGCGTCGTGTGCCAGGACGGCGAAACCCTGCTGGGCAAGCCATGTAGCCCAGTGGCGCCCGCTGTAGAGCTTTTCCCGTAATTGGACCGGTATACGACCGAAGCCAGCCGCAGTGGTGGTGGCCCCGGCGTCGTTCTCTTCTTCTCGTGGAAGTAAGACCAGCCGCTCCGCGCCATGGGATTTGATCCCGCCATGGCAGTGAAGAGCCAGTATCCCGGGCAGGGGGCCAGTGGAGCGGGCTGGCCGCACGAACCAGGCCGAGGTCCTTGGTCCGAAACCAAGCTGCCAGGACAAGCGGGAGGTGATGACGCCGTCGTGCTCTGTTTGGGTTTCCACCCTGTATTCAGTAACCGGCGCAGTGGCAGGGACCCCGAGCGTGTCCACCAGCTGCTGGGCACTTGGAGAGGTTGCCGCGAAGTGATGCCGGGCGGCGTAAGCGGGCCAATCCTCGTAGCGGCCAAGAGCGCTGGGGCGGATGGGCATTCCTGCCATGTCAGCAGTGGTCATGGCAGTCGCCGTGCTTGGGGAACAATGGTGTCCTGCCTTTTCGGTGCGGATGATGTGCGAAAGCGCACACCGGGCTTCTTCGGCGTGTGTAAATCGGTTATTGGCGGCTTCCTCAGAAAACGCTTTCTCAAAAATTAGCAAAAGGCTGTACATGGGTCAAGAAAGCGTTTACTTTGGTACGGAGCCGCTGATCACCAGGATCCACATCCCGGCGAGTCAAGGGGTGCCGCCGAGTGAACGGCGGCGTCCCGGAAGGCAAGCATCAACCACACTCGTACTCCGTGGATGGCCACGATGACCAAAGGAGACCACATGGCCGCTTATGAACATACGGGGACGCCGAAAGGCGTTCGCGGTCAGGCAGGAGGGAAGCGATGAGCGCCATCGGCGAACTCTCCACAATGACGCGCCGCAAGGGGCCCATGACCAAGGAGGAGAAGAAAGCGAACGGTCGCGACAACAAGGCCGCCTATGTTTTCCTGCTTCCGTGGCTGATCGGCCTCGTGGTCATCACCGTGGGTCCGATGCTGATGTCGTTGTACCTGTCCTTTACGGACTACAACCTTCTGCAACCACCGCAGTGGGTGGGAATCGACAACTTCGTCCGCATGTTCGGCGATGCTCGACTCCATAACTCCTTGCGCGTTACCTTCACATATGTGCTGGTAGGCGTGCCGCTCCAGCTGGCTGTGGCCCTGGTGATCGCGCTGGTCCTGGACAAAGGGCTTCGTGGCCTTCCGTTCTACCGTTCCATCTTCTATTTGCCGTCGCTGCTGGGCGGATCTGTGGCTGTCGCGATTCTTTGGAAGCAGATCTTCGGCACCACCGGCCTGGTGAACCAGGTCCTCGCCATGATCGGCATCCAGGGGCCTGGATGGATCTCGGATCCAAACACGGCGCTCGGCTCCATCATCCTGCTGCACGTCTGGACATTCGGCAGCCCGATGATCATCTTCCTGGCGGGCCTGCGCCAGATCCCGAACATGTACTACGAGGCCGCCGAAGTTGACGGCGCCACCACTTTGCAGAAGTTCTGGCGGATCACGCTGCCGATGCTGAGCCCCATCATCTTCTTCAACCTGGTGCTGCAAATCATTGGTTCGTTCCAGTCGTTCACGCAGGCGTTTATCGTCTCCGGCGGAAACGGCGGACCATCCGACTCCACCATGTTCTTCACGCTGTATCTGTACCAGAAGGGCTTCGGTCAGTTCGATATGGGCTACGCCTCGGCGATGGCCTGGTTCCTGCTGGTCATTATCGGCGCCTTCACTGCCATCAACTTCATCGCTTCAAAGTATTGGGTGTTCTACGATGACTAAAATCCAGACCCTGCCGCCCGCAGCTGAGGGCCAAAGCAGCAAGACCAGCAAAAGCCCGCGCCGCCGCGAATCGCCAGGAAACCTGGCCTTCAGCCGCAACGCCCGCATCAAAGGACTCATCAAGCACGCCATCCTGATCCTGGTTGGCGGGATCATGATCTATCCGCTGCTATGGATGGTTGTTTCCTCGCTGCGGCCCAATGACCTCATTTTCCGCGAACCCGGCCTTTGGCTGAACAACCTGGAAATGAGCAATTACACCGATGGCTGGTCTGCGCTGACGCACCCCTTCGGGCATTACATGATCAACTCTGCGATCGTCGTACTCGGCTCGATCGTCGGAAACCTGATCTCGTGCTCCATGGCCGCCTATGCCTTCGCCCGGCTGCAGTTCAGCGGCAAAAAGCTGTTCTTCGGAATCATGCTGCTGACCATCATGCTGCCCTTCCATGTTGTGATCGTGCCGCAGTACATCCTGTTTTCGCAGATCGGTTGGGTGAACACGTTCTGGCCGCTGATCGTGCCGAAGCTCCTGGCAACGGACGCGTTCTTTGTGTTCCTCATGGTGCAGTTCATCCGTGGCATTCCGAAGGAATTGGATGAGGCTGCCCGCATTGACGGCGCCGGGCATCCGAGGATTTTCCTCCGGGTCATTCTGCCTTTGATGGTTCCGGCCCTCGCCACCACCACGATCTTCACATTCATCTGGACGTGGAACGACTTCTTCGGTGCACTCATCTACCTGACTGATCCGGACATGTTTACTGTCCCCGTAGCGCTTCGCGCTTTCGTTGACTCGCAGTCCGCTACCAGTTGGGGATCACTCTTCGCGATGTCCATCGTGTCCCTGTTCCCCGTCTTCCTTGTCTTCCTGTTCGGCCAGCGGTTCCTCATCAAGGGCATCGCAACTACCGGCATCAAATAGGGCAGTTGGGAGTCCCAGGGCTTTCGCCCGACAAGTTATACAAGCTGAGATCTTGTAATACAAGATTGTGGCTTGTAGCATAAAATCCACGCAAGAAAACGCTTTCTCATTCGCATCAAGATCAAAGAGGATCGGAGACAACAGTGCCGGTATTTCCAAAGGGTGAAGGAATCGCCCCTGCAGGTGCTTCCAAAGCCCGCGCAACGGCCGCGCGGTCCAAGCGGCGGCTTCGCGCCTCGGCCATTATCGCTGCCACAGCTGCAGCCGTTCTGGCGCTGAGCGCTTGTGGCGGCGGAGCAGAACAAAAGAGTGCCGACGGCAAGGTGGAGCTCCGCTTCTCCTGGTGGGGTGGCGACAAGCGTGCGCAATTGACGCAGCAAGCCATCGCGGCTTTTGAGGCCGAAAACCCCAACATCAAGATCAAGGCCGAGTATGGCGACTGGAGCGGCTACTGGGACAAACTGGCCACTCAAGTTGCTGCCAACGATGCTCCGGATATCATCCAGATGGACGAAAAGTACATCACCGAGTACTCCACTCGTGGGGCGCTCCTGGACTTGTCCAAGTATAAGATCGACACCTCCAAGATGGACGAAGCCGCGTTGAATGCCGGCAAGGGTTCCAAGGGGCTCACTGGCATTGCAGCTGGCATCAACGCTGCCACCATCCTGGCCAACCCGGCGGTCTTCAAGGCTGCGGGCGTCGCACTTCCGGACGACAAGACCTGGACGTGGGAAGACTTCGAACGCATCGCGGCTGAGGTCACCAGCAAGTCGCCGAAGGGAACCTATGGCGCTGCTGCATACGGCACCGACGAGGCGTCCCTGGGTGTGTGGCTGCGCCAGAACGGCAAGTCCCTTTACACCCAGGATGGCAAGCTTGGCTTCGAACCCTCGGACATCGCGGGCTACTGGGACTTCCTGAAGGAACTCAGCGAGAAGAAGGCCGTTCCGTCGGCATCCGAAATTGTTGAGGCCGAAGCTGCGCCGCTGGATCAGAGTGGCCTGGCAACCGGCAAGAACGGCATGGCGTTCTGGTGGTCCAACCAGTTGCCGGCGCTCGAGAAAGCTGCGGGCGGCGAACTGCAGATCCTCCGCTTCCCGTCCAAGACTGGCAAGGCCGCTGATACGCAGCTTTGGTACAAGGCTTCCCAGTTCTGGTCTGCATCCTCCAGGACCAAGCACCCTGAAGAGACGGCTAAGTTCATCGACTTCCTGACGAACAACGTCAAGGCCGGAGAAATTCTGCTGGCTGACCGGGGCGTATACCCCAACTCGGACGTCCGCGAAGCAATCGCTCCCAAGCTGGCGGCGCCGGACACCAAGGTGGTCAACTTCATCAGCGAGATCCAGCCCGAACTCGGCGAAGCCCCGGCCGCACCGCCGAAGGGCGCAGGTGCCATCCAGGAAATCATCAAGCGCTACTCCTCGGAAGTCCTGTTCAACAGGCTCTCCACAGAGGAAGCCGGTAAGAAGGCCGTGGACGAGATGAAGTCCGCGATCGGAGCCTAGCTTTCCGGAAGCAACTCACCAAGAGAACCGCGCCCCGGGCGAATCATTCGTGATCCGCCCGGGGCGCGGTTTTTGCGCGCGCGCACCCAACTGGGTAGCAGCAGTGCGCGTTTTGAGGGGTCTAAACGCGCACTGCTGCTACCCAGTTGGGTTGGGTTAGTCTTCCGCGATAACTGCCACGGCTCCGGCGGGGACCACACCGCTGAAGCGCGCTCCGCTCAGCAGCTCGTCGCCGTCGGCCTTCACCGTCACGTCCGCGCGGCTGTGGTTGATGGCGAAGAGGAAGCTACTGCCATCCGCGGATCGCCGCCGGGCGAGTTCGACGCCGGCAGAAGCCTCGGCAACGGCCGTCACCCCAGCTTCCTCCAGCAGCCGGGCAGTGAGTGAATCGATGCCGTCGGCGTCGGGTAGTGTCGCAAGGTACCAAGCCGCCCCGGCCCCGGTGGATCTGCGGGTGAGGGCGGGGACGCCGTCGAGCGGGTAGTCCGTAAAGGTAGCCAGGACCTCGGCTGGTGCGCCGCCAGATTCAGCCACGTGAACGTGCTCGCTCCACACGGAACCAACTGTTCCATCGCTGAGGGTGACTGTGCTGCCAGGGAAGAGCGGATGGAATTCCTCGGTTCGGATTCCCAGTAATTCGCGGAAAGCTCCCGGGTAGCCACCCAACCGAACGTGGTCCTGCTCATCCACGATGCCGCTGAAGTAGCTGATGAGGACCGTTGCGCCGCCCTCTGCTGCGGAAGCGATAGAGGCGGCCGCAGAATCCGTCACGGCGTAGAGGGTGCAGACCAGGATGAGATCGTAGCCTGAGAGGTCGGCGGAGGGGTGGACGAAGTCCGTACTGACACCACGCAGGTACAGAGATCGGTGGAAAGCCCGCATGGTTTCCAAGTACTTCAGGTCCTGGCTTGGGTGCGAATCCAGCTCGGAGGCCCACCATGCTTCGTAGTCAAAGACGAAAGCAGCCCTCGACTCCACGCGGGAACCCTTCACGGATTCCATCTTGGACAGGGCATCGCCGAGCTCCACCACGTTGCGCCAGACCTGGGTGTCGCGTCCGCCGTGCGGAACCATGGCTGAGTGGAATTTTTCAGATCCAGCCTTGCTCTGGCGCCACTGGAAGAACATGACGGCGTCGGCGCCGCGGGCCACGTGGGCCAGGGAGTTACGGAGCATTTCCCCGGACATCTTTGGCTGGTTATGGGATTGCCAGTTGACCGCCGATGTGGAGTGTTCCATCAGGATCCACGGTTCGCCCCCGGCCACGCCGCGCGTGAGGTCAGCGCTGAAGGCAAGCTCGATTTCCCGTTCAGGATCGGCCGCCACCAGGTAATGGTCGTTCGCGATCACGTCCATGTCCTTGGACCAATCGAAGTAGTCCAAGGTTTTGGTGGCACTGGAAACCATGAAGTTGGTGGTGGCCGGGACGTTGGGTGTAACTTCGCGGATTACTGCCAGCAGGGCGCGGTAGTAATCGATGAACGCCCACGAGTTGAACCGTGCAAAGTCCAGCTGCTGTCCGGGGTTAAGGGTGGTGGGTGCGGCACCGGGCGGGATGATTTCCTCGAACGAAGCGTAGTGCTGGGACCAGAACGCGGTTCCCCATGCCTCGTTGAGGGCCTCGATGGATCCGTACCGGCGTTCCAGCCAGGCCCGGAATGCGGCAGCGTCTTCTTCACCGTGGAACTCGCCAACATGGCAGCCGAGCTCATTGTCCACATGCCACAATGTCAGCGCAGGGTGGTTCTTGTAGCGTTCGGCGATGACCCTGGTCATCGCGGTTGCGTACCTGCGGTACACCGAGGACGACGGCGTGTAGTGCCGTCGCGAGCCGCGTTCCAGCCTTGTTCCTTCCGCTGTCACAGGAAGGATTTCGGAGTGTTTCCTGGCCAGCCAGGCCGGCGGTGATGCGGTGGCCGTAGCCAATGCCACTTTGATGCCGGCTTGGTGGAGGTTGTCCATTACGTCGTCCAGCCAGCCGAAATCGTACTGGCCTTCCATCGGTTCCAGTAGGCCCCAGGAGAAGATGGCGACGCTCAGGAAATTGACCCCCGCTTCCTTCATCAGCTCGATATCTTCACGGCGGACGTCTTCGGGCCATTGCTCAGGGTTGTAGTCGCCGCCGTAGGCCAGGCCGTTGATGCTGGTCCATACGGACGGGGTTCCGGACGGGCTTTCCGAGGGGCTTTCGGACGGGCCTTCGGATGGGCCTCGGGAGAGTTCAGGGGAGGGCAAAGGGACTCCTTGGTCAGGTTCGGCAGTGCGGGATAACTGTGGAGCTTGGCTGCTATCAGGTTAGGCGAGGATCTTGGAAAACGCTTGCCCAGATTCCCGATTGAGGATATTGTATCGATTCAGAACGAGTGTAAGCGAGGTCACTCTCCCTGTGGGAGAACCGAACAGGCTTGCACCAACTGAGCAAGGAGGCTCTCATGATCAACAGAAGGAATTTCCTCACCACGGTGGCCCTTGGCACTGCATCTGCGGCGTTCCTGTCCGCCTGCGGCCAGTCTTCATCGTCCAGCAAGACGGGTTCTGCCGAGAATCCCGTGACCATCACGTACACCTGGTGGGGCAACGACGACCGCGCCGAACGCACACGCAAGGCGATTGCACTTTTTGAGTCCAAGAATCCGGATGTCAAGGTCAACGGCAACTTCACGGACTTCGCTGGGTACTGGCAGAAGCGCGCCACGGAAGCTGCCGGTGGTGGCCTGCCGGACGTTATGCAGTGGGACCTGTCCTACCTACGCGACTATGGTCAGCGGAACCAACTACTGGACCTGGGCACGGTAAAGATCAACACGGATGCCTTCGACAAGTCACTCCTGCCTTCGGGCCAGATCCGTGGAAAAACTTACGGTATCCCCACCAGCACCAATGCGTTCGCTGTCTACTACGATCCCGCCAAGCTCAAGGCCATGGGCATCGCCGAGCCTGACGGAACGTGGAACTACAAGGAGTTCAACTCTTTCCTTGCCGAGGTGGGGCAGAAGGGCAACGGAACGTTGTTCGGCGGCACGGACTACACCGGTGTCTGGTGGATGTTCAACATCTGGCTGCGCCAGAACAACATTCAAGCCTTTACGGACGAAGGCAAGCTCGGGTTCTCCAAGGACGACCTCAAGAAGTGGTGGAACACCACCGCCCAGCTTCGGGGAACCCCGGCGATCGTTGGCGAAGACAAGACGACGCAGCTGCTGCCGAAGTCCCCGTTCGGCTCAAACGTCACTGCCACGGAAGTCACGTGGGACAACTTCATGGCCGGTTACCTCGGCGATAGTGGTGCCAAGGAACTCAAGCTTGTGCCGGTTCCCTCCGATAACTCCGACAACTTGGGACTCTTCCTCAAGCCGTCCATGCTGATGGTGGCCAGCGCCAAGACCAAATACAAGGATGCTGCTGCCCGTTTCATCGACTTCATGGTTAACGATCCCGAGGTAGGCCAGATCTTCAAGACCTCCCGTGGTGTTCCTGCGTCCAAGACCCAGCGCGACGGAACCACCTTTGAAGGCACAGACAAGCTGGTGGTGGACTACGAAAAGTCGATCGAGAAGTACCTCAAGGATGCTCCGGAGCCGCCCATCGTCGGTTTCGGCACGCTTGAATCCTCATTCAAGCGCGTCAGCTCGGACCTTAACTACGGCAAACTCACCATCGACGGTGCTGCAGATGCCTGGTTCAAGGAAGCCGAAGACCTTATCAAGCAGAATGCCTGATCAGACATTCGTGTCTGGCCCAGGCTTTCCAACCGACGGACTGATCTCGTGACTCAAAGCCCAACCCTGAGCAGGCGCTCCCAGTCGACCGCTCCCTTGCAGCAGCGCACATCGCGGCGGCGAGGGGCGGACGCCCGCGCCGGCTACACCTTCCTGCTTCCTTGGCTGCTCGGATTCATTGCCCTGACCGTGGGTCCGATGATTTCCTCGCTGTACCTCTCCTTTACCAACTACAACCTCTTCGATCCCCCCAAGTGGATAGGCCTGGACAACTACGCCACGCTCTTCCAAGACGAACGTTTCCTGCAGTCCGTGGGAGTAACCCTCAGCTATGTAGTGTTCGGTACCCCTTTGAAGCTCGCTGCGGCCCTGGCGATCGCCATGCTGCTGAACAGCAAGCGAAAGGGACAGGGGTTCTACCGTTCTGCGTTCTACGCTCCCTCCCTGATCGGTGCCAGTGTTTCCATCGCCATTGTCTGGAAGGCGATGTTCGGCGATTCCGGTCCCGTGGATGAGGGCCTGTCCTTCTTCGGGATCAACCTCGGCGGTTGGGTGGGCAATCCATCCATGACGATGCCCATGATGATCCTTCTGACGGTCTGGCAGTTCGGCGCTCCGATGGTGATTTTCCTGGCCGGGCTCAAGCAGATTCCTGCCGATCTCTACGAGGCAGCCTCGATGGACGGCGCCGGTCCGGTCCGTAAGTTCTTCAACATCACCTGGCCCATGCTTTCCCCGGTGATTTTCTTCAACCTGCTGATGGAAACCATCCACGCGTTCCAGATCTTCGCCTCTGCGTACATCATCTCCAATGGTGAAGGCGGCCCAGCAGGCTCCACCCTCTTCTACACCCTCTACCTGTACTTGCGCGGTTTCAGCGACTTCCGGATGGGCTACGCCTCGGCCATGGCCTGGCTCCTGGTGATCGTGGTCGGCATCATCACGCTGATCTTCTTCAAGACCTCCAAGTCCTGGGTCCACTACAGCGGTGATTCAAAATGACAACAATGGCAACCCCTACCCAGTCCACGCCCGCCACTCCAGCCCCGGTGTACAACCCGAAGTCCGAGTCGGGCACAGCCAAGCGCATCAAAAGCATCATCTTCCACATCGTTGCCTTGGCGCTCGTAGGGGTAGTCCTCTACCCGGCTCTGTGGATGGTGGCCTCGTCCTTCAAACCGAACTCCGAAATCGGTGGTTCCACCACCCAGCTATGGTCCAACAACTTCAGCTTCGACAACTTCGTCACGGCCATGGACGGCATCGGCGGGGTGTCCACCCTGACGTTCTTCACCAACTCCCTGATTCTGGCCGTCGGCGCAGTAGTCGGCACCATCCTTTCAGCGAGTGTCTCAGCGTACGCTTTTGCCCGCATCAACTTCCCTGGCCGCGGAATCTTCTTCGGCATGATGATTGCCACCTTGCTGCTCCCGTTCCACGTGGTGATCATCCCGCAGTACATCGTGTTCCAGCAGCTTGGCCTGGTAGACACCTATGTGCCCCTGTTGATCGGTAAGTTCCTGGCCGCCGACGCGTTCTTCGTCTTCCTGATGGTCCAGTTCATGCGCAACCTTCCGGCAGAACTGGACGAGGCCGCCCGCATCGACGGCGCCGGACACGTCCGCATCTTCGGCTCGATCATGCTGCCGCTCATGAAGCCTGCATTGATCTCGACGTCGATCTTCTCCTTCATCTGGAGCTGGAACGACTTCCTGGGCCCGCTGCTCTACCTGAACACCCCCGAAAAATACCCACTGCCACTGGCTTTGCGGCTCTTCGTGGACCAGACCCAGAGCTCGGATTATGGAGCGATGATCGCAATGTCCGTTCTTGCGCTCCTGCCCGTGTTGGTCTTCTTCCTGGTTTTCCAGCGCTACATCGTAGAAGGCGTTTCAACACAGGGCCTCAAGGGCTGACGGACACGGAAGGCTGAAGAACAGAATGAGCGTCATGGACACAACAGGAAAGTCCTCCTCGGAGAAGCCGGCCATCTCGGTCAACCGATTTGCTCTGTTCTCCGAGACCATCCTCGCGGGAGTCATTGTGCTCCTCCTATCCGTCCCGTTGGTGACGGCGCCGGCCGCCTATGCTGCCGGCGTCGCGCATCTTGAACGGCACCTCAGTGGCAGGGATGACTCCCTTCGGAGCCTTTGGGGCAACTTCCGCCGTGCACTTCCCGGCAGTTGGAAGATCGGAATCACGACGGCGGCAGCCGCCGTCGTGATTGTCCTTAACCTGTTGCTCGCACTGGTGGGGCAACTGCCCGGGCGGGCACTGATCCTGCCCGCGACCTTGATTCTGGCGGCCGCAGCCGCCGTGCTCCTGCTCAGGATCGCCGGCAACTGGAGCGGCGGAGTGATCTGGGCGGGGGACGCCGGCGGCAAGTCCACGGATCTTCCCGGCCCACAGCAGCGGTGGCGGCTTGCCTACTCCCAAGCCAAAACTGATTCGTTCCGTGATGGGAGCGGTTCGCTGTTGCTCCTCGCCGCGGTTTTCGTGGCAGTCGTTTTTGTGTGGATGCTGCAGGCACTCTTCGTCATTGTTCCCGGCATGCTGATCCTTGCCGCGGCTGCCGTCAAGATCAGGGCCGCCAGCCGCACCCAAATCTGAGAGTGCATCCGACAACCTGCTGAATCGAGCTGACCACCCCGTGTCACCGCGTCCGTTGCCACCGCGCCGTCCCTCTGACAAGACCTCGAACTCCGCCGGCAAAGACGCCGCCTCACCAAGGCCCCGCTCCGCCGAAGCGTGGCACTACCCACTCCGCCACCACAATTACCGGATCTTCGTGGCGCTTTCGCTGGTCGGCAGCGGCGGTGTGTGGATGCAACGACTCGCCCAGGACTGGCTTGTCCTGCAGCTCACTGGAAGCCCGGCTGCGGTGGGATTGGCTGTGGCACTTCAATTCCTGCCCATGCTGGTGGTTGGTCCCATCAGTGGTGTGCTGGTAGATCTCTTTCCGAAGCGCCGAATCCTCATGGTGTGCCAGTCCGTAGCTGCACTGCTGGCCGCTGGACTAGCTGCTTGGAATGCCATGGGCGGCACGGACGTGTGGGTTGTCTATGGCTCCTGCATTGCTTTAGGAATTACCAGCTCCATTGATGGGCCCGCCCGGCAAGTCTTCGTCAATGAGGTGGTAGGTGATGCCGGACTACCGGCGGCGATTGGCCTCAACAGTGCGATAGGTCAGCTGGGTGCCATGCTCGGTCCCGCCTTGGCCGGCGTCGTCATTGCCCAAGCTGGCCCAGCCGCTGCGTTTGCGACGAACGCGGGGATCGGGCTGGCCGTTTTGGTGATGATCGCTCTTATCCGGCCAGCTGAGCTTCATCACGCACACGACCCCGACGGCCCACCCCGGGGTAAGCGTGGACAAATCCTGGCCGGCTTCAAGTATGTGAGTGCCAGGCCGCAGCTTCTTCTCATCATGCTGTTGGCCGGCCTCTTGGGAGCATTCGGGATGAACGGTCCCGTGGTCCTCGCAGCATTCGCTGACCGTGTGTGGCACAGCGGTCCCGCCGGATTTGGGCTCTTCAACATGGTCAGCGCCTTGGGAGCCTTGGTGGGCGCGTTGGTGGCCAGCCGTATCAAGCGCTTTGGGCGCAAGGGCATTGTTGCCAGCGCCGGGCTCTTTGGCCTGGCCCAGTTACTCGCTGCTCTGATGCCCACGCAGGAGTCATTCGTGGTGATGCTCATTGTGGTTGGCTTCATGACGCTCATGTTCCTTACCAGTGCAGCCACCAGCGTCCAACTCGAAGCCGGTGCAAGCGTGAGGGGCAGGGTCTTGGCCCTTTACTTTCCACTTCTCTTGGGTGGGCACGCCCTGGGAGGCTTGCTCGCCGGCTGGCTCACGGAAGAATTCGGCGTCCGGGCGGGCCTTGTGGTGACGGGAGCTCTGGGTATGGTGTCAGCGGCAGTGGTAGGTGCGATCCTGTGGCGCCAGCGCGTTGCTGCGCGAGATGGCATTTGATGACAGTTGAGACGGGGCGTCTTCAGGTGGCCAGTGCAACACCCTGTAGGTGTTTGTGGAGGGTGTTTTGGCGAAGAAGGTGTCGTGGTCGGTTCGTGGGCGTGCTTATCGTCGATTGCTGGACGGTGAGTCCACCCTTGAGGTTGCTGCGGGCATAGGGATGTCCAGGCAGGTTGTGTCTCGATGGGCGAAACTAGCGGGCATGGAACTTGTGTCCGGCCCGGGTGGTGGCCTGCTTCGTCCAACTGCTCCGGATGCTCTTTCGCGGAGTGAAGAGCGGAGTTACCGGCGGCTGACTTTGGAGGACCGGGCATATATCAAAGCCTCTCTGGATTTACCCGAACCGTGTTCTGTGCGGCGGATCGCCAGGGCCTTGGGTGTGCATCCATCAACGGTGTCCCGGGAAATCCGTCGACACAGTATCGAGCACTGGGGTAAGTATCATTACGACGCCAAAGTAGCCCAACACCGGGCACTCACGCGCCGGACCCGCACCAGTACCGCAAAGCTCTCTGCGGGAACGGCGGTGTGGAACGAGGTCGTGGCACGCTTGAACCAGCGTTTTTCACCCCAACAAAGCGCTGCAGATCTTAGGAAAAAGTTCCCCGAGCGGCCGGAGATGCACGTGTCCCACGAAACCATCTACCAGGCCCTCTAGGTTCAAGGCAAAGGTGCGCTGCGGCACGAACTTACCGTGGAGAAGGCCCTGCGCTCCGGCCGGACGGGCCGTAAGCCCCAGTCCAAGTTGCCCGCCAGGAACACGCGGCCCTGGCTCGAAGGTGCCCGGCTGAGCGACCGGCCCGCCGAAGTCGATGACCGTGCCGTGCCAGGGCATTGGGAAGGGGATTTGGTCGTGGGTCCAGGCAATTCCGGGATCGTCACCTTGGTCGAGCGGTCCTCCCGATTCACTTTGCTGGGCCGGCTGCCGGGAGTCCGAGACAGTGCCACGGTCATCGAGGTCATGCAGAAAATGATCCACACCCTGCCCCAGGCGATGCTGAAAACGATCACCTGTGACCAGGGAACAGAAATGGCCCAACATGCCACCTTCACTGTCGTGACCGGCTGCCAGCTATTCTTCTGCGACCCGCACTCACCCTGGCAGCGGGGAACGAACGAGAACACCAACGGACTAGTCCGCGACATCCATCCCAAAGGGACGAACTTCAATCAAGTCAGCGACGAAGAACTCGCCCACACACAGCACCTGCTCAACATCCGACCACGACAAACACTCCAATGGGACACCCCATCTGAAAGACTGGCCAAACTAATCGATGGTGTTGCACTAGCCAGTTGAAACCGCCCGGGAAACATTGCCATCAAATGCCATCTCGGCGGACCAACTCCTCAATAGCCTCCACGCCCAGGGTTCCGTCACTGATCCAGACCGTGTTTGTACGCGTGAGTGACGTACCGGCAGCAAGTTCCACCGCGGTATCCCACGCCAGGGCCGAACCCACGGCAGGGTACTCACTGCAGCGAACAAACCATGGGTCCGCCGATTCGGCAGGTGCGGCAAACACCAAAGTGGCCGGGCCGCCGTCGAACTCTCCACTCCACGCAAGCCAGGGAGCAACCGAACCATGCACCGCAGCTTCACCTTCCGCAGTGGCGGAGAAGACGCGTGGGGAATCGTTGGTGGGGAGGCGCCAGAAGAAGCCGCCATAACCACTGCCCGCGGCACCATGCGAACCAGGACTGCCCAGTGAGACATCCACGACGGCGGTGAATTGCGTCTGGATATCGAGTCGCCAGGTGTTGGAGTCCAGAAGCGTTCGCTGGTAGCTCCGTTGCTCTTCGAGGAGGAGGGGGCCGTCGGCCGCGAGCCAGTGGAGGTCAAGCGTGGTTTTGTCTTCCTCGCGACGTACGCCATTGACCTTGATGCGGCCGTGGTCCCGCAGATCCATATATTTGCCAGCGGCGCGCCGATAGCTTCGACCACCCCAGAAGTTGCTTCCGTTGACATCCTGAAGGGCGAACCCGGCACCGAGATGCCATACGTGATCCACAGGCATATGTTCGGTCACTACGATCCCTGATGGCGTCGTAACAGGGTGGAGATAGGGACGCGGCGAAAGCTCTGGTTCCAAGGCGTCGCCAGCGCGGAAGACTGCAGAGGGAGAGTCGCTACGTGCGCCGAAGAGGGGCTCAGCGGTAGCGTCCTTCCGCGCCCAGGGAAGCCCGAGCTCGGAGAAGGTTGCATGAGCGCGGGCTGCCCGCTCCAGGATTTCTTCTATCCCATGAATCACGGCATGCGCTTGTTCGCCTACGCCTACCCATTCCACGTATTGCGGAGGAATGAGTGCCGGTGCCTCAGCGGTGCGGATGGCCTCAAGGACGCGCATGAAAGCACCGCTTTCATCCAAGGGGCTCAGCAGCGCAGTGCCGTGGGACAAATGGTGGAGCAGGTTTTCGGTGAGGTCTTCACGTCCGAACGTGTGCGCCATTTCGCCCGCTTCGGTGCGGACTGTCACGCGGTCTTCGGTGTAGTGGAACACGGCCGTTCCTTCGGTCCCATGCAGCGTGACGTAGGGTTCCACTGACTCGGTGGCGCACAGCGTCAGGGCGCACGTGATGGGCAGCCCGTCCACCGTCCGCATGCGAATCACCGAGGTATCGTCCGCCTCGATGTCGTTGGCCCGGTAGAGATCCGTCTCCACGGTGGCGAGGTCTTTTGCTGTCCGGGCTCCGGCGATATGGAGGGCAGTGGCTATCGCGTGGGCCAAGGGATTGGTGGCGACGCCATCCACTACGTCAACTCCGCCGAGGCTGCGCCTTCCGGCCCACCTCGAGCGTTTGTAATATGCGCGGTCCCGGACCCAGCGCCCTGTGGCCGTAATGCCTTTGAGCGTCCCAATGCCTGGGAGTTCTGCCGAAGGCTCCCCGCTGGCCAGTTTTTCCAGCGCGGTGAGTGCATGGGAGCCCAGGCTTTGGAACCCGATCTGGACGCTCCGGCCAGCTGTTGCCGCTGCCTCCTGGAGCCGGATGAAGTCGCTCATGGAAGCGACCGGAGGCTTTTCGAGATAAAGATCTGCGGAGGAAGCCAGCACGGAAAGAGCCAAGGGGGCGTGTGTCTGGATCGGAGTTGCCACAATGATCACGTCCGGCTGATGGCCTCCTCCAAGCAGCTCATCCAGATCGGAGTGGACGGCCGTGGAAGGCGGCAACGTGCCTGGGGCCGGGGGATTCGGGTCTGCGACTGCAACTAGATCCACCACGCCCTCCGAACTGAGCCTTTCCAGGTTCTGAAGGTGATGGGCGCCGAAGCCATGAACCCCTACCAGGGCGATCCTTGCCGGTGCAGCCCTGAGGGTGCCGGGACTTTTCGCCGACCCGGCCGAAGTGGTTTCCATGATTCTCCTCTGCTGGCTGGCAACTGCTGGCGACTACCTCAAGGCGTGCTCGATAAGGCGTTTCTCAAGAGGCCCGGCGCTTCAGGCTATCTCCCGCAAGGTACACTCGGCAAGCGCTTTCCAATAGCTGGTTCTGCAAGTGTAGCGCGATCCTTCCTTGAATGTAACGATTCAAATCAAACCTTGACCGGACGTGGCCGGTCAGTCTAGATTGCGGTGAAACCGTTTACTTGTGATGTGGCGCACCCGGTCAAGTCCCGATTGGCTGGGATCGGTGACCGAGGCGAGATTGCAAGGTGATCGCCGCCGCCAGATATTTGGGTGAGTTCTGCAACGATGGAGAAAGGGAGCGCCATGACTTCTGGGGGATTTGGCTTTCGGGCCTACACGTTCTTCGACACACTCCTGTGGATCGCCTGCCTGAATATGCTCTGGATCGTCTTCACGCTGCTGGGTGGCGTGGTGCTGGGTATAGGACCTAGCACCGCAGCTGCCCACATCCTGGTTCGTGAGAAGGTGCAGGGAAGCGCCACGCCTTTGATGCGCCGCTATGCCAAGGAGTACTTCAAGAACTTTGCGAAGGGCAATGCCCTCGGCGTTCCGGTCTTGGTAGTTGCAGCGGCCTTGGCCCTGAACTGGGGCTATTTTTCTGCTGGCTGGGATCTGGGTTCGCAAGTGGCATCGGCCGCGATCCTCCTGGCTGTCCTCTTTGCGGCCGGAACGTTGTGCTACCTCTTTCCGATGTTTGCCAGATATGAACTCACGCTTCCCCAGTACTTTGTGATGTCGTCCCGGTTTGCCATGCGCCACCTCGCGGGGACCGTCATACTCCTGTTCGTAACGGCGGCCGCCGTATTCGCCTGCCGCTCACTTCCCGGCCTTGTGCCGTTCTTCGCTGTTGGTGCTTGGCTCTATCTCACCGGCTGGTTGTGTGACCGGTTCTTTGCCGCCAATGACGACTCCATGGCTGCCAAGGAAACGGACCCTGCGGCAGCAGTTGTCCTCGTCTCTGGCGATCAAGCGACCATCACGGCAGCCAGCCCCCTGACCGCCCCTTCCACTGACAAGGAGACCAGTCTTGTTTGAGGCCAGTCGCCAAGGTCCGCCCGCAGGCGCGGGCCGTGTCCTCCATCGATCCCTTGATATCCAAGGGCATGCCGAACTTGTCCAAGGAGGCCCCGAGCCGGGCGCAGATTCTCCTGGCGTGACCATTAATGAAACGTATCAAGATGCGAACGGCCGTCACCTGTGGAGCCTGAAACGCTTCCCCGGCGTGGCCCCGGAATCGTCAATCGACAACAACCCCGAAGAAGTGGAGTAGGAAATGATCCGTAGAAAACCAACCCTGGCGGCCGCCGTCGTCGTCTCTGCCGCCTTGGCCCTGACCGCCTGCGGTGGCGAACCGCCGGCGTCGGACCTCTCATCCGTCAAGATCATGGCGCCCTTCCTGGAAGCGCAGCCGCCAACCCCGGACGGCGCTGTGCAGAAGAAGCTTGAAGAGCTCACAGGCAAGGACATCAACATCTCCTGGGCGCCCAACGCCTCCTACGAGGACAAGATGAACATCACCTTGGCTTCCTCCGACATCCCGCACGTCCTGGTGGTGCAGGGCAAGTCTCCGGGCTTCGTGAAGAACGCCGAAGCCGGGGCGTTCTGGGACCTCACCGACAAACTCAAGGACTACCCGAACCTCAAGACGACGTTCCCCGAAGTCCAGCAAAACGCCAGCGTCAACGGCAAGGTTTACGGGGTTTTCCGGGCTCGTAATCCGATCCGCGCCGCCGTGATGTTCCGCCAGGATTGGCTGGACAAGTTGGGCCTGAAAGCGCCGCAGACCACAGAAGACCTGTACAAGGTGGCCAAGGCATTCACCGAACAGGATCCGGATGGCAACGGCCAGAACGATACCTACGGCATCACGATTCCCAAGTGGGGCGCACTGGGCACCAACAGCCCCTACGACATGATCGAGACCTGGTTCGGCGCCGGAAACCGCTGGACCGAGCGGGATGGCAAGCTGGTGCCGAGCTTCGAAACCGAGGAATTCCTGCAGGCTGATCGCTTCATCAAGAAGATGGTGGACGAGAAACTCATCAACCCCGACTTCGCTACCTTCGATCCCACCAAATGGAATGAGCCCTTCTTCAACGGCAAGGGCGGCATTATTGTCGACGTCGATTCCCGGGTCAGCGTGCTGATCAACCTTTTCAAGCAGGCCAACCCGAGCGACTTCCAGAACAAAGTGGGCTTCGTGGGCAGCCTGAAGGGCCCGGACGGTGAACTGCACGCCCACCCGACCGATGGTTACTCCGGCTTCCTTGCCATCCCCAAGTCCAGCGTCAAAACCGAAGCCGACCTGAAGAACGTCCTGACATTCCTGGACAAACTCAACAGCAAGGAAGTTGCCGTCCTGATGAACAACGGCATCGAGGGAGTCAACTTCACGGTTGAGGAAGGACTGGCGGCCACCATCAAGCCGGAAACGCCGGAGGGCAAGGTAGTCAACACCGACATCAAGAGCTACGCACAACTCGGAACCAACGTCACGGGGAACAACTTCTACCCAGTGAAGCAGGCGTCCGAGTACGAGCAGAAGGTCTTTGACGATCGCGTTGCAGTGATGGCGAACGACCTCAAGAGTGCCGTGTACAACCCGGCCGCAGCCTTCGTTTCGCCCACGTATGTGGCCAAGGGCGCGCAGCTGGACAACATCGTGGCCGACGCCCGCATCAAGTACCTGGCTGGGCAGCTGGACGAGCAGGGCTTAAAGGATGCCATCAAGCTGTGGAACACCAGCGGCGGTGACAAGGTCAAAGAAGAGATAAACAAGCTGTGGCAGGACACCAAGAAGTGACCGCCCCGGTCGTCGAAGCCAAGGCCCCGGAGCGGGCGGCAAGCACGCCGCCCGCCCCGGCGCGGCGACGCAGCTTTGCAGTCCACTTCGCGCATTACAAATGGTTGTATCTACTGCTCCTGCCCGGCGTGGCGTACTTCGCAGTGTTCCGGTACGGTCCCATGTACGGTGTTTCCATCGCCTTCAAGGACTACGTTCCATTCCTGGGCGTCAACGGCAGTCCTTGGGTGGGTCTAACCAACTTCACCGACTTCTTCGCCAACCCGGACTTTCCGCGGTTGCTGGGGAACACATTGATCCTGGCGTTCCTGAACCTGGGGATCGCCTTTCCGCTGACCATCGTCCTGGCATTGCTGCTCAACGAGGTCCGGCTTTCGGTGCTGAAGCGAACCGTCCAGACACTCGTCTACATCCCGCACTTCCTGTCCTGGACCATCGTGGCGTCGCTGAGCTTCCTGCTCTTCGCCTTGGACATCGGACCGTTGTTCCAGTTCGTCAACGGGTTGTTCGGCACCAATGTGGACATCCTGTCCGATCCGAACTGGTTCCGGCCGCTGATTGTGCTTCAAGAGATCTGGAAGAACACCGGTTGGGGAACCATCATCTTCCTGGCGGCACTGGCCACCGTGGACCAAGACCAGTACGAGGCCGCAATTATCGACGGCGCCGGCAGGTTCCGGCGCGTCTGGCACATCACCTTGCCCGGCATTCGGTCCACCATCATCGTGATGCTCATCCTGGCCATCGGGCAGATGCTCAACACAGGCTTTGAGCAGATCTACCTCATGACCAACGCACTCAACCGCAGCGTGGCCGACGTCTTCGATACTTACGTGTACTTCGTAGGCATCACCCAAGGCGCCTACAGCTACAGCACCGCCGTCGGGCTTTTCAAGTCTTTGGTGGGCATAGTACTGATCTTCGGCACCAACTGGCTGTCCAAGCGGTTCAACCAGAGCGGACTTTTCTAATGAAGATTCACAACACGCGTGGCGGTCGGATTTTCGATGCCGCCAACTACGTCTTCCTGACACTGATCGGCATCATCACACTGTTGCCTTTCGTCTACGTCCTGGCAGGATCCTTCGCCAACGAAGCGGAAATTACCCGGCGGGCGTTCTTCGTTTGGCCCGAGCAATTCACGCTGGGGGCGTATGAGTACATCTTCTCCACGCCGTCCTTTACCAAAGCCCTGATCACCACCGTGCTGGTCACGCTGGTTGGGACGCTGGTGCAACTGGTCCTCACGGTCACCATGGCCTACCCGCTGGCGAAACGTGGACTTCGTGGCCGGAAACTGATCCTGTCCCTGGTGGTTTTTGCCATGGTCTTCTCAGGCGGCATGATTCCAACGTTCCTGCTGGTCAAGGACCTGGGCTTGCTGAACAGTTACTGGGCTCTTATCCTGCCTGCGGCCATCAACCCGTTCAGCCTGATCATCATCAAGAACTTCTTCCAGGAGCTCCCTGCCGAGCTCGAGGAATCAGCCAAGATGGACGGAGCTACGGAGATTGGAATCCTCTGGCGGATCCTGCTGCCGCTGTCCAAGCCGGTATTGGCCACGTTTGCGCTTTTCTACGCTGTGGGTATTTGGAACGACTTCATGTCCCCGCTTTTGTACCTCAGCGACAACAACATGTGGACGCTTCAGATGTACCTGCGTCAGGTCACCGCTGCATCGGATCTCCTTGGCACCGGCAATGTGGATCCGTCATACATCCCGCCCGAGCAAGGCATCAAGTTCGCCGTGATCGTGGTGGCAACCTTGCCCATCCTCATCTTCTACCCCTTCCTGCAGAAGCACTTTGCCAAAGGAATGCTGATCGGTTCGGTTAAGGGGTAGCAGCTCCTGATGAAAGGAAACTCATGAAAATACTCCTCGCGGGCGACTCCACCGTGGCAGCCTGCCCGAGTTACGAATACCCGATGAGTGGTTGGGGAGCCCACCTCGCCTCCGAAACCTATTGGTGGGCTGCCGTCCACAATTACGCGAAGGGTGGTGCCACCACGGAGTCGTTCCGCGATGAAGGCCTTTGGCATCAGCTGCTGGACCAGACCGTTAAGGGCGACCTCGTGCTGGTCCAGTTCGGGCACAACGACCAGAAGCGGGAGCACCTCGCCGCGCGAACGGGCTACACCGACAACCTGAAGCGGATGGTGGCCGATGTCCGTTCCAAGGGTGGTGTTCCCATTCTTTGCACGTCGGTGGAGCGCCGGAACTTCCTCGATGGAACGCTGCTGGAGACGCTGGGTGACTATCCCGCCGTCGTGCGTGAACTTGGCGTGGAGCTGGGGTTGGACGTCTTCGACCTCAACCAATGGACCCGTGCGCTGTACGAGGAGCTGGGGGAGGAGGGGTCCAAGGAGTTGTTCTTCCACTTCGCTCCCGGCGAGCATGCGCATTGGGCCGGGGGCCTTGAGGACAACACGCATTTCCACGAGACGGGTGCGCGCCGGATTGCGGGTTACGTCGCGGAGCAGCTCGAAGCGCTCGGCTACGGGTTGGCCGCTGCCCTCAAAGCTGGAGTGGGCGCTTGATCTACTCCAACCCCTTGCGGGGTCCTTCTGATATCGCTGGTTGGGTCGCCGAAGGGCCGGTCCAGTATGGAACGTACGACGACGGCGGGCCGGCCTTGGGCGGCGACGGAACCAGCGCGCTTCTCCTTTCCGGTACACTCGACGCGGAGGAACATGGAGACCACGCGCACTGGACCCTCTGGTGCCCTGAGGAGACACCGGACCATGTCCGGATCAGGTGGGAGTTCCTTCCGATTGAGGAACCAGGCCTGGCCATGGTGTTCTTCTCCGCGCGGGGGCACGACGGCAAGGATCTGTTCTCTGCTTCCCTCGCTCCGCGGACCGGTTACTACCCGCAGTACCACTCAGGGGATATCGATGCCCTCCACATCTCCTACTTCCGCCACAAATACGCCACGGAGCGGGCCTTCAGGACGTGCAACCTGCGCAAAAGTGCCGGCTTCGAACTCGTAGCGCAGGGAGCGGACCCGCTTCCTCCAGCCGATGACGCTGACGGCTTTTACAGGATGGAAGTCATCAAAGATGGCCGCCGTGTTGCCTTCTCGATCAATGGATTGCCCCTGTTCGATTGGCTAGACGCGAGTCAGGAACCCTTGGCTGGCGGCTACTTCGGAATCCGCCAAATGGCCCCTCTACGGGCGGCTTACCGAAACCTGTCCATTACTCCCTTGTAGTTCCCCGTCCTGGTGACCGGCGACACAACCCTATGACGTAGGATGTCCTCATGCCTCTCTTTGACCTGCCCCTTGAGCAGCTCCGTAACTACACCTCCAGCGCAGTTCCGCCTACTGATTTCGAAGCCTTCTGGGACCGCACCATCGCCGAGGCCAGGGCCTTGCCGCTGGACGCCGTCTTCGAACCCGTCGACAACTATCTCGCCGTGATCGACACCTTCGATGTCACCTTCTCCGGCTTCGGGGGAGATCGCATCAAGGGCTGGCTGCACGTTCCCTCACACCTGGAAGCAGGGCAGCAGATTCCTGTCGTCGTGGAGTACATCGGCTACTCCGGCGGACGCGGGCTGGCCAACCAGAACACCCGGTGGGCGCAGGCTGGATACGCCCACTTCATCATGGACACCCGCGGTCAGGGCTACGGCGGCGTCTCCGGTGACACCCCGGATCCGCACCCATCAGCTGGTGAAGTCAACTATGCCGGGCTCATGACGCGCGGTTCGGGGCACCAGGACGATTACTACTACCGCCGGGTCTACGTGGACGCCTTCCGCGCGGTAGAAGCGGCGCAGAGCCATCCCGCCGTCGACCCCTCCAAAGTGGTGGTGGCCGGGATCAGCCAAGGAGGTGGCATTACCGTGGCGGCCGCTGGGCTGGCCGGCGGAAGGCTCGACGGCGTGATCGCCGCGCTGCCCGACGTCCCCTTCCTGCAGGACTTTCCCCGTGCGATCGACATCGCGCCCCGCGGGCCCTACCCCGAAATTGCAGGTTTCCTGGGGCGGCACCGCGAAAAGTACGAGCCCATGCTTGCCGTGCTGAACTACTTCGATGGCGTGCATCTCGGCCGGGCCGCTACGGTGCCTGCGCTCTTCTCGGCAGCGCAGATGGACGATATTTGCCCGCCGTCAACGGTCTTTGCAAGCTTCAACAATTACGGTGTTGCAGGAGGTGCGCCCGCTAAGGACATCGAGGTATACCGCTTCAACAACCACGAGGGCGGCCAGGAACACCACTGGATCAAGCAGCTCCAGTTTCTCCGCAAACTTTTGTCATCATGACGGACCCAATTTGCCCGGTTTGACGAACCGCGGTTATGGTGTGGCTATGACTAACCGTTGGTATGCGTATTTTTCGTTGGCTCTGGAGGGGCCCGCGTCTAACTGACACGCATCCAACTTTCCTTCAGAGCCAGCAGGGCAGAGATCATTCTCTGCCCTTCGCCATATCCGGCGGGTTCTGAAAAGGGGCCCGCTCCGCATCCGGAACAGGACCCAGAAATGACCAGCATCGCTGCAGAATCCACCGAGACACTCGATAACGAGGCACTCCCCGCTGCCGGGAAAGCTTCCCAGCCCGCCACCTCCAACCTGCGGGTGGCCCGCTTCGAGCCGCTTCCGGCCCCTCAGGACCTCATCGCCGAGCTGCCGCTGGACGCCCGCTCAGCTGCCGTCGTCGACCGTGGCCGGGATGAAGTCCGGGCCATCATGGACGGCGTGGACGACCGCCTGCTGGTAATCGTCGGGCCTTGCTCCATCCACGATCCCAAGGCCGGTCTGGAATACGCGCGCCGGCTGGTCAGCCAGGCGGAGAAGCACAAGGAAGACCTGCTGATCGTCATGCGGACCTACTTCGAGAAGCCGCGCACCACGGTCGGTTGGAAGGGCCTCATCAACGATCCCCACCTGGACGGCAGCCACGATATCGCTGCCGGCCTGCGCGCCGCCCGCGGCTTCCTCAAGCAGGTCACGGCGCTGGGCCTGCCCACCGCCACCGAATTCCTGGAGCCCATCAGCCCCCAGTACATGGCGGACCTCGTCTCCTGGGGTGCCATCGGCGCCCGCACCACCGAAAGCCAGATCCACCGGCAGCTCGCCTCCGGGCTGTCCATGCCCATCGGCTTCAAGAACGGAACCGACGGCGACCTCCAGGTGGCGATTGACGCATGCGGCGCATCCGCCGCTGAGCAAGCCTTCCTGGGAATCGACGACGACGGCCGCGCGGCTCTCGTGGCCACGTCCGGCAACCCGGACACCCACGTGATCCTGCGCGGCGGCCGCAAGGGCCCCAACTACTCGCAGGAAGACGTTGCCGCTGCCTCATCCAAGCTCGCCGCCAAGGGACTGAACCCACGCTTGATCGTGGACGCCAGCCACGCCAACAGCGGCAAGAGCCACCACCGCCAGGCCGAGGTTGCCTTGGAAATCGGCGCGCAACTCGAGGCGGGTACCTCTTCTCCTGTTGCCGGCGTGATGCTGGAGAGCTTCCTGGTAGGCGGGGCGCAGAACCTCGACGTGGCCAAGCAGCTGGCTGGTGAGCAGGAACTCGTCTACGGCCAGAGCGTGACCGATGCCTGCATGGAATGGGATGTCACCGCTTCAGTCCTGGAGCAGCTCGCTGCATCGGCTCGGAAGCGCCGGCTGGTTTCGGGGGAGTAGCCGCGGAGTAGAGTCCCACTTAGCCGAAATGCTTTCACATTGGTCACTTCAGCCTCTAGAGTATCTAGCACATGGTTGTTTGATGGCTCAGCATCGGCACACCGTTCTACTGGGGGTGTCCTGTCCGGCTGAGAGCAAAGGAATATGGGAAATGTCCGCGGAGACTAACTTCTCGAATGCGCGTTTCATGACTGTGGCTGAAGTAGCCGACGTCCTGCGTGTTTCCAAAATGACTGTGTATCGCCTGGTCCACTCCGGGGAAATGCCTGCCGTCAGGTTTGGCCGCTCCTTCCGGGTGCCTGAGGAAGCCGTGGCCCAGTACCTCAAGGGTGCTGTGGTCGACGGACAATCGGAGACCGCCTGAGGGCGCCGCAGTCCGTCCCGCGGACCGTGGTCACGGGGTGCCCCTTTGAAGCGGTACTCTGTTAAGGAACGTTTTACGTCAATGTAAGAATCTGTCAGTTGTACTGTCTGCTGCTAGTCCGCGGATCCGTTCCAACAGACAGGACCTTCATCTAGTTTGTAAGGAACTTTCGTGGGTTCAGTTATTAAGAAGCGCCGCAAGCGTATGGCCAAGAAGAAGCACCGCAAGCTGCTTCGCAAGACTCGCCACCAGCGCCGCAATAAGAAGTAGAGATACTTCACCAAGCGTGAATGCCCGTTGCCTTCCAAGGCAGCGGGCATTTTTGCATCCCAACGCTCTCTCACATCCTGCGGCATTTTGGCTGTTCCTCTCTCACATCGGGACGCTTCTGGCCGGATCTTCTCTCACATCCTGCAGGGTGTGGGCCGGATCTTCTCTCACATCCTGCGGGGTGTGGGCCGGATCTTCTCTCACGTCCTGCGGGGTGTGGCCGGATCTTCTCTCACGTCGTGTTCCTGGCAAACCCGGATGCAACGGATGGATCTACCCATGCAGTCCGTAGCGCCCTCTTGATCTGCCGAACGGCGCTGCCAAAATTGTCCGCCTGGTCCTCTTTTCCAAAGACAAGGACAGTCCAACCGGCTGCCCTAAATGCTTTATCCCTGCGCCGATCGCTATGCATCTGCTCCTCCTCAAGGTGATGGCCGCCGTCGTACTGGATCGCGAGGCGACGGCTCTTGAAACCCAAGTCCGCTGAAGGCGAGAAGGGGTCGTTCGGACGGAGCATCACCTGGAGCTGAGGTTCCGGCAAGTTGGCATCAAACATGGCCAAACGAAGCAAAGTCTCGGGAGCCGAGTCGGCCCCGACGCGCATAAGGTCCAGGGCTTCCCGTGCCCGGACGACGCCTTGGCGGTTTTTGTGCCGTTCGACCATGCTCCGAAGCTCCTCAGCAGTAGCGAACGGCGCAACGCGCCCCTCAAAGTCGGGCCGTGGAATGCGAATCAACTGATCTGCCACGCATACGAGGTCATGAAGGGGAAGACGACGCGCCAAATCCAGCCATGTTCGGGCTCGAGTGCTCATCCAAATTCCTTGGACTTGCTCAATCTCTCCCTCGAAGAGCGTTTGGGTGTGCCCGATGATGCCTTTGCGCCGGACCGACGGCAGATGTCGCGGTTTGCTCAAGTGCAATTCGTTTGAATCCGATAGCCACGCTGGCAATACAAGACCATGGAGCCTGGCGGCAGTTGTATGGGAGATCCAAGCGCCAGGGCTGGCGGAGGAGAGTGAACGGGCGGCTGACGCAAGGTCGAAATCCCAATCACTTGGCCGGTACAAGCCACGGCTAACGGGAACGATGTTGCTGTTGCGCCAAATGACTGAGGGATCGATGCCCGCTGCTTTGGCTTCGTTCAGGCTGAAGGGCCCCAAGACCGGGCTTGATGGGTTGAGTAGCGAATTCTGCATACCCGCATTGTTCCTTGGAAGCAGCTGAGCGTGCAGAAGTTATCCACAGGCCTCCGACTGGCGGGGCGGGATGTGAGAGAAGAACGGTGGAAACGGGGCGGGATGTGAGAGAAGAACGGTGGAAAGGCGTCGGGATGTGAGAGAAGAACGGTTAGCGGGGGCCGCGGAACTTTGAGAATCCACGCCACAGCCCATAAATGGCGCCACCCACGGTTGCCGCCTTCAGCCCGAGCGTTGCTGCACGGCGTCCGGACCGGAAATCGTAGACCGGCCAGTTGTTGTCGCGGGCATGCCGGCGCAGCTTGGAGTCGGGGTTGATCACCACGGGGTGACCCACCATGGTGAGCAGTGGGATGTCGTTGGCGGAGTCGCTGTAAGCCCAGCAGTGATCCAAGTCCAAGCCTTCCTGCTCAGCCACTAGTTGGACCGCGATGGCCTTAGCCGGCCCGTGCAGGATGTCGCCTACTAGCTTTCCGGTATACATTCCGTCATGGACCTCACCCACGGTTCCCAGCGCGCCTGTCAGACCGAGCCTTTTGGAAATGACTGTGGCAACCTCAATCGGCGTGGCGGTCACTAGCCACACCCTCCGGCCGACACGAAGGTGCTGCTCCGCAAGGGCCTTCGTCCCAGGCCAGATCCGGGACTCGATCATTTCGTCATAAACTTCTTCGCCCAGGGCTTTGATGTCCTCGACGGTGATCCCGGCTGCCAGGGTCAGAGCGGAATCGCGCACGGCATGGACGTCGTCCATGTTCTCGCCACGCATCACAAACTTGAACTGCTTCCAAGCGAAGCCGGCCGCCTGGGACAGTGTGAAGGCCTTGCGTTCGTACATCTTGCGAGCCACGTGGAAGAGGCTGGCGCCCTTCATCAGCGTGTTATCGACGTCGAAGAAAGCGGCTTCGCCTGTGTGCTGCTGCACTTTGGCGTCAGCGACCACAGCGGCGTTCTTCTCGTCGGGCATGCCTTGAGTCTAGTCAATCGCCAGAGCCCAGCGTTGAGGGCGCACGGTGGGGGCTGCCCTAGAGGATGTGAGAGAAGGATGGCCGGGAGGGGGTGGGATGTGAGAGAGCGTTCGGCCGGCAGGGGGTGGGATGTGAGAGAAGGATGGCCGGGAGGGGGTGGGATGTGAGAGAAGGATGGCCGGGAGGGGGTGGGATGTGAGAGAGCGTTCGGGCGGTTACCGTTGTGACATGGCTATTCCCGACGTCGTTCTCCTCACCAAAGCTGACTGCCACCTATGCACGGAGGCGCGTGCCGCCGTCGAGCGCGTTACCTCGGAACTGGGCGTCCCGTGGACCGAGCAGGCAATCGACGGTAACGCAGAACTGCAGCAGCGTTACGCGGAGGAAATTCCAGTGGTGCTGGTGGATGGGGTCCAGCGCGACTTTTGGAAGATCGACGAGCAGCGCTTGACCCGTACTTTGAAAAGAGTCCTCGAAGGCTGAGGGCCAGAGGACTCTGTTACCCGGAAGTACCGGCTTTTGTTGAGTCCGGCCAAGGGCCATAGAGTGGAACAACAAGCGACGCAATGGAGAAAACCGTGACTGCGCTGGAACCGTCCCCGGGGGCAACAAGCGGGGACCACGAACCTGCCGCCAAGCAGATCCCGCCCGCGGCTGTGGCCCGGATGACTCTCTATTTGCGCGCGCTCAACTCGCTCCTGGCAGAAGGCGTGGAACGTGTGTCATCGGACGCGTTGGCCGAGGCTTCAGGCGTCAGCTCCTCCACACTGCGTAAGGATCTCTCCTACGTCGGCTCGTACGGGACCCGCGGCGTGGGCTATGAAGTCCAGTACCTCAGCCGTCACATTGCCGCAGCCCTTGGCCTGACGCACGACTGGAAGGTCGCGATTGTCGGTGCCGGTAACCTCGGCAAGGCGCTGGCGCGGTATGGCGGCTTCGAGTCCCGGGGCTTCGACGTCGTGGCTATATTCGATGCAGACCCCATGGTGATCGGCAACGAGGTGGGTTGGTTGCGGGTCAGCGATTCAGCGGAACTTGAACGTGTCCTGGAGCGCACCCATACCAACATGGTGGTGCTGGCTTTGCCCGCCACAGTGGCCCAGGAAGTCTGTGATCGCGTCATCGCTGCTGGAATCCGGAGCATCCTGAGCTTTGCTCCAGTTCTCCTGCAGGTTCCGCCGCACGTGAACCTCCGCAAGGTGGACATGGCCACCGAGCTGCAGATCCTGGCCTACCACGCACAACGGGCGCAAACACCGGGTCAGGCTGTCTAGCCTTACCGGGTCCGCGCCCGCTGACGTTATGGCAGCAAGCTTGTTGGCTTAGCGGCCGTAAGGGTTCTGGTATGGGTTGCCGAAGGGCTGCGGCTTGCGGAAGTACGGAGCCGACGCCGGCAGGTACAGCAGGACGATTGCGGCAACTCCCAGCAGGATCACCAAGAGCTGCAGGATGCCGTACGTGGCACCGAATTGGAACAGTCCGGCGAGGCCAAGGACAGAGATTGCCGCGAAGACGGTGCCCAGGATCCTCGCCCAGTTCTTGCCCTTGCGGACTGGGAACGCAACCAAGGCGTATAGGCCAAGGGACACGATGGCCCCAACGATCGCGGCAACGACAAGACCGCCACGCATGCCTTCCAGGGAGCCTGGGGGGAATTCAGTTCCCTGCTGTGCGGCCTGCCGCATCATCGAGTTGATGAAGGCATCCGAGCCGGTGGTGGCCAGGATCAGCGAGCTGATGGCGGAGAGGATGCCCGCCGCGATGATCATCCAGAAGGAGATGTTGACCATCTGGGGAACGGTGGTAGGCCCTGGCTGCTGGCTGGGCCAGTTGGTGTCCTGGCCGTATTGCGGGGCCTGCTGACCGTAGGGAGACGGCTGCTGACCGTAGGGAGATGGCTGCTGGCCAAACTGCGGAGCCTGCTGACCATATTGGGGAGTCTGCTGGCCGTACTGGGGAGCCGGGGGCTGACCATATTGCGGGGCAGCCGGGGACTGCTGACCGTACTGCGGAGCGCTCGGCTGCTGACCATATTGGGGAGTCTGCTGACCATATTGCGGTGCCGAGGGCTGACCGTACTGTGGCATGGATGGCTGGCCCGGCTGCTCAGGCTTGTTGGCGTCGCCCTTGTTGGCATCACCGGTGTTGGCATCGCCGGGATTGGCGTCCCCGGCGTTGGACGGCGGGTATGGAGGGTTGCTCATGGCATTCCTTTGCTTGTTCGACTGCTGGTACGGCTGCCGGGATCAGCAAAAAGACCCTGCCCCCAGCCTGGTTCTGCTTCCACCGTACCTCCGGGGTCCGGTGCTGCGGATGATCCCACGCAGGAATTTCCTGCTTGAGCTGAAATCATCACGATGGCGTACGCCTTCATGATGAAGGCCGTGGTGGTCCAATGGACCACCACGGCCTTGTTCACCTGTCAGGGCGGCTTGGATGAGAGCCCGACGCCGGTACTTCAGGAGGGTTAGACGGCGCCCTTTACTGCCTTGAACCACAGCTGCGAGTTCGGCAACCACATCAGTACAACGGCGACTGCGCTGACCAGGAAACCAAACCAGTTGCCACCCAGGCCCGCACCGGGTCCGCCGGCGTTGATGGAGCCAAAGATGGCGAGCAACAGGGAAACCGCGGCAAGGACGGTGAGGGCAAGGCGTGCCCATTCCTTGCCTTCCTTCATCTTCATGGCGAGGACTATCTGGGCGGCTGCAACAGCAAGGCTGATGATCAGGAGAACCAGAAGGAGTGCTGCAACTCCTGGCATGAAAGCGAACGCGGCGATGATGGCGAAAAGTCCAATGAGGCCAAAGAGGAGGCCCAGGAGTCCCGAGATGACCCAAATGAAGTAGGACACTTTGAGCTCGGTGGGCAGGCCCATGGTCTTGAAGATGCCCGAGAAACCACCTTGCGGAAGGACATCGTTGAAGTTGCGGGGTCCGTCGGTGGGCATTTCGAAGTGGAAACCACCTGGCTGGCCCTGCTGACCCGGTCCGGGCTGCGAATACTGGCCAGGTTGCGACGGCGGCTGGTAGCCCTGCGGTGGTTGGTAACCCTGCGGTGGTTGGTAACCCGCAGGAGGAACATTGCCGGGCTGCGGAGGCTGGGAGCCGGGCTGCTGAGGCTGTGGTGCTTCGTCTGGGTTACTCATGGCATCACTTTAGACCGCAGGTTGAAGGATGCATAGGAGATTTGGAGCCGGTTCGCAGCTAACTACAGGGTGTTTGCCGAATAATCGCAGGGTGACTTCTGAGTACGCGAAACGGCGCCCCCACAGCTGAACTGTGACGGGGCGCCGTTTACTCGGGACTGCCGTGCAAGCTGCTGTGGATCTAGGCAGCTGCCGGTGCGATGAACGCGAGTTCCAAGTTGATGACAACCTTGTCGCTGACCAGGACGCCGCCGGCCTCGAGCACTGCGTTCCATGTCAGGCCGAAGTCCTTGCGGCTGATGGTGGTTTCGCCGGAGACGCCTGCACGGGTGTTGCCGAAGGGATCCACGGCGACACCGTTGAATTCGGTTTCGATGGAAACTTCCCTGGTGATTCCCTTGATGGTGAGATCGCCCACAAGATCGAAGCCGTCGCCGTTTGCCTTGACGTGGCGGGAGACGAAGGTGATCTCCGGGAACTTCTCCACATCGAAGAAGTCTTCGCCCTTGACGTGGCCATCGCGGTTGACATCGCCGGAGTCAAAGCTGGCCGTCCGGATGGTTGCGGTGACCTTCGAGTCAGTCAGCGTCTCGCCAACTTCGAGGGTAGCGTCGGCGTCCTTGAAGACACCGCGGACCTTGCTAATACCTGCGTGGCGGACCGTGAAGCCGATCTCGCTGTGGGAAGCGTCGAGGGTCCAGATGCCGGTGGTGACGTTGGCGGGAAGGGTCATCATGATGTTGCTCCTGTATGTAGTGGAAGGTACCGCTTGCTTGCCCGGCCGACTGGTTGATGCATTTACTTGAAACGTCAACCGAGCTTCGTGTCTAGTATAAACATGCATATGCATCTTTTATTCCAACTCCACGGAACATTTTGAGAAAACTTTGAGTTCTACTAGCGGTAGAAGATTTCGGATCGCCCCGCTTCTTTGAGAAACTGGTAAACATGCCCCAAGCAACTGTCCATCTGCTTCGCCATGGCGAGGTCCATAATCCCGATGGCGTCCTCTATGGCCGGCTGCCTGAATTCCATCTTTCCGAGCGGGGCCGGGAGATGGCCCGCATGCTGGCCGAGCACTTCGCTGTCCGTGCGAGCGAGGGTGCCAAGATTGTCCACTTGGTCGCCTCGCCGCTCACGCGCGCCCAGGAAACGGCACAGCCCACTGCTGAGGCGCTCCATCTCGACATCCACACGGACCCCAGGATCATCGAAGCAGAGAACCACTTCGAGGGACTCCACCCCACGCGCAGCGAATTCCTGAAACCCAAGCACTGGTTCTACTTCCGGAACCCCCTGCGGCCGTCTTGGGGCGAGCCCTATAAAGAGCAAGCAGCGCGGGTCCTGGCTGCCGTTGAAGACGCACGCGTCAAGGCCATCGAACTGGGTGGCGACGGCGCTGAAGCGATCCTCGTCAGCCATCAGCTTCCCATCTGGTCCACCCGCCGGTCCGCCGAGGGCCGTCGGCTAGCGCACGACCCCCGTAAGCGTGAGTGCACTTTGACCTCCCTGACATCCCTGGTCCTGGACGACGACGGCAAGATTGTGCGGGTCGAATACAGCGAACCTGCTGCGGTGCTCCTTCCCGGTGCAGCAAGCACCCCGGGGGCGTAGGCACATGGACAACAACCTTTCGCGTCGTGGCGTGCTGACAGCCGGTGGTGTCCTGTTGGCAGGACTTACCATGGGCCTGTCAGCCTGCGCCCAGAAGGACTCCCTCGCAGAGCAGGCCCGAAAAGGCGACAACAAGAACTACGTGGCCGGGGACGGTTCCGTCACGGAGTTCGCCAAAGCGGACCGCGCTGCACCCGTGGCGCTCAAGGGGACACTCTTCAATGGAGACACGGTCAAGCCCGAAGACCTTAAGGGTAAAGTCACGGTCTTGAACTTCTGGTTCGCGGCCTGCGCCCCATGCCGGGTCGAAGCTCCCCAGCTTGAAGCCCTCCACCAGGACTTCAAGGACCAAGGCGTTCAATTCTTCGGCGTTAACCTGCGTGACGAGAAAGCCACCGCTGACGCCTTCGACAAGACCTTCAACCTCACCTACCCGAGCTTCAACGACAAGGACGGGGCCGTGCTCCTGTCTGTGTCCGGGATCGTGCCTCCGGGTGCGGTGCCCACCACCTTGGTCCTGGACAAGGAGGGCAAAGTTGCCTCCCGCGTCCTGGGCGAAATTGAGAAGAGCACTTTGAAGGCCCTCATTACGTCCGCAGTGGCTGAGTAGTACCAATGAACAGTCCTTTCGCCGAGACGATCCTGAATGGATCACTGCTGCTTGCCGTGCCGGTTGCGCTGCTGGCCGGACTCGTCTCATTCCTTTCGCCGTGCGTGCTGCCGCTCGTCCCCGGTTACCTTGGCTACGTCACGGGACTGACCGGCGTCGACCTCCAAAAGCAGCGGCGGGGCCGCATGCTGGCAGGTATCGGGCTGTTTGTGCTGGGCTTCTCGGTGATCTTCGTCCTCCTGGGCGGTGCGTTCGGCCAACTCGGGACCCTGCTGACAGGTCCGCAGAACGCCTGGATCACCCAGGTGCTGGGCATCCTGGTCATCCTCATGGGCATCGTCTTCATGGGTGGCTTTGGTTGGCTGCAGCGCGACGCCAAGATCCATGCCAAGCCTCCGGCCGGTCTGTGGGGCGCGCCGCTGCTGGGGCTGACGTTCGGCCTCGGGTGGGCTCCATGCATCGGGCCCACATACTCCGCGGTACAGTTGCTGAGCCTGTCCGGTGGATCGTCGGCGACAAAGGGTGCGCTTTTGGCCTTCGTTTACAGCCTTGGCCTGGGTATCCCGTTCCTCCTGATCGCCCTTGCCGTCCGGCGGGGCATGGGTGTCATGTCCTTCTTCCGGACGCACCGCCTGGCGATCCAGCGGTTTGGCGGAGGCATCCTGATTTTGCTCGGCATCCTGATGGCCACCGGTGTGTGGGGAACCTGGGTGACCGAGTTGCAGTACTGGTTCCAAACCGATGTGAAGTTGCCAATCTGATGAGCGAGTCCGTGAAAGCCAAGAAGAAGTCACCAGCCGCTGAAAGCACCAAGACAGCGGAAGGAAAACTCCAGCAGGCCAAGTCCGAGGCCGCGCTGCCCTCCTTGGGCATCCTGGGCATGCTTCGGTGGGCCTGGACCCAGCTGACGAGCATGCGGACGGCGCTGTTCCTGCTGCTCCTGTTGGCTGTGGGCGCGGTGCCGGGGTCCCTGTTCCCGCAACGCCCTGCGAACCCTGCGGTTGTCACCCAGTACATCAAGGACAACCCGTCTTACGGCCAGCTACTCGATGCCCTGCAGCTTTATGATGTCTACTCGTCGGCCTGGTTCTCGGCCATTTACATCCTGCTGTTCATCTCCCTGATCGGCTGCGTCACCCCGCGGGCCATTGCCCACTACAAGGCCATGAAGTCACAGCCCCCGCGCACCCCCAAGCGCCTTTCGCGCCTGCCTGAGTACGGCACCCTGGCGCTGCCCGCCGACGCCGGGATCCCGGCGTCGAAGGCCATCAACGATGCCGCTGGACTGCTCAAAAGGCGCGGCTACCGCGTGGAAGTCAGGGACGTCGACGGCGACCTCCCGTCCCTGGGTGCCGAGCGCGGTTTCCTGAAGGAAGTCGGCAACCTGGTCTTCCACACTTCACTGATCGGCGTGCTGGTTTCCGTGGCTATCGGCGGCCTGTTCGGATACAGCGGCCAGCGGATCCTGGTGGAAGGTGAGACGTTCGTCAATACTTTGGTGGGCTACGACCAATTCACCCCGGGCACCAACTTCCAGAGCAGTTGGCTCCAGCCTTACTCCATCCAGTTGGACAAGTTTGAGGCCACCTTCGATCGCGAATCGCCAAAGAAGATCGGTCAGCCCATTGACTACACCGCCGAGGTCACCACCAAGGAAAATCCGGATTCGCCGGCGAAGAAGGAAATCCTCAAGGTCAACGATCCCATCACTCTGGGTGGCACCAGCCTGTACCTCACCGGAAACGGCTACGCCCCCGTGGTGACGGTCCGCGACGGCGAGGGCAACATTGCTTTCCAAGGCCCGGTCACGGCCAAGGTCCAGGGCGATAACTACTACTCATCCGTGGTCATCAAGGTGCCGGACGGCAAACCGGACCAGCTGGCATTCCAAGGCTTCTTCCTGCCCACCGCCTTCAAGTCCGAGGACGGCATCTCCTTCAGCGCAAGTCCCGAACTCTTCAACCCACAGTTGAGCCTGGATTCCTACTTTGGGGACCTCGGCCTGGACAAGGGCGTACCCCAGAACGTGTTCGAGCTGGATGTCAGGAACCTCCAACAGCTCAATGGCCGAAAACTTGAAGCCGGTGGAATCACGCTGGCCCCGGGGATGACCAAAACACTGCCGGACGGCAAAGGCAGCATCAGCTTCGACGGCGTCAAGAAGTACATCGGCGTGGACGTCCACCACAACCCAGGCCAGCTGTACGCCTTGATCTTCGGCCTCCTGGCCGTTGCCGGCCTGGTGACTTCGCTCTACGTCAACCGCCGCCGTGTCTGGGTCCGCACGGGGACCCACCAGGACGGCCGCACCATGGTGGAATATGGCCTGCTGGCCCGAGGCGAAGACCACCGGCTCGCGGGCGAAGCAGCAGCCCTCCGCGAACTCCTTACCCGGGAATGGCAGATCCCCTCTGACTCGGGTAACGCGTCAGCAAACCCCAACCCGTCAGCAAACCCCACAGTCTCTTCCCCAACCTCGAAGGACCAGTAATGCCCGTCATCAACGAAACCCTGGGCCAGTACAGCGAGCTGTTCATGCTGCTGGCCGCCGGCACGTACACCGTGGCGTTCATCGCGTTTGCCTGGGACCTGGCCAAGAGCAGCAAGGCGCTGCGTGCCATCGACGAGAAGGCTGCTGCCAGCTCCCCAGCACAGAAGGTGGCTGTGGCGGCTGGTCGCGGCGGCGGAGGCTTGGGGGGCGTCGACGCCGGTGGGCCGGCTGGCCGTGCCGAGCGTCCGACGTCGGGCCTCACCGTGGAGGGCGGCACCGCAGCCGGCGACATGAAGTACTCCGCCGAACGCCGCGTGCCTGCGCGGGTGGCTGTGGCACTCACAGTCCTGGGCGTGCTCATTCATGGTGCGGGCGTTGTGACCCGTGCACTGGGCGCAGGCCGGGTGCCGTGGGGCAACATGTACGAGTTCCTCACCACCGGCGCATTCGTCGCCGTGGCAGTCTTCCTGATCGTGCTCATCCGCCGTGACCTGCGGTTCCTGGGTACGTTCGTCATCGGGCTGGCCATCATCATGCTGGTGGCTGCCTCGGTATCGTTCTGGACGCCGGTGGGCCACCTGGTTCCGGCCCTCCAGAGTTACTGGCTGATCATCCACGTCTCCATCGCTGTCCTGTCCTCGGCCCTGTTTACTTTGACGTTCGCCATGTCCGCGCTGCAGTTGGTGCAGTCGTACCGGCAGAAGAACCTGGCCGCGGGCCGCGCGGACAATCTTGGCTTCATGCGGGTGGTTCCGAATGCGCTGAGCCTGGAAAACCTGTCCTACCGCATCAACGCGATCGCCTTCATCGGCTGGACGTTCACCCTCATGTTCGGTGCCATCTGGGCTGAGAAGGCCTGGGGAAGGTTCTGGGGCTGGGACCCGAAGGAAGTGTGGACGTTCGTTATTTGGGTGGTCTACGCCGGATACCTTCACGCCCGGGCCACCCGTGGTTGGACCGGAACCCGCGCAGCGTGGTTGTCGATCGTTGGCTACGCGTGCGTGATCATCAACTTCACACTCGTGAACACCGTTTTCAACGGCCTGCACTCATACTCCGGGCTCTAATATTCGGGGCTGTCAGCAGAACGCTTTTCAGGCGCCAGGCGTGAAAGGCCTCGCTGGCGTTTAGCCGCGGTGGACGCGGCTAGATTTCCGTCGCGCGCCGTCGTCCGCTCATCAGCCACGCCGTGGTGGAGGGCAGGAACAACAGGATCAGGCCTGCTGCAGCCAAGACGTACTGCACGGCTAGCAGCACTGTGGATAGGACACCTTCGCCTCCCGGCGCCACGACGAAATCGGCTGTGATCACTGTGACCACGGCGTGCAGGAGGGCCACCGGTGCCAGCAGCCAGCGCGCCCAGCTGCGGCGCCTGAAGGCCACGGCCAGCAGGACCGCTTCCATCGCGACCACCAGCGCAAGCATGGCCAGGCTTCCCAGGAACACGACGGCGGTTGCACCCTCGACTGCCTGGGCGTCGCCATCGGGGAGCTTGTTCGCGATAACGCCCTTCAGACGGTCCAGGTGCGAGTCGCGGGCAAGGAAAGTGGTGACGACTACTGCGATTCCTGCGACAAAGCTGGCTACCCACAGCCACCTGGACAGCAGCGCAGGGCCCGGTGGCCGCACGACGCCGTCAAGGGACGGTGGAGGAGACAGGGAGACGCCGGAGCTCGAAGGCGGCGTAGACCTGGGTGGCCCGCCGATGGGTGACGCGGTAGCAGACGACTGCCGTGATCCATCAGCTTGCTGGGCCATGTTCCCTACTTCAGTTCGTCGGTGCCATGGGTATCGGGCTCGCCGCGCTTGGCATCGCCGGACTTGTACCCAGGGGCTTTATTGCCCTGGCTGCCCTGCGCTCCATCAGTACCATTGAGCTTTCGCTCTTTGGCTTCCAGTTCTGCCTTGAGCTTCTTGAGGCGCTCTTCCTCGGCGGCGTTCCGGCGGCGGGATTCGAGATTGCGGAGAAACTCGGGATCGTCGTCCGGGGCGGTGGGGTGGCGGCGGATTGGCTGCGCCGAGGCCTTGCCGTAGGGCCTGCCGAAGATGAACCAAAGGACGGCACCGAGGAGGGGCAGGAGGATCATGACCACGATCCACGCGGGCTTGGAGATGCCTCGTGTGTACCTGCCATCGGTACGTATCACGTCCACGAGGGCGTAGACGAAGATAACAAGGACGACGACGACGCCAACAACCCGGAGCATGCACCAAGTCTAGTCGCCGGAAGGCATTCACTGGACGCCCGGTTCCGGCTGTGATCAGAGTGCAACCATCCGGACCGCTAAACTTGGATAGTGGCTTTCCTGAAGTATTCCCTCATCCGTATGGCGCTGTTCGTGCCGTTATTCATCCTTTTCGCCCTTTTGCAGGTGGGCTGGGTCCTGGCGGTGGTCTTCGCGGGGCTGATCGCGTTCGCCATCAGTTACCTCTTCTTCCAGAAACAGCGCGACGCCGCCACTGCGGCCATGCGGGAACGTTTTTCCGGCCGCGCCAAGCCCATCCGCACCGCTGGTGAGGTTGAGGACGCCGAGGCAGAGGATGGCCTCGTGGAGCAGAACCCGGACATCGCCGTCAACAACGACAAACGCCCGGGTTCCAAGTAGGAAAACCTAGAAGCCGCGGTTCAGGATCAGGCCGAGCGAGAACAGCAGGCTGTAGCCGAGGTTGATCAGGCCGGTCTGCTTGAGCACGGGTATGAGGCTCTTGCGCTTCTTGCCGTTGACCATGAGCCAGGCAGGCATCAGGCAGGCGGGGATCAGCAGGAGAACGATCAACATCCATGGCTTGGTGGGTGCCAGAACAATCACCAGCAGGATGGCGACGGCCAGCATCAACACGTAGCTCTCGCGGGCATGCCTGTCTCCAAGACGCACCGCCAAGGTCCGTTTTCCGGCCGCCGTGTCCGTGGGAATATCCCGGACATTGTTGGCCATGAGCAGGGCGCAGGCGATGAGTCCGGTGCCGATCGCGCCGATGACCGCTGCAAGGCTAACCTGCCCGGCTTGGGTGTAGGTTGTGCCGAGCGTTGCCACCAGGCCGAAGAACACGAAAACGAAGACGTCGCCCAAGCCAAGGTAGCCGTAAGGGTTCTTGCCGCCCGTGTAGCCCCAGGCTGCCAGGACGCAACCGAGGCCCACCAGGATCAGCCACCAGGTTTGGGTGATGATGACCAGGATCAGCCCGCACACCATGGCAGCGCCGAACAGACCGAAGGCGGCCCACTTCACTTGCTCGGGCTTGGCGAGTCCGGAACCAACCAGGCGCAGCGGCCCCACCCGGTCCTCGTCCGTCCCGCGGATGCCGTCCGAGTAGTCATTGGCGTAGTTGACGCCCACTTGGAGAAGAAGCGCCACGAGCGCCGCCAGGATCGCATTCGGCAGCCGGAAAGCATGGAGCTCGTACGCCGCTGCCGAACCGATCAGTACGGGCGCGATTGCCGCGGGCAGTGTGCGGAGCCGGGCTCCTTGAATCCATTGTGCAGCTGTCGCCACGTGTAGTACCTCGTGTATTTCGCGTTGATCTATGGTCGGAGTCATGAGGGCAGAACGTGTCTATTGTCCCTGATGCGCGGCGGAAAGCTGTTCGATCATGGCCAGCCGGTCCGGTTTTCCGTTGGGCAGCATCAGCAAGTCCTTCTCGGCAACCACGGTCTTGGGGGCCAAGACCCCCAACGCTGCTTCGTGGCGGGCCGTGAATCTCTTCAGCCCTTCCGGCGAGGGATCGGTCATGGCCACGTACGCTGCCACGGCCTGGCCCCATTCACGCGACGGGACACCCGCGACGAAAGCCGCGGTGACGCCGTCGAGCTCTTCCAGTTTGCTTTGGATATATCCGGCGGAGGCCTTCACGCCCCCGGTGATGATGACGTCGTCGGCGCGGCCAAGGACGGTGAGCTTGCCGTCGTCGGTAACTTCGCCGAGGTCGCCGGTGACGTACCAACGCACGCCGTCCTTCTCGAAGAACGCGGCCTTTGTGGCCCGCGGGGCGTCAAGGTAGCCCGCCGCCACGGTGTCACCGCCCAGCAGAATGCGTCCTTCCAGTTCGCCCTCTCCGATGCGGACCTCGACGCCGTCCAGCGGCTCGCCGTCGTACACGCACCCGCCGCACGTCTCGGCTGAGCCGTAGGTGGTGACCACGTGCAGCCCTTCCGCCTGGGCGTCTGCCAGCAGCTCATCCGAGGCTGGCGCGCCGCCCAGCAGGATCGCATTGAAGCGGCGCAACACGGCAAGGGTCTCCGGTGCGGGGGAGTCCAGGAGCCGCTGCAACTGGGTGGGGACCAGCGACGTAAAGCGGATCTTGTCCGTCAGTTCCCCGGCCGCAGCTGTGAATGCCTCAGGCGTGAAGCCGTTTGACTGGTCCATCACCCAGGGCCGCGTCCCAGCATAGAGGGAGCGAACCAGGACCTGGACGCCAGCCACATACTGCAAGGGGAGCGCCAGCAGCCACTGGCCTTCACCGCGCAATGCCATTGCCGTGGCAACAGAGGACGCCGCCAGGGCATCCACAGTGAGGACAGTCGCCTTTGGCGTGCCGGTGGAGCCGGAGGTTCGGACCACCACTGCGGCTTCTTCCACGCCGGTCTCTACCGGGACTGCTTCCGGCTGGCCGTCCTGGTGAACCACAATTTCGACGGCGGGACCCTCGCCATGCAGGGCAGCGGCCAGTGCTTTGAGTACGGGATCGATGTCCACGGGGGAGTCCTAGAAGTAGTAGGGGAAGTTGGACCAGTCGGGGTCGCGTTTCTGGAGGAAGGCTTCCTTGCCCTCCACGGCCTCGTCCGTCATGTAGGCCAGCCGCGTGGCTTCACCGGCGAAGACCTGCTGCCCGGCAAGGCCGTCGTCGGCCAGGTTGAAGGCGAACTTCAGCATGCGGATGGCCTGGGGGGACTGGCGGGCGATATCAGCCGCGTACTCCAGCGCGACTTCCTCCAACCGCGCGTGGTCCACGGCCTCGTTCACGGCTCCCATCTTCACCATGTCCTCGGCGGAGTATTCGCGGGCCAGGAAGAAGATCTCCCGCGCGGCTTTCTGCCCTATCTGGCGCGCCAGCAGCGCAGAGCCATATCCGGCGTCGAAACTTCCCACCGTGGCGTCAGTCTGCTTGAACTTGCCGTGTTCGCGCGAGGCGATGGTGAGGTCGCTGACCACGTGGAGGGAATGTCCGCCGCCGGCTGCCCAACCATTGACGACGGCGATGACCACCTTGGGCATGGTCCGCATCAGGCGCTGGACTTCCAGGATGTGGAGGCGGCCTGCCCGGGCGGGATCGATGGTTTCCTGGGTGTCGCCTTCGGCGTAGCGGTAGCCGTCCCTGCCGCGGATCCGCTGGTCGCCGCCCGAGCAGAACGAGTGCCCGCCGTCCTTTTCCGACGGCCCGTTGCCCGTGAGCAGTACGGTGGCGACGTCAGGAGTCATGCGGGCGTGATCCATGGCCCGGTACAGCTCGTCCACAGTGCCCGGACGGAACGCATTGCGGACCTCGGGGCGGTTGAAGGCGATGCGGACAGTGGGGAGGTCCTTGACTGTGCCGTCCGCGGAACGGTCAACCTGCCGGTGGTACGTCATGTCCTTGAAGTCGTCGAAGCCGGAAACGGTACGCCAGCGCGAGGGGTCAAAGATGTCGGAAACCTTGGCAGGGAGTTGGTTGTTCACAGTCCGAGTCTAGTAATGGCCTTGGCTGATGCAGAACTCGTGGTCTTGGCGGCAGGTCCCGTCTTGCCTAGTGGGGGAGGAAGTCCGGCGGGATCGCATATATGAGAACCACGGCCAGGAGGTTCTTGGCCGCATGGACGAAGTAGGAGAACATCAGGTTCTTTCCCGTCCACACATAGACCGCTACCAGCACAAGGGCCATGCCAAGATACGGCGCAAGGGCGGACAACACCAACCCTTCCCTGCCCACAACATGGATCGACGCGAAAACTCCTACCGAAATGGCACAGCAGATCCAAATGTTCACGTACTGCGACAACTTGCCGATCAGTAGGTGCCGGAACAAGTACTCCTCCACGAATGGCCCCAGGACCACCAGCAGCGGCACCATGAGCCAGGCCGGCACACGCTGTAGGAGGCCTTGGATGCCCAACTGGTTTTCGGAAGTCTGCGCCGTACCGAGCGCCCCAACCAGGAGAGCCGTGATGATCAGCATGACCACCACCGCAAGGGGCACCATTCCAAGAGTGAACCAAGGGCGGGTGCCCAGGATCTTGACGTCACGGCCAACTATGCGCCAAGCCGACGCCAAGGCAAAGACCCCGACGGCGGCATAAAAGAGCGCGTTAACGGCATACGAGGCGGTGGCAGGGTCAGAAAAAAACTGGAGCATCATTCGCTCCACCGATTCGCCCGCAAACGTGAAGTAGACCGTGAAACCCACGTAGGCGGCGACGGCCACGGCGTCCAGGGCGTTGAACCGGTAAAGCCTCGCCTGCGTCGAAATGGTGCCCATATGACCAGACTATCTTTGCTGGGTGGCCCCCGCTTCGCTACAATTTTCGGTATGCCTAACATTTCGTTTCGGTGCGCCAAAGTTGTCCGCCGATTCGCTGCCCTACTGACCGCATCCGCTCTGGTGCTCGGGGTCTCCGCTTGCGGAGGGAATTCCTCCGCCGGAGGTGATGACAAGCCCGTTGTCCTGACCACCTTTACCGTGTTGGCCGACGTCGCCAAAAACGTCGCCGGTGACAAGCTCCGGGTGGAATCCATCACCAAGGCCGGGGCTGAAATCCACGGCTACGAGCCCACTCCCGGGGACATTCGCAAGGCTGCCCAGGCCGACCTCATCCTGGATAACGGCCTGAACCTTGAAGCATGGTTCTCCCAATTCGTGGAGGGGCTCGATGTGCCCCACGCCGTGGTGAGCGACGGCGTGAAGGTCATGCCCATCGCAGAAGACTCCTACCAGGGCAAACCGAACCCGCATGCATGGATGTCCCCCAGCAACGTCCAGATCTACGCCAACAACATGGCCAAGGCTTTCGCCAAGCTGGACCCGGCCCACGCCAGCGAGTTTGAAGCCAATGCCAAGGCTTACAACGCCAAACTGCAAACCGTCCAGGATGAGATGGTCTCCAAGCTCTCCGTACTGCCGGAAGCACACCGGGCGCTGGTGACCTGTGAGGGTGCATTCTCATACCTCGCCCGGGATGCCGGACTCAAAGAGGTCTACATCTGGGCCGTGAACGCGGAGCAGCAGGCCACGCCCCAGCAGATCGCGCGGGCCATCGAATTCGTCAAGGACAACCAAGTGCCGGCAGTGTTCTGCGAATCCACCGTCTCGGACGCCCCCATGCGCCAAGTTGTCGGTGCTACCGGGGCCACATTCGGTGGCGTCCTCTACGTGGACTCGCTATCAGAAGCAGACGGTCCTGTTCCCACGTATTTGGACCTTATCCGCCACGATGCGAAGACCATCACCACAGCACTGGCAGGAGGAGCGTCATGACCAGCCCCGCGATTGTCGTTGAGAATGTCACGGTCCACTACGGCGAGGTGCTGGCGCTGGACTCCGCATCCCTCACCCTGGACCACGCCAGAATCTGCGGTTTGGTCGGCATGAACGGCTCGGGCAAATCCACCCTGTTCAAGACCATCATGGGCATGGTGAAACCCGATTCCGGCAGGGTCCTCATCAACGGTCACCCGCCCATGAAGACCCGCAAGGAGGCCGGCATAGGCTACGTCCCGCAGAGCGAGGATGTGGACTGGGCCTTCCCCTTGTCCGTCCGGGATGTGGTGATGATGGGCCGTTATGGGCACCTCGGTTTCACCCGCCGTCCACGGAAAGCAGACAGGGACGCCGTCGAACAGGCCCTGGAACGGGTGGAGCTTGGCGAGTTTGCCGACCGCCAAATCGGCCAGCTGTCCGGCGGGCAGAAGAAGCGTGCCTTCGTAGCCCGCGGCATCGCCCAAGGCGCCACCATGATGCTCCTGGATGAACCCTTCGCCGGAGTGGACAAGCGATCCGAAGCCACTATTACCAGGCTGTTGCGCGAACTTGCCGCTGACGGCGCCACCATCCTTATCTCCACCCACGACCTCCACGCGCTCCCGCAACTCTGCGACGAAGCCGTGCTCCTGATGCGCAAGGTGCTGATGCATGGCAGCCCGGACGTGGTGCTGCAACCCGAAAATCTGGCCATGGCATTCGGCCTCGACGTCATGAACAGGGGCTAAGCCGTGGAATTCCTGCTTGAACCATTGAGCTACGACTTCATGGTGCGTGCCCTCGCCACCACGGCAATTGCCGCCGTTGTTTGTGCCGTCCTTAGCTGCTGGCTCGTTCTGATCGGCTGGTCCCTCATGGGCGACGCCGTATCGCACGCGGTGCTTCCCGGCGTCGTGCTCGCGTACATTGTGGGTGCGCCTTTCGCACTCGGTGCGTTGGTGTTCGCGTTGATCGCCGTGACGTTGATCGGCGTCGTACGGAACACAAGCCGGGTGAAGGAAGATGCGGCCATCGGCATCGTGTTCACTTCGCTCTTTGCGCTGGGCCTGGTGCTGATCTCCGTGACGCCGAGCCAGACCGACCTGAACCACATCATTTTCGGCAACCTGCTGGGCGTCAGCGTTCCTGACCTCATCCAGGTTGTGGTCCTTGGCGTAGTGACTTTCGCGATCCTGATCCTCAAGCGCCGGGACCTCACGCTCTACGCCTTCGATCCCACGCATGCCCACGCCATTGGCCTGTCGCCCCGGCGGCTTGGAGCCCTGCTGCTCGGCCTGCTGGCGCTGACATCCGTGGTGGCTTTGCAAACCGTGGGCGTGGTTCTGGTGGTGGCCATGCTGATCATTCCCGGCGCCACCGCTTACCTGCTGACGGACAGGTTCTCCCGGATGCTGGTGATCGCCCCGGTCATCTCGGTGGTGTGCTCCATGACAGGCATCTACCTCAGCTACTACCTGGACACGGCATCAGGTGCCATGGTGGTGGTCACCCAAGGCGCTGTGTTCGCCGTCGTCTATCTGTTCAGTCCGAGGCAAGGACTGATTGGTACGCGCCTGGCGAAGGCCCGACGCAAGCGGGCGGTGGCCGCGGCCTGACACTTGACGGGCGCCTGTTCTTGACGTGCAAGCGTTCGCCCGGCAGTCTGGAGCGATGAAGTCTTGAGAGCAGCCCTTCCATCCGGCTGCATCCCCAGTACCCCACAACGGCAGTACCCCAAGCGGTTTCCTGCCATTCACTGCGGACTTTGCGAGGACACCTCTTGACTGACCACCTTCACCTTTCCGGCGTTTCCCATGGCTACGGGGACCGCGAACTTTTCCACGGCGCTGATCTCACCATCGATCACGGCGAGCACGTTGCCATTGTCGGAGAAAACGGGGCGGGCAAATCCACCCTTCTCCGCTTGCTGGCCGGCGTAGAAACGCCCGACGACGGCACGGCAGGTTTGGTGGGCAATGCCGGCTATCGCGTGGGTTATCTCGCCCAGACACACGGACTTCCGGCCTCGCTCACTGTGGGGGACGCCATTGACGCGTCGCTTACTGCGTTGCGGGCGCTCGAGGCCAGCATCACTGAACTGGAGCGGGACCTTGCGGATGCCGACTCCGAAACCCTGGAACGCTATGGAAGCCTGCAGACCCAGTACCAACTCCGTGAGGGGTATGCCGCCGAATCCCGGGTGGAAGCAGCGCTGGACCGGCTGGGGCTGGGAGGTCTGGACCGGCGTCGAACGCTTGGATCTTTGTCCGGCGGCGAGCAGGAGCGGGTGGCCCTTGCGTGCCTACTGGCCGACCCCGCCGAAGCCCTGCTCCTTGACGAGCCCACCAACCACCTGGACGCCAACGGCACGGCGTGGCTGGAGTCGAGGTTGGCTGCGCACCGAGGGACCGTTGTGGTGGTTTCGCACGACCGTGTCTTGCTGCGGAAGGTAGCCAGCACTGTCATCGAAGTCGACGCCGAACGCCGTTCGGTCAATCGGTACGGCAATGGCTACGAAGGTTACCTCCGCGAGAAAGCCGCCCAGCGAGCCCGTTGGGTGCAGCAATACGAGGAATGGCTCGACGCCATGGCCGCCGAACGGTTCCAGGCCGCCACGGTTTCGGGCGGCATGGGCTATGGCAGAGTGCGCGACAACGACAAATTTGCCACCGGCTTCAAAAAGGGCACCTGGCAGCGCGCAGCCACCAGCAAAGTGCGGAATGCGCAGGAACGCCTGCGACGGCTCGAAGAGAACCCCATTGACCGGCCACCCGTGCCGCTGAAGCTAGCCGCGCAACTTGACGTTCAGCTGGAGGAAGCTGCTGGACCGGCCATCGAAGCACACGGCATTAGCGTGCCCGGGCGCCTCAAGCCAACGGACTTCCGCGTCGAAACCGGGGAAAAGGTCCTCATCACTGGTCCCAACGGTGCAGGAAAATCAACGCTGGTTTCTGTGTTGGCCGGGACGCTGGAGCCCGCAGCCGGCACCGTGGCCGTTCAGGGCACGGTGGGGTACCTGCAACAGGAACTCGACGTACCGCCCCGTCCAGGCCTTCGGCTGCTTCCCGCGTTTGCCGCCGGACTGGGCGGAAACATCGACGAACACGCCGAGAACCTGCTGCGCCTGGGCTTGTTTCGGCCTGCGGAATTTCACGTTCCCGTGGGCAGCCTCTCGGCCGGACAGCAACGCCGGCTCGCCCTGGCCAGACTGCTTCTGGGCAGTTACGAGACCATGATCGTGGACGAACCCACCAACCACCTTGCGCCAGTGCTCGTGGAACAGTTGGAAGCTGCGCTCGCAGGCTTCGCCGGGACGCTGGTCATCGTGAGCCACGACCGCGCACTGGGGGAGTGGTTCGATCGCTGTGCCGCGGCCGGCTCGGTGGGTAGCTGGGTCCGGTACGGAATGCAGGATGGCGAGTTGCTCTAACCCCCGCCGCCGCCCCTGCCGCCGGGGTGAGTTGTTCGCAAAGCGATCGTTACGCTGTGTCCTGCGAATGGAAACACGGCACCAAGCGTCCTGAAACATCGGCGGAGCACCATGGAGGGAAGCCGGCCGAAAGGATCTTTCCGTGATTTCCAAGAACCTCTTCCTCCAAGGCATTTTCCCGTTTGAGGGCATCGGTATGGAAAAGCCGGTTCCCCTTCATGGCGAGCTCGCGCACTTTGTCCCGGACGGCGTCGTGAACCAGACGCTCTACTTCCGCGGCGGTAATTCCAGCTCCGAACTCATCGCGGTTGTCCTCATGCGCGACGGCGTCCCGATGCGGTATTTCCCCATTGGGGCCAAAGGCGACGTGCACGTCCCGCTGCGGGTTGTGGAAGATATCGAGGGCGGCTCGATGATCGAGTTGTTCATCGCAGCGCCGGCCGGCGTCCGCGGTTCCGTGGTGGTGGACCTGGGCATGGTGGAGCACTGATGGCCAGGCGGCTGGTGGTCATCGGCAACGGCATGGCCGGTGCCCGCGCTGTGGAGGAGATCCTGGCGCGCAGTGGCGGAGACGCTTTCGACATCACCATGTTCGGCGATGAGCCGTACGGAAACTACAACCGCATCATGCTCAGCCACGTCCTGTCCGGCGAGGAAAGCGATGCGGACATCTTCCTCAACGCCCTGCCGTGGTACCGGGAAAACAACATCACCCTGCACGCCGGGGTCCGGGTGGAGCGCATAGATAAGTACAGCAAACACGTCTTCGCGGCAGATGGCAGGGTGGTTCCCTACGATGTCCTGGTCATCGCCACCGGAAGCCACTCATTCCTTCCGCCGATGGATGGCCTGTACACACCCAGCGGATCGGTGCGACACGGGGTCTTCACGTTCCGTACCATGGACGACACCCGCAAGATGGTCCAGTTTGCCCAGCAGGATCATCATCGCAGGGCGGTGGTGATTGGAGGCGGGTTGCTCGGGCTCGAAGCTGCCCGCGGTTTGCAGGCCTACGGCCTTGACGTGGCGGTGGTCCACTCCGGCGGTCACCTCATGAATGCGCAATTAGGGCCCGACGGCGGCGCAATACTGCGGCGAAGCGTGCAGGCGCTGGGCATCGAGGTCCATACAGGAAGCCGGACCACCGCGGTGTTGGGCAAGGACCAGATCACCGGTGTGCGACTTCGCGATGACACAGAGCTGGGCTGCGACATGGTGGTTGTTACAGCCGGTATCCGGCCCAACGTGGATGTGGCGGTGGTGAGTGGACTGGCGGTTGAACGGGCCATCGTGGTGGATGACCACCTGCGCGTCATGGACGAAGAGGACATTTATGCCGTGGGGGAATGCGTTCAACACCGGGGCGAGGTTTATGGGCTCGTTGCTCCTTTGTGGGAGCAGGCCGCTGTTCTGGCAGACCAGATCACCGGCGTGGATCGTTCATCGGTTTACCTTGGATCCCGGACCGCCACCAAACTGAAGGTGGCCGGCGTCGACGTCGCTTCCATGGGCCTGCCGGGCCCGGAACTCGACACGGATGAGCATATTGTTTTCTCGGAACCGAGCCGGGGCGTGTTCAAGTCGATCGTGATCCGGGACAACAAGATGGTGGGCGCTACCCTGCTTGGTGACAGCCGCAAGGTTGCCTACTTGACGCAGGCCTTTGACCAGGGATTGCCGCTGCCGGAGGAGCGGCTCTCGCTGATGTTCGATCTCGGTTCGCCTGCAGAGGAGGAGGGCGTGGCAGAACTGGCTGACTCGGCGCAGGTCTGCAACTGCAACGGAGTCTCCAAAGGGGCACTTGTCTCGGCCGTGCAGGGTGGGTGCCGTTCGGTACCGGCCGCCATGGATGCCACCCGTGCAGGCAAGGGGTGTGGTGCATGCAAATTGCTGGTCACGCAGGTGGTGGAGTGGGCCGCCGATGGTGCCGTGGAAGATGACCCCGCAGCCAGCTACTACGTCCCAGGAATCCCGTTGGACAAGCCCGCGTTGATGTCCCGGATCCGGGAGCTTGGGCTGCGCTCGGTTTCGCAGGTCTTCGCGGCCCTGGCGCCGGACAGTGTGGAGGACGCCAAATCCAAGATGGGCCTGGCCTCGCTCATGAAGATGATGCTGGCGGAGAAGTACATTGACGAGCGCGACGCCCGCTTCATCAATGACCGCGTCCATGCGAACATCCAGCGCGATGGCACGTTCTCCGTGGTACCCCAGATGAAGGGTGGGGTGACCTCCGTGCAGCAGCTCCGGAGGATCGCCGACGTCGCGGAGAAGCACAAAATTCCCATGATCAAGCTGACCGGTGGTCAACGCATTGACCTCCTGGGCGTTGCCAAGGAAGACCTCCCCACAGTCTGGGCTGACCTGGACATGCCGTCCGGCTATGCCTATGGCAAGAGCTTCCGCACGGTAAAGACCTGTGTGGGGAAGGATTACTGCCGTTTTGGGACGGGTGATTCCACTGGTTTGGGCATTTCGCTTGAGTCCCGCTTCCAAGGAATTGAGTCGCCGGCAAAACTGAAGCTCGCAGTTTCCGGGTGTCCGCGGAACTGTGCGGAGTCTTTGGTCAAGGACGTTGGCGTGGTGGCCGTGGAGGGTGGCCGCTGGGAAATCTACATCGGGGGAGCTGCCGGCGCCCACATCCGGAAGGGGGACTTGCTGGTCGCAGTGGATACGCCTGAGGAAGTCACACTGCTGGCGGGCCGTTTCATGCAGTACTACCGGGAAAACGCGAACTGGCTGGAACGGACATACGCGTTTGTTCCCCGGGTAGGGATTGAACGTATTCGCAGCGTCATCCTGGATGACTCCGAGGGCATCGCTGCCCGCTTGGATGCGGCGATGCAGGAGTCCGTGGACAACTACGTTGATCCGTGGAGTGAGCGCGATGATCCACCCACCCCTGGCCAATTCCGGACCTCGCTGCCCTTGACGGTGCTCCCGCAGGTGCCGGTCCGATGAAGATTCCACACGTCGTAGGTCCGGTGGACCAAATTCCGTTCGGCGAAGGCAGGGCGTTCGGGATCGACGGCGAGCAGGTCGCGGTCTTCCGGCTTCGGGATGGAACCTTGCGGGCTGTGTCGGCAGTGTGCCCCCACAAAGGAGGCCCCATCGCGGACGGAACCATCGATCAGCGCGTGGTGATGTGCCCGCTCCACCAGCACTCGTTTGAGCTGGAAACCGGGTGTTCCACCACAGGCGCCAAGCCCCTGCGGACGTACGAAGTCTTCGCAGATGAGGGGCAAAACATCGTCGTCATTCCTTGAAGCAACGCGGGGTCACTTACGGCCCATCTGAGCGGCCAACATGGGCCGTAAGTGACCCCGCGTTGCTGTATTCAGGACGGGTGCTGTTGCCTGCGTCACGGGCATTCCCGTTAATCCCGTAAGATAGACGGGTTGCGCGAACCTTCGGCGTTCTGCGTTCTTTGTCACACTTCGGGGTCCTCAAGCGAGGAAAGCTCGAATTTTGTGTGGCAAAGGTGCCCATGTTCCGGCATGGGCGTAAACACCTACAGCAATACCCCAACCCACAAGGAACAGCTGTGCCGCAAAGTACCCCCACAGATCTCCAGAACCCCACGGCCACACCCACCGCCGTCGGTTCCACCCTCAGCGCTGAGGGTTACCAGAAGACCCTGAGCCGGCGCCACGTCACCATGATCGCCATGGGTGGCGCAATCGGCGTCGGCCTGTTCATGGGCGCCGGCGGCCGCTTGGCCTCCACCGGTCCGGCCCTGATCTTCTCCTACGCAATCGCCGGCGTCATCGCTTACCTGCTGATGCGCGCGCTCGGTGAACTCATCATGTACCGCCAGACCTCGGGCTCGTTCGTGAGCTACGCCGGTGAGATGTTCGGCAAAAAGGGCGCCTTCCTTTCAGGTTGGATGTACTTCATCAACTGGGCCATGACAGGCATTGCCGAGCTCATCGCGATCGGCCTGTACTTCCAGTTCTTCTTCCCCAACGTTCCCGTTGAACTCTCCGCGATTGCAGCGCTGGTGCTGCTCGTGGCCGTGAACCTGTTCAGCGTCAAGGCGTTCGGCGAGTTCGAATTCTGGGCCTCCTGCCTCAAGGTCGCAGCCATCCTGATCTTCCTTGCAGTTGGCACCTTCATGGTTGTCACCAACGCGCAGGTGGGCACCGGCCATGCCTCGGTGGGCAACCTGTTCCACGAAGACGGCGGCATGTTCCCCAAGGGCGGCCTGGTTATGATCCTGGTCCTCAACGCCGTGATCTTCGCCTACAACGCAATCGAACTCGTTGGTATTACCGCTGGTGAGATGGAGAACCCGGAACGCGAAGTTCCCAAGGCGATCCGCGCCGTCGTGATCCGCATTATTGTCTTCTATGTCGGTTCCGTGATGCTGCTTGCGATGCTGCTGCCCTCGGACCAGTACAAGGCCGGCACCTCGCCGTTCGTTACCGTCTTCGGCCAGATGGGCCTCGGCTGGATGGGCGACGTCATGAACATGATCGTCATCACCGCCGCACTGTCCTCGTGCAACTCGGGCCTGTACTCGATCGGACGCATCTTCCGGACCATGGCCAACAACGGACACGCCCCGCAGTGGCTCACCAAAATGTCCTCTCGCCACGTGCCGTACGCGGCCATCCTGGCGATCGGCGGTGTGTACCTGGCGGGTATCCTGCTCAACATCTGGCTGGGTGGCTCCCACGCGTTCGACCTCGCGCTGAACACGGCCTCCATCGGTGTGATCTTCACCTGGGGTTCCATCTTCGCGAGCCAGATTGCCCTGCGGAAGAAGCGCGGCAACGTCTCCAGCCTGCCGATGCCCGGTTCGCCGTGGACCAGCTGGCTTGGCCTGGTTGCGCTGCTGGCCATCACCGTACTGATCGGCTTCGACACCATGACCGATAAGGCAACCGGCGAGGTCTTCCTGCTGGGTCTCTGGACCCTGGCGACCATCCCGTTCTTCGCCCTGGTCCTGTGGCTTGGCTGGCAGAAGGTCAAGAACAACGAGCCCAAGAGCGAGCTGTTTAGCTAAGGCTCTCTTACCAACGCTCGACGGCGGGTGCCTCCTTTCCGGGGGCACCCGTCGTTCGCGTGTCCCCGCCCAACCGCCGGCTGAGAACAACCACTATTGCCAGCCAGTTGGGACTGTCAGTGCCCGGGTCTACGCTCGATGTATGGATCACACCACCACCCTGACGCAGCACATTAACGCCAGCCCGGAGAAAGTTTGGGCGGTCCTCTCGGACATTCCGGGCTCGGCCGGCACCCTTTCGGGCATCAACGCAATCCAGATGCTCAGTGAGGGTCCCTATGGGGAGGGCACCCGCTGGAAGGAAACCCGCACCATGATGGGCCGGCAGGAAACCGTGGAGATGTGGGTGTCAGAAACGGACCCGCCACGCAGCACCACAGTCAAAGCACTTCAGGGCGGCGCCGATTACACCACCGGCTTCAACCTGAACGAGCGCGACGGCGGAACTGACCTTACGCTGACATTCGACGCCAAGGTCCTTAAACCCACGCTCGTGAGCAAGGTCGCCATGGCCTTGTTCGGGAAGATCGGAATGAGCATTACCCGAAAGGCCCTCAGCAAGGACCTCGCCGAGATCGCTGCAAAGGCGGAATCCCTCTGATGGCGGCTGCAAAGGTGGCGGCCCCCAAGATCTCCCCGGTGCGGTTGGAAGAACTGCGCGACGACGACGCCCCGGACTTCCAGCGTGGCGAAAGGTATGACGGCATCAGGTTTACCCGCTTGTCCGCCGATGGGGAGGAACTGAGCGGTGCTGACTTCATTGAGTGTGAGTTCACGGGAGTCTCGTTCAACGAGGCCCAGTTGCGTGGTGCCACGTTCCGGGAGTGCATCCTTGCGGAGCCGTATGCGCCAGTCTTCACTGCGGCACGGACTTCCTGGCAAGACGTGGAGATCAGCAATCCGAGGTGGGGATCAGCCGAGCTGTACGAGGGCACGTGGCGTTCGGTGCGGATCGAGGGCGGCAAGCTGGACTACGTGAACTTGCGCGGTTCCAAGTTGATGGATGTCCAGATTTCCGACTGCATCATCAACGAGCTCGATCTGGGCGGTTGCACCGGCACCCGGGTGTCGTTGAAGAACTGCAGCATCGGCACCCTGGATGTCACCGGCGCAAAGCTCAAGGACGTGGACCTGCGGAGCTCGGAATTCCGGGGGATCAACGGTTTGGCCGGGCTTGCCGGAGTTGTTATTGACGATTACCAGTTGAGTCTCATGGCCCCGTTGCTGGCTGGTCATTTGGGCATCCGGGTGGTCTGACGCCGTGGCTGGGCTGCCGGGAAGATGACTTCATCTGTTGACCCGGACGGCAGGCCGTGTAATCTTTATAGAACGAACGGTCGGTATATTATTCCGCGCCGGTCCCTTTCACTTTGCGAAGGATGTTCTCATGGTCGAGGCTTTTCTTGTTGGCGGCGCACGGACGCCGGTTGGTCGTTACGGCGGGGCATTGTCCTCCGTCCGTCCTGACGACCTCGCCGCGCTGGTGGTCCGTGAGGCAGTGGCGCGTGCCGGCGTCGATCCTGACTCCATTGATGAGGTAATCCTCGGCAACGCCAACGGCGCTGGCGAGGAGAACCGCAACGTGGCGCGCATGGCAACCCTCCTTGCCGGACTTCCCCTCCACATTCCGGGCATCACCGTGAACCGTCTCTGTGCCTCCGGCCTGAGCGCCATCATCATGGCGAGCCAGATGATCAAGTCCGGCGCCGCGGACATCGTGGTGGCCGGTGGCGTCGAATCCATGAGCCGGGCACCCTGGGTCCAGGAGAAGCCCACCACTGCATTCGCCAAGCCGGGCCAGATCTTCGATACGTCCATCGGCTGGCGCTTCGTCAACCCGCTCTTCACCAAGGGCGAGCTCTCCCGTGACGGCAAGATGACCTACTCCATGCCTGAAACGGCCGAGGAAGTGGGCCGCGTGGACAACATCTCCCGCGAGGATGCAGACGCTTTCGCTGTCCGCTCGCACGAACTCGCTTTGGCGGCTATTGCAGGCGGCCGGTTCAAGGACGAGATCGTTCCGGTCACAGTGAAGACCCGCAAGTCCGAGACCGTGGTGGACACCGATGAAGGTCCTCGCGAAGGCACCACCATGGATGTCCTGGCTGGGCTCCGGCCCGTAGTCCCCGGTGGCTCCGTCGTCACAGCGGGCAACTCCTCCAGCCTCAATGACGGCGCCTCTGCGATCATCGTCGCCTCTGAAGCAGCCATCAAGAAGTTCGGCCTGACGCCTCGCGCCCGCATCATCGACGGCGCTTCGGCGGGCTGTGAGCCGGAAATCATGGGCATCGGTCCTGTCCCGGCAACGCAGAAGGTCCTGGCCCGCACTGGCCTTACCGTGGACCAGCTCGGCGCAGTGGAACTCAACGAAGCCTTTGCCACTCAGTCCCTTGCCAGCATGCGGCGCCTGGGGCTGGACCCGGGAATCGTCAATAACGACGGCGGTGCCATCAGTTTGGGGCACCCGCTGGGTTCCAGCGGCTCACGTCTGGCCATTACCCTTCTGGGCCGCATGGAGCGGGAGCTTGCCAGCAACAATGGACCGAAGCTTGGCCTTGCCACGATGTGCATCGGCGTGGGCCAGGGCACGGCGATGCTGCTGGAAGGCGTGTAAATGGCACTGAATCAGGAAGACTTCAGCACCCTCCTCCTCGAGGAACGTGACGACAGGCTCACTGTTCTTCTTAATCGTCCCGAAGTACGCAACGCGATAGACCAGGCCATGGTGGACGAGCTCCACCTCGTCTGTGCCGAACTGGAGCGCAACCCCAAGGTCCTGATCATCGCGGGCACGGACGGTGTCTTCGCCTCGGGCGCGGACATTGGACAACTCCGGGAACGCCGGCGCGATGACGCACTGCGGGGGATCAACTCAACTATCTTCATGCGCATCGCCAAGCTGCCGATGCCTGTCATCGCAGCTTTGGATGGCTATTGCCTGGGCGGCGGTGCGGAGCTTGCTTATGCCGCAGATTTCCGGATCGGGACCCCAAGTGTCCGGATCGGCAACCCCGAAACAGGACTGGGAATCCTAGCCGCAGCCGGCGCCAGTTGGCGGCTCAAGGAGCTTGTGGGTGAACCAAAAGCCAAGGAGATCCTCCTCGCCGGCGCTGTGTTGCGGGCCGAGGAAGCGCTACGGATCAGCTTGATTACCGAGATTCACGAGGCCCCTGAGCTCATGGAGGCCGCGCACAATCTGGCTGACAGGATCGGCCGCCAGGACCCCCTTGCTGTCCGCATTACCAAGTCGGTGTTCCACGCTCCAGCGGAAGCACACCCACTGATCGACACCCTTGCCCAGGGGATTCTGTTCGAATCCCAGGCCAAATTCGACAGGATGCAGGCTTTCCTGGACAAGAAGAACACAGGCAATTCATCCGCGACTGCCAACGACGACAGGATTCAGAAATGACAGCAGTTCCCGCGATTCCCCACGTTGTTGGAGTCCTTGGCGGTGGCCGGATGGGGGCGGGAATCGCGCATGCTTTCCTGACCAAGGGGGCCACCGTGATCGTGGTGGAGAGGGATCATGAGGCAGCCGCCGGAGCGCAGGGCCGGGTAGCAGACGCAGTGGCCAAGTCCGCTGCCCGCGGCACCCTGGGCGAAACCCCTGAAGAAGCCATGGCCAGGTTCAGTACGTCGACAGACTACGAATCCTTCATCCATTGCGGCCTGGTGGTAGAAGCTGTGCCCGAGGATTACGATCTCAAGGTCGCTGCATTGAAAGCGGTGGAGGACCACCTTTCCGCGGATGCATTCCTTGCCTCAAACACGTCGTCTTTGTCCGTGACGGGCTTGGCGGATGAACTTCGCAGGCCAGCCAACTTCATCGGGCTGCACTTCTTTAACCCGGTGCCTGCCTCCACCCTCATCGAAGTGGTGCTGGCCAAAAAAACCTCGCCCGAACTCGCCCAAGCGGCGAAGAACTGGACCGAGGCACTCGGCAAGACCGCCGTCGTCGTTAACGACGCGCCTGGCTTTGCGTCCTCAAGGCTGGGCGTCGCTATTGCCTTGGAGGCAATGCGCATGGTTGAGGAGGGTGTGGCATCAGCGGAGGACATCGACGCCGCCATGGTCCTTGGGTACAAACACCCCACCGGGCCGCTCAAGACCACCGACATCGTGGGTTTGGATGTTCGTCTGGGCATCGCGGAGTACCTGCATTCCACGCTGGGTGACCGCTTCGCTCCGCCGCAAATCCTGAGGGACAAGGTGGCACGCGGGGAGCTTGGCCGCAAAACAGGCAAGGGCTTCTTCGACTGGAACGACTGACCACACCGGTTAGGCTAACCGGGTGACCTCGATTGAACCCATAACCCTGACCGGCAAATTCGTGACACTGGAGCCCTTGCGGCCAGATCACCACGACGACCTTGTGGAGGCGGCCAAGGACGGCGAGCTCTGGAAGCTCTGGTACACCTCCGTACCCACGCCGGAGGGTATGGCTGCCGAGATTGAGCGCAGGCTGGGCCTGCAAACCCAAGGTTCCATGGTGCCCTTCGCCACCAGGCTCAACAGCACTGGCAAGGTCATCGGAATGACGACGTACATGAACATCGATGCAGCCACCCCGCGCGTGGAGATCGGCTCCACCTGGAACGCAGCGTCCGTGCACGGCACAGGCACCAACCCCGACTCGAAGCTGCTGCTTCTTCAGTACGCCTTTGAAACCCTGGGCTGCCCTGCCGTCGAATTCCGCACGCACTGGCTCAACCACCAGTCCCGCGACGCGATCGCACGCCTCGGCGCCAAGCAGGACGGCGTGTTGCGGAACCACTCGCGCACCAAGGACGGAGTGCTTCGCGACACCGTTGTGTTCTCCATACTGGAGCACGAGTGGCCAGCGGTGCGGAACGGCTTGGAGTTCAGGCTGGCCAGGTACGGCGCGTAGCTGGCCAACAAGATGACGCTCTTACCGGCAAACCAGGAAATACCCCGCAAGCCCCGGTTCAGTCTTCGCACGGCCATTATTGCAATCGTGCTTGGAATTCTCTGGCTGCTCCTCTTCCATAACGCACCGCCGCGCGAGGGCACTGTGGCAGGGCACGGAATCGTGGTTGACCAAAAGATCAGTACAAAAGGCCTCTGCGAGCCTATAGCCGACGTCGTGATCGATGGTGCCACTTACCGTACTCCTCCGGGGACCAGCGATGAGCCCTGCGCGTACGGGATCGGCGACTCCATCGATGTCACCTACCACCCTGATGACGTTGCCGGCACGCTGGAGATTCCTTTGGAAGGACCATCTAAGAAGGCTGTGGCGCTCCTTCCCTTGATAGGCGTCGCGCTGCTTATTGGCGGCACAATCTCGCTGGTCGGAAACATCCTTTACCGCCGGAAAGTGAAAGCCCAAAAATAGCTTGGCCATGGGTCTGTACCGCGTTGGCTGCCGGGCGTAATCTGGCCAACACATTGCCCCGTACGCGGCTGAAGGGTGGGCGAGCCGCGAAGTGATCCTTTTTGACGGACCACCGGAGCCCCAAACAGCTGTACGAAGGGGAAGCATCATGGCAACTCATCGAGCACGACGCCGGAACTTGGCTCTTGCAGGCGGACTCGCCGCCTTGGCGCTCACGTTAGGATTCACGGCCAGTCCGGCGACCGCCGCACCGCCATCACCTGTCAATTATGTGGCCCTCGGTGATTCGTATACGGCGGGGACCGGTGCCGGGGACTTGTACCGTCCACCGGTAGCTTGTTGGCAGAGTAGTCCGGGCTATGTCGATGATGTCGCCGAGACAGGGCGGGTCGCTCTAGTGGCCAATTTGGCCTGTCACGGAGCCGTCCTGTTCCCGGCCGGACCCTTTTATGACGGAGTGACGCCGTCCGTATTTCAACAGATCACCAGCAGTGCAGGGCAATCCGCGCTCCAGAATGCCGGGTTGGTGAGCATTACCGCTGGTGCGATCGATGCCGGCAGTTTGCTCGCATTGCAGGCCTGCTCTACGCCGGACACACAGCTTTGTGAGGGCACCGTAAGCGGGATCATCGCCAATCTTCCCGTGATCGAGTCCGGACTTGAGATCATCTATCAAAACATCCGAGCCTCGGCTCCGGAGGCGACCCTCACTGTCATGGGCTATCCTCGGCTTTTTGATCCCGCCAATGGTCTCCCGGTGATCCCACCGGCGAACCAATCCCAGGTGAATCTGGCCGTCGATGCCCTCAACGCGACAATTGCCAAGGCGGTGGCTGACAGCCGGACCAACGCCAAATTCATCGATGTCACCAAGAAGTTCCTCGGGCATGCAGCGAATTCTGCAGATCCGTGGCTTGTGATGATCCTGGCGCCCGTACCCCCGTTTGATCGGCTGCCCGACGCCAACTTCCATCCGAACGAGGCAGGGCATCTTGCCTACGCCGCAGCCCTACTGTCCGCCGTCAAACCTGCGCAGCTCGCCAAGCGTTAGACCATTAAGACGTTGCGAACCCGCTGTTTCGTTGTTGCCCAACAACGAAACAGCGGGTTCACAACGTTCAAGCAAGCCGGCTGCACGCTCACACCTTCTGCCAACGGCTCTCAGCCTCGGCGCTGGCCTCCACTGCCGCCAGCACCTTCTGTACCTGCAAGGCATCAGAGAACGACGGCGCGGGCTGCTCCCCGGCGCTGATGGCGTTAACGAGGTCCACCACCTGATGCGTGAATCCGTGCTCATAGCCCAGGCCATGTCCGGTGGGCCACCAGTTCCCGACGTAGGGGTGCGATGGTTCCGTCACGATGATCCGCCGGAAACCGGCGTCCTCGTGGGCGGCATCGTAGAAGGACAGCGAATTCATGTCCTCGAAGTCGAAAGCCAACGAGCCGAGCGTGCCATTGAGTTCCAGCCGCATGGCGTTCTTCCGTCCCAAGGCAAACCGCGTCGCCTCGAACACGCCGATCGGGCCGCCGTCGGATGTTCTTCCGGCGCCGGATGTCTTTCCGCCGAAACGTGCCGTGAAGATCGCTGCGTCGTCTACCGTTACTGGACCGCGCGGACCGTCGGTACCACCATGCCCACCGAGCCCTATGAAGTCACCGCCGATCGGCCGCTCCTTCACGAACGTCTCCATGAGGGCCGAAACCCCTGTGATGCTGGACCCGGTGATCCACTGGGCGGCGTCGATACTGTGGGCACCGATATCACCCAGCGAACCAGAGCCGGACTTTGACTTGTCCAGCCGCCACGTCAGCGGAGCGTCCGCGTCGGACAACCAGTCCTGGAGATACTGGGCCCTGACGTGTCGGAGTTCGCCCAACCGGCCGTCGTCCACCATCCGCTTTGCCAGGGCCAGCGCGGGAGTTCGCCGATACGTGAAACCGCACATCGAGTACACGCCCCGCTCGGCGGCCGAGGATGCGACAGCGGTCATCTTCTCGGCCTCAGCCACACTGTTGGCCAAGGGCTTCTCGCAGAGTACGTGTTTGCCGGCTTCCAGGGCGGCAATCGCAATCTCGGCGTGCGTGTCTCCAGGGGAACAGATATCGATCAGGTCAATGTCATCGCGCTCGATCAGGCGACGCCAATCCGTCTCCACGGAATCCCAACCGAACTTGTCCGCGGCTACCTGAACACCGGCAGCATTTCTGCCAGCCAGCGCCGTCAGCTCGGGCGCAAATGGGAGATCGAAGAAGCGTGGCGCCGTTCGCCAGGCATGCGAGTGGACGGCGCCCATGAAGGAGTAGCCCACCATGCCTACCCGCAGCTTCCGCGTCACCGCCGAATGCCTTCCCCCGAAAGCGCACTGCCTACCGAAAGCGCACTGCCTACCGAAAGCGCACTGCGAACCGAGGTCCAGGACTTCAAGACCTCCAACACGGCGGGGTCCCGCTCGGCAAGGAGTGCTTGCTGGTACGAGTCCTCAAGCAGTGCGTCTACGGAAACCCTGGCCCCGGTCGAGGCACTCAGTATGGCCGACTCCACCATGGCAAGGCTCATGATGTTTTGGTGCACCTGGCCCATTGGGGTGCTTCCCGTGCGGACCGCGGATACAAAGTCGCGCAGGGAGCCGGCGATTTCCTGGCCCGGATCGGAAGCGCCTGATCCCAACGGAATGGCTGCCGAGGAAACAGGTTCATTATCGCCGTCCCACATGACCGTGCCGTGCTCGCCGCTGATGCGCCACGAGGCGTTCCATGATGTTTCCTGGCCCGGGCTGCACCAGCTTCCGTTGAACACGAAGCGCTCGCCGCCGGTCATTTCGAACACGGCCGTGGCCCCGGCATCACCGCGGTACCAACTCCACGAGGGGTTGTACTCCTCGCAGAAAACAGAGACGGGATCGGCGTCCAGCAGGAACCGGGCCATGTCGAATTGATGGATCGCCATGTCCAACAGCAGGGGATGGTCCATGGCATCGCGGAAGCCGCCAAAGTGGGGCGCCTTGAAGAACTCGGCAGAGACAATGCCCACAGCACCCAAGGACCCGGACAGCCGCTTGGCTTCAAAGAGCTGCCGGTTGTAGCGCCGGGATTGACTGACCATGAACAGCTGGCCGTGAAGCTCAGCAGCCGCTGCCAAAGAAAGCCCTTGAGCCACACTGGAGGCTACGGGCTTTTCGCCAAGGACCGGCAGGCCCGCAGCAAGCGCCTCGGTAGTGACCGGATGATGCGCGGCAGGAACCGTGACGTTGATGACCGCTTGGGCTCCGACGTCGGACGCCAGTGCCGCTGTACCGGCACCTACCGGAAGGTCGGGACGGCCGAGCGAGACTGCCGCTTCAGAGGCCGTGGCAAGGTCCAGATCCACGATGCCTGCAAGCTCAACCAATGGTGACGACTCAACGGTTCGAAGCCAGGCACGGCCCATGCCCCCGGCGCCGACCACGACGACGCGAAGGGGAGTGCCGTCGTCGGGGATTGTGGCGAAAGGTGTGCTCACGCGTTTGCTCCTTGGTAGCTCTTGCCGTTGAAGAAGTCGTTGGTTTCATAGCGGAGCAGCTCTGGGACGGCGCGCTCGGGACGGTCTGTGACGGCCCACTCCACGGCATTGGCGATGACCCGGCGGATGTCTTTGTGGTGATAGACGGGGTAGTCCTGGTCGCCGGGGCTAAAGAAGAAGATCTTGCCGTGACCGCGCCGGAACGTGCAGCCCGAACGGAAGACTTCGCCTCCGCTGAACGAGCTGATGAACACCAGTTCTTCCGGCGTGGGAATGTCGAAAAATTCGCCGTACATTTCCTGCTCAGGGATCACGATGGGGTGGGGAACACCCTTGGCGATGGGGTGGGTCGGTTCAACTGTCCACACGAGCTCGCGGTCATGTTCCGAGCGCCAGCGCAGGGTGCAGGTGGTGCCCATGAGCTTGGTGAAGATCTTGGACCAGTGCCCGGAGTGGAGCACAATCAGGCCCATGCCCGCGAGAACGTGGCGGTGGACGCGCTCCACGATTTCGTCCTCAACATCGGCGTGGGACATGTGTCCCCACCAAGTGAGGACGTCGGTGTTGGCGAGGACTTCCTCGGTGAGGCCATGCTCGGGTTCGTCCAGTGTCGCGGTGCGGACCTCGACGGCGGAACCCAGCTTCTCCTCGATGCCCGCCTTGACGGCGCCGTGCATTCCTTCCGGGTACAGGCGTGCCACGAGTTCGTCCCGCTTCTCGTGCCGGTTTTCGCTCCAGACCGTGACGCGGATGGGCTTGCTTGTTTCAGGCATGATTTTTTCCTTCTGATGAGTGACGGTCTACTTGACCGCGCCGCCGGTGGTGCCCGCGGCGATGTATTTTTGGGCCGCGACTAACAGGACGATGGCCGGGATCGAGGCGAGTACCGCCGTCGCCATCACTGAACTCCAGTCGTTCACGTAGGCGCCGATGTACTGGAAGATGCCCAGGGTGACGGGACGGACCGCTTCCGTGGTGGTCAAGGTCAGGGCGAACAGGAAGTCGCTCCAGGCGAACAGGAACGTAAAGAGTCCTGCGGTGATCAACGAGTTCCGGCTCAGCGGAATCACGATCGACCAGAACGCCCGGACATGCCCCGCCCCGTCCACCCGCGCTGCCTCGATCACGGATGCCGGCATACCGTTCATGAATGCCCGGATGATGAGGATGGCGAAGGGAATTCCGTGAGCCGAGTCCGCGAGGATCAGGCCTGGAATGGAGTTGAGCAGCCCGAGATCGTTGTATGCCGTGTACAGGGCGTTGGCCACCACGATGCCCGGGATCATCTGGCTGATCAGGATGGCGAAGAGGACAATGCCTGCGCCACGGACCTTGAAGTAGGCAAGCGCGTAGGCCGCCGGGGCCGCGATTGCCAGGCTCAATGCCACGCTGCCCAGGGAGATGATCAGGCTGGTGCCAAGGTTCCTGGCTTGCTCACTGATGGCTGTGGCATAGCCGGTGAAATCGGGCTTCAAGGGCAGCCACGAGGTTTCCAAGGTAGTGCCGTTTGGCTGCAGGGAGGCGTTGATCATCCAGTAGACCGGGAACAGCATGATGGCCAGGAAGAAGATAGCCAGCGCCGTGTAGCCCCAGTTCTTGCGTCCCGTTGCCTTCGATCGGCCAAGCCGGAGTGTGGGTGCTTTCAGTACGGTTGTCATGGTTTCCTCACTCATCCACAGCGCGTCGGCTTGCCCGCAGGTACAACACTGCGAACACCAGGGAAATGATCACCAGCACGTTGCCCAGTGCCGCGCCTTCACCGAATTTGAATTCGTGGAAGGAGAGATCGTACGACTGGGTGGCGATGGTCTGGGTAGAGTTCGCCGGGCCACCGTTGGTCAGGCCCAGGATGATGTCCAGCACCTTGAGGGTGTAGACCACGCCGAGCACCAGCACCACGCTCACCACCGGACGGAGCATCGGCCACGTGATATGCCGGAACGCCTTCCAACCCGTCGCTCCGTCCAGGGACCCGGCCTCGTAAAGCTCGTCCGGGATCTCCTGCAGGCCGCCATAGAGGATGGTCAGATTGAACGGGATGCCAATCCAGATGTTCACGCCCACCACTGCGATCAAAGCCAACGAGGTACTGGTCAGCCACGGAACACCAGTGTTGATGACGCCCAGATCGCCCAGGAAACGGTTGAGGGCTCCGCTGTCCTTGTCCAGGATCCAACGCCACACGGCACTCGAAACGATCAGCGGCAGTAACCAAGGCAGCAGTAGCAGCGACCGCAGGATTCCGTTGAGCGGGAACTTGCGCTGGAAGAAGATCGCCAACGCCAGCCCGATCACGAACTGGCCCAGGATGGAACCTATCGTGAACAGTGCGGTGTTCAGCAGCGAGGTGGAAAACAACGACGACGACAATACAGTTACGTAGTTGGCCAGCCCTACCCATGGGGCTTCTCCGGTGAAGAAGGTAGCCGTGGTGTAGTCCTGGAAACTCATGACGACGTTCTTGACCACCGGGTAGCCAAAGAACAACGCCATGTAGACCACGGCAGGAACCAAGAAGAGCCACTGGAAGATGCGCTCGCGGCGTTGGCGGGTGCGCCGTCGTGGTGCTTGCGCCTCTGTAGGCGGGCCAGCCGGACGGCCGTGCTTGCGGCTGGCCTTTCCGCTGGAAGGAGCCGCTGTTTGCGACAAATCTGTTGTCAATGACATGGTTCGCTGCTTACTGGCCTTGCGCTTGCTTGAGGGCATCGGCCGGAGAGGCGTTACCGGTCAGGGCTGTCTGGATAGCGGTGTAGATCTTGGTTGCCTGGGCCGGCCAATCTGCACCGAGCTCGCCGGTGCGGGCACGGGCGGTCTTGATCAGCTCAGTGAACGTAGCGAGCTTGGGGTTTTCGGCCGCGAACTTCTCCGCCAACGTGGTCTTGGAAGGAATGGTGTTACGGACCTTGGCCATGGACATCTGGTTCTCGTCGCTGTTCAGGCAGGCAATCACTTCCGCGGCCTTGGCCTGGCGTGCCTTGTTTCCGGTTTGAGGGACTGTCCATACTTCGCCGCCCAGCGGGGCAACGGACGTCTGGCCGGCTTCACGGACGGGGATCTTGACCACGCCGTACTGCAGAGTGGGCTGCTTATCCAGGGCCGGGATCTGCCAAGGGCCGTTGACCATCATGGCTGCTTTGCCGGCCATGAACTGGTCCTTGACATCGGCCTGGGTCCAGTTCAGGGCCGAGGAAGAGACGGAGCCGCTCTTTACCAGGTCGGTCCAGAGCTGGAGTGCCTGCTCGGTCTCCTTGGTGTCGATCTTCTTCTCGTCACCGCCGTTGGACCACATGACCGGGAGGAACTGCCAGGTGCCTTCATACGTGGGGTTGGCATTGAACGCGAGTCCGTACTGCTCGCCGGCGGTGAGCTTGGCGGCTGCTGCCTTCAGTTCGTCCCAGGTGGTGGGCGGGGTTACTCCAGCCTTGTCCAGGATGTCCTTGTTGTAGAACAGGGCAATGGTGTTCACGGTTGGAGCCAGGCCGTACACCTTGTCCTTGTAGGTGCCCGCGCTCAGCACGCCCTCGGCAAAGTTGTCAGTGCTGATCTTGAAGTCTGACAAGGGAGCCAACGCGCCGGTGGCGGCAATCTGCTGCAGGTCCGGATTATCCAGCATGAGCACGTCCGGAAGCGTCTTGGAGGAGGACTGCTGGAGCACCTTGGAGATCAGGGACTTGCCTGGGACGGTCTCCCGCTTGATGGTGACACCTGCCTGGGTGCCGCACTTGGTCAGGGCGTCGCCGATGAAGGACTTATCCGGCTCGTTGTTGTAGTAGTCCATCACGGAGATTTCCGTGACAGCCTCCGACGACGAAGCCGCAGTGGAGGTCCCGCAGGCTGAGAGGGCCAAGGGAAGGCCGACCAATGCAGCGACGGCGAGGGCAAGAGGACGACGGGTTGTCCTTTGTGCTGACTTCATTGTCTGTTCCTTTTTCTGGGTGTGATTATCGATGCGTATCGACGATGCGTATCGATAAATTCGGAAACTGTAATGCAGGGTGCTTTGAGAGGGTTTAGCTGCCGTGGGGTGGACGGAGCGTGCTGGCACGGTGCGTAATGACCGTGGGTACCAATTCCAGGGATTCGGTTGGTCCCTGGTTCTCGGCTTCGAGGAGATCGCAAATAATCTTCACCGCACGGCGGGATACTTCGGCCGGGCGGAGGTCAATGGTGGAAAGTGGGATGGGCTGTAGCTCAGCCAGGGTGGGGGAGGCACTACCGATGACAGAGACATCCGTACCGGGCGTCAGGCCGCGGCTGGTGAGGACGCGTCGAAGAACGTCCTGAACGGTGCCGTCCGGAGCGATAAAGGCAGGTACTCCAGTGGTCTCCGCCAAGGCTTTGTCCACGGATTCGCCGATAACCTCGCGATCAGTTCCGCCGGGCAGGTGCAGCACTTTTACGCCGAGGGTCTCCGCGGCCTTGTTGGTGCCGGACATGAAGCGCTCCACGTAGTTCACGTGGCGGTCGACCACTTCCGGCTGCCAATCCAGAACGGAGATTACGGTGTGGCCAGCGGCTGCCAGGTCCTGCACGCACTGTTCGCCGGCCATTTCAAAGTCGGCATCAATGCAAACCAATCCGGAAGGATCATGCGGGATGCCGATCAGCACCACCGGAACGTGAAGGCTGCGGACTACCGGGAGGCGTTCGTCGTCGCCTTCCACTTGCATAAGGATCAGGCCGTCGCAGATTTGCTGGCCCACAACACGCTGCAGCCCCGGTGCGCCCTCATCCTCGGTGACCAGCAGGATGTCGTGGTCATAGAGGCGGGCGGTGTTGGCGATAACGGAGACGAACTCCATGATCGATGCCATGTGCAACTCCGGGATGAACGGGATGACGAGGCCGATCACGCGAGTCCGGCGACTGGCAAGCGCGCGGGCTCCGGCATTTGGCTGGTAGGTCAGCTGCTGAATGGCGTCCTCTACCTTTTTCCGCGTCTTCTCGGAGATGGGTCGCTTGCCACTGAGAACATAGGAAACCGTGCTCTGAGCAACGCCGGCGGCCTGGGCAACGTCCTTGCTGGTGGGCATGTCCTGGCCTCCTTGCGCTCTCTGCTGAACGGGTACTTTTTGACGGCTTCTGCCAATCGTCGATACGTATCGTCGATGCGCATCGAGAATGAGTATGACATGAGTCACTTGCCCCGCGCAATACCCCCAATCCGTCCCTCTCTCACATCCCACCGCCTTTTCGGCGGTTCCTCTATCACATCCGACCGCTTTAGGGCGGTTCCTCTCTCACATCCGACCGCTTCCCTCTGCGTCAGGCTGGTTGTGAGTCAGGTGGTGTGTGACGAGAGCAGGAGTAGCCATGACTGTTGGCCCGAGAGGTATTAGCCGTGATGAGATCCGGGACATGGTGCATCAGTACTATGTG